>CBFIDV010000003.1:0-192614 GCA_965661455.1 Roseivirga sp.
ATGACGTTGATAGGCTGCAGGTGTAAAGGCAGAAATGTCAAAGCCGAGCAGTACTAATTACCCGTAAGCTTTCCGTAGCAGCCCGCCTATATGCATGGGCGGGCGCGTGAAACCTTTAAGTTCTATTATGTAATACTCTTACAATTAATATGTCGAATAGTCGATAGCTCACAGATGATGAGCTAACGACTTAAAATATTTAAGATTTTATGGTGATTATAGCGGTGGGGTCCACCTCTTCCCTTTCCGAACAGAGAAGTTAAGCCCACTTGCGCTGATGGTACTGCCTTTACCGGTGGGAGAGTAAGTAGTCGCCAGTTTTTATCAAACTAAGCCTCGAGCACTTCGAGGCTTTTTTTATGCGATTTTGCGTAATATGATGGAAAAATGCAGTTATGAACTAAGCTTTTGTGTATCATAGCTTATTCATTCGATTCTATGGGTTCAATACTTTCAGTCTTCCTTTTTGAATCCCCTTCAGTTCTGTGGGGTGTATCTTTAATTGTTGTTCCAATTCTTGTTCATCTTTTTAACTTGAGGAAGGCGAAGAGGATTGAATTTTCAAATATCGAACTTCTTAAAAAGGTATCTGAAGAGACAAATGCTAAGAGAAGGCCTATTGAATTGATTATCCTGCTACTTCGGATTATAGGGATCCTTTTGATAGTAATGGCTTTTGCGAAGCCGATTGTTAAGTCTAGCGATTCGGATGAAACGGTTCAGGACCAAACGACATTGTACTTAGATAATTCCCAGAGTATGGCGGGCCTAACTTCTGGGGGATCAAAGTTTGATCAGGCTTATGCCCTTGTTACTGGCGTAGTGGATTCATATCCAGATGAGGGTTCTTTTCGTCTAGTTGAGAATGCTTATAAATCTTCTGCATCTACTGACTTAACAAAGGCTTCGCTGGATAATTCGTTGGCTTCGCTGGAATTAGTTGGAGTAGATAGGAGCGTAGAAGAATTAGTTTCTCGATTTAGTGCTGGTGATATTTCAAGTGATGTCTATTGGTTTTCGGATTTTAGTGCAACTAGTGATTTAGAATTATTGGCTAGAGATAGCTTACGGAATCATTATCTAGTCTCAATTCAAGGAAGTGAACAGGTAAACATATATATAGATAGTGCATATCTCGAGAATACCTTCTATTCAGGGGAATTCGTAAATAATATTGTAGTCGATATTTCTGCTACCGATAGGGTAAGCAAATCAGTTAATTTAAGGTTTACGGTTGGTGCTCAATTACTAGGTACAGCTCAGGTAGTTTTTGATAATACAGACAGAGTTTCATACAACTATAGTATTCCAACCGAATTAACAGATCTCTCCAAGATGCGTATAAGTTTGGGGGGTAACGATCCTGAATATGACAATGAATTCTATTTAAGTATAAATGAATTGAATAGGGTGAGTGTTTTAGAGGTTTTCGATGTTGGATCAAATGACTTTATCCCTTCTCTTTATGAGAATAACGAGTTGTTTGCTTTCCAAAGGCTCAATCTGAATAGTTTACAATCGACTTCTTTTGAGTCAGCTGATTTCTTAATTCTAAATGAGCTTTCATCATTTTCGAATCAGCTTATTGGGTACGTGAATACTTTTCTTGAAGAGGGTGGAACCTTATTGCTATTGCCAAATACTGGTATGGCGGTAGATACCTTTGATCGCTTGGGTATTCGACTTCAGGAAGATGATTCTTTTAAGATGGATCTAAAACCAATTGATTTCGAAAATCCATTCTTTGAAGGAATTTTCGAGGAGCAAGATTTAGGCATAAAAATGCCAGATGCAACAGCTCAATGGTGGCCAATTAACTATGAGTATGCTTTGCTCAGTTTCAGAAATGAGCGGCCTTTTCTTTCAAAGTTGGTTTCAAATAATGACATTTTCTTTGTGTCTAGCTCTCTTTCTAATGAGTATTCTTCATTCGCTACGCATGCAATATTTGTCCCAATTATGTATAAACTAGCCCTAGGTGCTCAATCTAACGCGAACAGGCTTTACTATCAGACTGACAGTGAATTCATGAGCTTTCCAGTAAATGAGAGTAATAATGAGGTCCACAAGTTGTCTTCGGCTGACTCTGAGCTTATACCGAACCAAAGGATAGCAAATGGGCAGCTGTTGATGGATATACCAAAAGATGAGATATCAGTTGGACAGTACTATCTAAAAGGAGATACTGACACGCTTAGGGTCATGTCCTTCAATCTACCAAAATCAGAATCTATTTATAATGATAATCTACAAGCACAGCTCGATGAGCTTTCGAAATACGATCATATTCAAGTCTTGAATCTTGAAACTAAGGAAGACGCCATGAGCTTTGTGAATAATAATTTGAAAGGTCAGAGCCTTTGGAGATACTTCCTTTTAGCTGCTGTATTATTTCTTTTTGCAGAGATAATATTAATCCGATATTTGTAACATGGAATTTTTGATCCGTGCTGCGGAGATTATTCAACCCAATACCTCTCTTCACAAGACTAAGAAAGATATCCTTATTGCAAATGGTATGATCCAATCGATCGAGGATCATATTGATTTCGAGGGTCAAATCGTGTCTAGTGATGATTTGAAGGTAAGTGTTGGTTGGGTTGATATGAGAGCCAACTATAACGACCCGGGCTTAGAGCACAAAGAAGATTTAGATAGTGGGGCTGCAGTTGCCTTGGCATCGGGGTTTACCGATGTGGTTTTAACACCTAATACGGTTCCCGTTGTCTCAAATAAGAATGCTCTTTCTTATTACAAGCGTTTCAATAAACTATCTGCTTTAGAATTACATCCGGTAGGGGCCTTAACAGAGCGATGCGAAGGGAAGGAACTTACAGAGATGATTGACTTGCATACATCGGGAGCTAAGGCTTTTTCTGATGGTAGTAATGCGGTCTGGCATACAGATCTCTTTATCAAGGCACTTCAGTACTTGCAAAAGTTTGATGGTTTACTCATTGACAAACCCGAGGATAAGCTTCTTACTTCATATGCGCAAATGCACGAAGGGGAAGTAAGTACTTGCTTAGGAATGAAAGGGATGCCAAGCCTGGCAGAGTCATTGACTATTCATAGAAATTTGGAACTTCTTGCATATGCTGGTGGTAAGCTGCATGTAAGTTTAGTTTCGACTGAAGCGGGCTTAGAACTCATTCGCGGAGCAAAGATGAAAGGCTTGAATGTGACGTGTGATGTCGGTGTTAATTATTTAATGTTTGAGGATAATGCACTCAATGGATATGATACAAACTTGAAGGTTAATCCACCATACCGTCTTAAAAGTGACAGGGAGGCTCTGCAGAAGGGTGTTTTAGATGGAACCATAGATGCGATCGTATCTGATCATAATCCACAGGACGTTGAGAGTAAGAAGCTGGAATTTGATTTAGCAGAATTTGGTTCAGCCAATCAGCAGAGTTTTTACAGTACGGCCCTCACAGTACTAGGAGATCGCTTTGAAGATGTTATTGCCTTGGTTACAAGTAAGCCCAGAAACAGATTAGGAATTGAAGCCCAAGAGATAAAGGTTGGAGCACAAGCATGTCTTACTCTATTCGATCCAAAGGCTACTTGGGAGTATAACTCAGCTACTAATAAATCTAAATCTATGGCTTCACCTTTCTTTGGAAAAGTCTTGAATGGAAAAGTAATCGGAGTCGTAAATAAAGGTCAACTACACCTGAATGAGTATTAAAATAAACCCAATTATACCCAAGCTTGGTCTAAGATATGGCTTGGTCGGTGGCTTTTTCTTGTTAGTTGTTTTCTTAACATTTCATTGGATTGGGATACTTCCAGGGGCATTCGTTACCATGATTGCAAACCTTGTTGTACTTACCGTCTTTATATTCATTTCTCTAAAGGACTTTAAAGACAACCATAATGAAGGACAGTTCAGGTTTTACCATGGTATGAGTATTGGTGTGACTTCCTTAATTGTGATGAGTCTATTTTTCGGCCTATTATACGCTCTATTTACGGGCTTTATAGAACCTGATTACTTGAGTGATAAGATTGCCTACTTAACGGAAGATCTAACATCCCAGTTAGATACAGAACAAGATTTAGAAAAAAAGGAAGTATTGACCAAGCAGCTTGAAGGACTGAGTGACACCACATTCTCAATAGATATATTAAGTGAGACGATTAAGAGAGTAGCTTTTGGTTATCTATTAGTACCAGTGTTTTCAATTGTATTAAGAACCCGTCAACAATCTTAATTCACGTTTAGCTTGAATTATAATCGTTCATACAATTCTTCCTCTATTGAATATTGGCAATAGCTATGTTTAAGAAAAATAGCTAATTTTCAATCACGTCAACCTTAAACAAAATAAAATGGACGAGCAATTAACAACAGGGCAGGTGGCCAAAAAATGGGGGTTAATCTATGGGCTTATCACGGCACTTTTAACCGTAGTACCTCTTATTTTAGAGTATCAATCTAATTGGTTAGGTCTATTAAATATCCCAATTGCGATTGCGATTTACGCATTTGCAGCCAAAGAATTTAAAAATGAAAACGGTGGATTCATGACCTTTGGTGAAGGTTTTAGAATCAGTATGGTTGCTGCTCTGATCTGTGCAGTTCTGAGAAATGCAATCTATTATGCTTACGTGAAATTTATTGATCCGACTGTCATAGAGCGAATGTCTGAAGTGATGCAAGATACATGGAGACAGCAGGGAATGTCTGAACAAGAAATTGAGCAAATGCAGGGTTTTTCAGGAGCATTTTCAAATCCTGAAGTAGTTGCCGTTATGGGTATTATATTTGTAATCATTGGTGGATTAGTATGGGGTTCCATAGTATCTGCAGTGGTAAAGAATGAAGCAGAAGATTTCTAGTTTGACTCAAATTTCGATAGTAGTACCTCTTTTTAATGAGGACGAATCACTTCCTGAATTAGTGGATTGGATAAGCCGTGTGATGAATACACATGGCTTTTCTTATGAGATTGTTTTGGTAGATGATGGCAGTCATGATAATTCATGGTCTGTAATTGAGTCTATGTCCGACTCTTATCCTATAAAAGGAATCAAGTTCAATCGAAATTATGGTAAGTCGGCAGCGTTAAATGTAGGCTTTAAGCATTGTAAAGGAGAAGTGGTTATTACCATGGATGCTGATCTGCAGGATAGTCCAGATGAAATACCAGAGCTTTATGAGATGATTAAATCTGGTAATCATCTTGTTTCTGGCTGGAAGAAAAAACGATTCGATCCCATCTCTAAGACCATTCCTTCTAAATTCTTCAATAGAGTGACAAGGATTTTGTCTGGCATAAAGCTCCACGATTTTAATTGTGGCTTAAAGGCATATGACGCCAAGCTGGTAAAGACGCTAGATATTTACGGAGAAATGCATCGCTATATACCCGTAATTGCTAAACGAAATGGTTTTAGTGAGATAACCGAAAAGGTTGTTGAACATAGAGCCAGAAAGTATGGTCATACCAAATTTGGTTTGGAGCGGTTTGTTTACGGATTCTTAGATCTTCTCTCCATTTCTTTCGTTTCAAAATATCGGAAGCGTCCAATGCATTTCTTTGGTACGCTCGGCTCATTATCTTTCTTAGTTGGTCTATTCTCCGTTGTTGGTATTGTTTGGGAGAAAATTCGATCTATCTATATTTTAAAGTCTAGTGACTATCGCGATGTTGTGGATCAACCACTTTTCTTCTTAGCATTGACAGCCATTATTTTGGGGTCTCAATTGTTTTTGGCTGGTTTTATAGGAGAGATGATAGTGATGAATAGCCACAAAGATCATGACTATATTCTTGACGAGACGATTGGGTTAGAATAATGCGGTTATTCTCAATAGTTATTCCTGTTTACAATAGACCAGACGAAGTAAAAGAGCTACTAGAGTCGCTAGCAAAACAGCATTATTCCAATTTTGAGGTACTCATTATCGAAGACGGATCAAAAGATACCTGTGAGTCAATCCTGACTTCTTACTCAGAGCATTTAGATATTCATTATTACTTTAAAGAGAACACTGGCCAAGGATTCACAAGAAATTACGGTTTTGAAAGAGCCAAGGGCGATTATTATATCGTGTTTGATTCTGATTGTTTGATTCCAGCGGACTATTTAACTGAGGTCAATGCTTTTTTAGACACAAACCCAGTCGATGCTTTTGGAGGCCCGGACAAAGCGCACGAATCTTTCAACACTCTTCAAAAGGCTATTAGTTATTCGATGACATCTCCATTCACCACTGGGGGAATTAGAGGAAATAAAAAGCATGTTGGGCGGTTTCACCCGAGGAGCTTTAACATGGGCATATCCAAAGCAGTTTTTGAGAAAACTGGTGGTTATAAGCTCACCAGAATGGGAGAAGATATTGAGTTTAGCATAAGGATTATTAATGCTGACTATAAAACCGCATTGATTCCTAATGCTTTCGTTTATCACAAAAGAAGGACTTCGCTAGGTCAGTTTTATAAGCAGCTTCATTTTTTTGGTAGAGCAAGGGTAAATGTAAACAGGTACTGTAAAGGTGAGTTAAAACCTGTGCACTTACTGCCTTTAGTCTTTTTTTTGGCCTTTTGGTCTTGGCTTTCAACACCATATTGGTACTACCCTTTGTTCAAAGTGGGAGCTGTGCTGGTAGGGTTCTACTATACTGCTATTTTTCTTGATAGCCTTATCAAGAATAAGAATCTTAAAGTGGCTTTCACTTCTATTCTAACTTCTTTTGTTCAGTTGTATGCCTATGGAATGGGCCTTATTTCTGAAGTTATTTCACCTAGGGGGAATCAGCCTTTTGCACAGAAGTAGATTATTTCCTGTGCAGGTAGAGCGTAGCGTTCAACTTTCTCTTTAGGTAACTGCATTACATAATCATCTTCCGTTACCGTAAACCCTGCTTTCTCTAATCTCTTGCCATAGTCCATGCCGAAAAGCCTGACATGGTCATCTTGCCAATAGACTCGTTCTCTTTCTTTAGGATCTGTAATAGTTGGGTCTTCCAGTGTTTCGTCTCTGCTATAATCCTGAGGTGATTGAATAATTGCCCAGCCTCCTGGTTTTAATACTCTATGTATTTCGGACATAGCCTTAATATCGTCTTCAACGTGTTCCATCACATGATTACAAAAAACCACATCAAACGTGTTTTCATCAAAAGGAATGTCGTGTACATCCATTTTCACATCGGCCAATGGAGAGTCAAGATCAGCGCTGGTATAGTCAATATTCGGCATTGCCTTAAACTTTTTTATAAAGCAAAGCTCTGGGGCGATATGAAGTAGTTTTAAATCATCCGTAAAGAAGTTGGTTTTATCTTTTAGGTAAAGCCACATGAGCCTGTGTCGTTCTAAAGAAAGCGAATCAGGACAAAGTGCGTTCGGTCTTGATTGTAACCTACCGTAAGGCAAGAATTTTCTATAAGAGATGTCACAGACAGGGCATTCTACATTATTGCCACGCATAAAAAGACTAACTACTCGCAATACATAATGGCTAAAGTATTGTAGTTGTTTTCTGGGTACATGCCGTAAAGTCCAACTAATTAGTTTTTTCATACAGAAAATTTCAACAAAGATAGAAATCAATTGCTTACAAAATAGCCACCGCCTACATGACTAAATATCTAGTAGAAGTCGGAATTTACCGTTCTTATAATTGAAAAAAGTGCATTAAACCTTTCTCTCGTTTCTATCATCAAAGTGAAATGCGAAATAAGTATAAACGGTCAAACAATTGTAATCGGACTCTGTTTTGTGCTTGGAATAAATGCTCTCAGTACGGCTTTGAACCATTTATTTAGGAGGTTCTAAAGTTTTTTAGGTGGGAATTGAAAAAGAAAATAACGCGATAATTTCGCAAACTGAATTATTAAAAACGTCATGAAGAAAAGACTAATCATTTTTGGAGGACTCATAGTGGCTGCCATTATAGCTACAGTGGTATTCTTCAATCCTTCCAAAGGAGAAGAAGGAACATCTCTTTTGGTGACAGCTGAAAGAGGTGAATTTACTGTAGAAGTTACCACCACAGGCGAACTTTCTGCTGAAAGATCTACAAAGATTTTAGGCCCAGTTTCGGCAAGAGATTTCGGTATTAGACAACTAACTGTTCAGAGGTTAGTGGAAGAAGGAACGCAGGTTTCTCAGGGGGACTTTGTTGCCCAGTTAGATGTGGGAGAGCTTTATGACAAAATTAAAGCTGAAAAGGATCAATTAGATGCTCAACTTGCAGAGTTTGAAAATGCTAAGATTGATACAGCCCTTACACTTAGAGGTGAAAGAGACAAGTTGATCAATCTTGATTATCAAATCGCTGAGAAGCAACTTCAATTGGAGCAGTCGGCATATGAGCCACCAGCTACAATTCAGAAGTATAAAAACGAGCTAGAAAAACTAGACAGAGATAAACAAAGAGCTATTGAGAACTACAGTTTAAGAGTAGAGCAGGCGAAAACGAAAATGATTGAGGAAACTTCTGACTTAAGAAGAAGACAGGATCGTTATTCAAAAATGACTCAACTTCAGAATGATTTTACCATTTTGGCCCCACAGGCAGGAATGGTGATTTATGCTAAAGGCGGTTTTGGTGGTGATAGAATTATTGAAGGTTCAAGCGTTAGTCCTTGGAGCCCTCAGGTTGCTGAACTTCCAGATCTTTCGAGCATGATCTCTACTACTTTCATCAACGAAGTTGATATACGTAAGGTAAAGGTTAACCAACCAGTTGAGATTGGTCTGGACGCCTTCCCAGATAAATCTATGACAGGTAAAGTGATTAGAGTGGCTCGAGTTGGACAGCAAAACCCTAACTCTGATGCAAAAGTATTTGAGGTAGTTGTTCGTTTAAATGAGAGAGACAGAGATTTACGTCCAGCTATGACATCAAGTAACGTAATTGTAACTGAAAAATTAGATTCAGTGGTTCATGTACCGCTTGAGGTTCTTCATGTTTACAACGACTCTATTAACTATGTAGTTAAAAAGGGTGGAGCTCTACAAGAAGTTAAGATTGGGATGACCAATAGTAATGAGGCCGTTATTGAAATGGGAGTTGAAGAAGGAGACGTTTTATATCTGTCTATGCCTGCAACTGCAGAAGGTAAAGAGCCAACGTTAATAGCTCAATTAAACGGTTTGAGAAATCTTAAGCCTGAAGTTGTTGAAGAGGCAGAAGAAGAACAGTGGTTGAATAGAGATGGAACTCCAATGTCTCCTGAGATGATTGAGAGAATAAAGGGTTTTGGTATCAATTCACCAGCTGAAATGCAGGAGCGTATGCAGCAAATGCAAAGAGGTGGCGGAACAAGAGGTGGCGGCAGACCTGCCGGAACATCTACACTTTCAGGACAACCAGGACAATAAGCGCTCAGTATGAAAATTACCAAAAAGAGTATTTGGTCTAATTTCTACATTGCGCTAGAAGCTGTAATAGCTAACCGGGTAAGGTCTTTGCTTACTGCCTTAGGTATTATTTTTGGTGTCGCTGCTGTAATCGCCATGTTAGCCATAGGCAATGGAGCTCAGCAAGAGATTTTAGAACAAATTGAGTTAGTTGGTGTGAACAATATCATTGTTCAGCCAAGAGTGGAACAAGTAGAGCAAACGCTTGGAGATTCTGAAGAGGATGAAGGCAATAAGTTTTCTCCTGGTTTGAAGTTATTAGACGTTGAGAGTATCAAAAAGTCTATACCAGGTGTTCAAAAGCTAAGCCCTGAAATTCTTCTGGAGACCTATATTATAAAGAACGGCATCAGAAGATCTTCTAAACTTGTAGGGGTTGAACCTTCTTATTTTGAAGTGGCGAACTTTGACTTAAATGAGGGTAAAATGTTCAATGACGAACAACTTAGACTGGGTAGGCCAGTTTGTGTAATTGGTAAAGGTATCCAGACAAAGTTCTTTCCTCGTGAAAATCCTATAGGTAAGAAGATAAAAGTAGGTAGTCAATGGCTGGAAGTTATTGGAGTCCTTAAAGAGAGATATATTTCTGAAAAGGCCATATCTAACTTAGGTATCCGTGATTACAACATGGACGTTTATACGCCCATTCAAACCGTACTTATTAGATATATCAATAGAGATTTAGTAACGGGTTCTGGATTGAAAAAGAGTTTTGGTACTTCAATGATGAGCTTTGGTCGAGGTGGTTTCCAGATGACCCAAACCACTGAATCAAGTGATGATGACGACAAAACTCCATCAAACTATCATCAAATTGATCGTTTGGTTGTTCAAGTGTCTGATTCAGAGAAGCTGAATCCAACCGCAGATGTTATGTCTAGAATGTTGGAAAGAAGACATTATGGCGTTGTAGATTTTGAAATAACAATTCCGGAGCTCCTTCTCAAACAGCAGCAAAGAACTCAAAATATCTTCAACATTGTACTGGCAGCAATTGCAGCCATCTCGTTACTTGTAGGTGGTATTGGTATTATGAATATAATGCTGGCTTCAGTCCTGGAACGTATAAAGGAGATTGGTTTGAGGTTATCTATCGGTGCCCAAAAGACAGATATCATCATGCAATTCCTCTTTGAGTCAGTAATGATCTCAATTACGGGAGGATTAGTAGGTGTTATACTGGGAGTAGGATTGGCCTATGCAGTTAGTTCACTGGCAGACTTCCCAACTTCAATAAGCTTGGTATCTATAGTTATCTCATTTGGAGTAGCCGCAACAGTAGGTCTTGTGTTTGGAATTACTCCTGCCAAGAGAGCTGCTGAACAAGATCCAATTACTTCACTTAGACATGAATAAAAGAATTATGAAAAAGGGAATTTTACTCATAATAGCTTTTTTGTGTTTGCCACTTTTGGCGAATGCACAGGAGAAGCGAACTCTTACTTTGGATGAAGTAATAGAGTTGGCAAGACAAAACTCACGAAGTGCAAAGCAAGCAGAAACTCAAAGAAACTTGGGTTATTGGAACTTTCGGGTGTTTAAGTCTCAATTGAAGCCTCAGCTATTATTGAGAGGAACTGTGCCAAGTTACCAGGATAGGGCTATTCCAACAACTCAACCTGATGGTACAGTTGCATTTAGAACGGTAAACCAAAATAACATGAACCTTTCTATGGGTTTAGAGCAGGTTTTACCGTGGACAAATACTACTGTGTCTTTCGAAACTAATATTTCGAGGTTTGATGATTATAGAGAAGGCCAAGAAAGTACCTTATATCAAGGTGACCCAGTAGGGTTTACACTTACGCAACCTTTGTTCCAAGTAAACCAATTTAAGTGGAATAATAAGATTGAGCCTTTGAGATATGAGCAGTCTAAAAGGTCTTACGTTCAAGATTTGGAGAATACATCCCAAATTGCAGCTAGGTTGTTTTTCCAATTACTCGTTCAGCAAAGAAACTTGCAGATTGAAGAGCAGAATGAGTCCGCAAATGATACAATCTTTAAAGTAGAACAAGGTAGATATAACATCGGTACTACTACAGAAGATCAATTACTTCAAACTGAATTAGATTTAATTACCGCGCAAAGTGGTGCACAACAAGCAAGACTTGATGTTCAATCAAGATCTTTAGATTTAAGAAGCTTTATCGGTTTAACAGATGATGTTGATTTGGAGCTTGTGCCACCTGCTGAAGTGCCAACATTTGCGATTCAATATGAAACTGCCCTTCAATATGCTAAAGATAATAGAGCTGAATACTTAGATTTTCAGTTGGATAGACTAGAAGTAGAGAGAAGTGTTGCCGATGCAAGAGCAAGACGTTTCAATGCTACGTTAAGTGCTACTTTCGGTTACATCAGTCCTCAGACTCTAGATTTAAATGGCGTTTATGATGGGACTAATCTAGCGGCAGGTTCAACGGTAAGATTAAACTTTGCTATTCCAATTCTTGACGGAGGTAGAAACCGAGCTAGAATGAACGCTGCAAGAGAGAGAATGCAATTGACTGAGTTCAATATTGAGCAGAACATGATCAATTTTGAGCAGGAGATTCAAAATGCTGTTCGAAACTTTACTCAGATTAGAGATCAAATTGAGATTGCTGAGAAGAGACAAGAGATTGCCTTGAAACGTTTCGAGATTACAAATGGTCGATACTTAGCAGGCAAAGTTGATATTCTTCAACTTACAAATGCACGTTCTACGAAAGACCAGGCTATTAGAAATTATATTCAGGCCTTGCAGCAGTATTGGGAAGCTTATTATGAGCTAAGAAACCTAACGCTGTACGACTTTAGGAATAATGAATTACTCTACAATCCTTTGTTAGAGTATGACCCTAAATCAGATTCGCTTAAGGAAATGAACTAACAAAAAAGGGAGCTTTTAGCTCCCTTTTTTTATTATTGCCCTGTATAATTGAAAGGGCTTATATTTCTGAGTTCTACTTTTATCTCGTCTGAAACATTCAGTGTTTCAATAAATACTTTGATACTCTTCTCGTTAATCTTCTCATTCGTACGAGTTAGGTTCTTAAGTGCTTCATAAGGCTTTGGATAAGCCTCTCTTCTTAAGATGGTTTGAATTGCTTCGGCAACCACTGCCCAGTTGGCTTCTAAATCTGCATCGATTGCTGCTTTATTCAATTCTAACTTGTTAATTCCTTTGGTTAGTGATTTCAAAGCAATGAGCATGTGACCTAAAGGCACACCAATATTTCTCAAAACCGTAGAATCTGTCAAGTCTCTTTGCAATCTAGAAATTGGCAGCTTTGCAGCGAGATGTTCAAACAAGGCATTGGCAATACCCAAATTACCCTCAGCATTTTCAAAGTCAATAGGGTTTACCTTATGTGGCATGGCAGATGATCCAATCTCCCCTTCCTTAATCTTCTGCTTGAAGTAATTCATCGATACATATTGCCAGATGTCCCTAGAGAAATCTATCAAGATTGTGTCAATTCTCTTTAAGCAATCAAAAAGTGCTGCTAGGTGATCATAATGCTCAATTTGGGTCGTAGGGTAACTTCTCTTCATTCCTAAGTATTCTGAAACGAAATGATCTCCAAATGCCATCCAGTCTTCGCCAGGATAAGCCACATGGTGTGCATTAAAATTACCTGTGGCTCCTCCAAACTTAGCTGCAAAAGGGATGTCTCCCAGTTGAACCAATTGCTCTTCGATTCTTGCCCTGAAAACATCAATTTCCTTTCCTAATCTTGTAGGCGAAGCGGGTTGACCATGTGTTTTAGCCAGCATAGTAATATCAGCCCATTCTTCAGTCATGTTTGCCAATAGACCTTGAACCTCAAGTAGGGCAGGCTCAATTATTTCGTGAAGACCCCTCTTAAGAGAGAGTGGAATAGAAGTGTTGTTAATGTCTTGAGATGTAAGACCAAAATGGATAAACTCTTTAACATCTTCTAGACCCAGTTTATCAAACTGTTCTTTAATAAAGTATTCAACCGCTTTTACATCGTGGTTAGTAACTTTTTCAATTTCTTTAATGCTCGTGGCATCTGCTTCAGAAAAGTTTTTGTAGATATTTCTAAGACCTTCAAAATTACTTGACGCGACATGGGCAAGCTGTGGAAGTGGTTTTTCACAAAGTGCAATGAAGTATTCAATTTCAACTTCAACTCTATATTTTATCAGGGCATATTCAGAATAATATTGCCCAAGTTCGTTTGTAACCCTTCTATATCGGCCATCAATTGGTGAAACCGCGGTTAAAGTATTTAGCTCCATTAAATGCTATTTTTTTAAGAAAGGCCAAAGATACGAAATGATTGATCGCTAGGCGGTTGAAGTTCGAACAATACTTTATTTCGTCTAAATATCTCCGTACTTTTGCAGCCTAAAAAATAGCAAGTTTGGAAAACCTGAAGGCTATTTGTATTGTTAGCACAAGACAGAAATTGAGAAGATATGGCATTTGGTCTATTTAAAAAGAAGGAAGAATCTAAAGCACCATCAAAGGATGGGTTTCTGCATTTAAAAGTTAAAGAAGTAAGAAGAGAGACTGCTGATGCCATCAGTATTCATTTTGAACAACCTGAGAGTGGTGATATCAATTATAAGGCGGGCCAATTCTTTACCGTTATTGCCGACATAAATGGTAAGGAAGTAAGAAGAGCCTATTCTGTGTGTTCTTCTCCTTTTGTAGATGCTAATCCAGCGGTTGCAGTAAAGCGAGTTGATGGTGGCTTAATGTCGAACCATCTTAACGAAAACCTCAAGGCTGGAGATACTGCCAAGTTGATGGCGCCTATTGGAAACTTCACAACAGACTTTAATACCGCGAATGAAAGACACCTTGTCTTATTCGGTGGAGGATCTGGAATTACACCACTAATGTCTATTGCAAAGTCATCGCTAGATCAAGAGTCTTCTACTAAGGTTACGCTTGTTTACGCTAATAGAGATGTTGAGAGCATTATTTTCAAGTCTACGATAGAAGAGCTCTCCAAAGATGATCGTTTCAATGTGGTACACATCCTGGAGAATGATTCTGATGGCTTAGCTGCGCATACAGGATACTTAACTCAGTCTGTGATTGATGATGTGCTTTCAAATGTAGACAAAGCTAAGGCTGAATGCTTTATTTGTGGTCCTGCACCAATGATGGATATTGCCGTGAATGGTTTAACATCTGCCGGTGTTGCATCAGACAAAGTTCATAAAGAGTCTTTTGTGTCTACAGCAACAGATTCGTCTGCTGATTCTGATGAAATAATTGCGAGAGAAGTAACTGTTATTTATGATGACGAAGAATTTAAGTATACAGTAGAGCCTGGAGAGACTATCCTTGAAAAAGGCTTAGATGAAGACATCGATTTACCTTTCTCATGTCAGAGTGGTTTGTGTACTGCATGTCGAGGAAAATGCGTTTCTGGCAAAGTAAAAATGGACGAGGAAGAAGGGCTTTCTGAAGCAGAAATAGATGAAGGCTATGTCTTGCCTTGTGTGAGTCATCCACTGACAGAAGATGTGGTTATAGAAATTGGTTAAAGAAAAGCCTCGAGAGATCGAGGCTTTTTTTATTCCCAATTCATCGAAATAAATTCAAATCTTAATACAATCACTAAACAACCTATTTCAGATTCTCCGAGATTTTAATTAATCTCATATCTATGAATGAGAGCCCGCGTGCGGAAGCCAAAACTTCACAAGAATTCCTCGCAGCATTTCTAGAGATAAGACAAATGACTGAGGAGTTGTGTGAACCGCTGCAACCCGAAGATTTTGTGGTACAGCCCGTAATTGATGTGAGCCCTCCAAAATGGCACCTCGCTCATACAACTTGGTTCTTTGAAAATTTTATTCTCAAAGACCACCTTCCTGGATACAAGGTTTTCGATGACGATTAACATTACCTATTCAATAGTTATTACGAAACAGAGGGCGAACGTTGGGTAAGAGCAGATCGCGGATCTCTGACGAGACCTTGGGTTAATGAGATCATGCAATATCGCGCTTATGTTAATGAGCACATGGAACAATTTCTAGAGGAATTCGGTATGCCAGACGATTTACAAGATGCATTCGAGATTGGTTTGAACCATGAGCAGCAACACCAAGAGCTAATGGTCTATGACATCAAACACATCCTAGGCATCAATCCCTTAGCTCCAGCTTACCGGAGTTATAATGAAGAACAGCCTACTCCGAACTTAGAAGAAGCCTATTTGGAAGTGCCTGCCGATATTTACTAAGTTGGCCATCAAGGGGAAGGCTTTCACTTTGATAATGAAGAAGGTTCACATAGGGTTTTCCTTGAATCATTTAAATTATTAGATCGATTGATCACAGCTGGTGAATTCATAGAGTTTATCGAAGATGGCGGTTATCAAGACTTCAATCATTGGTTGATGGAGGGATTTGAATGGGTAAAGAAAGAAAACATTCGTGGGCCTTTCTATTGGTATAAGAAGGACAACCAATGGATGAATTATACTTTGTCTGGATTAGAAAAAGTTGATCCGAATGCTCCAGTAACACATATTAACTTCTACGAAGCAGATGCCTTTGCTAAATGGAAAGGCAAACGCCTTCCAACAGAGTTTGAATGGGAAGTTGCTTGTAAAATACATCAACCTGAAATACCAAATTCAGCTAATTTTTTAGATAATAGAAATTACCGTACCATCGCTAGAAAGGACAATGATTATCAATTCTTTGGGGATGTATGGGAGTGGACTAATAGCGCATATTTACCCTATCCTGGCTACCGTAAGGCTGAAGGAGCATTAGGAGAATACAATGGTAAATTTATGGTGAATCAGATGGTGTTAAGAGGAGGCTCTTTTGCGACCATGAGAAATCATATTCGACCTACCTATAGAAACTTTTTTCACCCCCACTTGCGGTGGCATTTTACAGGCTTAAGACTAGCCGAAACTATTTAGCATGACACCAAGCACTGAGAATCTGAGTCAATTCGCAATTGACGTTAGGAATGGTTTAACACAATTCCCAAAAGCACTTTCTTCAAAGTATTTCTATGACGCTACTGGAGATAAGCTCTTTCAGAAGATTATGAGTCTGGATGAGTATTACCTTACTCGCTCAGAGTTCGAAATATTCGATACACATAAAGAGAGAATACGCTCCTTAATTGCTCCCGATCATGAGAAGTTTAGGTTGGTAGAGTTGGGCGCAGGAGATGGCACAAAAACCAAGTTGCTTCTTGAGCATTTCCTTAAAGTTCATTCCGAGTTTACGTACTCACCCAAAGATATTTCTGGTGATGTTCTGGAGCATTTACAAGCTGCTTTGAAAGATGAGTTGCCTAAAGTGAATGTGGAACCCATACAAGGAGATTATTTTAAGGCCTTGAAAGAATTGAGCTTTCAACACGACTGTAAAGAAGTTGTGCTCTTCTTAGGCTCTAATATTGGCAACTTTAAAAGTGATGCAGGCATAGCTTTTCTAACTCATATTGGTGATTATCTAGAAACAGGAGATATTCTACTAACAGGTTTCGATTTGATGAAAGACCCTGCTAAAATCTTGTCTGCCTACGGGGATAGCAAGGGTGTCACGAAGGATTTCAATTTGAATCTTCTCCAACGAATGAATAATGAATTAGGAGCAAATTTTGACTTGGCTACATTTCAGCATTTCCCGACTTACGATCCCATAACTGGAGAAACTAAAAGCCATTTGATAAGCATGATAGATCAAAAGGTCTTTATTAAACTGTTAGATCAGACCTTTCATTTTAATGCTTGGGAAGCCATACACACTGAAGTGTCACGGAAATACTCTTACAAAATGATTAAGGAGTATGCTGAAGCATCAGACTTTAGAATTTTAGCCAACCTTACAGGTGCAAATGGGAATTTTGTTGATTCGGTTTGGGAGAAAATCTAAACTGGTTTAAACTGCTCAAAGGATTCTCCGCAGCTATTACACCTGTGGATTGAGCGACAGAGCGTAGGGCCAAATGGTGTTTTCATCTCGGTGTTATCACTACCACACTGTGGGCAATCAACACGCTCAATAATGTCTATATCAACAACCATGTTATGCTTTGGGGGTGGAGCAAGTCCGAATTCTGCCAAGGCTTTTCTGCCCTTTTCAGTAATCTTATTAGAATTCCAAGGATTTTCAAATGAGACGATCACCTCTTTGTCCTCAATTCCTCTTTTAGTCAAGACGTCTACTACATCTTGCTGCATAACATCCATGGCAGGACAACCGGCAAAGGTTGGTGTCATATTCACAACCACTTTACCTGATGGATTGATATCGATATTGGTGATAACACCTAAGTCGTTTAAGGACAATACAGGGATCTCAGGATCTTTCACCTCATCCAGCCACACTTTGATTTCGTCTTCTGTTATTGTCATTGTTGTTTTCTTATCTGTTACCAGTCGGCTGTCGGATCTACTTTAAAGACCTCAGACATCTCGTCAAGCATTGGCTGCAAGTATTCAGTGTGTACACCATTTCTACCGCCTAATACAGGTTCAATACTAGAAAGGTTAGGAAGCTCAAGTGCACTTTGGTTAATAATCTTAGTGATTTCACCAATCCATGCTTCTTTTAGAACAGCCTCTCCTTTAAAAACTCCTTCAGAGATCAGCTCATCCTCAAATTTAGACTCTTCAAACAAGCCTAGGGCATAAGGTAAAGCTTCATTCAAACTGCTCTGAAGCCTTAAGATACTCTCTTCAGTCGCAGATCCCAATTGCTTAACCCAAATGTTGGCGTGCATTGAGTGGTATTTCGTTTCACCCTTAATTTTTCTAGCCAGAAGGGCTAAGGCTTCAAAAGAAGACTCGCTTAAGAATTGAAAACGCAAAAGTTCCGCAGTATCAAACAGAAAGTGCCTGATTAAACTGAAGTCGTATTCTCCGTTTGGCAATTCTACAAACTGGGAATTGTGAAACTGATCTGCGTTACGCATAAAGGCAACGGTATCTGGATCAGATTCGCCCATTTCATTCAAGATTTTGTAAAGCTGCCAGCTCTGCCCAACTTTGTCTTGCGCCATTGAAGAAAAGGCAATGTCTTCTTCGAGCAATGGGCCAAACCCAGTCCATTCAGAATTTCTGTGACCTAAAACCAGTTGGTCATCAGCCATTTTGTATAAAAGATCTTTTACTGCTTCTACATTCATGACTGTTCTGCTTTAAATGCTTTGATTTTATCAGCGGCTTTATAATCTATCGCATCGCGATATTTTTTTTCTTTCAAGGTGTCCCAAATGTCAGTGTCTTCTTCATCGGAAGAGAAGATATCTTCTGATTTCACTACCCAAACATTGTAAACCGTTTTTGGTCTCTCGTATTCGTTTTTGGCAGCTTTCATGGCATCTTCATAATCTGCTGCCATAATCCCACCAATATGTTTATGCTGCTTCCCTCTTTTCAAAAGATGGAAAATCTCAAAAGAATCAGATTCCTTTCCAGAGTACTCTCCTTCAATGGCATCATATACATCAACATTATTATCAGTTATGGAGGAAACTTTAATGTTTTCTGTTTTGATCACGGCAAGGCCATGGCAAACCATACCTCTTCTCGTGTATTGCTCTTTAGAAAAGAGCCATGCCATTTCTTCATTAGGTGCATGTACAATACCAACATGCTCAAAAGGCTTACCTGGTTTTGTCATTACAAAGGCCTCATAGGTCTCAAATTGATCCATGGAAACTTTGCCTAATGGACTATCGAAATTATCCGGTAAGCCTAATCGATTTACTCTGGGGTCAAGTGATTCTAACATGTACTTATGCTAATGGAGTAACGTATTTTGCCTTTGGTGCCAAGAGTGCTTCTCTTACCCAACGACCTCTTTCTTCAGCTTTTCTTCTAACAGCTAAACGTTCTTTGTTACAAGGGCCGTCACCATTAATAACTCTCTTAAACTCAGCCCAATCTGGTTCTGTGAATTCCCACTGTCCAGTTGCCTCGTTCTTCATGAGGTTTTCATCTGGAATTGTTAGACCTAATTCCCAAATCTTAGGAACATACATGTCTAAGAACTGCTGACGGCACTCATCATTGGAAGCCATTTTCACCTTCCACTTCATTAAAATTTCTGAGTGTACAGAGATTTTATCTGAAGGACCAAAGAAGTGCATCATTGGAGCCCACCATCTATTTACAGCAGCCTGCATCATTACGCGTTGGGTTTTTGTACCCGTTGCCAAATGAATTACGCAGTGGTGCCCGTATTTTAAGTGGAATGATTCTTCTGCACAAATTCTTTCTAAGGCACGGCAATACGGGCCGTAAGAACCTTTAGAATTTGCTATTTGGTTAACGATAGCGCCAGCATCTACTAACCAAGAGATAAAGCAAGAGTCTGCCCATGTGAAAGCAGGGTAGTTGAAAATATTTGAATACTTAGACTTTCCGTTGATTAAGTCTTGAAGCATATCTTCTCTAGATTTGCCTAAAGTTTCAGCAGCTCCATACAGCAATTGCGCATGGCCTACTTCATCTTGTACTTTAGCCATAAGAGCTAACTTTCTTTTAAAGCCAGGAGCTCTCGTAATCCAAGTACCTTCAGGTAAAGCACCAATTATTTCTGAGTGAGCGTGTTGCTCAATCATTCTAATTAATTGCTTTCTATAGAGTTGAGGCATCCAGTCAGATGGCTCAATTTTTTCTCCTCTGTCAATTCTAGCTTCAAACTCAGCTAGTTTTATTGGATCTTCGTCAGCAAGTGCAGTGCCTTTCAGGGCTTCAAATGTGTTTCCTCCTCCGTACATATCTTTATTTATTCAATCCGTTTAAAATCATATTCGATAAACGCGTTCCAATTTCTTGTGGGCTTAGTGTTCCGCCCGGCTTATACCAATTGTGTGTCCAGTTAAGTGATGAGAGAATAGTCAGCATCATAAACTTTGTATCAACTTCTTTGAATTCTCCAGCCTGCATGCCATTCTCTATAATGTCAATAAACCTGCCTTCATAGTCATTCCTCATAGAGAGAAAATCAGAAAGGTGTGGTTCGCTTAAGTGTCTCCATTCATTAAAGAAAACCGCAGAGGCACTAGTATTAAGGGTAATAACCTTTACATGTGCAATAGCAGCCTTTTCTAACTTGGCAGCAAAACTTGAATTTTCCATTTCAACAGCCTGCCAAGCTGCGAAAAATTCTTCCGCCATACGAAAACATACCTTTTGAAGAATTTCTTCTTTAGATTTGATGTGTGAATAAAGACTCGCAGCTTCGATACCTAACACATTGGCTAAGTCTCGCATTGAAGTGGCAGCATAACCCTTTTCTTGAAAAAGAGTAGTAGCTTTCTCTTCGATTTGCTGCTTGCGATTCTTTTTTACGGCTATTTCCATCAAACCAAAGGTAAGCATACTAACGTTCGTTAGCAAATATTGTTTAGGACCAGATTGAATTCTATGAAACTGCAAAACCCCGACTTCGATAAGCGCAATTTTTTTAAAACATTAGAGTCGATTGTATACCTCTTTCTGGTACTGCCTCTACTAGCATTTGGCTGGATTTTTCTAGAAAAGGAGAATTCTGATGGACTCAGGGCTGTGTTTTTTGAAGAACCAGATTTGATGTTTCACGGGGCTATGGCTATTGGAGTTGGCTATGTTTTGATTAGGACATTAGGAACATGGGGCAGAGATATGCGCAAGGCGGTAGCGCCTTTTCAAGAGATGGATGTTAAGCTGGGGATGCTCCGTAAGCCAATTATCTTTCGAAATTTAATGTGGGCTTTCGGTGCGGCTATTGGTGCATATGGCTTATACGAAAAGGGTGATATGGTTTATGCAATTGTCTTTACTGTGTTTCTAGTTTTAATGACAGCTAATAGACCAAGTGGCCATTATTTTGCTAAGCTGCTGAGATTAAAAGGGGAAGAGAAGGATTGGATGATTAAGGGCTAAGAACTATTACGATTTTTAGTCATAAAAAAAGCCGACTCCTAAATTTAGGAATCGGCTTTTTATAAAGAGTATTTTTTAGAAAGTCACTCCAACTGTTATCGGATTTAGCTGCGGACCAAATCCTTCTTCGAATAATTCGTTCATGTCGTAATTCACAAACATGTCGAAGCCGTTGATACCAATCTGAGCTCTTAAGCCATATCTGAAATCGTTGATGAAGAGCCCACCTTTTTCTTTGTCCTTCTGTCTGCCATCATCATTTCTGTATAGATATTTCGCTTTGCTGCCTAGTCTAAGGCCTACATAAGGACCTAAACCAAACCTAAAACCTCTTCTAGAACTTACCGCAACGCGTACATTGTCTTCTTCGAACTGTCTCACTAGGCGTTTGCCTCTGCTAAAGTCTATCATTGGTACCGCAGTGAACATCGCGTAAGTAACTTTCAGCTTACTTTTTATTGCACTATTGAGGTTCTGTTGCTCAACAAAGTTTAAAGAACCACCTGAGGGATCAAGACGTGTTGCGGCATTTTCAAACTGATAGTTATACCAGGCTAGACCACCGCCCCAATCTAGGTAAAGAGGCCCGCTAACGTATGATGTGTGATTCCATGTTAGGCCCACAAAGGTGCTGTTCAGAGGTTTAACTTGGAAAAGATCTGCTGAAGATGGAAAGTCGTTCGTACCGGTTAAGTAGTTATTTGTTCCAAATTCAAAGTTAAGCCCGTGCAATGTACCATGATCGTGTCTTTCGAAGTATTCAATATTTCTAAGCCCTCTTCTTCTAGACCTCCAATCTCTATCCCAGTCGTCTTCCAATTCTAAGTCTAGACCCAAAAAGCCAAAGCGTAAGTAAAAGTCATTATCTGAGATGTACACGCTGTTGCCAGTGTTACGAGGAATGCTCACGGTTGTATCAAGTCTTTCAAAGTCGCTTGATTTACCCCAGCGCCACTGCGCGTTTGCTTCTGTTGCCATGCTTGCGACCAACAGCACAACGAATACGGATTTGTATATATGTTTCATATTTCGAGTATTAAATGTTTTGGTTTAAAGTACTACACCGAAGGTGATTGGATTCAGTCTAGGAGCGTTCACGCTGTCTTCAAATAGTTCGGTTACATCATAGTTGAAGAATAGGTCGAAGAAGTCCCAACCTACGGTTGCTCTGAAACCATATTTGTAAGGGTTTACGAAGTAGTTATCACTGGTTTTGTCCTTTTGTTTGTTTCCGTTGGCATCATCGAATTTCGTCTTTTGAGGTTTTGATTTGTAGCATGTTTTGGTTGACTACATAGGGTAGACGTATGAATCATAAATTCGGTTGCATCGGAAAGAGAAAGAAGTTCTCTTTTAGGTTGCAGTCAGAATCAAATATATGCTAAATGGCTTAAAAAGAGGGTGTTGGAAAACTGATGTGTCGATTCTTTTTTCTGAATCGGGATATTATCGATGTGAAAAGGGAAGTAGGTGAAGGAAGAAGGGAAGAAAAAGCACCGGACCCTCGATTGCGTTCTGGCCCGGTGCGTATTTATTGGATTAGTATTCGCTAATTGATGCAGAAGTGGACTTGTCTACAATGTTTACTTCTGGATTACCTTTATAACGTACTGATGAAAAACCTGAGGCTTCAACCGACAAGTATTCGTTAACAGTTAATCTTGCTCTAGATTCTTCTTCGGTTACAACAGCAGCTTCTTTTGTTTGTGCTTCATAGGCATAAAGTCGAGCGCCATCGTTTAAGTCAACATTTAAGTCGTTGATGGTGCCTTCTAAATCTACCCTAGATCTGCCGAAGGAGAATACCCTCACTTCGTCTATGTTTCCATTGACCAAAGCTCTGGAGTCGCTGTTGGTAGAAATACTTAGTTGGCTTAAATCTGCATTATCAAAAGTGACCGTTGCACCTTCCGTAATGTTTAGGTAGTCTATGTATTCAACCGTAAGCTCAATGGTTAAGTCATTAAGATTTATAGCGGTATTAGATGCATTTACATTCAACTGGTTACCAACAATGTTGGTGAACATTCTAGAAGCCGATCTGCTAGGGCCCGAAACGGTAATTTCATTTTTAGAACCTTGCTTTATGGTTACATTAAAATCTCCTTTGATATTTACTTGGCTAAAGCTTTCAAGCGAAGTGGTTTTCTCGTTCGATGCTGTATTTCTTTCCTCTTCAGTTTCTACCTCACAGGTTAAACAAGTAAGCTTACCATCATCATTAAAAGCCCAAGTATTGCGATACACTTCTGACCAAGAATAGCGATAGCCAAAGTATTGAATCAATTCCCTGCTGCCTCTAGCAATTTTAAACGGTTGGTTCTTAGGAATGTAAAGATTCAAGTTAACCCCTTGCATTCTAAATTTAGTCTTGCGATTAAAAGTAATATCCGAGTCGAATGTGATTTTATTACCATCTAAAGAGTAATTGTATTCAACCGCTTTGGCTGTCTCCTGAGCTCCTTCAAAGTCTCTACCTCTCGCATAGAAACGCTTCTCTAATTTCAGCTCACCATCTTTTGCTACGCGAATGTCTAGGTCGCTAAATTCAGACTCATTCCATTCGTTATCCATCATATTGTATCTTCTTCTACTCTCAGGGAAGTAGTTCACAGATTGAACATCTATTATTAATGTGTCTCCTGCAATTGCTAATGGGTCCACCACTTCATATGAAGCTTCTTCTCTAAAGTCTCTAATAACATTAGGTATGGTTGCAAAAGTGCCAACTACTGCGATCATCCATATACCCAATATGCTCCAGCCGGTTGAGCTGCTCATTACTCTTCTTTTAGCGATAATGGTTATTCCTGCAATAAAGATGAACAAGAATGGAATGAATAGGGCGATCAATAAAAATAGAGCTCCTATTTCGGGTACTGTGTTTACGATTACTTCAGAAGTAAAATAAGCCCAGTCGTCTCCACCATAAAACCAGTCTCCATTGTATAGGCCAAGAACAACTCCGCCCGCTACTAAGAAAGAGAACATGCTTGAGATACCCACCAAAGCAATTATACCTCCAATGAATACTCGAATAAGGGCAACAATTAATTGAAAGATAGGAGCTAATGCCTTTCCTAAACCTTTAAATATGTTTCCTATAAGCCTAAAAGGGAATAGTAACACCTTGGTAAACGAGTTCTCATCTTTAGGATTAAGGTTTTCTTGCTTTGTTTTTTTAATGTTCTCATCAATGTTAGAAAGGGTTACTTTTTCACCTTTCATTTGCATTTTCTCCGTTAAAGAAGAAGCCTGTGGAGTAATAATCCACAGGATGAGGTAAGCTAGAATTCCAACACCACCGAAAATGAGTATCACGAATATGATTCGGAATACGATGGCATCTGTATTAAAGTACTTGGCTAATCCAGCACTTACGCCACCCAGTACTCTATCATCGGGATCGCGATATAGCTTCTTGACGTTTACATCTTCTGGTAAATCATCACTACCAGGTACTGCAATCCACATGATGATGTAGGCCAAAATGCCCAAACCAGTAAAGAAAAGTAATAGCCAGGCTACTCGTACCCAAATAGGATCCATTTTGAAATAGTGACCTATTCCTGAAGCCACCCCACCAAGAATTCTCTTGTTTAAGTCTCTACGCAGAACGCGTGCTCCTTCCGAACTAGAGGAAGATGAGCTTTTGGCTTTTCGTTGTTTTTGAGTTTTGGCTTTGGGCTCTGCTTTCGTAAAATCTTCTTCCTCTTCAATGGCCTCAAAATCTGCGATTTGACCCATTGTGGCAATAAGATTCTCTACATCTACTATAGTAACCACTTGCTTGCCATCATCTAGCTTCTCTAAGAAAAGCTCTGCAATACGGCTTTCGATGTCAGCAATAATTTCTTCGCTGTCTTCGTACCCTGCAAAGTATTGATTGATGGAATCTAAATAAGCCTTGAATTTCTCATAGCCATCTTCCTCTACATGGAAGATGATTCCGCTAATGTTGATACTGATATTCTTTTTCATGACTGATTACTTGTGGTTTGAGATAATTTGAGTGGTAGAATTGACCAATTCTTCCCAAGTGTTGGTGAGGCTATCTACAAAATCCTGACCTGCTTGAGTTATCGTGTAGTATTTGCGTGGTGGGCCTGAGTTCGATTCAACCCATTTGTAGTCCACGAGTCCTGCTTTTCTCAGTCTCGTTAAAAGTGGATACAGTGTGCCTTCCACAACCATAATCTTAGCCGAGGTTAGTTCTTCCAGCATGTCGGAAGCATAAACTTCGCCTCTTGCGATAACGTGCAGAATACAGAACTCAATGATTCCCTTTCGCATTTGCACTTGAGTGTTTTCTAAATTCATCTCTTTTACTTTAAGATGTTTGACCTATGTGCAAATATACGAAAGAAGGTACTATGTGTTACATAGTACTATATAAAAAATATTACCTTGTGATATATTTCAGCTTATTTATTGATGAAATCAATGTTTATGCTACTGCAGGCATTATTTTAGGGTAGAAATAAAATATTTAAAATTTCTTAGAGTTGTCTGTTAAAAATCCATTCTACTCAGTAGGTATTTCTAATTTTGAGGTATATATATAGCCGAAGACAACAGTGAATAAACTACTCGCTTTATTTTTACGCTGACGGGCTCAGTGATTCCAGATCAGATTAAAATTCAAATCTTTACGGTTTCGGGTAAGCTGATAAGAGAGATCACCCAGAATGAAATTGGTCCGATTAAAATATGAAACAACATAACCGAATATGCTTGGGATGGTAAAGATGAGTTTGGTGATCAATTGGCCAACGGTACTTATCTGTATAGAGTCTTGTTGCAATCAACTTCTGGTCAAGGGTTTGGAAACAGAAGTACTTCTAAAGACAAAGCCTTCGACAATGGCTTTGGAAAACTGGTGATTCTGAGATAGCGCTTGACTATCATTAAATCTGAAATTCTTCTTTGTTCAAGATAAGTTTTGAGCCCTTTTTAAGGTAAAGTGGATGTCTCGGATTACCGTCTTTGCAATAACCTAAGGAATAAGATTCCCAACTGTTAATTAATTCAAACTGCTTTTTAGGGGCTAATTTTTTGATTGCTTGCGGAACGCCCCAAGCCGTAATAATTGTATCGCTCTGGTTCCTTGCTTTTCGCAAATATTCCATGTTTCGAGAACCTAGCGGGTCATGGGCGAGCATTAGCTCTTCTGGCTTGGTTGCTTTGTAAGCAAACAGGTTTGCGATAAGGAGATTTCCAAAACCGAGGTCTTGAGCAAAGCCTAGACAACGTTTAATTGTCGGATTGTCTTGCTTGTGATCTAGGGTGGACGGATTGAGCATGATAAAAAGGACAGTTGGCTTGGTTGTATCCCATTCCCTTTCCGCGAGATAACGGTATTGCTTACAGCGCGAGAAATTGGCCTTTTTAATCAAATCTAATTTACCTTAATAAAAAAAGCCCTTCGCTTGAAGAGCTTTGTACCTAGGGCCGGAGTCGAACCGGCACGCCCGAAGGCATTGGTGTTTGAGACCAACGCGTCTACCAATTCCGCCACCTAGGCATTTCTGAAATTGGGATTGCAAAAGTGAATAAAGATTTCCGATTATCCAATTGCTTACCAATAGAAAATCTTAGTCGACTTGAATGAATTTTTTAAGTGAAAAGGCTACTGGTTTGGCTGCAAACTTAGCTTTCGTTTCGGCCCATACTTCTGCAAAAAGTGCTGAATGTCTATAGCTATTCAAGTCTTCTTCAGAATTCCAGAGACTATATGTGGCCAAAATGCAGGGATTGTTGTAATCCTTTTGAAGCTCTAAATGAGTGCAGCCGGGGAAGTTGCGGATAAATGACTTCTTTGATTCAAACATGGTTAAGAAGCTTTCAACCTCCTCTTCTTTAAAAGTCATTCTTACTATTCTGATGAGCATAGTTTATGATTTTATATTCCTTTAAACTCTAGAGAATTTAACTCAGTCTTCGAATTGAATAACCACTGGGCTATCGAATTCCATACCTAGCAATGCTTTTCCATTCCCCTGATTGACCCCCAGCATTAGTTGCTTTTCCTCATTAAAAATGAAGAATACATCGCCAGCATCCACTTGACTGATATACGCATTGACTTGACTGACACGATCTCTCCCGAATTGAATGGTGTACTTCCTGTTTTTGCTTAATATATCAAAGTCAGTTTTGTCAATATTGGTAATAAGGTTGCCATAGTGGTCGATATGAATCACTTGGCCGGCTATTTCTTTTTTGGTAGCTCTGGCTTTTCTAGCCGTGTATTGCACATAATCGGTAATGGGTTTACCAAGTCCTTCTGCTGGCTCTCCTGATGATAAAAGGGCTGCTGTTTTGCCAAGTTCTAGCATCATATGGCCGTCTTCAGGCGTTACCTCAAAAACGGCATGAAGTGGTTGTTCTGAAATGAGGCTAATTAAGCCGTTATCAGGTAAGACAAACCAGTGATTTTCAATGAAGCAGATGAGTATGCCTTTCTTTCCATTCTTAGGCTCCCCACCAATTAAGTGAACCGTACCTTCCGGAAAGTTGCTATAAACCGATTTAATAACATGCGCCATATGGCCAATATCAAATGGTTTAATACTGTGACTAATGTCTAAAATGTTGGCTTCTGATGAAATTGAAAGGATGTACGCCTTTACTTTTGCCATATAATGGTCACTCAATCCGTAATCCGATGTAAAAGTGATGAGTGACATAAACGAGACTAGGTCTTTTTCTTTAATTTAGTGGCAACAAAAGTATTCAAAAATAAAGCTAAGGCAATCTTATAAACCCAAAGTAGAAATTTGGTAGAAAAGTTAATAACCCTAGAAAATATAGCCATGGTCGACTTTGTAGGAGTCGGTAATCGGCACATCAAAGAAGTAGCATCTGCTTTTCCTAAAAGTAAGATTGTGGCAAGAGGTAATGATATTCTTATTAAAGGGAATGCCAATGAAATTATTCAGATCAATGATATTTTTCAATCTCTTATCAATCACTTCCATAAGTACGGTTCCATTACCGAAGAGCATGTAAATTCATTGGTAAAACAGGAGTCTGAATATTTTCATGCAGGTACTTCAGAAGATACGCTCGTGTTTGGTGTTCGGGGTCATAATATTAAGCCTAAGACAGCCAACCAAAAATCTTTGGTAGAAGCCGTTAGGACGCACGACTTGGTATTTGCTATAGGACCTGCCGGTTCGGGTAAAACCTATATTTCGGTGGCGATGGCAGTACAAGCGCTAAAGAATAAAGAGGTTCAAAAAATTATAATAACCAGACCTGCCGTGGAGGCGGGAGAGAACCTTGGTTTTTTACCGGGTGACCTTAAGGAGAAAATTGATCCATACCTACGCCCCATATATGACGCCCTAGGCGAAATGATTCCTTCAGAAAAGCTGAGGAACTACCAAGAAAACAACATTATAGAGATTGCTCCTTTGGCTTATATGCGCGGAAGAACCCTCAACAATGCTTTTGTTCTTCTAGATGAGGCTCAGAATACAACGGCCATGCAAATGAAAATGTTCTTAACACGAATGGGCCCTAATTCTAAAATGATTGTAACCGGAGATCAGTCTCAAGTGGATCTGCCTCATCATCAAAAATCGGGACTTTCAGAGTCTGTAAGAATTTTAAGAAACGTGAAAGGCATTGCTACGGTTGAATTAACTACGAAAGATGTTGTTCGTCATAAATTAGTTAAAGAAATTATTAACGCATACGACAAAACACCAAACCAAAATGATAAGAGTAAAAAAGGTTGAAAATGAGACCGAACTTCAAGAGGCTTATAAGATTAGAGAAGTAGTCTTCATAGGTGAGCAGGAATGTCCTGTGGAGGAAGAATTTGATGGTTTTGATGAAGACTCTACTCACTTTGTGGCTTATCATGAAGGGAAACCCGTAGGGTGCTGCCGTTATCGATCAACAGATAAGGGGATAAAGCTTGAGCGATTTGCCGTATTACAAGAACTGAGAGGCAAAGGAGTAGGTAAGCGTTTGGTGCAATCAGCATTGGGCAGTATCGAAGCGGCTAAGTTACCCGCAGGTACATTACTCTATTTACATGCGCAAGTACCAGCAATGGCGCTCTACAGCCGCTTTGGCTTTGACAAAATTGGTGACATGTTCTCAGAAGCAGGCCTCGATCACTTTGAAATGAGACGGAAACTTTAAATTATCGTATTTATTAAATAAATTATGCTAGCACACAAGTACTAGCATTTGAATTTATCATCCTCTCCATTCATAAGACTTTCTTCTTTCTTTGCCTTAGGCATTGTGTCTTATCATTATTTGGGCGATCAGCTTAAATTAAGTTATCTGCTGCTCGCGATCCTGTTTGGTGTCTTTCTAATCATTCAGAGACAGAATAGCCATAAATACAGAACTGTTCTGGGTGCGCTGGTCTGTTTAGTCGCCTTTGGCCTTGGCTCCCAACCATTAAACTCATTCAAAGCACGGCCTATCCACAGGTATTATTCAATTCCTTAGAAAACGTTGACGGCTATAAAGCAAGGGTGAAGGAATCTCCAGTATCAAAGGAGAAATCTAAGCTCATCGCATTAGAGGTTTACGAAGTAAGTATTGACAGTGAATGGCAAATGGTCAGTGGTTTTGTTAATGCATATCTACCCTTAGAAGATTCTATTTATTTAGAGAAGGGCGATCTAATTTATGTTTCAGGAAAACCTAATGAAGTTAGTCCACCTGCCAATCCAGGTGAATTCAACTACAAGAATTACTTGGCCTATAATAGAATCTATCATCAACATTTTATTCGAGAGGATTTAGCGAAGATTGGTCACAAACCACCTCCCTTTTTTGTAGAATATTCTGATCGCTTAAGAAACTACTGCATTGATGTAATTGCAGATTATATCCAGAATGAAGATTCTAGAGCTGTTATTCTCGCGTTATCTCTGGGAGTTAAAGATGAATTGGAAAATGATTTAGTTAGAGCCTTTTCAGCCACAGGTGCCATGCATGTGCTTGCTGTCTCTGGGCTGCATGTGGGAATTATTTATCTGCTGCTCTTTCAAGTTTTTCAAAGACTTGGTCTCTCCAAGAAGAAGTATCGCTGGTTAATGGCCATCCTAAGTATTGTCATTTTGTGGTTTTATGCTCTGCTCACGGGTTTGTCACCTTCCGTATTGAGAGCTGTAACCATGTTCTCTTTTGTGGCCATGGGTAGAGCGCTGTTCAGAAATGGAAATATCTACAACACACTTGCAGCTTCGGCATTCGTCTTGCTCTGGTTTAATCCATACCTCATTATGAGTATTGGTTTTCAATTATCTTATTTGGCTGTTTTCGGCATTGTTTACATTCAGCTAAAACTCTATGAATTGTGGGCCCCAAAATATTGGCTTTTAGATAAGATTTGGGCAATATCCTGCGTTTCTATTGCTGCACAATTAGCTACTGGGCCCCTGAGTATTCTATACTTCCATCAGTTTCCCACTTACTTTTTAATCTCGAATCTCTTTATAATTCCTGCTGCGTTTGTCACCCTCATTGGTGCATTGTTGTTAATGATCTTGTCATTTATTCCAGCGTTGGCGGCAGGCTTAGGTTGGCTACTTAATGGTTTTGTCGGACTCGTCAATAAACTCGTTTTTTGGGTAGGTTCTTTTTCCGGTAGCACAATCGAAGGAATTCACTTAGATATTCTCCAAACATGGCTTGTCTATTTCACCCTAGGTGGAATGATACTCTTCTTTGTAAAAAAGAAAATGAATTGGCTTTACCTCTCTTTTCTGACTTCATTCGCTTTTGCCTTTGTCCAGATTTCTCATTTTTCTAAAGCTGCCAAAAGTTTAGAGTTCAGTCACCTGAATGTGAATAATTCACAAGTACTTGATTTACGAGTCGGATTTGATTCCAAGATCATAGCAGATTCGCTCTTTCTTGCTGATGATGAAAGTCAACGGTTTCACTTACATCAAAAGAGTATCATCAGTGGCTCAAACCAGAACATAGAAAGAGATGAATTAAGGTTTCCTAATGTCCCAACGGAGTTGGGAGATGTATTTGTAATAGAAGGTAGAACCGCATTGATAATGAAAAAGAGTATTCCTCTTGATCAAGAACTCATATTCGACTTTGTATTTATAGATGGCAGGCAATTCAGTTTTGATGAAGACTTTCTGGGGTCTTTAAAGGCTGAGGAATATGTTTTGGGAAACAACCTATGGCGGAATACAGAGACAGATTTAAGGACCTATTTTGAGACTAAAGATCTTTCATTTCATTCTATCAAAACAGAGGGCTATTTTAGCCATTTATGGAGGAGATGAAATTTGTTACTTATCAAGTAGCCCAACGTGTGGCAACCATTACCCTTAACCGCCCTGAAAAGCGCAATGCCTTAAATGCGCAAGTAGTTACAGAGCTTAAACAGGCGTTTGCCCAAGCTGCAAAAGATAAGGAGGCCAAAGTAATTGTCTTAGCCGCAGCAGGAGATGCCTTTTGTGCAGGAGCAGATTTGGCCTACTTACAAGAACTACAAACCAATTCTTTTGAAGAGAATGTGGCTGATAGTAGTCACTTGAAAGATCTCTTCTATCAAATCTATACGCATCCCAAAGTAGTAATTGCTAAAATTCAGGGTCATGCTATTGCAGGAGGCTGCGGTTTGGCCACTGTCTGCGACCTTTCCGTTACCGTAGATGAGGCAAAATTTGGCTACACCGAAGTACGCATTGGTTTTATTCCCGCTATTGTAAAAGTCTTTTTGCTGAGAAAAATAGGTGAGGGGAAATCAAAAGAACTGCTACTCACGGGAGATTTAATCTCAGCAGATGAAGCCAAAGCTTTCGGTTTAGTAAATGATGTAGTTTCAGCTGAAGCCTTGGATGAAACAGTTGATCAATTAGCGCAAAAGCTTGTGGCTAAAAATTCTGGTCAATCTATGATGCTTACTAAACAAATGATTGCCGAGGTACAAGCCATGGGCTTGGAGGAGGGGCTTCAATATGCGGCAGAACAAAATGCTAAGGCAAGAGCTACGGCAGATTGTCAAAAAGGTATTGCAGCCTTTTTAAATAAAGAAAAGCCGAGCTGGTAATCCCTATCTTTAAATAATGGATCAACCCATTCATATACTCAAAAAATATTGGGGCTATAATAGCTTTCGGCCATTGCAGGAAGATATTATCCAAGCAGTTTTGAATGGGAATGATACCCTAGCATTGTTACCAACAGGTGGTGGTAAATCCATTTGTTTCCAAGTACCGGGTATGCTCTTAGAAGGGCTTACCATTGTGGTTTCACCTTTGATTGCCCTAATGAAGGATCAGGTAGAGCAGCTCAATGAGCGGGGTATTTCAGCAATTGCCTTGCACGCTGGTCAAGGAAAACGAGAAATAGATTACGCACTCGATAATGCAGTAAATTCAGATCTTAAGTTTCTTTATTGTTCTTCCGAGCGTTTAAAAACAGAGCTTTTTCAAGTGCGCATACAACGGGTAAAAGAAGCACGTGGTATTGGCTTGATAGCAGTAGACGAAGCACATTGTATCTCACAATGGGGATATGATTTTCGTCCTGCTTATTTGGAGTTGAACAAGCTGAGAGAGCAATTTCCTGAGGTGCCAGTGATTGCACTTACGGCCACGGCTACACCAAGGGTGAAGAAAGACATTCAGGAGAAGCTCAATTTTAGTTTGGGCAAAGTCTTTACTAAGAGTTTTGCTCGTGCTAACCTTTCTTATTCGGTTCGATTTGAAGAGCACAAGGAGCGAAAGCTGCTTGAAGTGCTCAAAAAAGTAAATGGCACTTCTGTGATCTATACAGGCACAAGAAGACATGCCAAAGAAGTGGCTGAGATGCTGCAGCGCCACCATATCTCAGCAGACTTTTATCATGCGGGACTAACACACCAAGAGCGAGGACTTAAACAGGAGAATTGGATTCATAATCGTACACGCGTCATTGTATCTACTAATGCTTTCGGTATGGGTATAGATAAGCCAGATGTACGCACGGTGGTGCACATGGATCTTCCTCCAAATTTAGAATCTTATTACCAAGAGGCAGGCAGAGCAGGCCGAGATGAGAAAAAGGCCTTTGCCGTAATTATCTGCAACCAAAAAGATATTGATGACCTAAGGAATAAGACGAAACAGTCTTTGCCCAAAGCCGAATACCTAAGGCAAGTGTATCAAATGATTGGTAATTACTATCAGTTAGCCAATGGTAGTTTTCCTGAAGAAAGCTTCGATTTCGATTTGCAAGAATTCTCCAGAAAATTTGATCAGCATCCCATTGAAGTTTTTCACGGACTCAAGGCACTGCAAGACCAAGGGCTAATTCATTTAAGCGAGTCGTTCTTTAGTCCGAGTGCCATTCAATTTGAGATGAGTCAATCGGCCATGTATCAGTTTCAGATTGCTAATGCACAGTTCGATGCTTTGATCAAAGGACTCTTGAGACTCTATGGAGGGGAACTTTATCAGCAACCGGTAAAGGTGCAAGAGAGTAATTTAGCTGCTATTCTCAATACTTCTGTAGATGTCGTGAGACAAGGGTTAAACGCACTAAAGGACAGAGGTATAGCTAATTATATTCCGCAAAAGGACAAGCCACAAATCACTTTATTAGTGCCTAAAAAAGATGCAAAAGGGTTGATCATTGATGAGCATACATTGAATGCTAAAAGAAAATTGAAGCTTGATAAAATGGAGCGTGTCATTGCCTATGTACACAACAAAGACAATTGCCGGACTCAACAATTGCTTAGCTATTTTGGAGAAGACGATTATGGCGAATGTGGCATTTGCGATAATGATGTACGCAAAAAACAACATGCGGAAGACGATAAGATTAAGGCTCATTATCAAAAGCAGATCACTAACGTATTGAAGCAAAATTCAATGCTCAATGAAGAGAAGCTAGTAACTGTGCTAGACCCTACACATAAGAAACTAATGCTAGAAATTCTCTCCGAAATGCTAGACCATGGGCATATCGCGTATGATGATTTTGGTGGTTTGGAGATAATGAAGAGGGATAAAAAGTGAGTTTTGATTTATTAAGTCTCAGCGAGACGCTAAGACTAGCGTGCACTTGATAAACCTTGTCTGGTCAACGTACCTGGTCTTAGCGTCTCGCTAAGACCACAATTGAATTACAAATCCATTTTATTTCAGTCTTTTTCTTAAATTCAATTACACACAATAAATTTTATGGGTAGGAAATATGCCATTCGAAATCAGGAAGAGTTTTACTTTGTCACCTTCACAGTTGTAAATTGGGTAGACGTTTTTATTCGTCAAGAGTATCGAGAAATTTTTATTGATTCGGTAAGGTACTGCCAAAAGCATAAAGGACTTTTAGTGGGAGCTTGGTGTATTATGACGAGCCATGTCCATATGGCATTAGGAACAACTGGAGATCATAATCTTGAAGATATTATAAGAGATCTTAAAAGTTATACCAGCAGGCATATTAGGAAACATATAGAGTATAGCCGGCAAGAGAGTCGAAAAGAGTGGATAATGTCATTGATGCTAAAAGCTGGTAGGGAAAAGTCGAATAATAAAGATTTCCAGTTTTGGCAGCAGCATAATCATCCCATTGAATTATCAAGCATTGAAATCATTCACCAGCGTTTAGATTACATCCATAATAATCCTGTGGTTGCGGGTTTTGTAGATCAATCTTTGGATTGGTTATTTAGTAGTGCTCGTGATTACCAAGATGAAAAAGGGCAAATTGAGATTGAGTTTTTATATTAACAGGAAGGTCTCAGCGAGACGCTAAGACCAGGGGAGGTTTTTAAATAATTATAGAAATTCAGTGTGGTAGAGTTATAAAAAAGGTGCTTAATTTCCATATTACCCTGCCCTGCCAATAAAATTTAAATCAATGTCCTTCATTATACAGCCAGTGGTCGGATCCACTGCAACTTTCCATCCGTGTGCCTTAAATGCAATTAAAAAATCGTTCTCTTTAGCTACATAAGTATAAGGGCCTAAGCTTTTGAATTGTCCATCTTTACTTGATTCCCTTTCATCTTCAAAATATTCTAATTGCCAAAATAATGACCCTGAATCAGTGTTAAACGCTTTGATGTTATTATAAAATATATCGGGGTTAATCTCATTTACTTCATAAACTACAATAATAAGTTCATCAAACTCTAAACACTGCCTAACCTCCACCATGTTGATATTTGGTAACTTGACTTTGTTCATTTTCTTAATTTAAGCCTCGTGGATTTGTGAACCAATCCGTAGACACAGAATTAGGAAAAGGAATCTCAAATTGAATTAACCCACCGACACCAAATGAATTTCCGCCTACCATAGTATAACAGTTTCGATTTCCTTCAACCATTCCCCTCCTTTAATCGTTAGCTTTACAGCATGAGTTTTTTCGATAGTGTAGTGGGTAAATTATTTGGTAAGCAAGCGCCTAAAACCGCCTTTATCCATGAAACGTTATCGCGCTCAGAAAAGGAGCTGGCTGCCTACCAAGCCTGGGAAAACAGTGAGGAGGCTAGATCCTTAATTGAAGATATTGAGAGAGGCTACTATCTTAAAAAACAAGGCATAGTTTCTGGAGTAGATGTGCATATTTTGAATTCGCAATATGCCAACGGTTTTGCCATAAGTTATGGTGAGGCATTTACCGAAGAGACCTTCAAGCACAGCTTCGATTGGTTTAAAGAACGCGTCTTGCAATTCGGCTATAAGTTGTCGGTTGCCGACCGTAAAATCTCTGAAAAGGATAATTATGAAGAAACGGTTGAGAAGTGGTATCTGAAACCCATTACGGAAGACCTAGATACTAACCTAGCCAACCAACGTTACGGTAACATTACTGTAGAAAAAATTGATATTGATCGAAAGCCCAATTACATTAAATTTCTAGCCAGCATCTATCAAGATAGGCTATATTCAAAGGCGCTTACCTTCGATGAATTGTTAGAAGAATTATTCAAGCCATAAAAAGACAAATATGAAACGCATCTTATTATTCAGTATTCTCCTTTCGTTTTTTGCTATGAGCCCTAAGGCCGAAGCACAAATCTTTAATACTAAGTTGAAGATTACCGTCTTAGACGAGCTAGGTAATTTTGTGAAAGATGCCGAAGTAACCTTGTACGCAACACTAGAAGATTACAAAGCTGAAAAGAACCCAGTTCAGAAAATGCTTCTGTCTGATAGTAAAGGTAAAGTCACTTTTAAAAAACTAGAAAAGTCTCAGTACTACGTAGTCATTCGCAAAGGTGACAGAGACAATTCAGGTGGAGGCGAAATGGTGAATAATCTTGAAAGTGGTAAGGTGAATAAAGCAAATGTTGTCATTACAGAATTCTGATTACAGGGATGCTTTTAAGGCAGAGCTAAGTGCCTATTCCACTCATTACACAGTAGAGTTATCTTTTAGAGATAGGATGCTCGAGCTACTCAAATATGAGAATTGTTTTGAGCGTTCATTGCTTCAAGGCCATTTTACGGCATCAGTTTGGGTAGTGAACAAGACCAGAGATAAGGCCTTATTTACACACCATGCCAAGCTCAATAGATGGCTCCAGCTAGGTGGCCATGCGGATGGTAACGAGGACCTAAGGGCTGTTGCCAAAATGGAATGCGAAGAGGAATCAGGTTTGAAAAAGTTTGATTTTCTCAGCGATAGAATCTTCGATTTAGATATTCATACCATACCCGAAAGAAAAGGGGTGCCTGAGCACGATCATTATGATGTGCGCTTTATTTCCGAAGCTGACGAAGCCGATTTACTCACAGTGAGTGAAGAATCACATGATGTGGCTTGGATTCCTTTCTCAGATATTCCTGAAAAGACAGAAAGGAATGAATCTATTCAAAGAATGCTGAACAAATCTCTTGAATTAAGTTTTTAATCACTGACGTTGAACCGATTTTAAAACCTGACGTTATCTTTAAGTCTATGAAAAAAATGAAGTGGCAAAACTACCTATTAGCAACGGTCAGCGTTTATGTAGTTATTTTTCTTTCACTTTCTTTCTTACCTCAAGAAAAGGTAGATGTGCCCATTCAGGTGCCTTCAACTCCAGCGGAAATAGAGGGCAGAGAAGACCTGCAATCAAGAGATGAGTATGAGCGTCAAATGTTGGTAAATCCCAAAACTGGCAACATTCCATATAACATTAAAAAGGATGAGTTAAGCTTTGCGAAGGAGCTATACCGGGAGCAATTATTAAATGAGATTCCTTTAAGTAATGCAGGCTCCGAAGCCACAGAAGATTTAGCCTGGTTTCCAATTGGGCCTGAGAATTATGGGGGTAGAACAAGGGCTTTAGCTGTGGACATAAGAGACGAAGATGTGCTCTTGGCGGGTGGTGTTTCAGGAGGCATGTGGCGATCGACAAACTTTGGTGCCAATTGGCGTAAGACCACAACAAACGATCAGATTCAGAGTGTAACAGCAATTGTGCAAGACACGCGAGCAGGTAGAGAAGACACTTGGTACTACGGAACAGGCGAACTGGTAGGAAATTCTACGAGAGCTCCGGGTGCTCCCTTCAGGGGGGATGGTATCTACAAGTCTACGGATGGAGGGATTACTTGGTCAGTTTTAAGTTCAACTAATGCAGATGAGCCGGGCCTCTTTGTTTCTCCTTTTCAATACGTATGGGATATGGAGATTGACCCCAGTAGTACAGATGACGTGGTGCTGGCAGCAGTATTTGGCGGCATAGTACGCTCAACCGATGGAGGGCAATCTTGGACTACCGTTTTAGGAAGAGATTTGCTGAACGAACCGGCAGGCGCAGACTTGAATGAGATTGCAGTTCCTTTTTATACTGACATTCATAGAACAATAGATAACATATATTACGCCACTATTAGTAGTGCCACAAACGACCCAGATAACACTGCTCCGTCAGGTGGTGTTTACCGCTCCGAAGATGGTGGAATAACATGGGTAAACATCTTAAGCTACTCAAATGAAGTGGTAAGAAGAACTGAAGTTGGTTCGTCACAATCTAACCCTGATGTGGCTTATTTCATATCAGACGGTCCGTTTGGAAATAGACTCTATCGATATAATCATGCGACTAGCTTCTTAACAAATATTTCAAGTAATCTTCCGGACGGCGAAAACTCTAATTTGGAGGAATTCAACTCACAAGGTTCTTATAATTTGCTGGTAGCAATTCATCCAAATGATGAAAATGTTGTCTATGCTGGTGGAACGAATCTTTATCGTTCAACAGATGGCTTTACCACAGAAGCTAATGTAGAATGGGTTGGAGGTTATAATCCTGAAAGCCCGAATGAGCCCTATGCCAATCATCACCCAGATCAGCATGAATTAATTTTTCTGCCTTCTTATGGTAATCGAATGATATCTGCTAATGATGGAGGAATTTTTCTCACCAATAATAATTTGGCGGAAGAAATCGCTTATGAATCTATGAACAACGGATTCATTACTACTCAATATTATACTGCAGCAATAAGTCAGTTTCCTGAGGAGAATGTTGTCTTTGGAGGTACCCAAGACAATGGTTCCATAGTTACGGTGAATCAGCCAGTTTTTGACAACAATAGTCTAAGGGTATTAGGTGGTGACGGTGGTTGGACTGCTACCACTCCTTTCGGTTTCTACTATTATTTGTCATTTCAAAATTCAAGAATATTCCGTTTAACACTGAATGAGAATTCTCAGATCACCTCTTTCGCTAGAGTAGATCCTACAGGTGGTGGAACGAAGCCAAGTCAGCCATATTTATTTATCAATCCATTTGTTTTGGATCCTTATAATGCCAACAAAATGTACTTAGCCGGAGGTGATGTGATCTGGCGAAATAGAAACCTGTCTCAGCTGTCTTCAGGATCACAATTAACTACGTCCAATAATTGGGATGAGCTAACAAGAACTTCAATAGATGAAGGCCAGATAACTGCATTACAAATTTCTACCGAAAATCGTGACTGGCTTTATTACGGAACGAGTACTGGGAGGATCTTTAAGGTGGGCAATGCCAATACCATAGATTATGTGGTAACAGAGATTACTCGAGATAATTTGCCTGAGCTAGCCTACGTCAGGTCCATCGCTGTGGACCCTAGAGATAACAACACGGCAATGGTGGCATTTTCTAACTATCAAGTTCCTAGCATATTCTTAACTACCGATGGTGGCGATAGCTTTGTGGGTGTTTCTGGGAACTTAGAGGAAAATTTAGACGGAACGGGTAATGGCCCTTCTGTGCGATGGGTTACAATTGTTCCCCAAACCGATGGAACAAATTTCTATTTGGCTGGAACGAGTACGGGTCTTTATTCTACGGAGGTACTCGATGGAAGTAATACTACATGGAGTTTAGAGTCTCCAGATATTATTGGGAATACCGTAGTGAATATGATTGATTACAGAAGATTTGATGGTAAAATAGCCATTGCTACACACGGTAGAGGCATGTTCACCGCAGAGGTTCCAAATGTCGATCCTTTCGATAATGTGCTTGAAAATAAAGAGTTTGAGATTGTCTCGGTTGCCCCGAATCCTTTTAGCGATTTCGTTAGTGTTCGCTTGAATGTTCCTGAAAGTAGATTTTCGTTGATCAGGATTTACGATACAAATGGAAATTTGGTTCGTAGAATTTCTAATTCAGCCGCTTTTCAGGGTGAAAATGAGTTTTTCTGGGATGGTACAGATGCCGCTGGCGCTCGTATGCCAGACGGGATATATATATTCAGGATTACCTATGGCGGAACAAGTTTAGCTAAAAGGGTCATTCTTCAACGGAATTAGGCATTCCTAAACTTCTGCGCTTATCTTTGTGCCCAGAAAAAGAGCTATGCGTAGAAATATACTTTCTTTCCTAATTATTTTATCTGTTGTGCTTTCATCTTGTGCCCCTTCAGAAGAAGAGTTGCTTGCTAAAGGCCGCGCGCTGATGTCAACTGAAAGCTACTCTGAGGCGGTTAAGACCTTCAATCAATTATTGGAGCAAAACCCATACAATTACGATGCGCTTAACGCCAAAGGTGTTGCCCTGCTACGTCTTGGTCAGTTAGATGAGTCCGTTCAGGTTTTTGCCACGGCTATAAATAGCGACACTACTAATTATCGCGCCTTCTTTAATAGAGGCAATGCTTTGCGAATGCTTGGCAGAGATAATGAGGCAATGCTAGACTATGATTATGTTACTGAAATAGCACCAGATGTTGTTGATGCCTATACGAATAGAGGAGCTATTCTCTTTAAATATGGTGAATTCGATAGAGCACTCTTCGACTTTGAATTTGCGCTTAGAATAGATCCGACAAATCCGCTTTTGTACCTCAACAAGGGGAAGACGGAATTAAGAATTAATAATCCTGATGATGCCATCTATTCACTCGACAAGGCCGTTGAGATGAAGCCAGATCTTGGAGAGGCTTTCTATTGGCTTGGATTAGCCGAATTAGCTCGAGAAAACAAAGCCGCAGGTTGTGACTATTTATTCAAAGCGCAGGCCTTGAGTTTTGCCGCAGCCGATCAGGCCATAAGCCAGAATTGCATGCAGTAATGGCTGAGATCGGTCAAGATATTGCCAAAGCCAAATCAATTTTAGAGCTTGGCGGCCTTGTGGCCATTCCAACGGAGACGGTTTACGGTTTAGCTGCTAACGGACTGAATGCACAAGCCGTGGCCAAGGTTTTTGAGGCAAAGCAGAGACCATCTTTCGATCCGTTAATTCTTCATGTCCACAGTGTAGGATCTGCTGAGCAAATTGTAGAAAAAATACCTGCAGAGGCTATTACTTTAGCAAAGCATTTTTGGCCAGGACCTTTAACAATGGTTTTACCGAAAAAGGGAATTGTACCTGATTTGGTGACTTCGGGATTGGATTCTGTCGCGGTGCGTGTTCCTAATCATAGCCTGACAAGCGAATTACTACAGACAATAGGTTTTCCACTTGCAGCGCCAAGTGCGAATCCTTTCGGATATATTAGTCCTGTTACAGCCCAACATGTAAACGATCAGTTAGGAGATAGGGTAGATTATATTTTGGATGGGGGTGAATGTTCCGTAGGTCTCGAGTCTACTATTGTTAGTTTCTTGGAAGAACCCAAGGTTTTGAGACTTGGCGGACTATCATTGGAACAAATTCAGCAGGTAATTCCTAGTATTAAAGTAAACCTACATTCTAGCTCTCAGCCAACTGCACCAGGTATGCTCGAGAGTCATTATGCCCCTAAGAAATCGATTGAGTTAAAAGAAGCTTTCAACAGTAATTCTACCGATGATTTTTTTCAAATTGGTGCATTGGTATTCCAGCATTATATGGAAGAAATTCCAAAGGAAAATCAATTTGTTCTTTCTCCAAAGGGGGATATTAACGAAGCTGCACAAAGGCTTTTTACTGGCCTGAGAGCCTTAGATAATAATCAGAATATCAAAAGAATCTTAACCGAGTTTGTTCCTGAAGAAGGATTAGGAAGAGCTATAAACGACAGATTAAAACGAGCAACTGCTTAAATTATATTATGAAAACCATCAAAGACTTTGACTTTAAAGGAAAGAAAGCATTGATAAGAGTAGACTTTAACGTACCTCTTAATGCCGAATTTCAGATTACCGATTTCACAAGAATTAAAGCGGCTACGCCTACTCTTCAGTATATTTTGGATAATGGAGGTGCGGTAGTACTTATGTCTCATTTGGGGCGTCCGAAAGACGGGCCAGAAGACAAGTTTTCTCTCAAGCACCTAGTTGAGCATCTTTCAGAAGTATTTAAAACCAATGTGAAATTTGCAACGGATTGTATTGGTGATGAGGCGAATGGATTGTCAGCTGGATTGAACTCAGGTGAAATTTTACTCCTTGAAAATCTTCGTTTTTATAGTGAAGAGAAAAAGGGTGAAGCAGATTTCGCAAAAGCACTTGCTGTACATGGAGATATTTACATAAACGATGCCTTCGGTACTGCCCACAGAGCTCACGCTTCTACTTCAGTAATTGCCCAATACTTTGCAGATAAGGGTTGCGGCTTTGTTATGCAAGCCGAGATTGAGAACGCTCAAAGAGTTCTTGAAACGGGTGAGCAGCCTATGACTGCCATTATGGGTGGTGCAAAAATCTCCGACAAGATTTTAATTATTGAGAAGCTTCTAGAAAGAGTAGATAATCTCATCATTGGTGGAGGGATGTCTTATACCTTCTTCAAAGCTATGGGAGGGAGCATTGGTAATTCTCTGGTAGAAGAAGATAAATTAGATCTGGCGAATCAGCTAATTAAAAAAGCGAAAGAGTTGAACGTGAATTTGGTACTACCAATAGATTCTATTGTAGCTGATGCATTCTCAAACGATGCCAATACGGGCATAGCCATGAACAGTACAATCGAAGATGGTTGGATGGGATTAGATATTGGGCCGCAGGCTGCTCAAGTATTTTCGGATACTGTTCGCGAATCGAAAACCATTCTCTGGAATGGCCCTATGGGAGTTTTCGAAATGGAGAATTTTGCAGCGGGTACAAGAGCCGTGGCAGAAGCCATTGTGGAGGCGACCAAAGGTGGTGCCTTCTCTTTAATTGGTGGTGGTGATTCTGCAGCTGCCGTAAATTCTCTAGGCTATGGCAATGACGTGTCATACGTTTCAACGGGTGGTGGTGCTTTGCTAGAATATATGGAGGGAAAAACACTTCCAGGAGTTGCGGCACTAGATGCTTAGATAAGAAACTTATTAACAAAAAAGGCGATTCATTGAATCGCCTTTTTTGTTATCTAATGACTGTAACTGAGCCTCGTTGTTCAAACACCCCTCTTTCGGGTTCAAACCTTGAAGTGAATCGAATCACATACGGATAAGTACCCAGCGGTACGAGTTGACCGTTATAAACGCCATCCCATTTAAATTCTAATGTGTTGCTCTGGAATAGTAATTCACCCCATCTTGAATAAATATAGATTTCGAATTCGCTTACAAAATCATTCGGCACAACCGAGAAGGTATTGTTTGGAGGATTACTTGTTGGTGAGAATACGTTAGGCGCTATTACCTGCGGATCGCAGCTTTCAAGGATTGTAACAGTGTCGGTTCTTACACAACCTACTGATGTGGTCATTACAACTACGTATTCTCCAGGAGCTTGCACTTCCAAAGTCTGACCAACATCAGGATAAGGAACACCGTCTAAGGTCCACTCATAGGTTTCGAAACCACGTCCAGCTAATAGAATTGGGTTATCTGATCGCGTTGAACAATAATATTCTACTTCCGGTAATTCACCTTTGGGTACCCGTTGTCTTCGTACTAGTATACTTCTACGGATTGAGCAGATTCCATCAGAAATAATAGCTATATAACTACCCTCTGCATCTACGTTTATAGTTTGTCCAGTACCTACTACTGTGGTGATTAAGTTTCCATTTGAATCTCTATCGCCAGCGTCATTGGTTCTTTCCCAAGTAACTGTGATAGGCCCGCCCCCACCACTTGTAGTAGATGTCAAGGTTATAGGACTTAAGGTATCAGAACCATCATCGCAGGCTGGGTCTGAAGAAATTGAACCTACTAATGGGTCTGGGATTAAAACGTCTTCAGTGTCGGTTCCTTCGCATGTAAGGTTTTCAGTATTTCTAGCAATCACCGAATAGGTGCCCGATGCATCGACCGTAATACGTTGCGCATTAAAACCGTTACTCCAAGTAAATGCATATGTTGCGCCAGCGACTGGGTTTGTAATTTGAGCCACTAATGTCACTTGCCCTTGACAAACATTTCCTTCTGGTACGATTTGAACTGTTGGCTGAATGGAAAAGTCTACTTCAACAGTTCTAGAAAGATCACATGAACCGGCTAAACTGCCGATCACTGTGAACGTCCCGCTTTGTGTTACCGTAATAGTTTCACCAGTGTCAGAGAATCCACTAGGGCCTGACCACGTAAAGCTAGCGCCTGGAGTGTTGTTATTAACTGTTAGCGTGGCATTTGCTCCACAAATCTCCACAAATGGTTCAGTGGTGAAATCAACTGGTATTGGCTCACTTATCACAATGCCTGTCTCTGACTGAATACATCCTGTGCTGGAAGTTACCTCAAGGTTATAAGTAGCAGCTTCCAAACCACTGATTTCAAAATCGAAACTAGTGGTTGGTATTTCACCAGCCACATTACCACTAACACTCGTGCCATCGTCAGCATTAGTAAGCACATATGAAATAGGGAATACGTCCGCACTCAGGGTTGCCGTTATAGAGCCTGTTGATGCTGAGCAGTCTGCTGGCCCTATATTTACGGCTGAAATAGTAAAGTCAGGTGGGTCATTTTGAACTTGAATATCGCCTATTGTATTGCTACAGCCACTACCATTATCGGTTATCTGAATTGAGTAAATGTCTGCTGCTAAACCAGTAACTGGAATAGTGCCAGGCCCAATAAAGTCATTTGACGTACCCACTACTCCCGAGGAAGCCCCCGTAATGGTGTAATTATAGCTTCCGGTGGTAGTAATATCAATATCGAAAGATCCATTCGAAGTGTTACAAGCTGTGTTTACGATATTTGATGCGGCACCTTGTGCTAAAGGGTTGATTGTTACCCGCGTGGTGTCATTTACAAAACATCCAGCGCTTATTGGGTCTTCAATAGAGACAACATAGTCAAAAATACCAGGTACACTTGAATCAACAGTTGCTCTCCTTTGATTGGCTAAAGGCCCTGAAATGTTTCCGTTTTCATCGATTACAGTCCATATATAATTATTGGCCGTCACATTGGGATCAAGCGTCAGTTCTTCACCTTCACAGATGGTTCTCGCATCTGGAAGTTCTATTTCAAAAGGTGGGCCGGCAAAAACAGTTCCACTACTAGAGCAGCCTGCCACATTATTGGTTATCGTAATTGTATAGATTTCGGGTTCAGTAATCGCATAACTTCTATTTGTGCTAACTACTACTCCTTGGCTATTAGTCCATTCATAGTCTAAATTGGTATCGGCTGGCCCGGCTTCGAATTCAAAACTGGAATTCGCGCAAACCGAAACCGCTGCAGGTACAGTTGGTGGGTCAGGAATTCCAAATACCTGTAACTCTTGTACTAAAGTTGTATCGAAACCACAGCGGTTTGATATGTTGAAAGAGACATTATATATACCTTCTTGATCAGCAGTAAAAGTATATGCTGTATCCTGGGCCGCAACACTGAACACTGTACTATTGTCCGCTTGGTTGGTAATGGTCCACAAGTACTCGTCTATATCAGAAGTTCCGGTACCCGTTAGTGAAACTCTTTCTTCCACACAATTCACATCAACAACGCTCATGCTTGGTTCTTGCTGTGGGTTGGCATTGTTTTGCACAAAATTCGGAAGGCCTAGTCTGGAGTTGCCAACTGTTAGGGCTACTGCCTGTGCACTAAAGCCTGAGGCATTGAGAGTATCTTCATTGGCTGCAATTTGAGAGACAAATGCAGAGCCACTAGGGTTGCCTGGTGTTTCAAAGGCAACATATAATGCTCCGTTAGGTCCTGTTTGTATTTGACCATAATTGACATTAATTCCAGCTAATTCGGTTATGTCAACTCGCGAAGCTAATCGGGAAGCTTCTGTTGAAAGTGAGTCAACTCTATATTCAAGAATTCTTCCTCCTGGATTACCCAAATTTCTATTATTTAATGTTGCAAAGAGTTTGATGCCTCCAGTTGAAAAGTGAATATCATATACCTCATCGCTAGCCGAAATGCCTTCGTTAAGATCAATTCGGTAATTGAATTCCGTAATCTCTCCTGTTTCAATATCAAAATCAAATAACTCTACATAGTCATTTCCCCCATCTATTACAGCATTAGCAATTCTGGATCCGTCTTGTGAGAATTTCATGCCTGCCTGACCACTTAAAGGGTCATTGTATGACAGTATTCCTCCCTCGGAAGAAACAGTTGGAAGTCCAATGCCATCTTCAAAAACAGGATAGGCCCTGAAGGTATTGTTCCCGTATTCATGGGTCAATAACCAGTAGCCATTTCCCCCTTCAAAAGCTGCTATTTTTTCTGTTGAATTATTAAAGAGAACAACATCTTTTATGATTACATCGCCACGGCCGTTATCGCCTTTCATGTCCACTATGCTGTATCTTATCTCGAAACTACCCTCACCATAAACCTCCTGCGTGGTAAAAACATAGTAAAGAGTCTCATCATTTATAAAAGGTAAAATGATCACAGATTGAGTAGAGGTACTATCTCCTCCAACCTGATTTCCGTTAGGCATTACATTATTCTCCCTATTCCAAACAGAGGTTCCATTAGAATAGAACAATACATCACCATTGGAATCTGATATAGTAGAAGTGCCTTCAGGAGCATCCATGGCATGCCGTGCTGTAATACTTCTAGGAGGAGGGTCAAGCCCCTCAACCTCATTAAAGTCAAGCCCAGCTCCGTTTCCAAAGTACCAGATATTGGCACTAGTACTCTCATCTGCATAAACTTCAACATTTGCGGTTGCGTAAATAGGGCATCCTGTTGTTGGCGTAATAACCACCCAGTAATCACCAGCTTCGGTTACATCAATAGTAGCTTCTGTTTCTCCTGTACTCCATAAATATTCAAAAGGCCCTCCACCGGCACCACCCTGCTGACCTTGTCCACCTCCCTCAGGTTTTGCATTTAGGGTTAGTGTTTCACCAGCACAAATTGTTGTATCGGGTAGCGATACTTGAATATCATTTTCAAGGACGTTTAGTGGGACTTGCGTTGGATAGAATAATCCATTAATCAACACATCTAAATTGGCTGTTATCGCTCCACCTTGTTCAAAAGTAACTACTGGTGCTTGTAGTTCTGAAGTTACACCTGCACCTTGGAAATCCCAGAAGTAAGCATTAGGGATTGAAGTTGCAGGATTTAGCACGGGGAAAAATTGTATCGGATTATTCATGCAGAGATCCCCTTCCTGAGAGGCGATTTCTACTTGTGGCCTGAATGCTGCAGAAGGATTAAACTGACTGAAATATGTTGATTCAACATCTAAGTTTTCAAATAACTCTTCTTCTATTTCTAAATCTTCTAAGTCCGTTAAATCGGCATTATCGATTCGCCTAAGCAACCTTTCACCACTTGGAGCATTAGTGTAAATATTATATACCAAGCTGTCTGGAGCTAGTTGTAAACTGAAACTTTCAGTCACGGGATTGTCCAGAACTTGCTCCACTGTGCCTTCCGCCAAAGTAGAAAAAGCATCGAATCGGTAAATATTACCGTTGGTTCCATTATTTCTACCAAAATACAAGAAGCGACCGGTGTACGACCAGCCTACAGAACCTCCGTAAGTTTCTCCAAAAACAAACGAGTTTAGCACTGTTCTTGACGATGTAAGAACAGGATTAATGTTGCCTCCATCCGCAAATAGGGCTATTTCTATATTGGCATTATTAGAAGGAGTAATCGCGATTTGCCCAGTTCCTTCATGATAAGAAAAGTGTGCTGCAGTAATTGGGTTGGTTAGGTTCATGGTTCCTGCAACTGTAAAAGGTAAACCCGGTCGCGGAATTTCATGTATTTCAAAAGTACCAGTGCTCGCGTTTTGACTTATGATCCAGTAAGTTGATAGATCTGACGATCCAATAGTGATCAATCCATCACCTCTGTCTGTTATACCAGTCGATCTGTTTTTCTGATTAATATCTACAGCTCCAGATGGTGGGCCATCTAACCTATTTCCTTGTACTCTTCTATCTATAAGTGTATAAAGAATTTCTCCGGCCGGATTTCTATGGAAAATATAATAAAGGCTATCTGAATCGTTACCAGGAATTGGGCTAGTAGCCAGAGCCTGTAAGCCTAATGGGTCAAAATCAATATTATCTCCATTCGGCATTACTTGGTAGGTCCCATCATAGATATTTACCCCGTCAGAATAAAAGATCAGGTCACCAGAAATCTGATCGGTTGCAGTAACCTTTTCGCCAATATTATTTTGAGCAGTTTTACCGCTAAGAAGTACAGGGTTTGATTCTGAGTCTTTTCCAAATACTATTGCTTGATTGTTACCTGAAAAGAACCAGTTGTGCCTATTAAGGTCTTGGCCAAAACCAGAGAACGTTGTAAAAAGTGCGACTAAACAGAAAAGGGATTTACTTAATATAAACAAGCTAGTTTTTCGTCTTTGTGAAAGTCTCTATTGAATTCGTACTCCTATTACGTCATTCTTAGAGTTTTTATTATCTTCAATGCCTCTAAAGACTGCCCTAAGATAACGTAAAACTTCAACTACGAAACGATGTTTTAGGTAGAGAGTGTTTGAAATTTTTGAAACTAAATGTATTACTCTCAGGGTTAAATGGCGTTTAATTGTTTAAAAGGAGATATGAGGAGAGCTTTAGTTCTATTATTTGGGGTAATGGTTTTTACCGCGACTTTTGATTTAAAGGCGCAAGACCCCCAGTTTTCGCAGTTTTATGCGGCTCCATTATACATAAATCCGGCCTTTACGGGAGCATCTGAGTATACCAGATTAGGGGTGAATTATCGAAATCAATGGCCAAATCTTCAGGCTTCTTTTGAAACGTTCTCTTTCTATGCCGACCATTACCTGCCAAACGCGAATAGTGGTATTGGTATGATTGTTACCACGGATCGAGAGGGAATACAAGGATTAACCTCAACGAATATTGGGTTTAGCTACGCATATCAATTAAAAATTAACGACAATCTAGTATTCAGACCCGGCCTTCAATACAACTTTGTCAATAGAAATGCTGGGTTTCAGAACTTAGTTTTTGCCAATCAGATAGATCCTATCACAGGAGCTATTGATCCCACCGTTACGGACCCTTCTGTAGGAGGGAATGATTTGAGTATCAGCTACGGAGATATTGGGGTAGGCGGACTGATCTTTTCTAGAAGATTATTCATTGGAGCGGCTATTCAGCATTTAACGGAGCCAAACCAGTCATTGATAGATGGCGACAGTCCACTGCCACAAAGAATTACGATTCATGGAGGATATAAGATATCATTAGGCCAAGGCCCATTAAGAAATGATTTGACATATACTTATGCCGAAAGAAGTTTCACGCCAGTATTCCAATACAAACAACAAGGTGAGTTTACTCAATTAGATATAGGAGGCTACCTCTTTTTGGAACCAATTAACTTTGGAATTGGGTATAGAGGAAATCCATTCAGACAAGATGAGTCTATTCTCCCAGGTGGTAATGTCACGTTAAGCACTGTAGAATCTCTAATCTTTACTTTAGGCGTAACCACCAACGATTTCAACATTGGTTATAGCTTTGATTACACGATTTCTGAATTGGGAATTGAAGCTGGTGGTGCTCACGAATTTTCCTTGTCTTATTTCTTTGACTTTAATAAGCCAGTGAAAGTACCAAGAGACAGATGGAGAATTCCTTGTCCTAAAAACTAAGCTCGAATTATGTTTTCTGAAAATTTACTATTCCTCATTATAGGTCTAGTCGTCTTTGATTACATCCTCGATCAAGGCCTTTCTTATCTCAACTATAAATCCTCTAAAAGTCAAGTTCCCGAAAAACTTGAAGGTTTGTACGATCAACAGGAATATGAGAAGTCGCAACGGTACCAGTCTGCTCGAACGCGTTTTGGCTTTGTAACTTCTTTATTTAGCACACTAATCACATTAGGAGTAATTAGTTTTGGAATCTTTGGAGACCTAGATGTTCTGGTTGCTACTTGGACTGATGATGTGATTCTTCAATCCCTGTTGTTCTTCGGGGTGCTGTTTATTCTTTCCGATATTATAAACTTACCATTCTCTTACTATTCCACTTTTGTGATAGAAGAGAGATTTGGCTTCAATAAAACAACGCTTAAGACATTTGTACTTGATAAGATCAAGGGTTACGGACTGGCTGTAGTTGCCGGAGGACTTTTGGGATATGCGCTCCTGTGGTTAATTAATGGATTAGGGCAAGATTTTTGGATTTATGCCTTAGTGCTTATCACTGGCTTTATGCTCTTTATGAATGTTTTTTATACATCATTGATCCTGCCTTTATTTAATAAACTTACCCCTTTAGAAGATGGGGAGTTGAAATCTAAAATTCAGGCTTATGCACAAAGTGTAGCCTTTCCTCTGACTAGCATTTATGTAATTGACGGCTCTAAAAGATCTAGTAAAGCCAATGCCTTTTTTTCGGGTTTAGGTAAAAAGAAGAAAATCGTTCTCTATGATACTCTCATCAACGATCATACTGAAGAGGAGCTTGTTGCAGTATTAGCACATGAGGTTGGTCACTTTAAGAAAAAGCACATCGTACAAAGTCTTGTCATTGGAGTTTTTCAAATGGCCATTACTTTACTCATTTTATCCTTATTCATTTTCTATTTGAATCTAAGTGAAGCCTTAGGTGCTGAGCGATTAGCAATTCATATCAATCTAATTGCCTTTGGAATATTATACTCTCCAATTTCTAGGCTCACAGGATTGTTAATGAATATCTTAAGCAGAAAGAATGAGTATGAAGCTGATGCATTCGCTTCCACCACTTATAATCCAAAGCCGTTAATGGCAGCATTGAAAAAGCTGTCGGTTTCTAGTTTGAGTAATCTCACTCCGCATCCGGCTTTTGTGTTTATGAATTATTCACATCCACCTTTGTTGCAAAGGCTAAATGCTATGGAAGCATTTCTTAAGGATTAAAGAAAGTCGATATCAATATTACCTTGGTAGCGCATGAGTTGTGCCACTCCGTCTTCAGCTGATATCCCTTCAAAGAGAATACGATAGAGAATTTCGGTAATAACAGGCTTAAGACCTTGGCTATCCGAAAGTCTTTTGATGGTTTTAATCGTATTGACCCCTTCAGCTACTTCTTCCATTTCAGCTATGGCCTCTTCTAGACTTTTGCCTTTTGCAATTTTGTATCCGAGGGTATAATTTCTACTGTTAGAACTAGTGGTTGTGGCGACTAAATCCCCAACTCCTGCTAGTCCAATGAATGAAGATATTTCTCCACCCAAAGCTTGGCCTAAGTAGATCATTTCAACTAAGCCACGGCTTACCAACAGTCCTCTAGAGTTTTCTCCTAGGTCTAATCCAGAAAGAATTCCCGAAGCAATTGCAATAATATTTTTTAGTATACCGCAGAGTTCAACACCTCTTAAGTCAGTGTTACCATATACCTGAAAGTTCTCAGACCTTAACAGTGCTTTGCCTTCATTGATTACTTCATTAAATGGAGAAGCAATGACAGTAGCTGCCGGATGACCTGTAGCCATTTCAGACGCTAAGTTTGGGCCGGCCATACAGCCTACCCTAACCACAACACTTTCCTGTTTAATGACTTCACTCATGGTAAAGACGTGATTACGGTCTAACTCAAAATCACCACCTTTTTTCTTAGGTTCTTTTAGGTCTAGTCCTTTTGTGCCATGTATGAGCATATGATAAGGCCTTAAGTATGGGGCCAAATCTACCATCATGTTTCTAAAGTTAGCGGAGGGGACTATTGGGAAAATGATGTTACAAGAAGAAGCTACTTCTTCTAGACTATTAGTAATGGCGATGTTGTCTAACAGTGGTTGTCCAGCTGAAGCTCTGTCTTTTTCTATGCGTTTAGCGCTCTCCTGTGTTCTTACATACAGGATAACAGAGCTGTTACTGGCCAATTTGTTTGCTACCGCTGTGCCAAAGCTGCCGGCTCCAATAACACCAACTTTATTCTTCGACATACTGCTCAAGGTTATAGCCAACTAATCTGTTATGATAATAGAATAACAAGTTGATATCCTGAGTGGTCAGGTCACCTTCCTTGTTCAGTAACAAAGGTCTCTTTGCATGGTACATTCCCACGTTTTTTAATCCTTGCTTAATAATGTCTTCTGGGTCTCCAGTTAAAGAAGGCGAAATGCTGACTTCTCCTTTATTATACATCTTGTGAACCCGTTTCAATAACTTCTCAAAAGTGTGATAGAACTGCTCCTGTGGAATGATCAATTCATCTTCTGGTAATCGCATTAAGTTGTAGAGATCCAGCTTCTTGAATTTCTTTTGTAGAATTACGAAGCCGCAAAAGGCTACTAAATGACTTGGGAATACTTTGTTAATGCGATGAAATTCATGAACGATTTTCTCACTAAGCATTCGTGTATATTCATCTTCACGCTGTTGATTATGTGAAACCTCAGAGCCGTCCTGTGTGAAGTATTCTTTGGTATCTATAAGTCTTCCGCTCTTGTCATAACTATTCCCTTCTGTATCTGCATAGTTGCCCAACACATCCATTGCCTTGCCTATGGATACAGAGATTTCAGATCCTTTGGTGAAGAACTTTACTAAGAAAGCGGCAATTTTATAAGAGGTTGAATACTCATCGTTCTCAGTATAGTATCGCTCCTGACCCTGAAGTTTAAGGTACTGCCGTATTAGACTTGGAGCCTCCAAAACAAAATTGTAGTTCAAGGTAACGGGTACTACAAAGATCTTCTGAGCGGGCTCATCTGTTTCTTCTTCAAAATTTAGTCTTTGAGCTTCTATGGCGGTGCTTAAAAGGCCAAGTTTCAGTCTCTTTTCAATTTTGCCAGATCGCGATCTTGTGCCACCAGGGAAGAAGAGTGAATGGCAACCTAGTTGGATTGCCTTTCTGGAGTGTGCTTTTAATGTCTCTAGATATAATAAGTTCTTTTTTCTTCTGTCTACTTTGTAGGCTCCAAGACTATTAATGAAATAGGCTACAATTCGAATGTTGAATAAATTCAAGCCAGCACCATAAATAAATGCAGGCAGCCCCAAGGCGCTAATTACCCATCCTATTAATATAGAGTCTAGGTTACTAAAGTGAGTCGGTACCATTACTATGGTGCCTTTGGTCGTTAAAGATCTTAGTTCCTCGGTTTCACCTGTAATATGAATTTTGTCTTGAAGTGTAAATTGGCTACTGAATATTGAGCCGATACCTCTAACCCTAGAAGCATTCAGAAGCCGGGCAAAACCAAAGGTCACCATGCTTCTCACCATTCTGTAACGCGTTTTCACGAAGTTTCCAGCAATCTCGTCAGAATATCGAATAACGATTTCCTCTAGCATTTCCTCAAGATCATCTTCAACGGTGGTTTTGTCTTCCACTTGAGAGATATCTAACAAGCGAGCTTTAATTCCACTTAGAAACCTTTCTTCATCTTCAGGGTCTACAGCCCAAGGATTTCGCTTAATTCTGAGTTTTTCTCTAAATACGGTAGTCTCAATTTCTTCAATGAGTGCTTCTGGGGTAGGAGCAATTTTGCGTATTTGTCTGATACTCTCTTCAGCTACCTCCTTAACAATCTGTTCTCTGTTTCTGCTAAAGTTTACAACCGGCCATTGGTTGATTCCTCCAGGGAGTACCGGCTTGTATCTTTTCTTAACGTAATCAGGGGAAATTTTATCCATCCAATATAGATTCTCAGCTGAATTACTCTGGGCGTTTCAATTCGAGTATGTCACAAAGAAAGTCAATTTCTTTTTGAGTATTAAAGCTATGAAGGCAAATCCTTAAACGTTCACTGCCTTCTTTTACCGTTGGGCTTAAAATTGCGCGCACGTCAAAGCCTTCTTCTTGTAGTTTTTCGCTTACCTCTTTAGTCTCCGTATTTCCCCCAATTACCACGGCTTTAATAGCTGAGGGAGAGCTGAATCTGGGGAGTCTTCTGTTAAAGTGATCGATAAGTTGAAATAAACGTTGCGCAGGTTCTGTCTTGGACTTTCTAAATTCAAACGCCTCTCGAATAGAAATAACTTCGTGGTTACTTGGAGCAGTGGTGTAAATAAAAGGCCGGGCGAAATTAATAATAAACGATTTCAAAGTACTAGAGCCTGCCATACACGCTCCGTGAATTCCCATGGCCTTGCCGAATGTGTAAATCACAGCTGAGACTCTATCTTTCAGCCCTAAATGATGCACTAGGCCCTGTCCTTGATTACCCCATAAACCAGTTGAATGTGCCTCATCAACAACTAAGAATGCTTGGTGCTTGTCTGCCAAATCACAAATTTCATTGAGTGGGCACATGTCTCCATCCATTGAATAGATCGATTCCACTGCGATAAAAACATTTCCAGAAGCATTAATCAACTTATGTTCTAAATCTTGAATATTGTTATGTTTAAAGCTGAATCTTTTGGCAGGACTTAATCTGCAGCCGTCTTTGATGCAGGCATGAGATAGTTCATCGTATAATACAGTGTCGCCTTTTTGGGGCACCGAAGAAAAATAAGCCAGGTTAGCCATGTATCCCGAACTAAAAATGGTGCACGCTTCTTGGTGAAAGTACCTCGCTAAAGAATCCTCGGTTTCTTCAATAAGAGTGTTGTTTCCTGTTACCAGCCTAGAGCCTGTAGAGCCGTTTAATCCTCCAATAGTGCTACTGGCATCTCCAATCCGTTTTTGTAATTCTAAATCTCTGGCAAACCCTAGGTAGTCATTTGAGCTAAAGTCTATTTTATGAGCAGTGTTATTTTTGAGTTCTCTCAATGCATTAGCATCTTCTCTTTTTTGTAATAGACTGCTCAGCTTAGAACTATCTTTCATATCAATGCCTTATCATTGCAACTCAATCTGGCATCAGAGCAAATCGAGCATGAGATTTAATGTTTTGCTATCGGTATTATTCTGCTTCTTACTATTCCAGAGTAAGGGACAGACCACCTACAAGAATAGGGAATATTCGTTGGCCACTGAAAACGATGTTTACCTTCTGCAAGATAGTGACCGTTACTATTCTAATGGTATAATTTTCCATAAACGCTGGGTACCAGGTGGTGATAAGTCAAATAAAGATACCCTTAAAAGTATTTACGACTTTGAGTTCTCACATAAGACATATACCGCGCAAGATTTACTTTTTAGAGATTTTGATAGTTTCGATCGGCCATATGCCGGATTAATGACCTTTGGTTTAAGTCAACAAAGATTCTCAAGCCCGAGTTTTTCACGAACGATTGGAGTAGAGACTGCTTTAATTGGAGATATTTCTGGTGCTCAATTATTTCAAGATTGGTACCACAACAAGCTAGGTTTTAAAACACCTCGTGGTTGGAAGTTTCAAATCCCAAATGAATTCCTTGTCAATCTTAAAGCAAGTATTGCAAAACAGCTTTGGATTCTACCCAAGACGCTCGATCTAGTGTTGGATTCAGAGGCTTACTTAGGCACAGGATTTACTCACTTTACTCAGCGAATAGACTTTAGATTTGGGAAACTCCAGCATCTAGAAAACTCATCATTCAAAAACGCGTCTATTGGAAAAGGGAGTGATAAGGCTACCGCATATAACTATTTCTTTTTCGGTTACGGGACTCAAATTGTTTTGCACAACATATTAATAGAAGGCTCATTATTCAATGATCGTGCTCCTCATACAGAAGAAGCACTGACAAACTTTAGACATTGGAGAATGGGTTGGGCTACAAATTCACACAATACAACCTTTAAAATGGTTTACAACGGTTTAAGCCCAGAAGTAGAGGGGAATAAAGTACATGGTTATATAACATTTGAGTTGGCCATTATGTTAGCGCCCAAGAATCCATTTGGAGAGTGATTTGTGACTAGAATAAGCCAATCTTCTTTATTCACTCAATGTCTTTGCCTTTGGGTTCCAACCTATTAATATTGCAGCAACATAGCTAATGGCTCTCCGACTTAAAGATATACAATCTCCAGTAGCCTCTGAGATGAATGCTTTTGAACTCAAGTTCAGGGCGTTTATGAAATCAAAGGTGTTTTTGCTAGACAAAATCATGGATTACATTGTGAAGCGCAAAGGCAAGCAAATGCGGCCAATGTTTGTGTTTCTCACTTCTGGAATGATTGGAGATATCAATGAAAAAACCTACCGGGGGGCATCCTTAATTGAACTTTTGCATACCGCCACCTTAGTTCATGACGATGTTGTTGACGATTCAAACATGCGAAGAGGCTTCTTCTCAATAAATGCCCTTTGGAAGAATAAGATTGCCGTTTTAGTAGGTGATTACTTATTGTCAAGAGGTCTATTGCTCTCTATAGATAATGAAGATTTCGATCTGCTAAAGATTGTTTCTGAGGCAGTTAGGGAAATGAGCGAGGGCGAGCTACTTCAAATGGCCAAAGCCAGAACGCTAGACATTACTGAAGACCTTTACTACGAAGTAATCCGTCAGAAGACTGCATCACTAATTGCATCTTGCTGCGCAGTTGGAGCAGCCTCAGCTAATGCAGATGCAGAAACGGTAGCTAAAATGAAGGACTTTGGACTAAATGTAGGGATGGCCTTTCAGATTAAAGACGATCTTTTTGATTATAGTCCTGATGAAATTGGAAAGCCAACCGGTATAGACATTAAAGAAAAGAAAATGACTTTGCCTTTGATTCACGCGCTACAGCAAGCGAATGGATCAACCAAAAGGAGAATAAAAGGTATAGTAAAGTCAAACTCCAAAAATCAAAAGAAAATCAACGAGGTCATTTCATTTGTCAAAAGTCATGGAGGAATAGAATATTCTCAGAAAGTGATGAATGAATATGTGGAAAAAGCCATGTTGATTATTAATAGCTTTCCAGAGTCAGATCACAGAAACTCTTTGGCCAATCTCGTACAGTTTACCATCGAGCGTACAAAATAAAATCACCCGCCTGAAGCGGGTGATGAGTTAGTAGTTTACAGTTAGGGTAAACTCAAATTTTACTGATAGTCGTATCATTTGAGCTACCGTATATTAAAAACAACTAGCTCTTCCATTCACCCTATTCATACCCAAATTTCTTATCGAAACATGTCTTATGGCCGATGGTTTGATACTCCATTGGGAAGTTGCTCCACCATACTCCACATTCTGCCCCTTGAGAGCTTACTACTTTATAAAACCCTATTAATCAGTCTTTTTAGTATTAATAGTCAGGTTTGTTTCTAGACTATAAACCCCGTAATTCTTTGAAAACAGATGGTTTTTTATCAATTTTGGTAAAAAGTGGGAAAAAGTAGAAAAGAGTGGGTGAAAGTGGGTAGAATTTCTATCTTTGTCTAAGTTCAGGTGTGTGATGACTTTTTTTACTGGAGAATATGATTGTAAGCTAGACGCAAAAGGGAGGCTTGCTTTACCTGCAAAGGTTAAGGCTGCTCTACCAGATGTGGCTAATCAAGAGCTCGTTGTTAGACGAGGTTTTGAGAGCTGTTTGGTCTTATATCCAATGCTCGAGTACAAGAAGATTATTAATAGAGTTCGGTCATTGAGTGAGTTCAATGAAGAATATCGAAGATTCCAGAGAAGTTTCTTTAGAGGTAATACCGAAGTAGAGATGGATAGTTCTGGAAGAATCAATATTCCGAAACGTATGATGGATTATGCTGATTTAACCAAAGAAGTGGTTTTAGTGGGGTTGGGTAATAGAGTAGAAATTTGGAATCCTGACTCTTATGAAGAGAATCTAATTAGCGACAATTCAGAGTATTCTAAGTTGGCCGAGAAATATTTGGCTGACGAGTAGATCAAATGACTGAATATCATGTGCCAGTAATGTTGCAAGAATGCATCGAAGGGCTGGCAATCAAACCTGAAGGAATTTATGTAGATGTGACTTTTGGAGGCGGAGGTCACACCGAAGAAATGCTTAAGCATATAGAAACTGGTAAAGTGTTAAGCTTCGACCAGGATACAGACGCTAAAGCGAATGCCTCAAAAATTGAAAATCGTTCTTTCACATTTATACAAGCCAACTTTCGCCATCTCAAGCGCTATTTAAAGCTCTATGGGGTGACACAAGTCGATGGAATCTTGGCTGACCTAGGAATATCTTCTCATCAGATAGATGAGGGGTCAAGAGGTTTTTCAACTCGTGCAAATGCAGAGTTGGATATGAGAATGGATCAGTCCATTCAAGCTTCAGCAAAAACCTTGGTCAATTCTGCTGAAGAAGCAGAGCTGCATAAGATTCTTGGTATTTACGGTGAGATTAAAAATGCTCGTACGCTTGCTTCGGCAATAGTTTCTGAGCGTTTCTCCCAAGAATTCAATACCACATTCGATTTGATTGAATTGTTGAAAAAGTTTGCTCCTCGCGGTAGAGAGAATAAGTACTACGCTCAAGTCTTTCAGGCTTTGCGTATTGCGGTTAATGACGAGATGGGGGCTCTGGAAAGCTTTTTAGAACAAACAGCGGAAGTAATTAAGCCTGATGGAAGGTTAGTGGTAATGAGTTATCACTCTCTCGAAGACAGGCTAGTTAAGAACTTCGTCAATAAGGGGAAGTTTTCTGGTCAAGTGGAGAAAGATTTTTTTGGTAATGAAATCAAGCCCTTTCAGGCTATAAATAGAAAACCTATACAACCGAATCAAAACGAACTAACTGCCAACAGTCGATCTAGAAGCGCTAAGCTGAGGGTCGCAAGGCGAATATAAAAGATGGCTGAAAACAGAGTCTTAGTTGAAGAAAACCAAAAGCCTAAAGGCAAAGGCTTCTTTGGCATCCTGTCTTCAAAAATCAAGTTCGGTCAAGATTGGGATGGAGGTTTTCCTGTTAAGTATCTCCCCAAAGTTGCCTTTGTGGTGTTGCTCGGAGTACTGTATGTGTGGAATAGTCACTATGCAGAAAGAGGAACCCGCGAGATGGACAAGTTGGAGAGCGAGGTTGAAGACCTTAGAGCTGATGTAACTACCCTAGAGGCGGATTACATGTTCAGCAGTAAGCAGTCTGAAGTTGCTAAGAGTGTTAAAACTCTTGGATTAGAAGAGAGTAAAGAGCCGCCAATTAAAATCATTGTAGAAGACGATGAATATTAAAGGTTCCATACTACTCAGGGTAAGATTAGCCTTTTTGGCTGTAGTCATTTTTGTGCTAGCCGTTGTTTATCGCATGGTCGATATTCAAATGGTGCAAGGAGATAAGTGGAGAGATTTAGCTGCGCAGAATAGTCTTGACTACAAAACAATTAAGGCTACCAGAGGAAGTATTTATGCTGATGGTAATGATTTGTTAGCCACCTCATTACCTTTTTACAAGTTAGCATTTGATCCACTTCTGGTTGATAATGAATTATTTACGTCTAATATAGACTCCCTTTCACTACTATTGTCGAAACATTTTGGGGATCGTTCTTCTGAAGAATATAAGAAGAAGATCTCCGAAGCTCGGCAGTCCCGCAAACGCTACATGGTACTCAATTCTGAGAGTATAAATTATCAGGATAAGCAGAAAATGAGTGAATGGCCAATTTTCAGATTGGGCCAGATGAAGGGTGGAGTTATATTCCAAAAAGAAGATAAGAGGCACAGGCCTTTTAAGTCATTAGCCGAGAGAACAGTTGGATACCTTAATGAAGATAATGTAGGGGTAGGTGTTGAAAGATCCTTCAATCATTATTTATCTGGGAAGCCTGGCGAAGGCCTTTTCCAAAAAGTAGCCGGTAATAATTGGAAGCCAGTCAACGCATCATCAGATGTAAGACCGGTAGATGGCTATGACGTTCATACTACTATTGATATAAATCTTCAAGATGTTGCTCAGAATGCTTTACTGAGAGCGCTTTCTAGGTTTGAAGCTAATTATGGTTGTGTTGTACTCATGGAGGTGGCAACTGGTGAGATCAAAGCTATTTCTAATCTCGAACGAACTAAAAGCGGAAAATATGCTGAAAGCTACAATTTCGCGGTAGCAGAAAATAATGATCCAGGTTCAACTTTTAAGCTTGCATCTATGCTGGCTCTTCTTGAGGCTCGAGAGATCAACCTACAAGATTCAATAGATACAGGCGAAGGTTCAGCAGAATTTAGTGACCGTACCATGAGAGATCATAAAAATGGTGGTTACGGAAAGATCACGATAGAAGATGTATTTGTAAAGTCTTCTAATGTAGGTACTGCACTTTTGGTCGATGAGCACTTCGGAGACAATCCTCAAGAATATATAGACATTATTAAAGGGACTGGTTTTGGTGAACCGCTGAACTTTCAGTTAATGGGCGAGGGTATTCCTTTCATTAAGGATGTTGATCACCCGACCTGGTCTAATGTAAGTCTTCCTTGGATTTCAGTTGGTTATGAGACTCAGTTAACCCCTCTTCAAACGCTTACGCTCTACAATGCAATTGCTAATGAAGGCGAAATGATTGAGCCAATATTGGTCAAGTCTATTAATAGAGCAGATCAGTCGGTTGAGACTTTCGAGTCGGAGGTTATCAATAAAAGGATTGCTTCTAAAGAGACGATTGCTAAGCTCAGACACATGTTAGAGCAGGTGGTTGAAAGAGGTACGGCAAAGAATATTAAGAACAGCTATTACAAAATAGCTGGTAAAACAGGTACTGCACAAAAGCTGATTGATGGCCGATACAGAGCACAAAGATATTATGCTTCCTTTGCCGGATATTTCCCAGCTGAAGATCCACTTTATTCATGCATAGTTGTAATCGATGACCCTAAAGGGTGGAATCGATTTGGCGGAGATGTCTCAGCTCCAGTCTTTAAGGAGATAGCAGATATGATCTACGCTCAAAACTTAGAATTGCACGAGCCATTTGAAACTGATTATGTGTCGAATTCTGGAAAGTTCCCGGTGATAAGAGCAGGTAGATTCCTTGAGTTGAATGAATTATGTAATGAGTTAGGTATCTCTAATTACTCTAGAGAAGAAGATGCAGAATGGGTACGAAGCAGTGTGAGTAACAATGCTATCATTTGGAAAGAAAATCATGAAGGGTCGAGTCTGGTGCCTAATGTTCAGGGCATGACGTTGAGGGACGCGATCTACATCTTAGAAAATATAGGTTTAAAAGTGTCAGTCTCCGGCCATGGTCGAGTGAAAACTCAGTCGCTAAGGTCGGGCAGCAGAATTCAAAGAGGTGCAAATATTAAAATTCAATTAGGGTAGTGGCATTGTTAAAAGACATACTGTATAAAGTCTCTTTAACTTCTGTTTCCGGTGATATGGAAACGGCAATAACGACTATTGCCTTCGATTCAAGAAAGGTAGAGCCTGGTTCTGTATTTGTTGCCACTAGAGGAACACAAGTTGATGGACATGACTATATAGATGCAGCACTTGAAAAAGGTGCGGCTGCTATAGTATGTGAAGAAATGCCAAAGGCTCTGTTGGATCATGTAGCTTATGTTGAGGTAAAGAACTCTTCCGAGGCTTTGGGTCTCATGGCATCCAACTATTATGGAAATCCATCAGAGAAATTAGCACTTGTAGGGGTAACTGGTACAAATGGAAAGACTACTTGCGTAACCTTACTTTTTAACTTGTATAGAGGATTGGGCTATAATACTGGCTTACTTTCTACAGTAGAGAATAAAATTAACGATCGGGTTATTGCAGCAACGCATACAACCCCAGATGCGATAACGATAAATAAGACTTTGGCGCAAATGGTGTCAGAAGGATGTACGCACTGTTTTATGGAGTCTAGTTCTCATGCCATCGTGCAAAGGAGAATCGCAGGGCTTAAATATAGTGGAGCCATATTCACCAATCTTTCCCATGAGCATCTAGATTATCACAAGACCTTTGACGAATACATTAAGGCCAAGAAGTTACTTTTTGATGGCCTACCTGCTTCAGCATTTGCATTAACCAATGCCGATGATAAAAGAGGCATGGTTATGCTTCAAAATACTAAAGCTTCTAAGCATAAATATGCGCTTAAGTCAATGGCTTCGTACAAGGCTAAAATTCTTTCAAATACACTTCAAGGATTAGAGTTAGATATTGCTGGCCATAATGCATGGTTTAAGCTCATTGGCGACTTTAATGCCTATAATCTTTTAGCGGTATTTGGCTGCGCAGTTTTACTGGGAGAAGAAGAGCAAGAAGTTTTGCAGCAGTTATCCATGCTCAATACTGCTCCCGGAAGGTTTGAACAAGTCGTAACGGAGACTGGAATCACAGGTATTGTGGATTATGCGCATACACCAGATGCTCTTGAAAATGTATTGGCAACTATAAAGGAGTTCAGAACCGGTAATGAAAAAGTAATTACGGTTGTTGGCTGCGGTGGTAATAGAGATAAAGATAAGCGACCAATTATGGCGCAAATCGCTTGCGACCTGAGCGATAAAGTAATCCTGACTTCAGATAATCCAAGGTTTGAAGAGCCAATGGATATTCTTAAAGATATGCAAGAGGGAGTATCTCCTTCTAATTTCAGAAAAACACTCACCATTGAGGATAGAAAGGAAGCGATTAAAACAGCTTCAGTTTTAGCGGAACCTGGTGATATCATATTAGTGGCTGGTAAGGGTCATGAAACCTATCAAGAAATTGAAGGTCAGAGATCAGAATTTGACGATCGACTTGTGCTGAATGAAATGTTGAACAAAATCCATAAGCAGAACTAGGTATGCTCTACTACTTATTCGATTTCTTGGATAGAGAGTATGACCTGATAGGGGCAGGTGTGTTTCAATACATCTCCTTCAGGGCGGGTATGGCTGCACTTGTGTCATTGTTAATTACCATCATATTCGGTCAGAGTTTAATATGGATGCTCCAGAAGAAGCAGGTGGGAGAAACCATTAGAGATTTAGGTTTAGCCGGTCAGCTTGAGAAGAAGGGTACACCAACTATGGGTGGCCTTATTATAATCGCAGGTATTGTGGTGCCTACCTTACTTTTTGCAAGGCTAGAGAATATCTACATCATTATATTATTGATTACCATTCTGTTCTTAGGAGCGATTGGGTTCCTAGACGACTACATCAAAGTATTTAAGAAAGACAAAAAAGGCTTAGCAGGTAAGTTTAAAGTATTCGGTCAGATTGGTGTAGGACTAGTTGTTGGCTTAATGCTCTATACAAACGATAATGTTGTGGTAAGGGAATTCGAAGAGCTATCTGCCAACGCTCAAACAGAAGAAGCTCGTAAGTATGAAGATGTCAAGAGTACTAGTACTACAATTCCTTTTGTAAAAGATAATGAGCTTGATTATAGCAAACTGAACCCTACGGAGAATGATTACATCACGGCCGCAATCTATGTGCTAATCGTGATTTTCTTTGTGACAGCGATTTCTAATGGTGCCAATATTACTGACGGTATTGATGGATTAGCAGCTGGTACTTCGGCTATTATTGGGTTGACGCTTGCCATACTGGCCTACATTTCTGGTAATGCAATATTTTCAGACTATCTGAACGTAATGTTCATACCAAACTCCGGTGAACTTGTGATTTTCTGTACTGCTTTTGTGGGAGCCTGCGTAGGGTTCTTGTGGTACAATCAGTATCCAGCTCAGGTATTTATGGGTGATACTGGAAGCTTAGCACTTGGTGGTACCATAGCTGTTTTAGCGCTTGTGCTCAGAAAAGAATTATTGATTCCTGTACTCTGCGGAATCTTTGTTATCGAAAATCTCTCTGTGGTTTTGCAGGTGAGCTACTTCAAGTACACGAAAAAGAAATACGGTGAGGGGAGACGAATCTTCTTGATGTCGCCTTTGCATCACCATTATCAAAAGAAAAATATTCCTGAAGCAAAAATCACTACTAGGTTCTGGATCATTGGAATCCTATTGGCGATTATGGCGCTTGCAACATTGAAATTGAGATAATTGAATAGACAACTTACCATATTAGGAGCTGGAGAGAGCGGTATAGGAGCAGCCTTATTGGGGCAAGCTAAAGGCTATGCTGTGTTCGTTTCAGATTATGGGCAGATTGCTACGGGCTTTAAGGAAGAGTTACAAAATGCGAATATTGAGTTCGAAGAAGGAAAACATTCCATTGATAAAATTCTTTCTAGCGATCTAGTGGTTAAAAGTCCTGGAATTGCACCAACTGTTCCTGTCATTCAGAAACTGATGGCTAATGGGAATTTGATTATTTCTGAAATTGAATTCGCCAGAAAGTTCACAGATGCCAAGTTGATTGGTATTACTGGAACCAACGGCAAAACCACAACTACTTTACTGACCTATCATATTCTCAAGGAGGCCGGCTACAATGTAGGTGTTGCTGGTAATGTTGGGAAGAGTTTTGCTCGTCAGGTTCTTGAAAGTGACAGAGAATGGTTTGTCCTCGAGATATCTAGTTTTCAGCTAGATGATAGTTACGATTTACGATTAGAAATAGGAGTCTTATTGAATATTACACCAGATCATCTGGATAGATATGATAATGACTTTCAAAAATATATCGCATCGAAGATGCGCATATTTCACCTTGTACACCTGGGACGTCATGCTGTCTATTGGCAGAATGACCCCTATATCGGGGAAGGCATTCAAAAGGCCACTAGTGGGCTGAATGTACATCCCTTTTCGCTCAGCGGAGACGCTGCTGAGATAACACATTTACAAAATGATAGGTTGTTTTATGTCCCAGGATTTATTGAGGTATCTGCCCCCAGAGCAGATATCTCAATCCAGGGACTACATAATATGCAAAATGCCATGGCTGCAGGTAATATTACCTTGTTAGCAGGTGTTTCTCAAGAACAGCTTTTGCATGGCCTAAAGACTTTCAAGAATACTGAGCACAGACTTGAGCCGGTTAGAAAGTTAGAAGATGTACAGTACATCAATGATTCTAAGGCAACCAATTTAGATTCAGTAAAATACGCTCTTGCCACTTTCGATACTCCATTGGTATGGATAGCTGGGGGAATAGATAAAGGAAATGATTACAGCTTGGTTACTTCTTTGGTAGAGCAAAAGGTGAAAGCCTTGATTTGCCTAGGAAAAGACAACGCGAAGCTAATTACATCATTCGAAAGCATAGTGCCCGTTGTTAAAACCACTACAGATCTACTGCAAGCGGTGAGATGGGCGAAAGAATTATCAGTAGCAGGAGACACAGTACTCTTGGCGCCAGCTTGTTCAAGTTTCGACTTGTTCAAGAATTATGAAGATCGCGGTAACCAATTTAAAGAAGCAGTGCTAGCCTTATGATGGAGAAGATCAAAAGTTGGACCGACAAAAATATTCAAGGCGACCCAGTTATTTGGCTGGTAGTTATCTGCCTTTCCGTTATGGGAATTCTTGTGGTTTATAGCGCTACAGGCTCCCTGGCCTATCGTGTTGCTGGAGGCAACACTGAAAGATATCTCTTTAAACACTCTTTAATGGTGTTTTTAGCACTTGGTGTAATGTGGGGGGCTCACAAGATTGACTACAGATACTACTCCAAGTTAACACGCTATGCTTTAGTAGCTGCGGTTCCACTTTTGCTTTATGCTTGGTTATATGGTGCAGAAGTAAACGGAGCGAGAAGATGGATTGAATTGCCTTTTATCGGCCTACAATTTCAGCCTTCCGATTTGGCTAAATTGGCTTTAGTCGCTGCCTTAGCCACTATGCTGTCAAAGCGCCAACAGAATATTACAGATATAAAGGAATCATTAATTCCGCTGTTGGCATGGTGTGGCGGTATATGCGCATTGATTGCCATGACTAATATTTCCACTGCCGTGATGCTATTCTCAGCATGTATGCTTTTACTCTTTATTGGTCGGGTACCGGTTAAGTATTTAGCCATGTTAGTTGTAGTCGGAGCTTTCGCTGGCCTGTTAGCCATGAAGCTAGGTCAAAGAGGAGGAACAGCAGAAGGTCGTATTACAAGATTTATTGAAGGCACTGAAGTTCCTTATCAAGTAGAGCAATCTTATATCGCAATTGCCACTGGGGGAATAATGGGTAAAGGCCCTGGAAATAGTGTGCAAAGAAATTTTCTTCCTGAGGCTTATTCAGATTTTGTCTTCGCCATCATTATCGAAGAATATGGAATTGTAGGAGGAGTATTCGTGCTCTTCTTGTATTTGGTTTTACTCTACAGAGGAATGAGAGTGGTTGCCAATAGCGATCGTGCCTTTGGGGGACTTCTGTCCGCAGGACTAACCTTTCTAATAGTTATTCAAGCACTTGTAAATATTGGAGTAGTAGTTGGACTTGGCCCAGTTACAGGACAAACCTTACCGCTTTTAAGTATGGGAGGTACTTCACTCATCTTTACAGGGCTTTCTTTAGGAATCATTCTAAGCGTAAGCCGAGGAGAGCAAGAGCAGTCATCTGCCTTGAATGGAGAACTTAAAAATTCAACTAGAGTGGTCGCATGAGTTCAGTCAAGAGACCATATCGACTCATAATAAGTGGTGGAGGCACCGGAGGACATGTTTATCCTGCCATAGCTATTGCCAACTCATTCACCGAACGCTTCAAAGATGCTGAAGTGCTTTTCGTTGGTGCTCAGGGTAAAATGGAAATGCAAAAGGTTCCAGAAGCTGGGTACAAAATTGAAGGACTTTGGATCAGCGGGCTGCAAAGAAGGTTGACTTTGGATAATCTTTCCTTTCCATTTAAGGTCATTTCTTCCTTAAGAAAAAGCCGTCAGATTGTAAAGCAATTCAAGCCAGATGCGGTGGTGGGTGTTGGAGGCTACGCTTCTGGACCACTATTGAAATCCGCGACAAGAAAGAGTGTTCCAGCAGTGCTTCAGGAGCAAAACTCTTATGCTGGTTTAACCAATAAAATATTAGCCAAGAAGGCCGCAAAGATTTGTGTCGCCTATCCAAATATGGATCAGTTTTTTCCTGCAGACAAAGTAGTGATGACAGGTAATCCTGTACGCAAAGACATTGTTGATCTTAAAGGCAAGAAAGACATTGGAGTGAAACACTTCAAATTAGATTCAACCAAATCAACCTTATTAGTGATAGGGGGCAGTCTTGGGGCAAGAACTTTAAATGATAGCCTCATTGCAGGAGTGGAACAATTGGTAGATGCAAACATTCAGGTTATCTGGCAATGTGGCCGATTCTACCATGAAGAGATGAAGGCTAAGCTATCTGACAAAAGTAAAACAGAAGGTATACACCTCATGGAGTTTGTTAGAGAGATGGATTTGGCCTATGCTGCAGCCGATGTAGTGATCAGCAGAGCGGGAGCACTTTCTGTCTCAGAACTCAGTATTGCTCAAAAACCGACAATTTTTGTGCCTTCGCCTAATGTAGCGGAAGACCATCAGACTAAGAATGCGAAGGCCCTAGTAGATAACAATGCAGCAGAATTAGTAAAAGATGTTGATGCCAGAGAAATACTCATTCAAAGAGCAATCGACCTCATCAATAACCAAGACCAGAAGCAGGTTTTGAGTGAAAATATTAAGGCATTGGCTAAGCCAAATGCAGCCGAAGAAATTGTAGAAGAAATAGTAAAACTAATCGCTTGAAATTAGAGGATATCCATAGCGTCTATTTTGTAGGTATCGGTGGTATCGGTATGAGTGCTTTAGCCCGTTGGTTCAAGCATAACGGGAAAGCTGTTTCTGGTTATGATAAAACAGAGACTGTTCTTACCAAAAAACTACAAGGCGAGGGAATCCAAGTTCACTTTGAAGACAATTTGGATCTCATTTCTAGCGAGCTAAAAGAGTCTACCCAAGGTGTGTTGGTTGTGTTTACACCAGCCATTCCTAAAGAGCATAAAGAATTGAACTGGTTGAAAGATCAGGGCTACGAGGTAATGAAAAGGTCTCAGGTTTTAGGCGTAATCGCTGAAAGCATGACAACCGTGGCCGTTGCAGGCACACACGGTAAAACGACTACTTCCTCTATGGTGGTACACCTTTTGAAATCTGCGGGTATTGATTGCACCGGATTTTTAGGTGGTATTGCTACCAATTACGAAACGAATATGATCATGAACGATAGCGAAAATAGCATTGCTGTTATCGAAGCAGATGAGTTTGATCGCTCGTTTATGACACTCTTCCCTGACTACGCCATAGTCACTGCAGCTGATCCTGATCACTTAGATATTTATGGTGATAAGGAAGCACTGAAAAATACATTCAGAGACTTTATTGATCAGGTGAAAACCAATGGTCAGCTAATTATTAAAGAAGAATTAGCAGAAGATCTGATTAGAAAGAATGACTTGACAAAAATCACCTACGGTTTAATCGCTCAAGGTGTGTCTATTGAGAATCTAAAAATCGAAGATGGCGCGTTCATCTTCGATTATGTTTCTCAATCTAATAAAATTGAAGGGTTGAAGTTGTTTGTGCCGGGTTATCACAACGTTGAGAATATGTTGGCTGCTATTACGGTTGCACTCATGCTTGGTGCTTCAAATGATTCAATTCAAAAAGGGGTTGCCAGCTATAAAGGGGTGAAGAGAAGATTCGAATGGATCATAAACTCACCGGAGCTCAAGTTTATTGATGACTATGCCCATCATCCAGTAGAGATAGAGGCTTTCCTTAAATCTGTTAGAGATCTATTTCCGGGTAAAAAGATAACGGCCATTTTTCAACCGCACCTTTATACAAGAACTAGAGATTTTGCCGAAGGATTTTCATCCAGTTTATCGCTTGCAGACGAGGTGATTCTGCTAGATATTTATCCAGCAAGAGAATTGCCAATTGAAGGTGTTTCGTCTCAAATGATTTTGAATCAAATCTCAATCGAGAATAAGTTCATCTCCTCTAAAGAAGAACTCATAAATAAAATAAAGCAGGTAAAACCTGAAGTACTGCTCACAATTGGAGCAGGTGATATTGATAAGTTAGTCAGTCCTATAAAAGAAGCGATGTTATGAAAAAGAAAGAGACTTTTTTCAGAATTCTAGGCATCATTGGAGGATGCGTTTTGCTGTTTTTAATGGCAAGCACAATCGACAAAAGATCAATCGGCTACAGAGTAGAGGAGATTGATGTTGAAATAGAAAATGCTTATGAGAACTTTTTCATAGATGAGTCAGATGTTCTGGCACTGGTTATGGAAAACGAAGGGGATTCCATTTTAGGGGATCGATTTGGTAGAGTAAGTCTTAAAGAGGTAGAGGGTAGAATTGAGAGTCACAGTTTTGTAAAAGATGCTGAGGTATTTAAAGACCTAAAAGACCACCTTATTATTAAGGCTACGCAGAATAAGCCTATTGCTAGAATTATAGGAAATGGTAAGAATGCCTATATCGGTGAGAATGGAAACTTGTTGCCAGTATCGCCAAAGTATACAGCTAGAGTGCCAGTAATTACAGGAAATGGCACCAAGCATTTGCTTGAATTAGAAAACGTAATGGAAGATGAATATGCCAAGGGTATTTATGACTTAGTGCAATTCATAAACAAAGAATCATTCTGGACTATGCAGATTGGAGAAATCGTCTTGGAGCGAAATCAGCATGTGGTAATGTATCCGCAGGTTGGAGATCAACGCTTAGAATTCGGTTTGCCAACAGACATAGAGAAGAAGTTTAGTAAGCTGAGGATTTTCTTCAAGCAGATTATGCCAACCAAAGGTTGGAATGCCTATGACAGGGTAAACGTAGCATTTAAAGACCAAATCATTTGTGAATAACAGACGCCATGCAAGAAGATAAAATTGTAGTAGGACTAGACATAGGTACAACCAAGATTTGTGCTATTGTCGGGACTAAAAACGAGTACGGCAAGCTCGAAGTACTAGGAATGGGCAAGGCCGTTTCCGATGGAGTAATAAGAGGGATTGTCACCAACATTGACAAGACCGTAATGGCTATTGAAAAAGCCATTGCAGAAGCCAGTGAACAATCAGGTATAGAAATTAATGTGGTGAATGTAGGTATTGCAGGTCAGCACATTAAATCATCTATTCACCATGGTAGCATTACTAGAGATAGAGTTGATGATGAAATTACTGTAGAAGATATTAATCGCCTAACGGGAGATATTCACAAAATTGTGATGCCTCCCGGTTGCGAGATTATTCACGTAATGCCACAAGATTACATTGTGGATTATGAAGATGGAATTAAAGATCCGGTTGGAATGTCTGGAGTTAAGCTAGAAGCTGATTTCCATGTAATTACGGCTCAGACAAATGCTATTAGAAACATTAACAAATGCGTGAAGCGTGGAGGATTACAAATCGATGATTTAATCCTTGAACCATTAGCTTCTAGCATGTCTGTTCTGTCTGACGAAGAAAAAGAAGCAGGCGTCTGCTTAGTAGACATTGGCGGTGGCACCACCGATGTCGCTATTTTCCATGATAGCATCATTCGTCACACGGCTGTAATTCCTTTCGGTGGCAACATTATCACAACTGATATTAAGGAAGGTTTGAAAGTGATGCAAAACCAAGCAGAGTTGCTTAAGACTAAGTTTGGAAAAGCTATCGCAGAAGAAGCTAACCCAAATGAGATCGTTTCAATTCCTGGTTTGAGAAACAGACCACCAAAGGAAATCTCAATTAGAAATTTGGCTCATATCATTGAGGCGCGAATGGAAGAGATTATTGAATTGGTTCATGCAGAGATTATTACTTCAGGTCTTGGTAATAAACTCGCTGGTGGTGTAGTCATTACTGGTGGTGGTTCTCAGCTTGCCTATGTGCAGCAATTATTTGAATACATGACAGGCATGGATGCAAGAATCGGTTTCCCGAACGAGCATTTAGGCAAATCAAAAGTAGAAGCGATTAAGAGTCCAATGTATGCCACTACAGTTGGTTTAGTGCTGGCAGGTTTCAAAGCTCTCGATGAAAGAGAGAACAGATATATGGAAAACGGTCAATCTACTGGCCAAAAGAAAGACCCAAAAGTGAATAAAAAAGGAGGAGAGTTCTTTAGCAAGTTATTAGACAAAACTAAAGGGATCCTAATGGACGATTTTAATGATAAGAACGATTATTAGCTAGAAGCTTGTTGCCTGATGCTTGATGCATTGGTTTGATGAAACACACACAATTATTGAGAATTAAAACCAGGATGGAATGAGTTTTAAATTCGAAAATTTGAGAATATGGAATGAAAGCATGGATTTGGGAGAAGATGTAAACCTTCTTATTTCAAGCTTTCCTGACAAAGAGAGGTTTAATCTTTCTTCACAAATGATCAGAGCGGTTTATTCAATTGCACTGAATATTTCGGAAGGTTCGATCGATCAGTCCGATGCTGAGTATAACAGATTTTTAGGGTACTCAGTGAGGTCAATAGCAGAGGTAGTTACCTGCTTGCATAAAGCAAAAAGAAGAAACTACCTCAGTGAAGAACATTTTGAAAAACTATACAGCAAATGCTTTAAAATCATGAATATGATCTTGGCATTTAAAAAGAACTTAAGATAAATACGCAGTAGCATCATGCTTCAGGCATCATGCATCCTGCAAAACTTAAACATCATGGCAGAATCTTACATGTTTGATCTTCCAAAGCACCACAAATCAATCATTAAAGTGATTGGTGTTGGCGGTGGCGGAAGTAACGCAGTTAACCACATGTTTAATCAAGGTATTAGAGATGTGGAATTTGTAGTGTGCAACACAGATGCACAAGCACTCAATAGCAGCCCAATTCCAAATAGGTTGCAAATAGGCATTGGCCTTACAGAAGGACTAGGGGCAGGAGCAAATCCTGAAACTGGTAGAAATGCAGCATTAGAAAGTAAAGAGCAGATTAGAGAAATGCTCGGTGATGATACCAAGATGGTATTTATTACAGCAGGCATGGGGGGTGGTACCGGAACAGGTGCAGCGCCAGTAATTGCTAAAATTGCCAAGGATATGGACCTGCTAACGGTCGGAATCGTTACGGCTCCTTTCAGTTTTGAAGGAAAGAAAAAGACATCGGCCGCCAATAGAGGTATTGCCGAGCTAAAAGAGAATTGTGATACTGTATTGGTGATTCTTAATGATAAACTCAGAGAGATTCACGGTAACCTTAAAATAAGCAGTGCATTTGCCGAGGCAGATAATGTGCTGACTACAGCTGCTAAAGGTATAGCAGAGATTATCACGGTTCCAGGTTATGTCAATGTCGATTTCATGGATGTTCAAACAGTCATGAAAGCTGCTGGTGCTGCAGTAATGGGCTCAGCAAGTGCAGAAGGCGAAGGTAGAGCACTAAGAGCTGCTGAAATGGCCATCTCTTCTCCGTTGTTGAATAGCAGAGAAATACAAGGTGCACAAAAGATACTATTGTCAATTATGTCTGGCGAAGAAGCAGAGCTTCAGATGGACGAGCTGACAGAAATTACAGAATATATTCAAGAAAAAGCTGGCGAAGATGCCGAGGTCATTTTTGGTCATGGAATTGATCAAGAGTTCGGAGAAAGTATCAGCGTCACTGTTATTGCTACAGGATTTGAGGCTCCAGAATTAGACAATTCGTCTGTTCTATTAAAAAAGAAGGTAATCATCGATCTCGAGACTAGTCAAGAGATTAACACTCCTAGAGACGAAGACTCTCTTTCACCTAAACACCCTCAGACTACCCTTTTTGATGGATCGGCTATTGCTAATCGATCGGAGTCTCAACCTGAAGCATCTCCAGAACCTAAGAAAGAAGAAGAGGAGGAAGAAGAAGCTCCAGGACCAGGCTATAGCTTCTTATCTGAATTGGCTAAGAAGTATGATGTGGAAGAACTTGCACCAAATACACCTCAGGAATCTGATATTGAAGCTCGAAATGAATCTTTAGATAATGATTTTCATGAACAGCGAAACAAGAATCAGATTGAAATGAAGCGTATTAAGCTGCAAGAGCAAGCTCGTATTCGCGAGGAGCGTTTAAGAGGAACTTCAGGTTCACATATTAATCAAGATGAATTTAAGGAGAAGTTGGAGATACCCGCTTATCAGCGAAAGCAAGTAAGATTGGGAGAAAACCAGCCTTCTTCAGAAAGAAATATCTCGCGCTTTAATCTCAACGATGATGATGAGATTATGGGGGATAATAAGTTTCTGCATGACAATGTAGATTAAAGTCAATTTTGACCTAATGGTTAAAAGTTGAGACACGTGATTAAAGACGACCTACTGCCATGGGTCGTCTTTTTTTCTTAGCAGAAGGGAGTGATTTCAGGCCTTTTAGAGGTGTTACTAGTCGCACTATTTAGAAAAAGTCTAAATAAATATAGTAGACTTCAAACTGCTTACTATCTTTGCACCACTATGACAAATGAGGCATCCATTTCCTTAAATACAATAGCAATTAGAAAGCTGATTGTTGTTGCATTATTGTTTATGGGCATTGGTACTGGATTGGAACTTTATCTTCTAGATCATTATGAAGATACACTTCAACTGCTCCCGATCATCTGTATTCTCACTTCGATTTTACTCTTTGCAGCATTATTGTTTAAGAATTCCAATGGGCTTCAGTTAGCTTTCAAGTTAGTATTAGTGGCAACCGCTTTAAGTGGGCTTGTGGGCACATTCCTGCATTTAAAGGCGAATTACGAATTTGAATCAGAAATGAAACCAACTGCTGATACTTGGTCAGTTTTGGTAGAGAGTTTGTCAGGGGCTCTACCAGCATTAGCTCCTGGTAGCATGATACTGTTCTCCTTAATAGGTTATATATACTTACTACTTATAAATCAGAAAAAATGAAAACGTTAATTAAATCAGCACTATTTGCAATGTTGCTTGTCTTTGCAACCGCATGCGCTCAGAATGACAAAGAAGAAAACAACGAAGAGGTCGTAGAAAGTGCTTCTGAGTCAACAATATCAGCAGTTTTGAACGCTAATTTGGCAACAGAAGATGAACTAGCCGCTATTGGACTTCCAGCGGATGTTGTATCTGGTATTCTTGAAAATAGACCATTCCTTAGCTTTAACGCCTTCAGTGATTTATTGGGTGTGGATATGGCTACAGAAGAAATGTTCTCAAAAATTTTCGTTCCTATGAACTTGAACACAACTCCAGAAGAGGACTTTAAAGTGATTCCGGGAGTAGGGGATAGAATGGCACACGAGTTTGAGGAGTACAGGCCTTACAGTAGCATTGCGCAGTTCAGAACAGAGATTGGTAAATATGTAGACGAAGAGGAAGTTGCCAGATATGAGCAGTACGTTTTTGTTCCTGTTGAATTGAATTCCGCTTCTGAAGAAACAATGAAAGCTCTCCCAGGTGTGGGCGATAGAATGGCACATGAATTTGATGAGTATAGACCTTATTCGAATATGGCTCAATTCAGAAAAGAGATTGGCAAATACGTAGACGATAAAGAATTAGAAAGACTAGCCAGATTAGTTTACATCGCAGAAAATTAAGACTATACAAATATTAGTAACTAAAAAAAGCTGACCATCTGGTCGGCTTTTTTTAGTTAATGTCATTATTAGAAATGAACCAGTGCTCTAATTAGCATTTTAACCAAAGCAAGTGACTTGTTCCTTACTGTCCTTTTGTGCTTTCGGCTTTAGAATTTCACCAGCTTTTCGGCATGTTGCGTTAACAGCTGATTGTATAAGTCGTTTGTGATTTTTTCTCCATCAAAATTCTTTTCAATACCTGCCAGTTTAGGTTTTAAGGCCAAAACGTGCATTCCCAGATAGTTGAAAATATCAGATAAGTGAGACATGGCAAATACGCCTCCTTGTACTCCTGAAGAAACACCGATCATTCCCGCTTTCTTATCACGAACACCCTCTGGGTATTTTAAACAGTCAATAAAGGTTTTCAAAACACCCGGGAAGGATCCATTATATTCAGGAACTATAAAAACAAGCTTTTCTGATCCTTGCACTTTATCCCGCATGGCATTTACAACAGGATTCTTACCATTGTTTTCATACAATGAATTACTTATAAAGTCACCCGGTAAGTCAGCTAAATCAACAATCTGAGTATCTCCATCTGTCTGACTGTCTAAAATGCCTTTATAGTATTTCGCGATCTTGGCGCTATTTGAATTCTGTCTATTTGTTCCAACTACAATCGTAATCATCTTCCTCAATTTTGCTGCGAAGATAAGTCTCAACATGAAATCTTCGCATGGTTTAATGTTATAGCCTATAAATCAAATCAAAGAGCGAAAGGTTCAAAGGAATTTTAAACTTTGCGTCTTATCTTTCCTTCCATGACTTACTCAGAACAAATTCATCAAACAGCTGACTTTATTAAATCAAAAACTGGTTTCGATCCTGAATTCGGAATTATTCTTGGAACAGGATTAGGAGCATTAGTTGATGACATTGAAGTGCAACAAGAAATCGCTTACGATCAAATTCCAAATTTCCCTGTTTCCACTGTCGAGAGTCATAAGGGTAAATTGATTTTTGGAAAGATTTCAGGTAGGAACGTCATTGCCATGCAAGGTCGCTTTCATTTCTATGAAGGCTATAATATGAAAGAAGTCACTTTTCCTGTACGTGTTATGAAGCTTCTGGGAATAAAGAAACTATTTGTAAGTAATGCAGCGGGTGCTGTGAATTTAGATTATCAGGTTTCAGATTTGATGATAATTGATGATCACATAGATCTCATGAAAGAGCATCCGCTGACTGGCCAAAATCTAGACGACTTTGGTCCACGCTTTCCTGATATGAGTGAGCCATATGAGCGAAAAATGGTAAAGGAGGGAATGGAAATTGCCAAAGCTAATGGCATTACTTGCTATAAAGGTGTTTATGCGGCAGTTAGTGGTCCAAATCTAGAAACAAGAGCTGAGTATCGCTATATACGCATTATTGGAGCGGATGCAGTAGGCATGTCAACTGTTCCGGAAGTTGGAGTAGCCAGACATATGGGTTTACCATGTTTTGCTATTTCGGCCATTACCGATATTGGTGATCCAGATAACCTACACGAAATTAATATTGCCAATATTTTGGCTGCTGCTGCTGAAGCAGAAAAAGGAATGACGATTATCATTCAAGAGTTGATTAAGCGACAATAGAGGTGTTTGCGATTTTTGATAAAACAATAATCATTTACTGTCTTCGGAATTGGTATTTTCAGTCTTCAGGTTCTCAGGCCTACTTATCACTATCTCCTGGACATCTGAGGATACTGGTATGGCTTTAACCGCTTTGTCTTCAGATTCTAAAAAGATATAGTCAGTATTCTTACCAATGAGCTTTCCACTAATCTGTCGCTGATCCGATTCGAAGATGATTTCAATTTGATCAGCATCTTCTTGGTAACTGTTATACATCCGTTCACCGTAGTGATCCGCTGCAATTAAAAAGTATAAGAACAAACTTAAGGTAAAGCCAACCGGTCGGTATCGATCTGAGAACCTCTTAGAGGCTCCAAAGTTGAACTTTTTATAAGTATTAGGACTTTTTCGCTCCCATAATCTATCGAGTTGATATAACAGAAAGACGATTAAAAATGTGCCAAAAGCGAAGAGCATTAACTGAACATTCTTAACAGGAGCCAATAAGAAATCTAGTACATCGGCATATTCAAAGATGTTGATGCTAAAGCGATCGTAATAATTGAAGTCGAACATCATTCCTGTAATAACTACGGTGAGATAGCCTAACGTTATATAGGCCTGACTGTCAAGTATTGGTTTTTTCGTTTCGCTCATAGCTGATTGACTGAAATTACAAAATTGGTGGGATGTCTTATTGCCATTAGTACTCTATTTGACCCGAAAACTTACAGTCGATTCAATTATTCTTCAGACCACTTTGAGCGGTCTGAAGAATGATCACTTACATCTCAATAATATTCTGGTGTTTTACGAACCAAAACAAGCTCATTCAGCTTATATAATTCATGGAAATAAAAGGAAAACTAGCAATAGTAACGGGTGTCAGTAAAGGCATCGGTTTTGAGACCGTTAAACAACTTTTAGACTCAGGAATGGTAGTAGCCGGATGGGGCAGAACCAATCCAGAAATAGAACATGAGAACTACCATTTCTTTGGTACTGATGTATCGAATTGGGAGAATGTTCAAGGTTCGTATAAACTAACAAAAGAGAAATTAGGGAAACCTTCTGTTTTGATCAATAATGCAGGCTTCGGCCACCAAGGGCTTATTCATGAAATGCCAGTTGAGCAGTGGAGAGAGATGTTCGATGTGAACGTACATGGCTTATTCTACTGTATTAAAGTAGCTACTCCTGACATGATAGAATTGGAAGAGGGGCACATCATAAATATCTCTTCAATTGCGGGAACCAATGGAGTAAAGACCATGAGCGGTTATGTAGGAACTAAGCATGCGGTTACGGGCATTGGCCATTCGATTTTCTTAGAGTTGAGAGACCACGGCATTAAGGTGACCACCATATATCCAGGTTCTACCAATACAAATTTCTTCGATAGTATTGAGTTTGCCAATGCGAATGAAAACATGATGCGACCTGAGGATATCGCCACTTCAATTCGTCAAACTTTAGAAACGCACGAGAATTATCATGTGGTTGACTTAGAGGTAAGACCGCTTATGCCTAAAGGGAAGCCCGCTAAATAGTATTGAAGAATTAGTACTGAGTATTTTAGTTCTCGATTTTTGGCTAAATACTCGGTACTTTTTTTACTTTTTCTAAGTTTGAATGAGATTCTGAAATAAATACAGGATGAAGTTATGAGTTGATACTGTCAATACGGATTTCTCCTAACTCCTAACTCCTAACTCTTAATTCTCATCTCCTAATTCCTCTTCCACCTTATACTCGTGCTTCACCCAATCCACTTCCATTACCCATTCGCCTTGCATTTCTGAATCAGTAATTTTGGCAAAGTTGAGGATAGCGAACATAGGCTCAGGGTACTTATCACCCTCGCCTTCATTGCGATAGATTTCTTCACCGTCAACCTTGTACACTAAGTCACTGCCTTGCCATTCAACAGCATAGTAGTGGTATTCATCAAGTGTGGCAGGAAAGTCTTTTCGCAGACTCCACCAATCCCCTTTATCACACTCTCCAAGACTTTTAATTGCTCCTGTTGTGAATTTATCGGCTCCATAATCTCCATGGTGTTCAAAGATGTCAATCTCGCCAGATCCCGTTAATGGCCAGCAGACATTCTCATCCTTTTCCTGAACTGGTGCTTCATTGTTTTGAGCACCCAATAACCACCAAGCAGGGAACATGCTCTGCTGTCCACTACCTTGAACTCTTAGACGAGCAGTCCATCTACCTTTAATGAACTCCTTCCTGTTTTTTGATGCAATACGACCGGCCGCATAAACAGTTTCCGGATGTTGTTTCCCAAACTTATCTAGATTATCACAGGGTATGGCTTCACCCACATTTACCACCTTTAGTTTTATGGTGCCATCGCTTATCTCTCTAGTGTCATATTCATTGTCTGGCACGTAACATTGAAACTCATTGTTCACCCAAATTCTTTGGTCTTGCCAATTGTCAGGATTAAACGAATCAAAGTTGTCAATAAAATCAACGGCAAAACCATCTGCTGACACCTCTATTTTTTCATTTTGCTTTGTAGGACCTTCACAACCAAGAAATGCATAAATGCAAAGGAGGATTGCTAGGTTTCTAGTTTTGCTGCGCATAATAGAAGGATTAAAGTTCATCTTCAGTCTTTATATAATGGTATATCAGTTGTGAAGATAAGCAAAGAAAATTATCGCAGTAAAAACAAGAAGCACACTACATCTTCGAACATTTTTGATATTTTTTAAGGCCTGATAGGCATTAAATAAACATTAACACAAAACAAAAATTATAGATTCAGCGAATCAACTCTTGCATGACGTGAGTGATGCAGAAAATCACACATCACAAATTGAAGGTAATGTAAAAGCTGTTGATCAGGACTTAAAGTCGATCGATCAAGACTTACTACTTTCAAAAAAAATCAACACAAACTTAAAAGAACTTAACTCGGCTTTGGGCGAAGCAAAAGAGCTTTTGGAGGTGGTATCTATCATTCCTGAAATAGGTGCGGAGGCCAACGAATTAAAAGATGCTGTTGTTGCTCTTCAGACACCTGTTTCTGATGCACTAGACGCTTCTAATAAAGTAGAAAGTGTTGTTGGGCCAGCAAGAACTAAAATTGAACAGGTTGAAACTAAGGTTGCTCAGTTAGATGCTGAGTTGCTAAAGTAGATGAATAAGGAGAACCAGTTTATTTCTGTTTTAGGTGATGCAATTCACTGTATTAATGCTCTACCGAGTGGAAGCGTTAAAAGTGAACTAACATCCAACCTTGATTCAGCAAGTGAAATAGCAATCCCGGTTGTTACATCTTTTGATAAGGTTCAGATAGATATACTGGGTGGAATCAATTCAGCAAAGTCGGAATTAGATGGAATCATGAATACTGTGAGCAGCTTGGCTTCAATTAATAATAGTATAAATGCTGTTTTGAATGTTTTGAACCCGATCATGTCTGGGTTAAACAGTGTTAAAAATGCTTTAAGCCATACTATAAGAATCCCTTATGGAGGATACCCAAAGGTTTGTAAAAAATGGGGAGTACCATATCCTTGTGGATGGCACACAGTTTATTTTTCGTTCTCGGTTGAACAAATTATAAAAGGGGGATTGAGTGTAATTGGATCCGTGGAGGACCTACTGAATAAGGCTATGAACGCTTTCCTTAAGCCTATTTTAAATGCCCTTTATCTTAATATCAGCTTGCCTTCCATACCGGGGCTAGATAAGCTATCAAAATTAGCAAATTCAATAGGGGCTCCTTTAGCAGGAATTGAGAAAGAATTGAACAACTTAGCTGGACAGATGTCGAAATTTGAAGACATCTATAATCAAATTCAAAAGTATGAAACTGAGTTGGCAAGCATCAATAAAGCGTGTCTAACCAATCATTCTAGTTAGAATCAGAAAGACAATAATTTTTAAAAAGAGAACCTATTTTAGGTTATCTTTTTTTATGCTCAGGTCATTAAAGAAAAACGGACTTATTCTTTACTCTTATTTCTGTCTTGTAGATTCCTAGTTCTAATATCTAAACACTATTTTCGCAATGAATCTAAGCGAATCGCGTTCATTGATCAATGTCTATTAAGGTAAGTCAGCTTTCAAAGATTTACGGCAAGCAAAAAGCAGTTAACGATATCTCTTTTGAAGTAAATAAAGGGGATATTTTAGGTTTTCTTGGTCCTAATGGTGCTGGTAAATCCACAACCATGAAAATCGCTACTGGCTTTATTCCACCTTCTTCTGGATCCATTGAAATAGAAGGATTGGACGCCACGCTTAATCCAAAAGATACTAGAGGTAAAATTGGTTATCTACCTGAGCATAATCCTTTATATCTGGATATGTATGTAAAGGAGTTTCTGCAGTTTTCTGGTGAGGTTCAAAAACTAAAAAAGGTTTTTCTTAAATCTAGGGTAGAAGAATTGATTTCGCTTTGTGGCTTAACCAAAGAGCAGCATAAGCGAATCGGTCAATTGAGTAAAGGATATCGACAAAGAGTTGGGTTGGCTCAGGCACTTTTGCACGATCCTTCAGTACTGATTTTAGACGAACCTACCACAGGGTTAGATCCCAATCAGCTTGTTGAAATTAGGAACTTGATCAAACAGATTAGCAAAGACAAGACTGTGATTCTTTCCACCCATATTATGCAGGAAGTTAAAGCACTATGTAATAGGGTGGTGATTATCAATAATGGGGAGATTGTGGCTAACGATACGGTAGATGTACTCACACAGTCAACGCCTATTGTTGAAGTTGAATTTAAGTCTGAAGTTGAAATAGAGGCGCTAGCGCAGTGTGGACTTGTAAGCCAAAAAGGAAAAATCTACAGCATTCAACAAAAGAATAAAGAAGACATTCGATCTACACTTTTTGATCTCGCTAAGGAAAAAAATTGGGTGATACTCAGTTTGCAACAGAAGGAACAGGACTTGGAAGAGGTATTTAGAAATCTAACCCAAAACGGCAATGTGGGCGATTTATAAAAAAGAGATCCGACAGTTCTTGAATGCCTTGATTGCTTATGTGGTCATAGGGGTTTTCTTAACAGGAATCGGTTTGCTCACCTGGGTATTCCCAGATACCTCAGTTCTCAATTTTGGCTATGCCGACTTAGAGACTTTATTTGGACTCGGTCCTTTCGTGTTAATGTTCTTAATACCGGCCATTACCATGAGAATGTTTGCCGAAGAGAAAAAGTCGGGGACACTTGAACTACTCTTTACCAAACCTATTTCTGACTGGCAGATTATTCTTGGTAAATATTGGGCAGCACTCACAATTGTCTTTATCGCAATTATTCCAACACTCATTTATGCATACTCAATCTCTCATTTGGGTAACCCTGTGGGTAACTTGGATGTACCGGGTATAGCTGGTTCTTACATAGGACTTTTGTTAATCGCGTCTGTATTTGTTTCAATAGGTTTGTTAGCTTCTTCTCTAAGTGAGAATCAAATTATCTCATTCATTCTCGCGGTATTTTTGTCTTTCTTACTGTTTGCAGGGCTCTTTTCAGCTTCGGGTTTATTCTCTGGTAATTGGACCTTATACATTAAAGAGCTGAGTTTGAGCTACCATTATGAGGCAATGAGTCGAGGATTGATTGATACTCGAAATTTGAGTTACCTCATCAGCGTTTCAGTTTTCATGCTGATCTTAACGCAACTAAAACTAGGTGCTCGATTCTTCTCGTTTATCCCTGTGAAGAAGAAGATTATTCTTAAGGCATCAATACTCTTTATTCTTCTGTTTGCATTGAATCTTTTTTCTGCAAATGTATATCAGCGAATAGATTTTACTGCTGATAAGCGTTTCACACTAAAACCGGCTACAGAAGATATGCTGGCTCAATTAGATCGGCCGCTGAGTGTAGAAATACTACTATCTGGGGACTTGCCTGCTCAGTATCAAAGACTAACCCAGGTTCTAGATCAGAAAATCAAAGATTTCAATGCCCAGTCGCCTAATCTCATTACCTCTTTCGAGACTGACCCGAGTGAAGCCGCTACTACCGAAGAGAGAAATGAGAATTACGATTACCTCATGCGCCAAGGCTTTTCTCCTGTAAGGGCATTCTTCACAGAAAACGGAAGTCAAGTGAATAAGCTCATTTTCCCATATGTGATTTTAAGGTATAATGAGCAGGCTGCAGCAGTTTCCATATTCGAAGGCAAGACAGGCATTTCTCCTGATGAAGTCATTAATGAGGCCGTAGAGAATTTAGAATTTGCATTAGCGGTGGGTATCCAGCGTTTAGCCAAATTAGGTAGAAAGCAGGTGGGGATGTTGCAAGGGCACGGGGAGTTAGATTCTCTAGATATTGCAGGGTTTAAGGCCGAGATGGTTCAATACTTCGCTTTGGTTGAGTTAGAATTATCGGACAATCGCTTGGACCAAATGGATGCGCTGTTGATAGCGAAGCCAACAGAGGCTTTTTCCAGAGAGGATAAATTTAGACTAGATCAGTATATCATGAACGGAGGCAAAGTCGTGTTCATGATTGATGCATTAACGGAAAATATGTCTCAGGCTGGAGGACAAGGCACGCTAGCCTTACCAATTGACCACAAGCTAGACGATCTTCTTTTTCGCTATGGTATTCGCTTAGAAAAGAATTTGTTACAAGACATTCAGAATTTTGGTAGGTACCCTGTCGTAGTTGATGAGGAGAACAATGTCATTAATCTACCTTGGCCATTTTATGCTGCCATAAATCAATTTACAGATCATCCGATAACCAAGAATCTAGACGCTGTTTATGCCAGAACGTTCGGTACGATTGATACGGTTAAAGCTGATGGCGTCAAGAAAACTCCGTTAATGTACACTTCGCCTTATACAAGGGTTATAGCTGCGCCAGCGCGTGTAGCATTTGAGGATTATGCAAATCAGCCAGATGAAACACAATTCCAGCATGGAGAAGAAGTGCTCGCTTATTTGCTTGAGGGTAAATTTACCTCCTTGTTCAAAAATCGCTTGTTGCAGGGAGACTCAAAAGAGGGATTCTTAGAGGAAAGTGAAGAAACCAAAATTGTGGTCATCTCTGATGGAGACTTCGCAAGAAATGAGAAGAATTTACAGACGGGCAGTCCTTATGAGCTTGGATTAAATCCCTTTGCTGATCAGGGAGAGAAGATTAGGTATGCTAACAAAGATCTTTTGTTTAATGCTTTGGCATATCTCACGGATGCCAATGGCCTTATAACAGCCAGAGCAAAAGAGATTACCTTAAGGCCGTTGAATCGGATAAAAGTACAAGAGGAGAAAACCTATTGGCAATTACTGAACTTAATAGGGCCCCTCCTCCTGATGCTACTTTTCGGGCTTATCAGAGCTTTTATGAGAAAGCGTAAATACGCTTCTTAGCACTGACTAATATTTATTTAGAGAATTATCAACCTGTTCAGACCAAGCTAAGATTCCACCAGTGAGATTGTACAAATTATCAAAGTCATGGTTGGCTTCTAACCACTGAACCACATCGCCACTTCTTTTACCAGAACGGCAGTGAACAACAACTTTTTTATCCTTAGAGAACTTTTCTACGTTTTGTGGAACTGTACCCATTGGTATCAGTTCTCCACCCATTTGGGCAATGTCAGCTTCGTAAGGTTCGCGAACGTCAATTAACTGAAAATCAGCGCATGATTCCTTTAGTTCTACTAATTCTTTTACAGATATCTCTTTCATATTCTTTGATTTCCTATTTCTAACTCAGTGCTAAATTAAATGGTTCAGTCTCATTCTATGTAATGAATGTTACCGGGAATTGAACTTTATTCCACAAAGCTGGTGTAATGTCAATAAGATTGAAGATTTAAGCATCTAAAATGGGCGTTTTAAATACTCTATATTGATTTTATTTTTAATTTTAGCTGTTTATAAATCAATCAGATAAATCCCCCTTCTATGAAGTTTATTGTTTCTTCAGCTGAGCTCCTCAAAAGACTCTCGAATATTAATGGAGTGATTACCACAAACCCCGTGGTTCCTATTCTAGAAAACTTCCTTTTCGAAATAAATGATGGTCTTTTAACCATTACGGCTTCCGATTTGCAAACCTCAATGATAACTGAAATTGATGTTGAGGCGAAGGAAGATGGTAGCATTGCTGTACCGGCAAGAATCTTAATGGATACATTAAAGAATTTGCCAGAGCAGCCTGTTACTTTCAGTATTGATCATGAGACTTACAGTGTTGAGATTAATTCTGACAATGGACGATATAAGTTAGCGGGTGAAAACGCAACTGATTTTCCTAAGGTACCAGATGTGACAGACGCCTATTCAGTAGACATGTCTACAGAAGTACTTAGTGGTGCCATAAACAATACAATTTTTGCAACGAGTAATGACGAGCTGAGACCAGCCATGACAGGTGTGTTTGTGAAGCTTGACGACACCAACACAACTTTTGTAGCTACTGATGGTCATAGATTGGTAAGATATAGAAGGGTAGATGTGGCAACTGATTCAGGAATGTCCATCATTATCCCTAGAAAAGCACTGAACTTGTTAAAGTCTACTTTGCCTTCTGAAAACTCCAATGTTGTTGTGGAATACAATGCCTCAAATGCATATTTCCATTTCAACAACATTAAAATGATTTGTAGGCTGATTGATGAGCGTTTCCCTGATTATGAGAATGTGATTCCTACAGAGAACCCAATTGAGATGTCAATTGACAGAAACGAATTATTAGGTTCTCTGAAGCGTATATCTATCTACGCTAACAAGACTACACATCAGATTAGATTAAAGATTACAGGAAGTGAGCTTACGATTTCAGCCGAAGATCTTGACTTTTCTAACGAAGCGAAAGAGACTTTGGCTTGTGAGCATGTAGGCGAAGATTTAGAGATTGGATTTAACGCCAAGTTCTTGGTTGAAATGTTGGGTAACATACACTCGAAGAGCATTACGTTACAGATGTCTGCACCAAACAGAGCGGGTCTAATCGTACCTGCTGAAAAAGACGACAATGAAGATATTCTAATGCTCGTTATGCCGGTAATGTTAAATAACTACTAAGATTCGATTAGAATAGATATTGAAAAAGGAGCCTAGGCTCCTTTTTTTATTTTTCCCCAGCTCATTATTACAAAGCGGTTGTTACTTCTCGAAATAGCTATCCATTGTATAAAATTAGTTTGCTTTTACTCGTGGCGTTCAATTTTAGCACCTAAAGCATTTAGACGTGTGTCAATGTGTTGGTAACCTCTATCAATCTGCTCAACATTATCAATTACACTGGTGCCTTCAGCAGAAAGTGCTGCAATAAGTAGGGCCTGACCAGCTCTAATATCTGGAGATGTCATGCGAATACCTTTGAGCTTTTGCTTTCTATCAAGACCGATAACTGTGGCACGGTGTGGATCACATAAAATAATTTGTGCGCCCATATCTATGAGTTTATCCACAAAGAATAAGCGACTCTCGAACATCTTTTGATGGACCAAAACTGTTCCTTGCGCTTGGCAAGCAACTACGAGCACAATACTTAGAAGGTCGGGAGTAAGTCCTGGCCAAATAGCATCAGCAATAGTCATGATTGAGCCATCAATGAACGTTTCAATGGCGTAATTATCTTGAGCAGGGATAAAAATATCATCTCCTCTAAATTCCATTTGAATACCCAGTCTTCTGAATGTTTCTGGGATTAGACCTAGTTGGTCAATTCTACAATCTTTAATCGTAATCTCAGATTGTGTCATGGCTGCCATACCAATAAATGACCCAATCTCGATCATATCGGGAAGCATTCTGTGCTCAGTGCCTTTTAGGCTATCCACACCTTCAATCTCTAGCAGATTAGAACCAATACCGGAAATATTGGCCCCCATATCGTTTAGCATTCTTGAAAGTTGCTGTAGATAAGGCTCGCACGCTGCGTTGTAGATAGTAGTTTTACCTTTCGCTAGTACAGCTGCCATTAAAATGTTGGCTGTACCTGTAACAGATGCTTCATCTAGGAGCATGTAACAACCTTTAAGGTCTGATGCATCAATGTGATACATGCCAGTTTTTGCTTCGTATAAGAAGCGAGCTCCAAGCTTTTGGAAACCAATAAAGTGGGTATCTAGTCTTCTTCTTCCAATTTTATCGCCACCTGGTTTGGATATTTTTCCCTTTCCGAATCTGGCTAATAAGGGGCCTAGAATCATAATAGACCCTCTTAAAGAAGATGCTTTAACGCGAAACTCTTCTGTTTCTAAGTAATCAATGTCAACATTCTTAGCACAGAATCTATACGACTCATGCCCAAGGTATTCCACTTCAACCCCCATAGCGGCCAATAGCTCAATGAGCTTGTTGACATCTCTGATATCCGGGACTTTGTTTATAACAACCGATTCGGATGTTAAAAGAACAGCACAAAGGATTTGAAGTGCTTCGTTTTTGGCACCCTGGGGAATAATCTCTCCAGATAAACGGGTGCCTCCTTCAATAACGAATGAGGACATTTAGTTTTTACGTCTTTTGTGGTGGTGATTACCTCTTCTTCTATTCTGATTACTCTTGTTATCTCTATTGTTGTAGCGTCTTTCTTTCACGTTGTTATTGAATAGACCGAATTCCTTCACTTTTTCAATATCAATGTCTAACTGATTGTTAGAGAGCTCTTTGATCTGTTTTAGAATGATTTCATCCTCAATATTGTCTTTGTTCCAAGTATTGTAGAATCCTTTCATAAGTCTACCAATATGAATTACAGCCGATTCTTTCGTTTCGGGATCTTCCATTTTGATAGCCTGCTCAATCATAATCTCAACACTCCTTCCGTAGTGTCTGTATCTCATTCTTGAGTTTTTATAAGCTACTCTTTGAGGTTTTTTACCAATCGCCTCCTCTTCCGGCATAGGAAAAGGCGCTTCAATATCTAAGTCAAAATTTGAGATGATATAAAGGTCATCCCATACTTTTTGATCAGTCTCTTGATTGTTTTTGAGGTTAGGGTTGATTTGTTTCATCAAATCGGTGAGTGTTTGAGCGTACTCACTTCTTTTTTCCTTGTCCTCAATTGTTCTGATGTGATTGACCAGCTTTTGGATGTTGCGGCCATATTCCTTCAGGCTCACATCGTTTCTTTCTGTATTGTATTCCAACATATTTGAATAATTGGCTTCAAATTACTAATAATTCTTCAGCCTGCTTCTATTAAACGCGTTTGGCTGCGGAATTTATTTTTATGAATGAGACTTTATTGAAAAGCTCATTTGTTTTTTAGACTAGCTTTCAATAATTCTAAGCTTCGCGAATGATAGCAAAAGTGTCTTCTCGCCAAAGTCTTCAAAAATAACCTTAGCCTTTTTATTAGCTCCTGAAGTATCCATTTTATATACCTTGCCAAAGCCAAATTTTGGGTGCTCCACTTTCATGCCTTCTTGCAGGTTGCTCGTGTCACTAGGTCTAAAGTCGGCACTTGGTTTATGGTATTTCGGAGGTGTTTTCGGAGCTACCTTTTTGCTTGCCATCAAGTTTCTTGCAAAGCTTGAACTTACACCTGGAGGACCTTCGTTTCTCCCTAATTTTGGCTCTCTGCTGCCATAGCGAGTGTTGACAAAAATAAAGCTCGGGTCAACTTCTTCAATAAATCTGCTGGGCTCGCAATTAATTAAGCGTCCAAATCTATAACGCGAAAGAGCATAAGAGAAGTATAAATTATCCTGTGCTCTTGTTATCGCTACGTAGAATAGTCTTCTTTCTTCTTCAAGATCTGCTCTAGAAGACATCATCATTTGAGAAGGGAAGAGGTCTTCTTCCAAACCAACTACAAATACGTTCTTGAATTCTAGTCCCTTTGAAGAGTGGATTGTCATGAGGGATACAAAATCCGTGTCTTCAGGATTGTCATTATCAGCGTCTGTTAACAAGGCGATATCTTGCAAAAAGGCACCAAGGCTTTTATCCTCAACATCTGGGGTATCCACAAACTCTTTTATGGCGTTCAAGAGTTCTTGAACGTTTTCATACCGGTTCAGCCCTTCGACAGTTTTATCAGCATAAAGCTCTTTCAGTAACCCTGAATTCTTCGCTATATGACTAGCCGCTTCATAGGCATCCTTAGTTTCAATTGAGATTTTGAAGCTCTTAATAAGCGTAACAAATTGAGCAATTGCATTGGCCGCCCGCCCAGGTAAAAAGGCTTGAATATTGGTTAACACTTCCCATAGCGGAATGTCATGCTCAAAAGCGGCCACTACCATCTTTTCAACGGAAGTAGTACCTATTCCTCTTTTGGGTAAATTGATAATTCTTCTGAAGGATTGCTCGTCTGCGGTATTAATGGCAAAACGCAAATAACCCATCAGGTCTTTAATTTCCTTTCTCTGATAGAAAGAAAGACCACCATAAATTTTATATGGAATCCCTGTTTTTCTTAGTGCCTCTTCAATAGCCCTGGATTGACTATTGGTTCTATAAAGAACAGCAAAATCTCTGTTGGAATAACTCTTTTGAGTTTTCTGTTCAAAGATGGCGGAAGACACAAACCTACCTTCTTCGTTATCGGATATAGATTTAATTAATTCTATTCTATTACCCTCGTCATTAGCTGTCCAGACGCTTTTCTTGAGTTGCCCTTTGTTCCGAGCAATTACTGAATTTGCGGCCTTAACAATATTTTGTGTTGAACGATAATTCTGCTCTAGTTTAATGACTTTAAGATCTGGGAAATCCTTTTCGAAATTCAGAATATTTTCAATGTTGGCTCCCCTAAAGGCATAGATAGATTGTGCATCGTCTCCAACCACAGCAATATTTTGGCTAACGGAAGAAAGCTTTTTGGTAATGAGATATTGAGACACGTTTGTATCCTGAAACTCATCTACCAATACATATTTGAATCTATGTTGATACTTATTCAATACATCTACATGATCTCTAAAAAGCACATTTGTATTGAATAAGAGGTCGTCAAAGTCCATGGCATTTGCCTTGAAGCATCTTTGACAATAGGCCTTATAAATTCTACCCATTTCTGGCTTTTGAGCCGATGCATCATCAGCCTCATAAAGCGGGTTGGCTAGATATTCCTCCCAAGATACCAAGCGATTCTTAGCACTTGAAATTCTATTTAGAACCACATTTGGTTTGTAAACCTTATCGTCTAAGCCGAATTCTTTTATAATCGTTCTTATGAGCGATTTAGAATCGTCAGCATCGTAAATAGTGAAGTTACTTGGGTAGCCAAGTCTGTCGGCCTCAGATCTAAGAATACGAGCAAACACGGAGTGGAAAGTGCCCATCCAAAGGTTTCGAGCATTTAATCCAACCACTTGCTCGATTCTGTGCCTCATTTCTTTGGCGGCTTTGTTGGTAAATGTCAGGGATAATATGTTGAATGGATCTACTCCTTTTTCCTTGATTAGGTAAGCAATGCGATACGTTAAAACACGCGTTTTACCAGAACCAGCACCCGCAATAATCATTGAGGGGCCTTCTGTGTTTACAACACCTTCGTATTGAGGTTCGTTAAGGGTAGAGAGGTAATCCATTCAGAAAAAATCTGCTCGATTTATCCCTGCAAGATAAAGGAAGATCGGCTTAATCTTCAATCAATTTGTAGAAGTATTCTTCGTAATTGCGAATCGTATTTTCAATAGAGAATTTCTCCAACGCAGTTTCTTTTCCTGCTTTGCTCAGCTTGCTTCTCAGCTCTTTCGAGTTTCTCAGTTTTTTTATTTGTTCAGACAAGGTTTGAATGTCTCCGTCTTTAAAGAAAAGACCGTTTTCACCATCTTCAATTAAGTCTAAATTTCCAGCAAAGGCAGTTCCTATTACCGGAATACCGAGGGCCATAGCTTCTAATAAGGACTGAGATAGCCCTTCCATTGTGGAAGCCAAAATCTTTAAATCGAACAATCCATAATAGCTCAAGACATCCTTACCTTCCACTTGCCCAATAAAATGAATAGTATGCTCAAGCTTATAGTTATTGATGATTTGATTCATTTCTTCTGTTGCTTCAAGGCCACAGAAAATCATTGTTACAGGCTGTTTTAGAAGGGTTAAGGCTTCAATGATTTGTATTTGGTTCTTAGGACGAGATACACAACCAATTACAAAGTCGTCTTCATTAATTTTTAAATCTGATTTTAGCTGTGCTGTAAGGCTATCATTGATATGCTCATATTTCTCTCTGGGAGTTCCATTGTAGATGACCTCAATCTGGCTTGGCTTAATCCCTATGTTCACCAAACCTTTAGCAACCTGTTTGCTAACAGCCACGATACCATCAGTTCGCTGATTGTATAAGTAATTCTGTACAGGGTTTTTTATGCTCAGTGGCATTTGCCTTCTGGTATGAATGATTTTTGTATTAAGTCCGTATCTCCATCTAGAAAAAATACTGGTGTAGCGGTCATGACTCGACTGGGCATTGATTATTTGAATATTATACTCTTGCACGACATCTCTTATTTGACGCCAATTTTCAAAATCGAATTTTCCTCTAAAAGTCATTGCAACGCGCTTAACTTTAGAATTGTCTAAAAGAGACCATAACAAACTCTCTCTACGAATACCTACATAGATATTGTGTCCTTTATGGGCTAAACCTTTAGAGAGGTAGGCAATTGAATGTGTTGAACCCGCAACATCTCCTTGATAGGTAAGAAAAAGAATGTTTAGTGGCTTAGCTCTTAGCATGGGCTGCAAAGGTAAACTTATATTTTTTTAAGCCTGATCGATTCAAATGCAGAGGTTTGCCATTTGCCTATGAGGAAATTCAGCTCCATGAGTTGTTTTCATCTTATTAGCATAACAACCACCTCCAAGCCTCCTCCTAAGAAAGGAGGAGGCCACAGCCTGCAATAGTTTGCTTTTATTTATTAATCGAAATTTTGAATAGTATCTAGTCCTCCTGATTTAGTAGGACGCGCGAAGCGAGGAGGTTGAAGTCTAACTAAACATCATTTATTCAGTTCTGTGCGAGTTAGGTTTGGTAATTCTTCAACTCAAGAATGCTTATCCAAACTAAACTGTTAATTTTGACTTATGTCCACAGAAACATTACAAGACGAACAAGAGGTAAAGCGTCAAAATTACTCTGAAGTTGAAAAGTCAGAGATTTTTGATACTGAGTTTACGCCTCATGTCGACTCCATGTATTCTTTTGCATATCGCTTGACTTTTGACGCAGATGACGCAAAGGATTTGGTGCAGGATACCTATATGAAGGCATTCCGCTTTATCAATTCTTTTCAGCGAGGAACCAATGCCAAGGCATGGTTGTTCCGCATATTGAAAAACAGCTTCATCAATGAGTTCAGAAAGAAGAGTAAGCAACCAGCAAAGGTTGATTACAATGGAGTAGAGCAGTTTTATAACTCCGATGATGCCGGTGAGAACTTCACTACTGACCTAAGGGTAGAAACTGTTCAACACATGATTGGTGATGAGATATCTGGAGCGCTAAATGCAATTCCGGTAGATTTTAGAACTGTAATTATATTGAGTGACTTGGAAGGCTTTACTTATGAGGAGATGTCTAAAATATTGGATATTCCAATAGGCACCGTAAGGTCTAGATTGCATAGAGCAAGAAACATGTTAAAAGAGAAGCTGGCGAAATACGCCAAAGAAATGGGTTTTAATAAACAGTAGAAAGATGGCGGAATTTTCAGATTGGTTTAAAGACACATTTAAGAATTGCTATTGCGAAAAAGGCAACTTAATTGACGAAACTAGATTTAAGGAGCTAGTGCAATTAGTGTTAGACGATGAAGCAGATGATGAGTCGCTGACTCTCTTTGAAGAAAAGATTAAGTCTTGTGTTAAGTCTAATTTGACTTATGAGAACGAAAAGTCAATGAGAGAACAGATAAAAACAAAATTGTGCGAGCACAAATCAGAGATCCCAAATGATTTGGCACAGATTATAAGAAAGAGCGTCAACCTTTAGTTCATGACACAAGGCAAGGCATTTATTTTTACCGCTCCGTCAGGTTCGGGTAAGACAACCATAGTAAAGCATCTCTTAGCGAATAACTCCAAATTAGGTTTTTCCATTAGTGCTTCTACCAGAGATAAAAGAGGTAGGACAGAAGCTCACGGCAAAGACTATTATTTCCTTTCTCAAGAAGAATTCCGTCAGAAAATAGAAGCAGATGCTTTTATCGAGTGGGAAGAAGTTTACACTGGAAACTACTATGGTACTTTAAAGGAAGAGGTTCAAAGAATTTGGGATGAAGGCAGGCACGTAGTTTTCGACGTGGAAGTGAAAGGAGCCCAAAAACTGAAAGAGTATTTTGGAGAACATGCACTGGCGGTTTTTGTTAAAGTGCCAAGCATGGAAGAATTAGCCAAACGATTGAAGGGTAGAGGAACGGAATCAGAAGAAAGTCTTTCTCAAAGGTTATACAGAGCTGAATTTGAAATGGCTTTTGAAAACAAGTTTGACATAACTTTGGTCAACGAAACTATTGAAGATTCATGCCAAAAAGCTGAAGAGCTAGTAAATGATTTTCTAAATCAGTAAAGGTGAAAGTAGGACTCTTTTTCGGATCATTTAACCCTATTCATATTGGGCACTTGGTAATAGCCGATGTTATGGCAGACCAGACCGATTTGGATCAAGTGTGGTTCGTAATCAGTCCTTTGAATCCTTTTAAGAGTAGTAGCTCTCTTCTACATGAATTCGACCGTTTAAAAATGGTTGAATTAGCCATTCAAGACAATTTTAAGTTCAGAGCTTCAGATGTGGAGTTTAATATGCCTAGGCCAAGTTATACGGCAGATACCCTCGCCTATATGACGGATAGTTATCCAGATCATGAGTTTAAATTAATTATAGGTGAGGATAATTTATTACACTTTCATAAGTGGAAGAATCACGAAGTGATCTTGGACCAATACGGACTATACGTGTACCCACGACCTCAGGTGGATAAGTCTAAGATTAAGGTGAGCCATCAAAACATCAAGTATGTAGACTCACCAATGCTTGATATAAGCGCTACCTTTATTCGCAGTAGTATCAGAAACGAGCATTCTGTCCAATACCTGCTTCCTCAGCCAGTAGAGGCCTATATCAGAATGAAGAAATTCTATCATTAGAATTTTCCATTTATCTGATTTAGAATTCTTTAACACAAAATTTAACCTGTTAAGCGACCTTTTCGTAGAGATTAACGTCTAGTTATTGTTAAGGATGATTAATCCTTGATAAACTGTCAAAACCTCAAAAACCAAACATGACACGATTTGTATTCACATTTTTGATTCTCTTTGCAGCGTTTGCCGCAAATGGTCAGGGAATCAAAGGATCAATATTAGACGAGAAGGGTAAAGCCTTACCCTTCTCGTCTATTTACATTCAAGAAAAGGGTACAGGAACTTCAACAAATCTTGAAGGCAAGTTTGAAATGCCTCTTGCCCCAGGCTCATATACCATTTCATTTCAGTTTATGGGATACCAATCTGTGCAACGCAAGGTGAATGTAGGTGATTCTTATTTGGACCTGAATATTCAGCTTAAACCCCAGGTTTATGAATTACCGACTGTTGTCGTGAATGGAAAAGCCGAAGACCCTTCATATACGATTATGCGAAAGGCTATAGCTAAGGCTAAATACCATTTGCTTCAAAATGATAGCTATTCCGCAGAAGTCTACATGAAGGGAACAGGTAAGATTGATAAAGTGCCGTGGATTCTCAGAAGAACTTTTGAGAAAGAGGGTGTAGATACGAGTCAGGTCTTTACATCTGAGTCTGTCAGTAGAATTTCATTTGAAAGGCCAAATACCTTCAAGGAGGAAGTAATCTCGGTAAGAGCATCAGGACAAGACTTAGATAACGCCAATCCTAATGCTTATATAAATACTAGCTTTTATTTCCCCCGCGTAGTAAATGGAATTTCACCATTAAATGAAAGAGCATTTTCCTATTACAGATTTGAGTATCAGGGCAGCTTTAATGAACGTGGAAATGAAATCAATAAAATAAAGGTAACACCTAGGTCCAAGGGAGATGATGTTTTTGAAGGTTTAATCTATATACGAGAAGATTTTTGGAACATACATTCTCTCGACTTAAGCACGAGTATCATGGGTTTTGGTGTCAATATCAACTCCATATATGCACCAATTGAAAATGAAATATGGATGCCAGTTACTCAGAAAATGGAATTTTCAGGCTCTGTTTTCGGTCTAGCAGGTACTTATACTTATTTGGCTTCTGTTAGCAATTATGAGCTAGTCCAAAACAATGAGCTAGATGCCTCAGTAGTCTTGGTTGACGAGAAGATTGCTCCAGCTCCCGAAGAAATTGAGGCCATTAAAAAAGGCACAGTAGAAGAAGGGGTTAAAGAGGTCTTTGAAGAAGACAAGGAGGTTTCTCGAAAGCAGTTTAAGAAACTGATGAAGGAGTATGAGAAACAAGAGTTAGAAGAAGAGCCAGAACAAGATGTTGTTTCCGACTATTACTTTAAAATAGATACGCTCGCCGCGAGAAAGGATTCTGTTTATTGGTCTAAAATTAGACCTGTACCGCTCACGCAAAAAGAACTGCAGAGTTATGTTAGAGAAGACAGCACTTATATAGCCGATAAAGAGAAAGCTGATGCAGACTCTTCACGTTTAAGGAACGGAGAGAAATTTAAAGTTTTGGACCTAATTGGGGGTAGCTACTATATGTTAGGTGAGCGCCTACGTTTTGGCTACGATGGATTAATCTCAGGTACAAATTTTAATACGGTTGAGGGGTTCAATATAGAAGCCACTGGAACATTTTCTTGGCGAAACGACACGACTACCCGTTTGAGAATAGACCCATTTCTCCGCTATGGTTTTGCCAGTAATACACTTTACGGAAAAGTGGAGGGTGTTTTTGGTATTGGAGAAACTGAACAGAGAAATACATTTAGGTTCTCGGGAGGTAAGTACGTGAGTCAGTTCAATCCAGATATTGTCAGTCCTTTGATCAATAGCTATGTCACGCTAGTAAACCGAAGAAACTTCTTAAAGCTCTATGAAAAGGAATTCGCAAAAGTATCCTGGTCCCGGAGATTCAGATACAAGCATCAGGTACAGTTGGGCTTTGAATGGGCTAATAGAACTGAATTATTCAACAATACCAATTACAGTGTAAAGGATACCGAATCTAGACCCTATCGATTAAACAGGCCAAGAGTAAACGAGCTTACTGGAGATATATTGGAATTCAATAGGGCCTCAAAGGCTTATGCCTATTATGCTATTAGACCCTTTTTGAAATTTAGACGATACAATGGTCGCTTAATTCCGCTTCAAGATTCATCACCCGAATTCAGCCTGACTTATAGAAAGGGTATTGATGGCTTATTGAATAGCGAAGTAGATTATGACCACCTAGAGTTCGGTATTGAATCTAAATTCAATCTAGGAGTTAGGGCTACTTTCGACTTTAATCTTGAGGCAGGTACATTTTTGAATGCCTCAGCTGCTTCGCTACCAGATTTCAAACATTTTAGTGGCAATAGGCTACTATTCGTGCCATTGAAGGTTACGGGCGGTTTTAGAATGCTAGACTATTACCGTTACAGCACTACAGAAGATTATGTCTCTTTCTTGAGTCACTTGAGGTTAAGAAAGTTCTTATTCACCCAATTGCCTATGCTTAGAATTTCAGGCATTAAGGAGAATCTTTTCTTCAATTATCTCAATACTTCTACTGCGGAGAACTATTCGGAAGTAGGTTATATTATAGATAATATCTTTAGAATCTTTAGAGTTGAGTTTATTCAATCATTTCAAGATTGGAAAGCGAAGGACTTTGGTGTGAGAATTGGAGTATCTGCTATCTTTGAAGATAGTAATTAAGTTTTTCATCTATTACTTTAGCAGAATCATGAGATTTAAAGGATTAGGCGTAATCGTATTCTTGCTTGTAGCTGTTACTGCTCAAGCCCAATTCAAATTCGAGGAAGGAAACCAATACACTGTTGTAGCCGAGTCGAAAACTGCTCAGCCTGAGGTGAAAGAGTTCTTTTCACTCTTCTGTAGTCATTGTTTTCAGTTTGAGCCATTTATGGATTCGGTGCAGTCAGCACTTCCAAAAGGTCTCGATTTGGAGAAATCTCATGTGAGCTACATGCCACAGAATAATCCTGAAATACAGCAGCTGATTGTCAAGGCCTTCTTAAGCATGAGAGAAATGGGTATGGAGAAAGAATTGGTGCGTCAGTTTTTTGCTGCTTACCATGTGCAAGGCATGGATTTCGAAACCCAAGAAGACATTAAAAAGATCTTTCTTGCAAATGATGTTGATGGTGCTAAGTTTGACAAAATGATGGCGAGTAGCGCTATTTCGAAAAAAGCTGAAGCCATGGCAGCGCTTTGGGAAGAAAAAGAGATTCTTAGTGTACCTACCATAGTGGTTAATGGAAAGTATAGAATCAATATGGGTACCATCAAGTCGCTAGACGAGTTAAAAGCGATTACCTTGGAGCTACTTTCCAAAGACTAATCTCCATTCACAAAAAAGGGTTTTGATCATTCAGTTGAGTTTGTGCTTTTTTACACAAAACTTAAGCTGATGAAGAACCTATTATTCGTATTCCTTTTATTATTCTTAGCTGCTTGCGAAAGTAGTCCAAAAACTGAAGTTGAAAATTGGGAGGCTCAAGCTTCTAGAGTTGAGATTATCCGAGACGATTTTGGTGTGCCACACATATATGGTAAGTCAGATGCGGATGCCGTCTTTGGGATGCTATACGCTCAGTGCGAAGATGATTTCCCTAGAGTTGAAAGAAATTACTACTGGGCTATTGGTAGACTAGCGGAGGTTGAAGGAGAAGATGCACTCTACAGCGACTTGCGCGCTAGGCTCTATATGACAGTAGATGAAGCAAAAGCGCACTACGAGTCCGCCCCAGATTGGCTCAAAGAACTATGCCAGGCATATGCTGATGGCATCAATTACTATCTCCACACCCATCCCGAAGTACAGCCTAAGACAATAGAGCGATTTGAACCATGGTTCCCAATGTTCTTCTTTGAAGGTTCAATTGGTGGTGATATTGAAAGTGTTTCTACTCGAAGAATTAGAGCATTTTATGGTGAGAATCAACAAGCCATGGCTATGGAAGATTTCTTGCCGGTAGATCAATTTGAGGAAGAGCCGAAGGGGTCAAATGGTTTTGCCATTTCTGGTGAGCATACGGAATCAGGAAACGCCATGCTTTTAATTAATCCGCATACTTCGTTTTACTTCAGAGGAGAGTCTCAAGTAGTAAGCGAGGAGGGGTTGAATGCTTATGGTGCCACTACCTGGGGGCAGTTCTTCATTTACCAAGGGTTTAATGAGCACAACGGATGGATGCACACCTCAACCCGAGTAGATTTCAAAGACGATTTCTTGGAAACCGTTGAAGAAAGAGATGGAAAGCTTCAATATAAATATGGAGAAGAATGGAGAGATGTTTGGACATCTGAAGTGACTTTAAAGTATAAGGATGGTGATGAGATGAAGGAAAGAACCTTTCCGATGTATAGAACACATCATGGGCCAATTACGGGTAAGATTAACGACCAATGGGTGTCAACCGCCTTAAATTGGGAGCCTGTAGATGCACTTATTCAATCATTCACCAGAACGAAGACTACGAATCATGACGAGTTTTGGGAGATGATGAAGATTAGAAGAAACTCATCTAACAATACAGTGTATGCCGATGCCGATGGGACTATAGCTTATTATCATGGCGACTTTATTCCTAAAAGAGACCCTCAGTTTGATTATTCTAGACCAGTTGATGGGTCTAATCCTGCAACCGACTGGCAAGGAATGCATGAGCTTGAAGATATTATTACAATAGTAAACCCAGGAAATGGATGGATTCAAAATTGTAATTCAACACCATTTACTGCCGCTGCAGAGTTTAGCCCAAAACAAGAAGATTATCCTGTTTACATGGCTCCTGATCAAGAGAATTTTAGAGGAGTACATGCAGTACAAGTTTTGGAGGAAGCTGAAAATCTTACCATTGATGGTTTGATTGAATTGGCCCACGACCCTTATTTACCCGCATTTGAAAAGGTTATTCCGGGTTTAGTAGAAGCTTTTGACAAGACCCCTAGAATGAAAAGAAAATATGCTGGAGCATATGATGTGTTAAAGAATTGGGATATCACCACCTCTAAAGAATCAGTAGCCATGACATTAGCTCACTTTTATGGTTCTGCTTATAACGTAAGTGGCAAGGCGCCAAGAGGCATGAATGGTCTAGATCGTTTCCACTATTTAGGTACTGATCTGCCGATCAAGGAAAGACTGGAAGTATTTGAAGCTGCGGTATCAAAACTCACAGAGGACTTTGGTACTTGGGAAGTGCCTTGGGGTGACTATAACCGCTTCCAGAGATTGTCAGGCGATATGGATATGCAGTATGACGATAATGTACCTAGTATTCCAGTGGGAATGACAACAGCTAGATGGGGAGCGTTGGCTGCATTTGGTGCAAGAAGCTTTAATGGCACAAAGAAAATTTATGGTTACAGAGGTAATAGCTTTGTAGCAATGGTTGAGTTTGGCGATAAAGTGAAAGCCAAAAGTATGTTGGCTGGTGGTCAGAGTGGTGATCCAGAATCTCCTCATTTTCTAGATCAGGGTCAGCGTTATGCCGATAAGAACTTTAAAGAAGTAGCCTTTTATAAAGAAGATGTTGAGGCTAGAGCCAAGACAACTTATAAGCCAGGTAAATAAAAAAAGGGCCAATTGATTTTAAATCAATTGGCCCTTTTTAATAGTTGTTATTTTCTAATCACATCCCAAATCTGCTTTTGACTGTGTGTCATTAACAGGGAAACAGTTTCCAGATGGGAGAGTAGAAGGAACATATCTGTCAAGACTCGGGTCATAAAGACCGTTTTCTAAAAAGTCTACCAAGTCAGTGATTTCTGCATCAGTAAGACTAAGTGGTCTAAAGTGTTGTGAGATATTGCCGTGGCCAGAAAGGCTAGCTTTTTCTACAACTGCATCATTCTTGTATCTAATCACATCCTCAACACTTTGGAAAGTCGCTCCGTGTCCGAAGAATTTATGATCCTTCAGGTTATAGAGTTGAGGTGTTTTGAACTTGTATTCATCAGATGCATTCTTTGTAAATCCACCTCTACCTCTAGATGCGCCCAAAGCCCCAGGAATGCTCAAGTCAGTATTCAAGGCATCAAGGTCTTCCATTCCAATGGCATGAAAATCCATGTCATTCAGTGCAGGACCGGTATGGCAGTTCGCACATTCTCCTTTTCCAAAGAATACCAAAGCACCTCTTTTAGCTCCTAAGCTTAATTCCTCAGTTTGGCCATTCAACCATTTCTGAAATGGAGCTTCTGTAGGCAACAATGTTCTTTCATATGCTGCTACGGATAGGCCTACACCAATATTTGAGTATTTACGTGCTTCGTCCATATTAGGAAAAGCATCATCAAGCATGTCCTTATAAGTAGGTAGCCCATCAAGAAAGTCTTGATCAATTTGTAACCTATGAACATTAAAGCCGGCTATCGCTTGAATTTCCACTCCTTCAAAACCTTCATTATTCGTTTCAATTGGAGTACCTGTAGTCCAATTGGCCTCAGTTCCAGCATTGGTGCCAGTAGCTCCGAACTGCCCATTCCAAAGCATTACATCTTGAAATGCCACATTAAGGGCAGTAGGTGTTCTAATTGGCTGAATATCTAAATTGTCAGGATCATAATCTGTATGAACTGTTCGACCTTCTCCGGTTAATCCAAAACCACTTCCGCCTTCGCCAATTCCTTGAGCGATGCCGGCTTGAAAACCTGAAGCCGCATGGTGGCAGCTTGCACAGCCGAATGTTTTAAGTCCTGCAGCTAAATTAGGATTGCCTCCCAGTTCTGTCTCATGAAACAACAATTTACCCAGCGCTACTTTCTCATTCGTAAGAGGATTTAGAGGGTCTTGCGGAATATCGCCTAGGTTGCTAGGGTCCGGAAGTTTGAAATAATCTACGCTGCTTGAAGGAGATGCACTTTGAATAGCTTGCGTTAATTCTTCATCAATGGTCGAGTTGGTTTCTATGCCGTCATCATCGTTACAAGAAACGATTCCGAAAACAAGACACAGGCCAAAAACAAAATGTGGCTTTTTCATATTTTAGGTTTGAAATTTGTTCAATTTAGTTTTTTTTTTTTTTAGTAGGCTCTTCTTTCTAATATATATTTTTCAATAGTTTTCACCCTAATCCATATCGTGACTTTTCTTAATGTCCCTCATTTAATTACTAGAAGAGTATAACACGCAGTTGTCCATAAAAAAAGCACTGCTCTTTTCTGAACAGTCCTTGTTGTCTTTTTTGGGTAGAAGGTTACACCGTCATAATTTCTGCTTCTTTTACCTTCAATAGTTCATCCATGTGAGCAACATATTTATTTGTCATGGCTTGAACATCGATTTCGGCATTTTTTACAGCATCTTCGGATACACCTTCTTTAAGTAGAGCCCTAATTTCGTCATTAGCGTCTTTTCTAGCATTGCGCACACTAATCTTACCGTCTTCGGTAACGCCTTTAGATTGCTTTACTAGCTGAATTCTTCTTTCTTCAGTTAACTGAGGGACACTAATAATAATCTGCTCTCCATCATTCTGAGGGTTAAATCCTAAATTACTGTTTATGATTCCTTTTTCTATTTCAGGGATTATTGATTTCTCCCAAGGCTTCACAAAGATGGTTCTTGCGTCTGGTGTAGACACTGTAGCGGTTTGATTAATAGGAGTTGGGTTTCCATAATAATCTACCATTACGCTATCCAACATACTAGGCATGGCTTTACCTGCTCGAATTTTAGCTAATTCGTTTTTCGCATGTGCTACAGCCTTTTCCATTGTTTCTTTGGCCGTATCTAAATAGATCTCAATTTCTTCCATTACTTAACTAATTAAGGTACCTACCTTTTCTTTTCCGCTTACTAGTTTATCTAAGTTTCCAGGTTTATTCATGTCGAAAACAATGATGGGTACATTGTTTTCTTGACAAAGCGTGAAGGCTGTCATATCCATAATATTATAACCTTTCTGTATTACCTCATCAAAAGATAATTCTTCAAATTTTATAGCATTAGGATCTTTTTCAGGGTCGGCCGAATAAACGCCATCTACTCTTGTTCCTTTTAGTACCACATCAGCTTCAACTTCTATGGCTCTTAAACTAGCAGTTGAATCAGTAGTAAAATAAGGATTACCAATTCCAGCACCAAAGATTACAATTCTACCCTTTTCAAGGTGCCGCACTGCCCGTCTTCTAATAAATGGCTCGCAAACGGCTTCCATTTTAATTCCAGACATGAGCCTGGTAAACATGCCATGTTTTTCTAGTGAACTTTGAATGGCCATCGCATTAATTACCGTTGCCAGCATGCCCATATAATCTCCTTGTACACGGTCAATCCCACTAGCTTCTGCTTGTACACCTCTATATATGTTACCACCACCAATAACAATGGATATTTCTATACCAGAGTCGTGTACTTTTTTAATCTCTTGCGCATACTGGTCAAGTCTGTTAGAATCAATCCCATAATTCTGTTCGCCCATGAGTGCTTCGCCACTCAGCTTTAATAGTATTCTTTTATATCCCATTCTATTATTTAAAACTTAATCAGTACTTGATTCTTTTCAACGCCATCTCCTTGGCTCACCTCAATCGAACTTATGGTTCCCTCGCCTGGTGACTTCAAGACATTCTCCATTTTCATGGCTTCTAAAATCAGTAGTTTATCTCCTTTCTCTACCACATCCCCAACCTTGGCTATAATCTCCAATATGAGTCCGGGCATCGGTGCCTTAACATCATTTACTTTTGAGGAACTTAAATTGTCGATTCCCATTTCCTTAAGGAGTAAATCCATCTTGTCCTTTAAGGCAATGTTATAGATGGCCTTGTCTATTTTTAAAGAAACCTCTTTGGTCTCATAATTAATAGATAAAATCTCAGCTCTAAAGGGTTTGTTGTCCTTATTGATTAGGAATGTTTTGTTACCAGTTTTCTCTAGTGACCATCTTAACGGTTTACCATCGTAAGTGATTTGGTTATCCTTTATTTCTATGCCTATTTCTTGGCCAGCCAGAGTAGTTGCTTGATACATGGCAAAAGTGGTTTGTTCTTTGACTCGGAAGTTAATAATTAGGTCTAAAGAACCATCACAAATATAGATAACAATTTGTAATAGGCGGAAGTCAAAAGTATAGGACTTCTCAGTAAATCATCACGATAAGCTTTCTTCCGAAAAAACGGCTTTGATGAGTGCAAACAGACGTTTTTTTGTAGCCAAGAAAATACTCTAGCTTTTTTTATCATTTATTTGAATAAAATAAAAAAGGGTCTAATTTTGCAGTCCGTTTTTAGCGGGGAATAAAAGAACGTTCTTTTAATTAGTGTAATAAACCAGAGGGGGGATACCAAAGCGGCCAACTGGGACGGACTGTAAATCCGTTGTCTTATGACTTCGCAGGTTCGAATCCTGCTCCCCCCACTAAGTACTCAAACGCTATGCAATAGAGTACATTCATCACAAACACGAGACTTCAACATCAACTGTTAGATGAACAAGCGGGTGTAGCTCAGTTGGTAGAGCGACAGCCTTCCAAGCTGTAGGTCGCGGGTTCGAGCCTCGTCACCCGCTCATTCTTTGAGTTATTAGGTTCAAAGTTTATAGTTAAAGTTCGACTTAAAGCTTAGAACTCTTACTTAAAACGAAAGCCGATGTAGCTCAGGGGTAGAGCACTTCCTTGGTAAGGAAGAGGTCACGAGTTCAAATCTCGTCATTGGCTCAATATTACTAGGTCGAGTGTCGGCCTTTTAGAGTATAGAAATAATTGTAACATTAATATTAACTAACAAGAATCATGGCTAAAGAAACCTTTGACCGTTCCAAGCCGCACGTTAATATTGGTACTATCGGTCACGTTGACCACGGTAAGACCACATTGACTGCTGCAATCTCTACAGTTTTAGCAAACAAAGGTCTTGCTGAACTAAAAGACTTCTCTGCGATCGATAACGCTCCAGAGGAAAAAGAAAGAGGTATTACTATTAATACTTCACACATCGAATATGCAACTGAGAATAGACACTACGCTCACGTAGATTGTCCAGGTCACGCTGACTATGTTAAGAACATGGTTACTGGTGCGGCTCAAATGGACGGTGCTATCCTTGTAGTTGCTGCTACTGATGGACCAATGCCTCAAACAAGAGAGCATATCCTTCTTGCTCGTCAGGTAGGTGTTCCTGCTCTAGTTGTTTTCATGAACAAGGTAGACTTAGTTGATGATGAAGAGCTTTTAGAGCTTGTTGAAATGGAAGTAAGAGAATTGCTTTCTTTCTATGAGTTCCCTGGTGATGACCTTCCGGTTATCCAAGGTTCTGCTCTAGGTGGTTTGAATAATGAGCCAAAGTGGGTAGAAAAAATTCAAGAATTGATGGATGCTGTGGATGAGTATATTCCACTTCCAGAAAGACTTACAGACAAAGATTTCTTAATGCCTGTAGAGGATGTATTCTCGATCACTGGTCGTGGTACTGTTGCTACTGGTAGAATCGAAAGAGGTGTAATCAATTCAGGAGATCCTGTAGATATCATCGGTATGGGTGCAGAAGACATGAAGTCTACTATCACTGGTGTTGAGATGTTCAGAAAGATCTTGGATAGAGGTGAAGCTGGTGACAACGTTGGTCTATTGCTTAGAGGTATCGAGAAAGCTGATATCAAAAGAGGAATGATTATTTGTAAGCCGGGTTCTGTGAATCCTCACGCTCACTTTAAAGCTGAAGTTTACGTTCTTTCAAAAGAAGAAGGTGGACGTCACACTCCATTCTTTAAGAAATATCGTCCTCAGTTCTACTTAAGAACAACAGACGTAACAGGAGAAATTAGTCTTCCTGCAGATATCGAAATGGTAATGCCAGGTGACAACGTGACTATCGAAGTAAACTTGATTAACAAGGTTGCTCTTGAAAAAGGTCTTCGTTTCGCAATTAGAGAAGGTGGTAGAACAGTAGGTGCCGGTCAGGTAACTGAAATTCTAGACTAATTCTCAGAACATAGATTTTAATACTAACGCGTTCTCGTTTTACGGGAACGCGTTTGTTTCATAAATCAAGAATCCCTACATTTGCAGCCCTTTTGATTGGGAGATTGTAGAATTAATTACTCAGAGTTAGAATTTAAAAATCCTTATTCTGTTGATTTACAAAGAGTTATCATCTGAGCCTTAAATAGCTTATGAATTAGGTAGTTCGCCTTTTTTAAAAGGAATTTAAAGCAAATGGGAATTTGATTTGAAAAATATACACGGGTGTAGCTCAGTTGGTAGAGCAGTGGTCTCCAAAACCAAAGGTCGTGAGTTCGAATCTTACCACCCGTGCAATAAAAAGAAGTAAAACCAATGAGTAAAATATCAACTTTTATTACTGCTTCTTATGATGAAATGAGGCATAAGGTAAGCTGGCCAAAATTTTCAGAGCTGCAGAACAGTTCTGTGTTGGTGCTTGTAGCATCCTTAATATTCGCTTTGTTAATTGGTCTTATCGACTTAGGGTTTGATAAGATTATGGATTGGTTTTACACTTTATAAGAAATTGATCAGAGGATGGCTGAACTGAATTGGTATATGGTAAGGGCTGTTTCTGGCCAGGAAAGGAAGGCTAAGGAGTATCTCGATAACGAAATTGACAGAGAGCAATTTCAAGAGGTAATTCCCCAAGTTTTAATTCCATCAGAAAAGGTATATGAAATGCGCAACGGTAAAAAGCGTTCGCGTGACAGAAATCTTTTCCCTGGTTATGTAATGGTACAGGCCGATTTATCAAACGGTGAAGTAGTTCATATGATTAAAAATATCCCGGGGATCATAGGGTTCTTAGGTCAAGGTGCTGGCAAGGCTTCCACTCCGCCAGTCCCATTACGTCAAGCTGAAATCGACCGTATCTTAGGTAGGGTTGAGGAGATTGACGACTTTGACGAACAACTAGGTTCACCATTTATAGTAGGAGAGACCATAAAAGTAATGGATGGTCCTTTTAGTGGTTTTTCGGGTACCATTGAAGAAGTGTTTGAGGAACGAAGAAAGCTTAATGTTATGGTTAAGATCTTTGGCCGAAATACTCCTGTTGAATTAAGTTACATGCAAGTAGAAAAAGAAGATTAAGATGGCTAAGGAAATTTCTGGTTATCTGAAGTTGCAAGTCAAGGGTGGTTCTGCTAACCCTTCTCCTCCGGTAGGTCCTGCACTTGGTGCAAAGGGTCTAAATATCATGGAGTTTTGTAAGCAATTCAACGGACGTACTCAGGACAAAATGGGACAGGTTGTGCCTGTCGTTATTACCATTTATTCTGATAAGTCTTTTGACTTTATCATCAAAACTCCTCCAGCACCAGTAATGTTGTTAGAAGCTTCTAAGCAAAAGAAAGGTTCTGCAGAGTCTAACCGTATTAAGGTTGGAAGCGTTACTTGGGATCAGGTAAAAGAGATAGCTGAGGTAAAAATGCCGGATTTAAATGCTTTTACTGTTGAGTCAGCTATGAAAATGGTTGCCGGAACAGCAAGAAGTATGGGATTGAAGGTTACAGGAAAAGCACCCTGGAATAACTAAAGATTTGTACAAATGGCAAAATTGACAAAAAAGCAAAAAGAAGCTTTTAGCAAATATGATCCTGCTAAGCAATATTCTTTGTCGGAAGCTGCCGATATCCTAAAGCAAATTAGTGCTTCAGGTTTCGATGCTTCAGTAGACATTGATGTTCGTTTAGGCGTGGATCCTCGAAAAGCAGACCAGATGGTGAGGGGCGTAGTAGCTCTTCCACATGGTACTGGTAAAGAGGTGAAAGTACTTGTACTTTGCTCTCCTGACAAAGAGCAGGAAGCAAAAGATGCAGGTGCTGACTATGTTGGACTAGATGACTACATTCAAAAAATTGAAGGTGGTTGGACAGATATTGATGTTATCATCACTATGCCAACAGTAATGGCTAAAGTAGGTCGATTAGGTAGAGTGTTAGGCCCAAGAGGTTTAATGCCAAACCCAAAAGCAGGTACAGTTACATTAGATGTAGCAAAAGCAGTTACCGATGTTAAGGGTGGTAAAATCGACTTTAAAGTAGACAAGTTTGGTATCATTCATACAAGTATTGGTAAGGCCTCTTTCTCTCCGGAGAAAATCGCAGACAATGCTAATGAGGTACTTCAAACGATCTCTAAACTAAAGCCGGCTTCTGCAAAGGGAACATACTTTAAAAGTATTAGCATTTCCGCAACGCAGAGCCCAGGAGTGAAAGTGGATAAGAACTCAATTTCCGAACTGTAATTATGAAAAGAGAAGAAAAAGCAATTGTAATTGATCAATTGGTTGAGAAGTTCTCTAGTAATGATAACTTCTATATTACAGACGCATCTGGAATGACAGTTGCTCAAACCAATTCATTAAGAAGACTATGCTTTGAAAAAGGTATTGAATATAAGGTCTTCAAAAATACGTTGATTCAAAAGGCATTAGAAAGAATGGATACTGACTATGCTCCTTTTGAAGAAAGCGTTTTGAGAGGCTTTTCAGGAGTTATGTTCTCTGGCGAGAATTCTAATCTTCCTGCAAAGACAATCAAAGAATTTAGAAAAAAATCAGGTGGTGGTTCTCCATTATTAAAAGGTGCTTCAATAGAAACAGACCTTTTTATCGGAGAAGAGAATTTAGATGTACTGACTACGCTTAAGTCTAAGGCTGAGCTTATCGGTGAAGTGATTACTATACTTCAATCTCCTGCTAAAAATGTTATCTCTGGCCTTCAAGGTTCAGGTAACAAATTATCAGGTATTCTTAAAACGTTATCTGAACGTGAAAATTAATTAGAACAAAGATTTAAAACATTTATAACAAATAATCAAAATGGCAGACTTGAAAGAATTCGCAGAGCAGTTGGTAAACTTAACTGTGAAAGAAGTTAACGAACTTGCTGACATCCTTAAAGATGAGTACGGTATTGAGCCTGCAGCTGCAGCTGTAGCAGTAGCTGGTCCAGCTGCTGGTGGTGCAGATGGCGAAGGCGGAGCCGAAGAAAAATCAGAATTTGATGTAGTTATCACTGCAGCTGGCGCTTCTAAATTAAAAGTTGTAAAACTTGTTAAAGAATTAACAGGTCTTGGACTTAAAGAAGCAAAAGAGATCGTAGATAGCGCACCTAAAGCTGTAAAAGAAGGTGTAGCAAAAGACGAAGCAGAAGCTTTAAAAGCACAGCTTGAAGAAGTTGGAGCTGAAGTAGAGCTGAAGTAATTGACAAGCCATTTATAAATGGCTATTGGAACAGACCCTGATCCTTTGTGATCACGGGTCTTTTCCTGTTTTATAATTTTTGGGGAACGTCCCCTTTTTGCGGCTTAAGACAGCCGCACTTGAAATACAGTTTTAACACAAAAAGATACGATCTTGGCTATTCTAGCAAATCAATCTGAAAGAATAAATTTCTCCTCGATTAAATCAGTATTAGACTACCCAGATTTTCTTGATATTCAGGTAAAATCCTTTGAGGATTTTTTCCAGTTGGAAACCCCTGCTGACAAGAGAACACAAGACGGGTTGTTTAAGGTTTTTTCTGAGAACTTTCCTATCTCTGATTCAAGAGAAAATTTCGTACTGGAATTCGTTGATTACCTTGTTGATCCACCGAAGTACGATGTTGCAGAGTGCGTAGACAGAGGGTTGACTTATTCAGTTCCTCTTAAAGCAAAACTTCGCCTTACCTGTAATGATGAGGATAACGAAGATTTTGAAACCATTGAGCAAGAGGTATTCTTAGGGAATATCCCTTACATGACGGAAAAAGGGTCATTCGTGGTAAATGGGGCAGAAAGAGTAATTGTTTCGCAATTACACAGATCTCCAGGTGTATTCTTTGCACAAAGCAAGCACACCAACGGAACACCACTTTATTCTGCAAGGATTATTCCTTTCAAAGGATCATGGATTGAATTTGCTACTGATGTAAACAGCGTAATGTATGCTTACATCGATCGTAAAAAGAAATTCCCGGTTACTACTCTTCTAAGATCTATCGGTTATGGAACCGACAAAGATATTTTAGACCTATTCGGTCTATCTGAAGAAGTAAAGGCCAATAAGACCCAGCTAAAAAAAGCCATTGGTAGAAAGCTAGCGGCAAGAGTTTTAAGAACTTGGGTTGAAGATTTCGTGGATGAAGATACTGGTGAAGTAGTTTCAATTCACAGAAATGAAGTATTGCTAGAGCGTGATTCTGAATTGACAGAAGAGCATGTTGAGCTAATCCTAGAAGCAGATGTTGATTCTATCATCTTGCACAGAGAGGATATTAACATCGCAGATTACACCATTATCTACAATACACTACAAAAAGATAATTCAAACTCTGAGAAAGAGGCAGTAGAGCAAATCTATCGTCAGTTGAGAAATACTGATGCACCAGATGAGCAAACTGCAAGAGACATTATTCAGTCTTTATTCTTCTCAGATAAAAGATATAACCTCGGTGAGGTAGGTAGATACAGAATCAACAAGAAACTGAACCTTGAGATAGATTCTGAGAAACTTGTACTTACTACGGAGGATATCATTTCAATTGTGAAATATTTGATCGGTTTGATCAATTCAAAAGCAATTGTGGATGATATTGATCACCTTTCTAACAGACGTGTAAGAACGGTTGGTGAGCAGCTTTATGCTCAGTTCGGTGTTGGTTTAGCTCGTATGGCTAGAACCATTAAAGAAAGAATGAACGTTCGTGATAATGAAGACTTCAAGCCTGTTGATCTAATCAACGCTAGGACACTTTCTTCAGTAATCAACTCATTCTTTGGAACTAACCAGCTATCTCAGTTTATGGATCAAACCAATCCGTTGGCAGAGATTACGCACAAAAGAAGAATGTCTGCTTTAGGGCCAGGTGGTCTTTCAAGAGAAAGAGCTGGATTTGAGGTACGTGACGTTCACTATACTCACTACGGTAGGCTTTGTACTATTGAAACGCCAGAGGGACCAAACATTGGTTTGATTTCTTCTCTCTGTGTGCATGCCAAGGTAAACAGCATGGGCTTTATCGAAACGCCTTATAGAAAGGTGAATTCGGGTAAAGTAAATATGTCTGATGACGTTGAGTATCTAACAGCTGAAGAAGAAGATACTCACAACATTGCACAAGCGAATGCACCACTTGAAGATAATGGTCAATTCGAGAATGAAAGAGTAAAAGCACGATTTGAGGGAGATTTTCCAGTAGTAGAGCCGAAAGAGCTGACTTACATGGATGTTGCACCTAACCAAATTGTTTCAGTTGCGGCCTCTTTAATTCCATTCTTGGAGCATGATGATGCAAACCGTGCCCTAATGGGGTCGAATATGCAGCGTCAGGCGGTTCCATTATTGAGACCAGAAGCTCCAATTGTTGGTACTGGTTTAGAAGCAAGAGCTGCTCGTGATTCTAGATCTTTAATTATTGCTGAAGAGTCTGGAGTTGTTCATTCAGTAGATGCAAATAGAATCATTATCAAGTACGATCAGTCGAAAGAAGACGAATTGATCAACTTTGATACTGAATATAAAACATATGATCTAATCAAGTTCCAAAGAACTAACCAAGACACTTCTATAAACTTAAAGCCAATTGTGCTTCAAGGAGAGAAAGTTGCAAAAGGTCAGGTTCTTTGCGAAGGTTACTCTACCCAAAATGGTGAGTTAGCACTTGGTAAAAACCTTAGAGTGGCTTACATGCCTTGGCAAGGTTACAACTTTGAGGATGCGATTGTAATTTCCGAAAGAGTTGTGAGAGATGATGTGTTTACTTCAATTCACGTAGACGAATACGAGCTTGAAGTAAGAGATACGAAAAGAGGGGAGGAAGAATTAACTTCTGAGATTCCGAACGTAAGTGAGGAAGCGGTTAAAAACTTGGATGAGCACGGTATCATTAGAGTGGGTGCTGAAATCAAAGAAGGAGATATACTAATTGGTAAAATCACGCCAAAAGGTGAAACTGATCCAACGCCAGAAGAAAAACTATTAAGAGCAATCTTCGGTGATAAAGCGGGTGATGTAAAAGATGCTTCATTAAAAGCGTCTCCTTCACTAAACGGTGTTGTTATTGATACCAAATTGTTCTCTAGACCTAAAAAAGATAAAGATCTTAGAGCTAAAGCGAAGAAGGAAGTTGAAGTATTGAAAGCTCAATACAGTAAAGACCTAATCGTAGTTCGTAACCAAATGGTTGACAAACTTTACCAGTTATTAAATGGTAAAACCTGTCAGGGTATAAACCACAAGTTTGGTGATGAGATCATTTCGAAAGGGGTGAAGTTCAACAGAACTAATATTTCAGAAAACTTATTCCCAGCGAAGAACATATATAGAGATGAAAGTAACTACTCTGTTCAAGAGGAAGTGAATTTGGTCTCTGACTTAAATCTTGACGGTTGGACAGTTGATAAGAGAGTGAATGCTACTATTATCAAATTAGTTAAAAACTATAACCTGAAAAGAAACGAGATCACTGGTGAATTTAAGCGTAAGCGTTTCACAATCGAAGTAGGTGATGAGCTTCCTACAGGTATCGTTCAATTAGCCAAAGTATACATCGCTAAAAAGCGTAAGCTAAAAGTGGGTGATAAAATGGCTGGTCGTCATGGTAATAAGGGTGTAGTTGCCCGAATCGTTAGACAAGAAGATATGCCATTCTTAGACAATGGTACTCCAATGGATATTGTATTGAATCCACTAGGGGGACCTTCTAGGATGAATATCGGTCAGATCTATGAAACTGTATTAGCATGGGCAGGTCTAGAATTGGGTAGAAAATATGCTACTCCAATTTTCGATGGTGCAAGCATGGAAGAAGTAGAAGCTGAGTTATCTGAAGCAGGTCTTCCAAGTGCAGGTCGTGAGTACTTGAACGATGGATTGACTGGCAAGCGATTCGATCAGCCGGTAACGGTTGGTATAGCATATATGCTAAAACTAGGTCACCTTGTTGATGACAAGATGCACGCAAGGTCAATTGGACCTTACTCATTAATTACGCAGCAACCACTTGGTGAAGCGATTGTGAAGGGTGATTCAATCCCTAAACCAAATATTCCTGAATCATTTAATGTATTGGTTCACGAGCTAAGAGGTTTAGCACTAGAAATCACTTTAGACTAATTACATCGACCACTTTTAAGAATTTAAAAAAGCTATGGCATTTAAAAAGAATAGAAAACTTAATAACGACTTTAACAAAGTCACTATTAGCTTGGCTTCTCCGGAATCGATCCTTGAGTCTTCTCATGGTGAGGTTACCCAGCCGGAAACAATTAACTATAGAACCTATAAGCCTGAAATGGGTGGTTTATTCTGTGAAAGAATATTCGGACCTGTAAAGGACTGGGAATGTCACTGTGGAAAGTATAAGAGAATCAGATATAAAGGCATCATCTGTGATAGATGTGGTGTTGAAGTAACCGAAAAAAAGGTTAGAAGAGAGAGAATGGGTCACATCGAATTGGTGGTTCCTGTTGCTCATATCTGGTATTTCAAATCCCTTCCAAATAAAATCGGGTACCTATTAGGCCTTCCTACCAAAAAGCTTGATCAGATTATCTACTACGAAAGATATGTAGTAATCCAGGCTGGTATTAAAGAGGAAGAAGGTATCACCTACATGGACTTCTTAACGGAAGATGAGTATCTAGACATTCTAGATAAGCTTCCTCGTGAGAATCAAATGTTAGATGATGACGATCCAGAAAAGTTTATTGCAAAAATGGGAGCCGATGGCCTTGAGATGTTATTGTCAAGATTGAATCTTGATGAGATGTCTTATGCACTTCGTCACCAAGCGGCTACAGATACTTCTCAGCAAAGAAAGGCGGAAGCGCTCAAAAGACTGAGAGTTGTAGAAGCATTTAGAGATGCAAGAACTAGAATCGAAAACAGACCAGAGTGGATGATTATCCGCATGGTACCTGTAATTCCACCAGAATTGAGACCATTGGTGCCTCTTGACGGTGGTAGATTCGCAACATCAGATTTAAATGATCTTTACAGACGTGTGATTATTAGAAATAACCGTCTGAAGAGATTAATAGATATTAAAGCTCCTGAAGTAATTCTCAGAAATGAGAAACGCATGCTTCAAGAGGCTGTAGATTCACTATTCGATAATTCGAGAAAAGTAAATGCAGTAAGATCAGATGGTAACAGAGCGTTGAAATCTTTAAGTGATATGCTTAAAGGTAAGCAAGGTCGTTTCCGTCAGAACTTGTTAGGTAAAAGGGTTGACTATTCTGGACGTTCAGTTATTGTTGTAGGACCAGAATTGCAACTGCACGAATGTGGTTTACCTAAAAACATGGCTGCTGAGCTTTTCAAACCTTTCATTATTAGAAAGCTAATTGAGAGAGGAATTGTGAAGACAGTGAAGTCTGCGAAGAAAATAGTAGACAGAAAAGACCCTGTGGTTTGGGATATCTTAGAAAACGTATTGAAAGGACATCCGGTACTATTGAACCGTGCTCCTACACTACACAGATTAGGTATTCAAGCATTCCAGCCTAAACTTATTGAGGGTAAGGCAATTCAGTTACACCCACTAGCATGTACAGCATTTAACGCTGACTTTGATGGTGACCAAATGGCTGTTCACGTTCCACTTGGACATGACGCTGTTTTAGAGGCAAGTATGTTAATGCTTTCTTCTCACAATATCTTAAACCCTGCGAATGGTGCGCCAATTGCGGTTCCATCTCAGGACATGGTATTAGGTCTTTACTACGTAACAAAAGGAAGAAGATCAACAGAAGAAGAAAAGGTGCCAGGTGAAGGCATGAGATTCTACTCTGCTGAAGAAGTAATAATAGCAATGAACGAAGGTGCTGTTTCTAAACACGCTTATGTTCATGTAAAAACTAAAGTAAGAGAAGACGAACAGCTAGTTGAGAAAATGGTCGAGACTGTTGCTGGTAGAGTTCTCTTTAACCAAACTGTTCCTGAAGAAGTAGGATTTGTTAATGAACTATTGACAAAGAAGAAACTTCAGAAAATTATCTCGAATGTTGTGAGTATTTGTGGTATCGCTAAGTCTGCTAAGTTCTTAGATGATATTAAAGAGCTTGGTTTCCAAGCGGCTTACAAAGGCGGTCTTTCAATGGGTCTGAATGATATTCATATTCCTGAAGTGAAAGAAGGTCTTGTTCAAAGCGCACAAGAAGAGGTAGATGGTGTTTGGCAGAACTATTTAATGGGTCTGATTACTGATAACGAAAGATATAATCAGGTAATTGATATTTGGACTCGTGTGAATACGAAGTTAACAAACCAGCTAATGACAGAGATGGAGGAAGATCGTCAAGGTTTCAACTCTATCTATATGATGATGCACTCAGGAGCTAGGGGTTCTAGAGAGCAGATTCGTCAGCTAGGTGGTATGAGAGGTTTGATGGCTAAGCCGCAAAAGAATCTTGCAGGTTCAGTAGGGGCTATCATTGAAAACCCAATTCTTTCAAACTTTAAAGAAGGACTAGATGTACTTGAGTACTTTATCTCTACTCACGGTGCGCGTAAAGGTCTTGCAGATACAGCATTGAAAACTGCCGATGCGGGTTACTTAACCAGAAGATTGGTTGATGTTGCTCAGGATTGTGTAGTAAATGAGCCAGATTGTGGAACCTTAAGAGGACTTACAGTATCTGCGCTTAAAGACAATGAAGATGTTGTTGAAGGATTAGGCGAAAGAATCTTAGGTAGAGTATCTGTACATGATATTTATGATCCAATCACTGAAGAATTGATTGTTGAGTCAGGTGCAGAAATCACTGAGAAAATTGCTGATAGAATTGAAGAAACAGCTATTGAAGATGTTGAGATTCGTTCAGTATTAACATGTGAAACCAAAAGAGGTGTTTGTGCTAAATGTTACGGTAGAAACTTATCTACCAACAAAATGGTACAAAAAGGAGAGTCTGTGGGTGTGATTGCTGCACAGTCCATTGGAGAGCCTGGTACACAGTTAACATTGAGAACCTTCCACGTTGGGGGTACTGCTTCTAACATTGCTGTAGATGCAATGGTACAAGCTAAGTTTGATGGTGTGATCGAATTTGAAGAAGTAAGATCATTAACCACAACTGACGATGAAGGCAACAAAATAGAAATGGTGATGGGTAGAACTGGAGAAATCCAGATTGTAGATGCTAAAACCAAAAAAGTACTTATTTCTAACCATGTTCCTTATGGAGCTAGTCTTCAAGTAAAAGAAGGTGACAAGGTTGAAAAAGGACAACAGCTTTGTAAGTGGGATCCGTACAATGCGGTAATCTTATCTGAGTTTGATGGAACGATTGATTTCGAATCTATTGAAGAAGGATACACTTATAAAGAGGAATATGATGAGCAAACTGGTCACAGAGAAAAAGTAATTACGGATACTAAGGATAAGACGAAGAACCCTGCGGTAGTTGTAAATGCTAAAGATCAGAGCAAGTCTTATAATATTCCAGTCGGAGCCCACTTGAGTGTTGATATTGGTGACAAAGTGAAAACTGGACAGCCAATTGCTAAGATTCCAAGAACCATGGGTAAATCTAGAGATATCACAGGGGGTCTACCAAGAGTAACTGAGTTATTCGAGGCAAGAAACCCATCTAATCCGGCAGTAGTGTCAGAGATAGATGGTGTTGTAACCTACGGTGGTATTAAGAGAGGTAACCGAGAAATTTTCATTGAGTCTAAAGACGGTGTGAAAAAGAAATATATGGTGCCTTTGTCTAAGCATATTTTGGTACAGGATAATGACTTTGTGAGAGCAGGTTACCAACTTTCTGATGGTGCGACTACTCCAAATGATATATTGAACATCCAAGGACCTACAGCTGTACAAGAGTACTTAGTGAATGAAATTCAAGAAGTATATAGACTTCAGGGTGTGAAAATCAATGACAAGCACATTGAGACCATCGTGAAGCAGATGATGCAGAAAGTGGAAATCATGGATGCTGGTGATACACAGTTCTTACCAGGTCAAGTAGTTGACAAATTCTTATTCGGAGAAGAGAATGATGCTATTCTTGATATGAAAGTGGTGGTTGAATCAGGCGATTCAGAGAACTTGAAGCCTGGTCAGATTCTATCACCAAGAGAATTGAGAGATGAAAACTCAAGCTTGAGACGAAAAGATATGAAGTTGGTACAGGTAAGAGACGCACAAGCTGCAGTTTCTAAGCCTAAACTTCAAGGAATTACGCAAGCATCATTGGGTACGGATAGCTTTATTTCAGCCGCATCTTTCCAAGAGACAACTAAAGTATTGAGCGAAGCTTCAATTAGAGGTAAGGCTGATACATTGAACGGACTTAAGGAAAACGTAATTGTAGGACACTTAATCCCTGCAGGTACTGGCATGAGAGATTATGATGATTTAATCGTAGGAAATCAGGCTGAGTATGATGAGTTAATGGCTGCTAAGGAAGCTTATAGCGTAGAGTCATCAGAAGAGAGAGATAGCGTAGAATTATAAGCAGATGGCAGAAGAGAAAGATCAAAATCAGAATCAATTAAATATTGAGCTATCAGAAGAAATTGCTGAAGGCCAGTATGTGAATTTGGTAATGATTGCCCATTCCAATAGTGAGTTTGTGATTGATTTTATCAAGATGCTACCGGGAGTCCCAAAGGCTAAGGTGAAGTCTAGAATTGTGATTACACCTGAACATGCCAAGCGCTTGCTTTATGCCCTCAAAGATAATGTCGATAAATTCGAGAAAAACTTTGGGCCAATAAAGAAAAGTGAGGAGCCATCTAAGTTTCCCATGAATTTTGGAGGAACTGTTGGGGAAGCTTAAATTCTCACCAATAAATAAAGATAAAGGACTACAGAAATGTAGTCCTTTTTTATGTGACCTGCACTGTTGCCTGTCCGGCTACACTAATTGTAATAACTCCACCGTAAGAACAATTTAATGTACATCCTTGGTGTAGTGCTGGCATATTCGCTATCATCGTTTTGGTGGCACCTGGAGCCCAGGGTGCGGCCGTCATGGGAGTGCATGGCATTGGCGTAAGTACGCCTGGAGCAGTGGTGGGGTCGTAGCAGCAAAAGCGGGATTCGCCAAAGAGGAACACATAGCAAAGGGAAAAATATTCACAAAAGGCACATAGTCCATTATATTTGCTCCTGACATTTTATTAACCATTACGCTTTTAGTGGGTAATACAGTTAATGAAGATTGAGCGGCACCAAAGGAGCACATCATAGAAGCTCCCATTCAAACTCGAGAAAGCATATTGAATGTGTTGATGAATTATTTAAAATTTAGAGAATAGAATTCGAATAACCTATTCCAAAACACGTCTGGTGCATTCAAATAGGCATGTTTACTTTTTATTGAAATTCAGCGACTTGACTACTTTTAAAACAGCACATTTATTTAATAAGTCACGTTTGTTTCTAATTCTTCTTTTTCTACCTTTGCAGTCCGAAAATTGTAACTAGGAAAATTAAAATCTAAAGAACTGTAAATGCCTACTATACAACAACTAGTAAGAAAAGGCCGCAAGAAATTGACTTCTAAGTCAAAGTCTCCAGCCTTGGATAGCTGCCCGCAGAGAAGAGGGGTTTGTACAAGGGTATATACGACAACACCTAAAAAACCTAACTCAGCTATGAGAAAAGTAGCAAGAGTAAGGTTAACCAATGGTAAAGAGGTGAACGCATATATCCCTGGAGAAGGTCATAACCTTCAGGAGCACTCAATTGTGCTAATAAGAGGTGGAAGAGTAAAAGACCTTCCAGGTGTAAGATACCACATCATTCGTGGCGCACTAGATACTGCCGGTGTAAGCGGTAGACTTCAAAGAAGATCTAAGTATGGTGCAAAACGTCCTAAAGACAAGAAATAGAATATTAATAACTAATGAGAAAATCTAAACCAAAGAAGAGATATATTCTTCCCGACCCAAAGTTCAGTGATACTTTAGTAACAAAGTTTGTGAACTACCTAATGGTCGATGGAAAGAAGAGTATTGCCTACGGAATTTTCTATGATGCGATAGCATTAGTAGAAAAAAGAACTGGTGAGAATGGTCTTGAAACTTGGAAGAAGGCTTTGAGTAATATCATGCCTGGTGTCGAAGTGAAGAGTAGAAGAGTTGGAGGTGCCACTTTTCAGGTACCTACAGAGGTGAGACCAAACAGGAAAACATCACTCGGCATTAAATGGATGATTATGTTCGCTAGAAAGCGTGGTGAGAAAACTATGCACGAAAGATTAGCTGGTGAAATCATTGCAGGTTCTAAAGGAGAAGGAGCTGCCGTTAAGAAGAAAGATGATACGCACAGAATGGCTGAAGCGAATAAAGCATTTTCACACTTTAGATTTTAATTCCTAACTACAATGGCAAGAGATTTAAAATACACTCGTAACATCGGTATTGCTGCGCATATCGATGCTGGTAAAACAACTACCACAGAGCGAGTTTTATATTACACCGGAGTTTCTCACAAGATTGGTGAGGTACACGATGGTGCTGCTACAATGGACTGGATGGAGCAGGAGCAAGAAAGAGGTATTACTATTACTTCTGCTGCTACTACTGTGTTCTGGCCTTACAAAGACAATGAATACCACATCAACATCATCGATACTCCTGGTCACGTTGACTTTACTGTTGAAGTAAACAGATCACTTCGTGTATTAGATGGTCTTGTTTTCTTGTTTTCTGCGGTTGACGGTGTTGAGCCTCAGTCTGAAACGAACTGGAGACTAGCGGATAACTATAAAGTGGCTAGAATTGGTTTCGTAAACAAGATGGACCGAGCTGGAGCTGATTTCTTAATGGTGTGTAAGCAGGTTAAAGAAATGTTAGGCACTAAATCTGTCCCTCTTCAACTACCAATTGGTGCTGAAGAAGGCTTTAGAGGTGTGGTTGACTTAGTTGAGAATAAGGCTATCGTTTGGAATGAAGCTGATCAAGGAATGACTTTCGAAGAGATTGACATCCCAGCTGACATGGAAGACGAAGTAGCTGAGTACAGAGAGTATCTTCTTGAGGCAATTGCCGAATACGATGATACTTTAATGGAGAAGTATTTCGAAGATTCTGACTCAATTTCAAAAGATGAAATTTTAGTTGCCTTAAGACAAGCTACCATCAATATGGACTTTGTTCCTATGATGTGTGGTTCTGCCTTCAAGAATAAAGGTGTACAAACTATGCTTAACTACGTGATGGAGCTTTTGCCTTCACCACTAGATAGAGATAGCATTGTAGGTACAAACCCAGATACTGAAGAAGAAGAGTCAAGAAAGCCAGACCCAAGTCAGCCTTTCTCTGCATTAGCATTTAAAATTGCTACTGATCCATTCGTGGGTAGACTTTGCTTCGTGAGATCTTACTCAGGAACGTTAGACGCAGGTTCTTATGTTTTCAATAATAGAACCAACAAAAAGGAAAGAATCTCAAGAATCTTCCAAATGCATGCTAACAAGCAGAATTCAATTCCTCAATTACATTGTGGAGACATTGCTGCTGTTGTAGGATTTAAGGATATCAAAACAGGTGATACGCTAACAGACGAAAAGAACAAGCTTGTTCTAGAGTCAATGGACTTCCCTGATCCAGTAATTGGATACGCAATTGAGCCTAAAACTCAGGCAGATGTTGATAAGCTTGGAATGGCTATTGCGAAGCTTGTAGAAGAGGATCCAACTTTAACAGTTAACACAGACGAAGAAACTGGACAAACTATTCTAAGAGGAATGGGTGAACTTCACCTTGATATCATCATGGATCGTTTGAAAAGAGAATTCAAAGTTGAAGTGAACCAAGGAGCACCTCAGGTGGCTTACAAAGAATCTATCAACAGTAATGTTGAGCACAAAGAGGTTTATAAGAAGCAGTCAGGTGGTAAAGGTAAATTTGCCGATATCGTATTTGAATTGTCTCCACAAGACGAAGAATATGATAAGGAAGGGCTTCAATTCGAAAACAAGATTGTTGGTGGTGTAATTCCGAAAGAATTCATTCCTGCAATTGAGAAAGGATTTAAATCTGCCATGGTGAATGGTCCTCTAGCTGGATACCCAGTTGAGAACATGAAAGTGAGATTATTCCACGGGTCATTCCATGATGTGGATTCAGATGCGCTTTCTTTCGAGCTAGCAGCTAGAATTGGTTTTAAAGAAGCAGCAAAAAAGGCGTCTCCAAAATTGATGGAGCCGATCATGGCTGTAGATGTAGTTACTCCAGATGAGTACACAGGTTCAATCACTGGTGATTTGAACAGGAGAAGAGGTATTATGAAAGGTATGGATACTAAGGGTACTTCTACTGTTGTAAGAGCAGATGTTCCTTTGTCTGAATTATTCGGATACGTTACTGATTTAAGAACTATGTCATCAGGTAGAGCTACGGCTTCATTGACATTCGCTCATTACGATGCTGTTCCAAACGGCATCGCAGAAGAAGTAATCAAGAAAAGCAAAGGAGAGTAAGCTGTAAATTGACAAGATTATGACACAGAAAATTAGAATAAAATTAAAGTCATACGATCACAACCTGGTGGATAAGTCGTCAGAGAAAATCGTGAGAGCAGTAAAAACTACTGGTGCTATTGTTAGTGGTCCAATTCCATTACCAACAGTAAAAGAGAAATTTACAGTTTTGAAATCACCACACGTTAATAAGAAAGCGCGTGAGCAATTCCAACTTTGTACTTACAAAAGGCTAGTTGATATCTACTCTTCAAGTGCAAAAACAGTTGACGCATTAATGAAGCTAGAGCTTCCTTCAGGTGTTGATGTGGAGATTAAGGTATAAGAGAGATTATATATAAGTATAAAAGAGGCTATTCTATGGATAGCCTCTTTTTTATGCTTAAAAGTGGGTTACGAACTGCCAGTTAATTTATTGTTCAAATTTCATTAAACACGTTTGAATCAGAACATTAAATTTCTATCTTTGCAGTCCGTTTCTCGGAATCGCCCTATATGGGTGTTTTAAATGATTAAAAGAATGTCTGGAATAATCGGAAAAAAAGTCGGAATGACTAGCATTTACAGTGCCGATGGACGTAATGTCGCATGCACGGTGATAGAGGCTGGTCCTTGCGTAATCACGCAAGTAAAAAGTGAGGAAACAGACGGATACAAAGCTGTTCAGTTGGCTTACGGAGAACGCAAGGAGAAAAATACTCCCGCTGCGTTGAAAGGTCATTTTAAAAAGGCCAATACAACTCCTAAGAAAAACGTAGTTGAGTTTCGCGATTTCCGTGAGGAATTTGATGGCATGGTTGAGCTTGGTAATGAAATCAAGGTTGGCGATGTGTTCAAAGAAGGTGACTTTGTTGATGCCATTGGCACATCAAAGGGTAAGGGTTTTCAAGGTGTAGTTAAACGTCATGGTTTTGGTGGTGTTGGACAGGCTACACACGGTCAGCACAACAGATTAAGGGCTCCTGGTTCTATTGGTGGTGCGTCATACCCTGCAAGAGTATTTAAAGGAACAAGAATGGCAGGTAGAATGGGAAATGACCGTACTACTGTTGTGAACCTAGAAGTAATGAGAGTTCTTCCTGAGGAGAATCTTATTGTTGTAAGTGGTTCAGTTCCTGGTGCAAAGAATTCAATCGTAGTACTAGAGAAATAAGAGATGGAGATTGCAGTATTAAAAAATAGTGGAGAGGACACTGGAAGAAAAGTTAGTCTTTCAGAAGACATCTTCGGTATTGAGCCGAACGACCACGCGATCTACCTAGATGTGAAGCAGTTTTTGGCTAATCAACGCCAAGGAACGCATAAGTCGAAGGAAAGAGCGGAAATCTCTGGTTCTACAAGAAAAATAAAGAAGCAAAAAGGAACAGGTACAGCCAGAGCAGGTAGTATCAAGTCTCCTATTTTCAGAGGTGGAGGCCGTGTATTCGGTCCAAGACCAAGAAATTATGGTTTCAAGTTAAATAAGAAGCTTAAGGCATTGGCTAGAAAATCAGCATTGGCCTACAAGGCAAAAGATAATAGTGTAGTTGTGTTAGAGGATTTTTCTTTCGATGCACCCAAGACTAAAAACTTTACCAATGTGTTGAGTAGTCTTTCTGTTACTGATAAGAAGACGCTTCTAGTGCTTGGCGAACAAGATAAGAATGTACTTCTTTCTGGCAGAAACCTCAAAAATGCTAAAGTGATAACAGCCGACTCATTAAATACATACGATGTATTGAATGCCGATAGCTTATTACTAAGCGAGAGTTCTATTGAAAAACTTGAAAACCTACTAAAGTAAAGAGACATGAGTGTGTTAAAGAAACCTTTAGTAACGGAAAAAGTATCTGCTCTTAATGAAAAAGGTCAATACGGTTTTGTTGTCGATCAAGACGCAAATAAAGTAGAGATCAAAAAAGCGGTAGAAGATATGTATGGTGTTACTGTAGAAAATGTAAACACCATGAGATATCAGGGAAAATTAAAATCTAGATATACTAAATCTAGAATCATCTCTGGTAGATCTAGTGGATTTAAAAAAGCAATCGTAACTGTTGCAGAAGGCGAAGTAATCGACTTCTATAGCGGTATATAATTTAGAAGCAATGGGTGTAAAGAAATTAAGACCAATGACTCCAGGAACTAGAGCAAGAGTTGCTCCGGATTTTGCAGACGTTACTGCTTCCTCTCCTGAAAAGTCGTTATTAGCCCCAAGAAAAAAATCTGGCGGGCGTAATAACACTGGAAAGATGACTATGCGCTACATGGGTGGCGGTCATAAGCAGAGATTGAGAATAGTCGACTTTAAGAGAAATAAATTTGATATTCCAGCAACAGTTAAGTCTGTAGAATATGATCCGGCAAGATCAGCAAGAATCGCTTTATTATTCTATGCAGATGGAGAGAAGAGATATATCATATCTCCTGAAGGATTAAAAGTAGGGCAAACTGTAGTGTCTGGCCAAAACGTTGCCCCTGAAGTGGGTAACACATTGCCACTTTCCAATATTCCTTTAGGTACAATCGTACACTGTGTGGAATTCAAACCTGGAAAGGGTGCAGCAATGGCAAGAAGTGCTGGATCTTACGTACAGTTAGTAGCTAGAGAAGGTAAGTATGCAACGCTGAAAATGCCTTCTGGTGAAACAAGAAATATCTTGGTTACATGTTTAGCCACAATAGGTTCTGTTGGTAATTCTGAGCACATGAACGTGAATCTCGGTAAAGCTGGTAGAAAGAGATGGTTAGGTAGAAGACCTAGAGTAAGAGGTGTAGTTATGAACCCGGTTGATCACCCAATGGGTGGTGGTGAAGGTAAGTCATCAGGAGGTCATCCAAGATCTCGTAATGGACTTTACGCTAAAGGGCAGAAGACTAGAACGCCTAAGAAATATTCGAACAAATTGATCATTGGTAAAAAGAAGAAGTAAGAAATGGCACGTTCGTTAAAAAAAGGACCTTATATCGATTTTAGATTAACGAGAAAGGTTGAAGCCATGGATGATACTGGTAAGAAGTCTGTAATTAAGACTTGGTCAAGAAGATCTATGATTGCTCCTGACTTCATCGGTCATACCTTCGCGGTACACAATGGTAATAAGTTCATTCCTGTTTTTGTAACTGAGAACATGGTTGGTCATAAGTTCGGCGAATTTGCACCAACTAGAAACTTCCGTGGTCACATCGCTAAAAAAGACAAGAGAAGATAATGGAAGCTGTAGCTAAATTAAATAATGTTCCTACCTCTGCTCGTAAAATGAGAATGGTCGCTGATCTAATCAGAGGTGAAAGAGTGAACAACGCTTTAAGTTTATTAAAGTTTGAGTCTAAGGAAGGCGCAGCTAGACTCGAGAAACTTCTTCTTTCTGCCATTTCAAATTGGGCAGCTAAGAACGAAGACGAGAGATTAGAAGATGCCGATCTTTATATCAAGTCTATTACTGTTGATGGTGGTAGAATGTTAAAAAGATTGAGACCTGCTCCACAGGGTAGGGCGCACAGGATCCGTAAAAGATCTAATCACGTAACGCTAGTTGTTGATTCTAAGAATCAGCCTGCAGTTACCGCTGAAGAAGTAGTAGAAGAAGTAAGTAATGAAACTGACAATTAATTAAGATGGGACAGAAAGTTAATCCAATAGGTCTCAGATTAGGTATCGTAAGGGGTTGGGACTCGGCCTGGTACGGAGGAAAAGATTTTCCTGCTAAGCTGGTAGAGGATCAAGAGATCAGAAAGTATATCAAAGCTCGTATCCCTAAAGGTGGTATCTCTAAAGTTATCATCGAAAGAACGATCAAAAGAATTACCATTACCGTACACACGGCTCGTCCAGGTGTTGTAATTGGTAAAGGAGGTCAGGAAGTTGACAGGATTAAGGAAGAGTTGAAAAAGTTAACGTCCAAGGATGTGCAAATCAACATTTTCGAGATCAAGCGTCCTGAGTTAGATGCCAAGTTAGTTGGAGAGTCAATTGCGCAACAACTTCAAGCTAGAATCTCTTACCGAAGAGCAATGAAGCAAGCAATTGCTTCGGCTGTTAGAGTTGGTGCTCAAGGTATTAAGATAAAATGTTCAGGTCGTCTTGGTGGTGCTGAAATGGCAAGAACTGAGATGTACAAAGATGGTAGAATACCATTGCATACATTAAGAGCTGACATTGACTACGCTATTTCTGAAGCTGACACGGTTTATGGAAAAATCGGAATCAAAGTATGGATCTTTAGAGGAGAAGTACTTGGCAAGAGAGATTTGTCACCTAACGTTGGGTTAAACACCAACATGGGCGGTGGCGGAGATCGCAGAGGTGGTGGTCGTAGACCAAACAGAAATAGAAAGAGGTAATCACTTTTTAAAAGCGTAAAGAGATGTTACAGCCAAAAAGAACGAAATTCAGAAAGATGCAAAAGGGCCGTGTCCGTGGTATCGCACAGAGAGGTCATCAGTTGTCTTTCGGAACATTTGGAATAAAATCCCTAGAGCCGGGTTGGATTACAAGTAGACAAATAGAAGCTGCTCGTATTGCAATGACTAGAGCTATGAAAAGGGAAGGTCAAGTTTGGATCAGAATTTTTCCAGACAAGCCTATCACAAAGAAGCCTGCAGAGGTTAGAATGGGTAAAGGTAAAGGAGCTCCTGATTATTGGGTAGCTACAGTTAGACCTGGTACTGTTCTCTTCGAAGCGGCCGGTGTGGATGTAGAATTAGCGAAAGAAGCATTAAGGCTAGCAGCACAAAAGCTTCCACTTTCTACAAAATTTGTTGTACGTAGAGATTACGTTGGATAGTTATGAAATATTCAGAGATCAAAGCTCTTTCAATAGAAGAGTTAAACGAGAAAATCAACACTGAGGTAAGTAATCTCCAAAAGTTGAAATTTGCGCATTCGATTACTCCGATAGAGAATCCAATGAAGCTTGTTGAATCAAGAAAATTCATTGCGCGTCTAAAAACTGAATTAAGAGCTAAGCAACTTGCTAATTAATACAAGCATGGAAAGAAATCTTAGAAAAGAAAGAGTCGGGATTGTAACAAGCGACAAAATGGATAAAACCATTACAGTAGCTGTACAAAGAAGAGAAAAGCACCCGATATATGGTAAATTCGTAAAGAAGACTACCAAATTTACTGCTCATGACGAATCTAATGATTGCGGTATCGGTGATACTGTGAAAATTATGGAGACTCGTCCGCTGAGTAAGAACAAGCGTTGGAGATTAGTTGAAGTAATTGAAAGAGCTAAGTAATCATGGTCAGACAAGAATCAAGACTTAACGTAGCGGATAACAGTGGTGCCAAAGAGGTACTTTGTATTCGTGTGTTGGGCGGTACTAAGAAAAAGTACGCGTCAGTTGGAGATACGATTGTGGTTTCAGTTAAAACTGCTCATTCTTCAAGTAGCCTTAAGAAAGGAACTGTTTCAAAAGCAGTAGTAGTTAGAACCAAAAAAGAAGTAAGAAGAAAAGATGGTTCTTACATCAGGTTCGAAGATAATGCAGCAGTACTGTTAACACAGAACGATGAGCCGAGAGGAACTCGTATGTTTGGGCCTGTTGCTAGAGAATTGCGAGAAAAGCAATTCATGAAGATTGTATCACTTGCTCCAGAAGTACTATAAGATGGCAACAGTGAAAAAACTACACGTAAGAAAAGGCGATACTGTAAAGGTAATTGCTGGCAACTCAAAAGGTAAGAGTGGTAAAGTATTAGAGGTGAATACCGCTAAATACAGAGCCATTGTAGAAGGTGTTAATGTTGTGTCTAAACACATCAAACCATCGGCTACTAATCCGAATGGAGGAATTGAAAAAACAGAAGCTTCTGTTCACCTTTCTAATTTAATGGTTGTGGATCCATCTAATGGCGAAGCTACTAGAGTTGGAAGAAAAGCAGATAATAAAGGTAAGTTGGTTAGATATTCAAAAAAATCCGGGGAGGTAATCACAAATGGCTAGTCCGAGATTAAAAGATAAGTACAACAAAGAAATTGTTGGAGCATTAAAGGAGAAGTTTGAATACACTACTGTAATGCAGGTGCCTAAGATCACTAAAGTTGTGGTTAATAAAGGTATTGGTGCTGCAGTTGCCGATAAAAAATTGGTTGATGTAGGAGTTGAGGAATTAACTGCTATCACTGGTCAAAAAGCGGTTCAAACTGTTGCCAAAAACTCTATCTCAAACTTTAAGTTGAGAGAAGGTATGCCAATTGGTGCAAGAGTGACCTTGAGAGGTGACAGAATGTACGAGTTCATTGACAGACTGTTAAATATTGCACTTCCTCGTGTGAGAGACTTTAGAGGTGTGAAGGATAAGGGTTTTGATGGACGAGGTAACTACACGCTAGGTGTAAAAGAGCAGATCATCTTCCCTGAGATTTCAATTGAGAAAGTAAATAAAATCTCAGGAATGGATATCACATTTGTAACAACAGCAAACTCTGACGAAGAGAGTTACGAATTGCTCAAAGCATTCGGAATGCCTTTCGCAGGAGGAAAAAAACAAAACTAGATTATGGCTAGAGAAGCAGTAAAAGCTAGAGAAAGAAAAAGAGAAAAGCTAGTAGCGAGATACGCGGAAAAGCGTGCAAAGCTGAAAGCTGAGGGTGATTACGAAGCACTAGATAAATTGCCTAGAAACTCATCTCCAGTAAGATTGCACAACAGATGTAAGCTTACGGGTAGACCTAAAGGATACATGAGAAAATTCGGTATCTCTAGGGTAACTTTTAGAGAGATGGCTTCTGCAGGTAAAATACCTGGAGTAACTAAAGCGAGCTGGTAATCAGTTTCTCTTTTATTAAAAGAAAATAATCAATACCTTTGCAGGCCGGTTTTGGCCGGAAGGTATTTTACTATTTATAAAAAGTCATTTCTGGGAGATATCGCTAGAATGGCAAGTCCAAAAAGGACTCAAAAATTAAATTATGACTGATCCAATAGCAGATTACTTAACAAGACTGAGGAATGCCATCGGGGCAAACCACAGAATCGTTGAAGTTCCTTCTTCAAAGGTGAAGAAAGAAATCACAAGAGTATTGCATGAAAAGGGATACATTCAGAACTATAAGTTCGAGCAGAATGGTCCTCAAGGCAGCATTAAAATTGCTTTAAAGTATAATCCTACTTCTAAGCAGTCTGCCATCGTAAATCTCAAAAGAATTAGTAAGCCAGGTCTGAGAAAGTATACTGGTGCTAATGAATTACCAAGAGTTTTAAATGGTTTGGGTATCGCCATTGTTTCTACTTCTAAAGGTATTATGACCGATAAAGAGGCTAGAGTACAACATATTGGCGGTGAAGTTTTATGTCACGTTTATTAAGCAAGAAGAGATGTCACGAATAGGAAATCAACCGATTAGTGTGCCTTCTGGTGTTACAGTAACACTTGCTAAGGACAACGTAGTAACCGTAAAAGGTCCCAAAGGAGAATTAACTCAGGATGTAAATCCTGATATGATTATATCTGTTGAAGAATCTACTGTCTCCGTTCAAAGACCAACTGAACAGAAAAGACATAAAGCTCTTCACGGTTTATATAGATCGTTAATTAACAACATGGTTATTGGTGTTAGTGAAGGATACAAAAAAGAATTAGAGCTCGTAGGGGTAGGTTATAAGGCAGCAGTGTCAAATAATGTGCTTGAGCTTAATTTAGGTTATTCACACAACATTTACCTGGCTGTTCCTCAGGAGGTGAAAGCTGAAGCTATCATGGAGAAGGGTAAAAACCCGCTCGTAAAGCTTGAGAGTGCTGATAAGGCGCTTATTGGTCAGGTGGCTGCAAAACTTAGAGAACTAAGAAAAATTGAGCCATATAAAGGAAAAGGTGTTCGCTTTGTTGGTGAACAAATTAGAAGGAAGGCTGGTAAAACTGCTGCTAAATAAGAAGAATCATGGCTGTTAGTAATAGTAGACTTAGAATTAAAAGAGGAATCAGAAGAAAGGTCAATGGTACAGCTGTTAGACCTAGAATCTCTGTTTTCAAGAGTAACGCTAAAATTTATGCTCAGATCGTAGACGATCAAAAAGGGCATACTTTAGTGTCAGCTTCAAGTGCTGAACTTGGTGCGACTAAAAACACCAATGTTGAGGTATCTAAAGAAGTAGGAAAGAAATTGGCCGAGAAAGCAACGGCTGCAGGAATTTCTGAAGTTGTATTTGATAGAAACGGTTATATCTACCACGGAAAAGTCAAGGCTTTAGCTGAAGGTGCTAGAGAAGGTGGTCTTAAATTTTAATTGGCATGGCACAAGTAATGAATAGAATTAAGGCTAGTGAGATCGACTTGAATGAAAAAGTCGTAGCGATTAAGCGTGTAGCCAAAGTAGTAAAAGGTGGTAGAAGATTTAGCTTCTCAGCAATTGTTGTAGTGGGAAATGGTAATGGTATCGTAGGTTACGGATTAGGTAAAGCTAATGAGGTGACTGATGCAATTACTAAAGGAATTGATGATGCTAAGAAGAACTTAGTTCAAGTACCAGTTTCTAAAGGAACTGTTCCACACGAAGCAATTGGTAAGTATGGCGGAGGATTGGTGCTAATCAAGCCTGCATCTGAAGGTACTGGCGTAATTGCAGGTGGTGCTATGCGTGCTGTATTCGAGAGTGCTGGAGTTCATAATGTCCTGGCAAAATCTAAAGGGTCTTCTAACCCACATAATGTGGTTAAGGCAACTTTTGATGCTCTATTGAATATGAAAGACGCTTACGCAGTAGCTGAGCAAAGAGGTGTTAGTTTAGATACAGTTTTTAACGGTTAATGGATCATGGCAAAAGTTATCGTAACTCAAGTAAAAAGTACTATTGATCGACCAGAAAGACAAAAGAGAACTATCCAAGCTTTAGGTCTAGGTAAAATCAATAGATCAGTAGAGGTAGAATTAACTCCTCAAATCGCTGGCATGATTAATAAAGTGAATCACCTTATAACTGTTAAAGAAGCATAAGATGAGACTGAATAACTTAAAACCTGCTGAGGGTTCAACAAAAAATAGAAAGAGAATTGGTCGTGGACCGGGTTCTGGTAAAGGTGGTACTTCTACAAGAGGTCACAAAGGAGCTAAGTCAAGATCAGGTTATTCTCGTAAAGCTGGTTTCGAAGGCGGTCAAATGCCACTACAGAGACGAGTGCCTAAGTTTGGTTTTACCAACCCGAATAGAGTTGAGTATAAGGCCATCAATTTAGATAGGTTGCAAGAACTTGCTGACGGAGCGAAAGTTTCTGAGATCAACGTAGAGTTGTTGGTTGCTAATGGACTTGCCTCAAGAAATGACTTAATTAAAATCTTAGGAAGAGGTGAATTAACTGCAAAGGTGGACGTAACCGCTCACCAATTCTCAGCATCTGCAACTGCAGCTATTGAGAAAGCAGGAGGAACAGCTACAAAGCTTTAATGACATGAAGAAATTCTTCACTACAATAAAGAACATTTTTGCTATTGAGGAGCTGAGAAACAGAATCCTAGCAACACTAGGTTTCTTAGTGATTTTCAGACTTGGTTCATTCGTAGTGCTACCGGGTGTTGATCCATCTCAGTTATCTGATGCGGATAATGGCATCCTAGGAATTTTGAATACATTATTAGGAGGTTCTTTCCAAAGAGCTTCCATCTTTGGTTTGGGTATTATGCCTTATATCTCTGCTTCAATTGTGATTCAGCTGATGACTGTGGCAGTACCTTCTTTCCAAAAAATGCAGAAAGAGGGAGAGTCTGGTAGAAAGAAGCTTACTCAAATTACTAGGGTATTAACGATTCTAGTTACAATGGCCCAGAGTTTTGGTTATGTAAGAGTTACTATTGTTCAGGCTGGAGCAGTAACTCCCAGCGTTGATCCAACATTATTCATGATTTCTTCAATGGTTCTTTTAACTGCAGGAACTATGTTCTGTATGTGGTTAGGAGAGAAGATCACTGATAAAGGTATTGGAAATGGTATTTCAATGCTCATTATGATTGGTATCATATCAAGTTTACCAGGTGCTGCTTGGTTCGAGTTTGTAGAAACAAATGGTATCAGTAGAGCATTGTTCTCTGTAGTTGAAATTGTAGTCTTGTTCTTTGTAGTGATTGTTACTGTTGCTTTAGTACAGGCTACCAGACGAATACCGGTGCAATATGCCAAGCAGGTTGTAGGAGGTAAAGTTTACGGAGGTCAGCGTCAGTTCATTCCTTTAAAGGTGAATGCATCTGGTGTTATGCCAATCATTTTTGCTCAAGCGCTAATGATTCTGCCAACATTGCTTGGACAGATTTGGGCCGATGATAGTGATACAGCACAAGCAGTGATGGTTGCATTTAGTAACCCTTATTCATGGCAGTACAACTTGGTATTTGCTGTGTTAATTATTGCATTTACATTCTTCTATACGGCCATAACGGTTAATCCGTCTAATATGGCAGATGACTTGAAGAGAAATGGTGGATTTATTCCAGGGGTTAAACCAGGAAAACCAACATCAGACTTCATAGGAGATGTTCTAGATAGAATTACTTTACCTGGATCTGTATTCTTAGCGCTTATTGCTATCCTACCTACCTTTGCATACAATGCAGGTGTGGGGCAGCAATTTTCATACTTCTACGGAGGTACTTCGCTATTGATTATGGTAGGGGTAATTTTAGATACATTACAGCAAATCGAAAGCTACCTGCTCATGAGACACTATGAGGGTATGATGAAATCAGGTAGAATGAGAGGACGTTCTGAGAATGTTGCTGTAGCCTAATGATTTTCTATAAGACTGAAGAGGAAATAGAGATCATCCGTGAAAGCGCTCAAATATTGGGTAAGGCACACGGAGAAGTTGCCAAGAGTGTAAGGCCTGGCATTAAGACAAAAGACTTGGATAAAATCGCTGAAGAATTTATCCGAGATCATGGAGCCACAGCATCCTTTAAAGGGTACAACGGATTTCCAGCAACGCTTTGTATTTCTGTGAACGAAAATGTAGTTCATGGTTTTCCGAGCGAGTACGAATTACAAGACGGTGATATAATCTCTATAGATTGTGGAGTCTTCTACAAAGGTTTTCATAGCGATTCCGCTTATACCTATCCAGTAGGAGAAATTTCCCCAGAGACATTATCACTTTTAAAGACAACGAAGGAGTCGTTGTATATAGGTATTGAAGAGGCCAAGTTTGGTAACCGCATTGGAGATGTTGCTTTTGCTATTCAAAAGTATGTTGAAGACAGAGGATACACAGTGGTTAGAGAATTAGTAGGTCATGGATTGGGAAGAAATCTCCATGAAGGACCTGAAGTTCCTAACTACGGCAAACGAGGTAAAGGTCCTAAGTTAAACGAGGGTTTAGTAATTGCTATTGAACCAATGATCAATTTAGGAACACGCAATATTGTTCAAGAGAACGATGGTTGGACGATTAGAACAAGAGATCGAAAGCCTTCCGCTCATTTTGAACATACTGTGGCCATTTTCAAGGATAGAACAGAAATTTTAACAACGCATAAATACATAGAAGAAGTAACGAACTTTTAATATGGCGAAACAAGGATCTATAGAACAAGACGGGACGATACTAGAGGCATTGCCGAACGCGCAATTCCGTGTTGAACTAGAAAATGGACATGTTGTACTAGCTCATATCTCCGGAAAAATGAGAATGTACTACATCAAAATATTACCAGGTGACAGAGTAAAGCTTGAAATGTCTCCTTATGATTTAACAAAAGGTAGAATTACTTACAGGTATAAATAAAAAAACATGAAAGTTAAAGCGTCAATCAAGAAGCGCAGTGCTGATTGTAAAGTGATCCGTAGAAACGGGAAGTTATACGTGATTAACAAGAAGAATCCTAGATTCAAACAAAGACAAGGATAATTATGGCAAGGATTTCAGGAGTAGATATTCCAGACCACAAGAGATCCGAGATTGGGTTAACCTATATCTTCGGAATTGGCCGTAGTACGGCACAATATGTTCTGGATAAAGCAGGTATTGATTACAATACCAAGATTGGTGATTTGAATGATGACCAACAGAAAGCAATTAGAACCATCATTAGTGAAGAGTTCAAAATTGAAGGCGTTTTAAGATCTGAAGTACAGATGAGTATCAAGCGATTGATGGACATTGGGTGCTACAGAGGTTTGAGACATAGAAGAGGTCTTCCTGTTCGTGGTCAACATACCAAGAACAACTCAAGAACCAGAAAAGGAAAGAGAAAGACTGTTGCTAACAAGAAGAAAGCAGTTAAGTAATTCTTAAGATTTTAATGCCAAAAAAGATATTTTAAGATGGCTCAGAAAAGAAAAGATAAAGCTAGAAAGAGGGTTGTGCAGGTAGATGCTCTTGGACAGGCGCATATCAAGGCGTCTTTCAACAACATCATTATCTCGCTAACCAATCAGCAAGGGCAAGTGATCTCTTGGGCGTCAGCAGGTAAAATGGGTTTCAAGGGTTCTAAAAAGAACACCCCATATGCTGCTCAAATGGCTGCTCAGGATTGTGCTACTAAAGCATATGAGCTTGGTTTGAGAAAAGTTGAGGTTTTTGTGAAAGGACCTGGTGCGGGTAGAGAATCTGCTATAAGAACAATCCAGAATTCTGGTATAGAAGTAACACTAATTAAAGATGTTACTCCACTACCACATAATGGATGTCGTCCACCGAAGAGAAGAAGAGTTTAATAAAGAATTTATAAGTAATGGCAAGATATAGAGGTCCAAAGGCTAAAATTGCTAGGAGATTCAATGATCCTATTTTTGGTCACAGCAAAGCATTACAAAAGAAAGCTTATCCTCCAGGCCAGCACGGCAGAGGAAGAAGAAAGAAGCAGTCTGAATATGCTGTCCAGTTAATGGAGAAGCAAAAGGCTAAATACACTTATGGTGTTTTAGAGCGTCAGTTTGCGAATTTGTTCGATAAAGCTTCAAGAAGATCTGGTGTAACAGGTGAAATTTTACTTCAATTATTGGAGACGAGATTAGATAACCTAGTATACAGATTGGGTATTGCTCCTACAAGGAGGGCGGCTAGACAATTGGTTACGCATAAGCACATCACCATAAATGGTGAGGTTTTGAATATTCCTTCATATCACGTGAAGAATAGCGATGTAATTGGTGTAAGAGAGAAGTCAAAATCTCTTGAGCTAATTTCAGAGAGCTTAGCAACTAATTCAGCGCAGAAGTATCCATGGTTAGAGTGGAATAAGTCTGATATGACAGGTAAGGTAATTAATGTTCCTACAAGAGAAGATATTCCTGAGAATATCAAGGAGCAGTTGATTGTCGAGCTTTACTCTAAGTAATCATTTTAGAACCTTTAAAATTTTAGATATATGTCAATTTTAGCATTTCAAATCCCGGACAAGGTAGTGATGGAGAAGGCAGACGATTTTCACGGTCTGTTCACGTTTAAACCATTAGAAAAAGGTTACGGGGTTACTATTGGTAATGCTTTGAGAAGAATTTTACTTTCTTCTTTGGAAGGTTACGCGATCACTGGAATCAAAGTTCCTAGTGTATTACACGAATTCTCAACTGTTGAAGGCGTTGTGGAAGATGTAGCTGAAATTATTCTAAATCTTAAGAAAGTAAGATTCAAGAAGATTTCTGATACAGTAGACAACAAAATCAATGTAATTATTGAGAATCAGGATAAGTTTTCTGCAGGTGATATTGGAAAATTCACTTCAGCATTCGAAATCTTGAACCCTGAGGATGTTGTTTGTCACTTGGATTCCGGAACTAAATTCGAAATTGAATTGACAGTTGAAAAAGGTAGAGGTTATTTGCCTGCTGAAGAAAATAAGCCTTCGGAGCAAGTATTTGGTTTTATTCCAATTGATGCAATCTTCACACCGATCAAAAATGTGAAATTCAATGTTGAAAATACAAGGGTAGAGCAGAAGACTGACTACGAAATGCTTGTATTAGATATTCAGACGGATGGTTCTATCCACCCGGAGAATGCATTGAAAGGCGCAGCACATATCTTAATCCAACACTTTATGTTGTTCTCTGATCAGAATATGATCTTAGAAACAGGGGCGTTAGATGAGCCAGAGCAAGTAGATGAAGAAATGCTTCATATGAGAAAGCTTTTGAAAACTTCATTGAACGATCTAGATCTTTCAGTAAGAGCTTACAACTGTCTTAAAGCAGCTGATGTAAGAACACTTAGTGATTTGGTAAGATTAGAGATTTCTGACATGATGAAGTTCAGAAACTTTGGTAAAAAGTCTTTAGCTGAGCTAGAGCTACTTGTAGCAGAGAAGAACCTTACTTTTGGTATGGATCTTACGAAATATAAACTCGAGGAGGAGTAATAATGAGACACGGGAAGAAATTTAATCACTTAAGCAGAACAGCATCTCACAGAAAAGCGATGCTTTCTAATATGGCTTCTTCTTTGATCCAGCATAAAAGGATCACCACTACTGTGGCTAAAGCCAAAGCTTTGAGAAAGTATGTTGAACCTTTGATTACTAAGGCTAAAGATGATTCTACTCACTCAAGAAGAGTAGTTTTCTCCTACCTTCAAGACAAGGATTCGGTAACTACTTTATTCAACGAGGTAGCGGAGAAGGTAGCATCTAGACCAGGTGGTTACACTAGAATTATCAAAACCAATAACAGATTGGGAGATAATGCTGACATGTGTATTATTGAGTTGGTTGACTATAACGAATTGTTATTAGAAGAAGCTAAGCCAGCAGCTAAGAAGAGTAGAAGAAGCAGAAGAGGTAGTAAGAAAACTACTGAGGCAGCTGCTACAACAGAAGCTCCAGTGGTAGAAGAGGCAGTGGTTGTTGAGGAAACTATCGAGGAGGCACCGGCTGTTGAGGCTGAAGCCACTGAGGAGGCTCCAGAAGCTAGCGCTGATGATGCAACTGAAGAGTCTTCTGACGATGAAAAGAAAGACGCATAATTCTGAGCGTTATCAATAGAATTGAAAGCCCTAGCCTTTGGTTAGGGCTTTTTTATTTTTATCTAAACCATTTGGCTAATCTTTTTATTTTGACACTGTTCTTTTCCGTACATTGCAGTCTAGACAATGAGAGTAGAAAATTCTGCACCCCGTTTTCTAGCTTGCTTTGACGTTATCAGTTTTAAAACTTTAAACTAAATAGTTATCAAGCATCCAAAATTTTCGAGAACCAAGGATATTGAGTTCGCAGACACCCTCAAGAAAAGAGTGAACCTTTACTTCAAGGAGAATAATCTTGATAAGAATGCTAACGTAGGCATGTATTTCAAGACGCTTTTTATGATTTCTGCATTTGTTGTACCACTAGCTCTTATGGGTACGGGCGTCATTACTACTACCCCAATGATTTTCGCTGCCTACATAATAAGTGGTTTAGGTACAGCAGGAATTGGTATGTGTGTAATGCATGATGCGATACATGGTTCTTATTCAAAAAATAAGGTGGTGAATTATATATTCAGCCTCACCATGAATATGATTGGGGCTAATGCTACTGTGTGGAAGATTCAACATAATGTGCTGCATCATTCTTACACGAATATTAACGAAGCAGATAGTGATTTAGATCAGCCCTTCTTTTTGAGATTCGACCCTCATAAAGAGTGGATGCCTATCCATAAATACCAATACATGTATTTCTGGTTTTTTTACGGCCTTTCAACGCTTTCTTGGATCACTGCGAAGGACTTTAAGAAGATGAAGCAATTCAAAGACATGGGCTTCTTAACAAAGAAGAATGAGTATAGAAATGCTCAGCTCACAGCTTTAGTGTGGAAATTAGCATACTATGTATATGCACTTGTTATTCCGTTAATGGTATTGCCAGTAAGTGCCGGTGTGGTTATTCTTGCTTTCATTTGTATGCACTTCGTGACTGGTCTTGCTTTAGGTTTTGTTTTCCAAATGGCTCATATCATGCCTAAACTTGATTTTCCAACGACTAATCAGTTCGGAGAAGTAGAGAACAATTGGACCGTTCACCAATTATTGACAACCACGAACTTTTGTCCGAATAGTCGACTGTTGACCTGGATGGTAGGAGGTCTTAATTATCAGGTAGAGCATCATTTACTCCCTCATGTTTGTCATGTACACTATAGGAAACTAGCACCTATTGTTAAGCAGACTGCAGAGGAATTTGGTATCCCTTATCATTCTAAGAGAACATTTGGTAAAGCTGTAAAGGCACACGTTAAGATGTTATACGAACTGGGGAGACCTGTGAGTGTGGCAGCTTAGTGTTTTAGAAACGTATTTATGAAGCCCTTGTCGTTGACTGGGGCTTTTTTCTTGCCTTATTTTCCCTCATTCAACCAACGGTTTTGCCTGATAACTTTTTGCTCTTATTTTTGCGTGATGCGAAAAGTCGCACGCCCCATAGCATATGTCGCATAATTTTAACTTATCTCAGAAAAAAGCGGTCCTATTCCTCGAAGATGGATCTCGCTTTGAAGGAATCGCAATCGGAAAAATTGGTACTGTCGGTGGAGAAATCTGCTTCAATACAGGAATGACAGGATACCAAGAAATCTACACGGATCCTTCTTACTACGGACAAATCGTAGTGAATACTACTTCTCATATTGGAAACTACGGAGTGGAAGATTCTGAACAAGAATCTGATGCCCCCAAAATTAGAGGCTTGGTAGTAAATACGTTCTCAGAAGATTTTAGTAGGCCAACAGGTAGTGGTTCTCTTCAAGAATACCTAGAGAAGCACAATATTGTAGGAATCTCAGAATTGGATACACGTTTATTAGTGCGCCATATCAGAGACAAAGGCGCAATGAATGCGATTATTTCTTCAGAAAGTCTTACAGATGAGGAGATACAAAGAAGGTTAGCTGAAGTTCCATCTATGGATGGTTTAGAGCTCTCTTCATTTGTGAGCACGAAAGAGCCATACTTTGTAGGTGAGGAGAATGCATCGCATAAGGTAGCGGTTCTTGATCTAGGTGTAAAGACGAGTATATTAAAGCATTTAGCAAGCCGAGGTGCATATCTGAAGGTGTTTAATGCCAAAACTTCTATAGAGGAAATGGAATCCTGGAACCCAGATGGTTACTTCTTGTCAAACGGTCCTGGTGATCCTTCAGCTATGGATTATGCCATACAAACCGCTAAAGATATTATGGCTACGGATAAACCGCTTTTCGGTATATGTCTTGGTCATCAAATTATTTCATTGGCTTGTGACATTGCCACTTTCAAAATGCACAATGGCCATAGAGGATTAAATCATCCTGTTAAGAACTTGGTGTCAGGAAGAAGTGAGGTTACTTCACAAAATCATGGGTTTGCGGTTAATAGAGATGATGCTGAGAAGTCTGAAATAGTAGAACTTACTCACGTAAATCTTAACGATAATACCTGTGCTGGAATCAAGGTAAAAGGTAAGAAAACGTTTTCCGTACAATATCACCCAGAGTCTAGTCCGGGACCACACGATTCGCGTTATTTGTTCGATCAATTTTTAGAACTTTTCAAATCATAATAAAAGAACCATGAGTTTAATTGAAAGCATTCACGCGAGACAGATCCTCGATTCAAGAGGTAATCCTACTGTCGAAGTTGATGTCATAACTGAAAACGGTGTATTAGGCCGTGCAGCTGTACCTTCTGGTGCTTCAACTGGTGCTCACGAGGCAGTAGAGTTGAGAGATGGTGGAGACACCTACATGGGTAAAGGCGTAAAACAGGCAGTGGCTAATGTAAATGATGTCTTAGCTGCAGAGCTCATAGGTTTTTCAGTATTCGAACAGAACCTGATTGATAAAATCATGATAGAGTCTGACGGTACTGACAATAAAGGAAATTTAGGTGCAAATGCCATTCTTGGAGTTTCACTAGCAGTGGCTAAAGCTGCAGCAGCTGAATTAGGATTACCACTATACAGATATATTGGTGGTGTAAGCGCAAACACGATTCCAGTTCCAATGATGAATATTATCAATGGTGGTTCTCACGCTGATAACTCAATTGATTTTCAGGAATTTATGATTATGCCTGTTGGGGCTGAGTCTTTTTCTGATGCGATTAGAATGGGAACCGAAGTATTCCACAACTTGAAGAAAGTACTTTCTAAAAGAGGTTTAGCGACTAATGTGGGAGATGAAGGTGGCTTTGCTCCGAACTTAGGTTCTGATGATGAAGCACTTCAGGTAATCTCTGAAGCGGTTGAAAACGCTGGTTACAAAGTAGGAGAGGATGTTGTGTATGCTTTAGATGTCGCTTCCTCTGAATTCTATTTAGAAGACGAGAAGGTATATTACTTCAAAGATTCGTCTGGGAAAAAGCTTTCTCCAATCGAAATGGCAGATTATCTAGCAGAGCTTAGTGCCAAGTATCCTATTGTTTCTATTGAAGATGGGATGTTTGAAGATGATTGGGAAGGCTGGAAAGCTTTGACCGATAAAATTGGTGACAAAGTGCAGTTGGTGGGTGACGATTTGTTCGTTACGAATGTAACTAGACTTCAAAGAGGAATCGATGAAGGAATTGCCAATTCAATCTTGATTAAGGTAAACCAGATTGGAACTTTGTCTGAGACAATAGCGGCAGTTAGCCTAGCTAAACGCAATGGATATACCGCAGTTATGTCACACAGATCTGGCGAAACAGAGGATAACACAATCGCAGATTTAGCGGTTGCATTGAACACAGGTCAGATTAAAACTGGCTCAGCATCACGATCTGATAGAATGGCGAAATACAATCAGTTATTGAGAATCGAAGAAGAATTAGAGGAGATTGCAAAATTCCCTGGGGCTGATTTTAGAAAAGCTTACTAGATAATAGTAAGAGTATATAGATATTAGACTAAAGCCTCTCTTATGAGAGGCTTTTTTGTGCTCTTTTATGGGGCTTCAGCATCCTAGTTCTTTCTACATGGCTTAATGTCAAGATTCTTACTATCTTTATTCTATGAATCCTTTCACCAGAATTCCCAAGTTTATGAAGAGCTTCTACGTGCTCTTCGGTTCCTTTTTTCTCATCTGGATGGTTTTTGTTGACTCAAACGATATAGGTTCCCAAATAAAGCTTACTCAAAAGCTAAATGGTTTGAAGTCTCAGAAGGCATATTATCAAACTAAGAAAGTAGAAGTGCTAAAAGACAGAGAGGAGCTAAATACGAATAAAGAGTTATTAGAAAAGTTTGCTAGAGAAAACTACTTAATGAAAAAGAAGTCAGAAGATCTCTATGTAGTTGTAGTAGAAGACTAGATAAAATATTATCAGATTTATTGCCCTCTTTTGAGGGCTTTTTCGTTTGAAGAACATGCGCAGAATACTAATCCTCTTTGTCTTTGTTTCAATAGTCCACATTGGGCATAGCCAAGTTTATTTTGAAGAGCCAGTTGATTCAACAACCTCTGTCAATGACAGAGTCTATTTTGGTGGAAACTTCGCTCTAAATTTTGGTACGTTTACTTTTGTAGATATATCGCCACTCGCTGGTTATATGCTCACGGAAGGCTTTTCGATGGGTGTGGGAGGAAGCTATTCATATGTATCTCGAGAATTGATTTTTGTTCCCGGATTTAGGCGAATAAGAGTTAATAATAGTGCTTATGGAGGTAGAATCTTCGCGCGGCACAATGTTCTTGAAGATTACTTTGCTCACGTAGAATATGAATCAATAAATACTGAGTTTTTATCCCCTACTGGGGATGGAACCGTTAGAGGTTGGGTACCGGGCTTCTTTGTAGGTGGTGGACTTACACGAGGGATTTTCAGCAAGGGTGCAGCAAACTTCACTGTGTTACTAAATCTCCTACATGATCAGGCGAGATCGCCTTATGGTAGTGCTTTAGTAATAAGGGGAGGGTTTACTTTTTAGAGGGTAACTTGGAATCGTTGCCCAAGCGCCATTAAATCTTTTTCTACAGGATCAAGAAGTGTGATTCCATTGGCCATACGTTCTTTCTCCATGGCTCTTTCCGGATCTCCAGGAATTACCACAGGTTGCTGAGGATCCGCAGGTTCAGCATTCCTAAACCTCCTTATCCAATTATCCATATGGTATTTGAAGTCATCTGCGGGTCGAAAGGCGTCAACGCGCATGGCTCCGAAGAAGTGACCAAGTCCCTCACCTGGTGGATTTGCAGCTGGTTCTAAGTATGCGACAAACGGAGGTGCCCACGGTCCATAATTTGCCCCTGATAGAACGGCAGAGAATATATCTACAACTGACCCAAGGATGTAGCCTTTATGGCTTCCATGCTCTCTAGTACCGCCAAGAGGCAGCCAAGAACCTCCCTCTTTTATGCCATGTGCATTTGTGGTGCTTTGGCCATCGTCATCTTGAATCCAGCCTAAAGGAGCATCCTCATCTTTTCTTTGGAGTACCTCAAGCTTACCATTGGCAGCAGGAGTAGTTGCAAAGTCGCCAACAAACGCTGGTTCTTCGTTTGCGGGAATCGCAACCGCTATTGGGTTTGTGCCCAATAGTCGTTCTTTAGAGAAAGTCGGTGAGACCAAGGGACTGGCATTCGTCATAGATATCCCAATCATGTCATGCTCAAGAGCCATCATGGAATGATAACCAGCAATACCATAATGATTAGAGTTCTTAACGGCAACCCAGCCAGTTCCTGCTGTTTTAGCTTTCTCTATAGCCAATTTCATCGCAAAAGGAGCCACCACTAAACCTAGTCCGGCATCTCCATCAACCGTTGCGGTACTAGGCGTTTCATGCACTACTTTTATATCTGGAGTTGCATTGATTCGCTTTTTCTCCCATAGCCTGACATAGCCGCTTAAACGAGCCACACCATGTGAGTCAACACCCCTTAAATCTGCAGACAGAAGCGTGTCGGCTGCAGTTTGAGCGTCAATTTCAATTGATCCCATTTTAATAAAAATGGACTTTGCGAATGAATGCAATTGCTGATAAGAATAGGTGGACATTAGGCTTCTTGGCTTAATTCTGAAATAGGCTTGTGCTCATCTGAAAAGAGTAAGCCTTCTTTGAGTGCATATCTGCAACAAGTGATTTGTGTGACTTGGATGTGTTCTAAAATGAATGAAATCAAAACACTAGTCACTACAATCATATCAACCCTCATAGTAACCATTCCCGGTATTGCCAAACGACCGTCTCGGTCCTGTATTAACAATTCACGATGTGTATCTCGATATGCTTTTACTGGTAATAAGAACGAGGTCTTTTTTAGGTCTGTTGGCACATCATTTGCCTCGCGATAAATTTTTGCCAATGTGTCGAATGTTCCTGAACAGCCAATGAGTCGAGTAGGTTTATGCACCTCTATGGCATCGGTAAGTTCTTTCAATTCGACTCCGAGCCATTCAAACATGTCTTGGACATTTTTTGATGGCATTGGATCTTGTTTGTGGAATTGGTCGAGCAGTCTTTGAGCACCAATTTCGAAACTACGTTTCCAGAGAATCTCTGATTTGTTTCCAATTATAAACTCAACACTACCACCACCAATATCAACTGTAAGGCACGTTTCTTTTTTTAAGTCAAGTCCAGCCTTTACTCCTTCAAAAATTAGTTCAGCCTCTTTATCTCCGCTGATGATGTCAATGTGAATACCTGTTTGATCCTTGATCTGCTCTACAAGTTCTTTCCCGTTTTTCGCGCTACGGATAGCGCTTGTGGCTACACCTTTTACAGACTCTACTTCAAATTGATCTATGATATCTTTGAAGCAGTTAAGTGCATGTAGGGCTCTCTTTTGAGCATCTGCCGCAATACGGCCTTTGCTGATACCATTTTGACCAAGTTTTACAGCGATTTTTTCGCGGTAAACAGTCTTCAACTCATCATTGCCTGTATCTACAATGAAAAGGTGAAAAGTATTTGTCCCTAAGTCAATTACGGCTTTTCGCATTCTTCTCTTGCTCAATCAAAAGTTGGCCGAAGTTAAAATATATTGGCTAATAATGAAGGTTCAACTTCCTAATATGATATTGCTCAGCAATTTTTTTAGCCCTATCATTATATCTTTGAAAGCATAAAATTCATACCAGATGTCTGATAAAACCAATGGAAATGGCGAAGCCAATTTGCTGACCAAAGATGAGAAATATGAACTCTTAAAGTCAAAACACGAGGCGGCTGAATTAGGTGGGGGTCAAAGGAGAATTGACAGCCAACATAAGAGGGGTAAGTTAACTGCTCGCGAAAGACTGACATCGCTTTTAGATGACGGGTCTTTTGAAGAAACTGGGAAGTTTGTAGAGCATAGAGCCACAGACTTTGGCCTTGATAAGGAGATCTATTTAGGTGATGGAGTTGTCACTGGTTATGGTACCATCAGCGGACGTTTAGTTTATGTTTATTCTCAGGATTTCACCGTCTTTGGAGGTTCATTATCTGAGACGCACGCTGAGAAAATATGTAAGGTAATGGATATGGCCATGAAGAATGGTGCACCTGTTATTGGTTTAAACGACTCAGGCGGAGCAAGAATTCAAGAAGGTGTGGTATCCTTAGGCGGTTATGCAGATATCTTTTACCGAAATACTAGAGCTTCGGGTGTAGTTCCTCAAATTTCGGCCATTATGGGTCCTTGCGCTGGCGGTGCAGTTTATTCTCCAGCCATAACCGATTTTATATTTATGGTTGAAAATACTTCCTACATGTTTGTGACAGGGCCAAATGTAGTGAAGACAGTCACCCATGAAGAGGTTACGGCAGAAGAGTTAGGTGGAGCGAGCACCCATAGTACAAAAAGTGGGGTTACTCATTTTGCTTCTGAGAATGAAGTGCAGTGCCTCAATGATATTAAAAAGCTTCTATCCTACATTCCACAGAATTGTGAAGATGACGCTCCGGTTTACCAGTATGATGAAGCGAAAGAGATAAGAACAAAACTTAATACAATCATTCCAGATAATCCTAACCAGCCTTACGATATGAAAGAGGTAATCGACCATCTGGTGGATGCTGATTCATTCTTTGAGGTACATAAGAATTATGCTGAGAACATTATTGTAGGATTTGCCAGATTGGGCGGAAGGAGTATAGGTATATTGGGTAATCAGCCGGCTTCTTTGGCAGGCGTTTTAGATAATGATGCGAGTACCAAGGGTGCGAGATTCGTGAGATTTTGCGATAGTTTCAACGTGCCCCTATTAGTGCTTGAAGATGTACCGGGTTTCTTACCAGGTACTGATCAGGAATGGAATGGTATTATCACAAACGGAGCCAAGTTGCTTTATGCATTCTCAGAAGCCACGGTGCCAAGAATAACCGTAATTACCAGAAAAGCATACGGTGGTGCTTATGACGTAATGAATTCTAAACATATTGGCGCTGACTTAAACTACGCTTGGCCAATGGCTGAGATTGCTGTAATGGGTGCAAAAGGGGCTGCTGAAATTATCTTTAGAAAAGAGATTGCGGCAGCAGATGATAAAGAGGCTAAGCTTCAAGAAAAGGTAGATGAGTACACTGCCAAATTTGCTAATCCTTATAGAGCAGCCAGAAGGGGTTATGTGGATGAGGTGATTGTGCCTGCAGATACGCGCAAAAAGTTAATTAGGGCATTTAAGATGCTAGAGAATAAGGTGGACACCCTGCCAAAGAAAAAACATGGTAATATTCCACTTTAATTAAACCCCTAATTAAAACTTAAAGGCCCATTTCTTAGTTGAGATGGGCATATTTGTATCAAATCAATTCCAAGAATTTATGAATGAGAAGAGCCAAGAATTTCTAGTTAAATATCTCAATAATGCATCGCCAACTGGCTTTGAGTCTTCTGGCCAGCAGATTTGGTTAGACTACCTTAAGCCCTATGTAGATTCACATTTTACGGATAATTACGGAACAGCTGTAGGTGTAATTAATCCCGAGGCTAAATACAGGGTAGTCATTGAAGCGCATGCTGATGAGATCGCTTGGTTTGTGAATTATATTGATGCGGATGGGTATATCTATGTGGTGAGAAACGGTGGTTCAGATCATCAAATTGCGCCTTCCAAGCGCGTAAATATTCATGGTGAAAAGGGAGTTGTTAAAGGCGTGTTTGGTTGGCCCGCAATTCATGTTCGTGATAGAGCAAACGAAAAGCCACCTTCATTGAAGAATATCTTTATAGATGTAGGAGCTAAGAATAAAGATGAAGTAGAGGAAATGGGTATCCATGTGGGTACTGTAATCACTTTTGAAGATGAGATCTTCAAGCTGAATGACAGGTATTGGTGTGGAAGAGCTCTCGATAATCGAATAGGTGGGTTTATGATTGCAGAGGTAGCACGCAGACTTTCCGAAGAAGGGAAAACCTTGCCATTTGGGTTATATGTGGTTAATTCTGTTCAGGAAGAGATTGGACTGAGAGGAGCAGAAATGATTGCGGCTAAAATTAAACCTCACGTAGCTGTCATTACGGATGTGTGCCATGATACTCATTCGCCTATGTACGATAAGAAGGTTGATGGTGACCAAAAAGCAGGTAAGGGCCCAGTGCTTACCTATGGTCCAGCTGTTCATAATAACTTGCTGAATATGATTATTGATACGGCAAGCAATAACGACATACCATTTCAAAGAGCTGCAGCTTCGAGATCAACAGGAACTGATACCGATGCGTTTGCTTACAGCAACGAAGGTGTGCCATCATCATTGATTTCCTTGCCGTTAAAGTACATGCATACTACTGTAGAAACGGCTCATCAAGACGACATTCAAAATGTGATCAACCTGATGTATGAATTCTTACTCCAATTACCGAACGAGCATAATTTCAGCTATCTGAAATAATGATTTCAAGTACAGATCAGCTCGGTAGATTGGTTGAACTTAATGAGGCACCAAAGCGAATTATCTCTTTGGTGCCTTCTCAAACTGAGTTACTTCACGATTTTGGGCTGAAAAATGAGATTATAGGCATCACTAAGTTCTGTGTTCACCCAGATCATTGGAGAGAACAAAAGACTGTAATAGGAGGGACTAAAAACTTTAAGGTTGATCTTATCAAGTCCTTAAATCCAGATTTGGTTATTGCTAACAAAGAAGAAAACACAGAAGAAGGGATAAGGGAGATTAGCGACTTTTGTCCTGTTTGGATTAGCGATGTGCAGGATATAGTAAGTGCTCTCGGAATGATAAAAGGCATTGGCCAGATTGTTTCTAGGCAAGAAGACGCTGAAAAGCTGATCATCCGAATAAGAGAGGGATTTGATGGTCTGAATCGAGGAGGCACGAAGAGGGCGATCTATCTAATTTGGAAGAATCCTTTTATGGCTGCTGGCTCAGATACTTTTATACATAATATGATGCCCTATGCGGGGTATGAGAACCTAATTGTAGAAAAAAGGTATCCCAAAATAAGCGAAGAAGAGATTGCTAATATGAATCCTGATGTCATTCTATTGAGCTCCGAGCCTTATCCATTTAAGCATAAGCAATTGGTAGAATTAGAAAAGGCCATGAATTGCGAAGTTAAGCTTGTAGATGGAGAGTTATTCAGTTGGTATGGTAGCAGAATGTTGAAAGCGATAGACCTATTTAAAAAAGATGGGGAAGCTCCAGCAGCTCCCCCTGTCTAAACGTTACCTTAACACCGTAAATGCATTACACATTTCCGAGTTGTAACACTCCCAAATATCTTCCTTGAGAAACAGTAGTTTCTTCTTAGGTTTTCGCTGAACGGGAAACTTATAAGCTTCTTTGTCAGCTGCCTTCAAATCCAGATTGGAGGCATAGTAGTAGTAAGTTTTATCGATGGTTTCACCCATCTTCCTTTTTTCTCCAGGATTGAGTTTTGTCAATCCATCTTGCTTCCATTCACCATTATCGTCCTTAAACCTTATAGCAACTTCAATTGCTACATTGGATTTATTCTCAAAATAGATGTGGTAAGCTTTATTCTGATTATGATTGGCTGCCATGCTCGCTGGTAATCCAGGGAGCTCGAAACTCTCTAGTAACTCAGCTGGTGTCTCAAGCTCAATGGTCTCAAGAGGGGCATAATATGACGGCCTCTCAACCTTTGAAGTATCGAGTCCTGTTGTCATACCAACCCCCAGCACGAATGCGAGGAAGGTCAGCATTTTCATATGTTTAGGTGTACTGTTGACTAAAGGTGCTTACTTAATATGTAAAAGTCAACATATATTCATAAAAAGATTTAAGAGCTAAAACAGTTAGGGCCTCTCACTATCAAAAAAGCCCCTTTCATTGCTGATAAGGGGATTTTTCCTAGACTAAGTTTTTTCTATTTCTTGAGAAGCAGTGGCTCAAATATCTTAATCCATAAGTCATAGCCTTTTTTATTCATGTGAAGATTGTCTTCTATGAAGATGTCCGTTTTAACTTCTCCGTTCTCTTCGAGCATAATATCTCAAACGTTAGCGAACTTGAGTTGGCTATCTTTTTCAGTCCAACGTTCAATTTTGGCATTCAGCTTTTCGTACTGAGGTTTTAGTTCCCACCTAGCAACACTTGGTTTTGCTGCAATTAGAACGATGTCCTCAATTCCCATTGATTTGAGATTCTTAACGAGTTTTTTGAGGTCCTTCAAAATTACCCCAACAGACTTACCTGAGTTAGTGTCATTATCTCCTTCATAGATAAAGACTTGTTTTGGATTAAACTGACCAATTAGTAATTCTTGGTAATGAATAAGATCTGAGGTTTCTGAACCGCCAAAACCTGTATTGATAACATTATGATTAGGGAAATAAGATTTAAAATCTACCCAAAGTCGAATACTTGAACTACCAGTAAAGACTATTCTGTTAGCCTCAGGATATTCACTAGCCGAATTTTCGAATTTGCTTACTTCTTCTTCAAAACGTAAAGGGTCTTGAGCAAAGCACAATATAGATAGGAATAGAAGACTAATTGAAAGGAGAATTCTCATTTCAATAAATTACGCATTCTTCCTTAAATTCTGGCCTGATAAGTATAGAGTTGATAGTAACGTCCCTCTTTTGCAATCAGCTCATCATGAGTTCCTCTTTCTGCAATTTTACCTTCCTCAATTACCAAGATTTGGTCAGCCTTGCGAATAGTACTTAATCTGTGGGCAATCACGAAAGTAGTTCGGCCTTTCATTAGCTCAGCTAAACTGCGTTGAATAAAGGTTTCGCTCTCAGTATCTAAATTTGAGGTAGCCTCATCTAGGATGAGAATTTTCGGATTGGCCAATACAGCTCTCGCAATGGCAATTCTCTGCCTTTGTCCTCCAGAGAGCTTCACACCCCTTTCACCAATCAGCGTATTCAGCCCATCTTCGAAACGGTCTGTGAACTCTTGAACGTAGGCTGTTTGCACGGCCTTTTGCAATTCTTCTTCTGTGGCATTCGGACGAGGAAATAGAATGTTATCTCTTATGGTGCCTTCAAACAAGAAATCATCTTGAAGCACAACACCCAAGTTTTTACGATAACTCGTGAGAACAGCAGTTGAGAGGTCAATGCCATCAAGCCGAATCTGCCCCTCACGCGGATTTAAGAAAGTTGCGGCTAAACCTGCAATGGTTGATTTTCCAGAACCGGAAGTACCCACAAGTGCCGTTACACTACCGGGAGGTGCTTCGAAGTTGATGTTTTTCAACACTTCTTTATCCTCTTCATAAGCAAAGCTAACATCGTCAAAAACAATGTCTCCTTTGATATCTTCTAGGGTTACTGTTCTATTTGGGTCTTCGTCTTCAGTAGGAGTCATCATGATCTCCTCAGTTCGGTCTAGGCCAGCAAATGCTTCGGTAATTTGACTTCCTATATTGGACATTTGGACAATAGGCGCAATCATTACTGCCAAGTAGGCTATAAATGCCACAAGTTCACCAGGAGTCATATTCCCTTGAATGATATAGTATCCACCGAAACCTAAGATTCCTGTACTAGCAACCCCAGCAAGTAAAAACGTAGCTGAACTAGTTACAATGGCTGTAGCCGTTAATGTCTTTTTTACGTTTTGATAAAGCTCATCTACACCATTCTCGAAGGTTTCAATCTCTTGTAATTCAGCACCAAATCCCTTAATGACTCTCACGCCATTCAAAGTTTCAGTTAAGCGACCGGTTACTTCAGCGTTTAACTGACCACGTTTCCTAAAAATGGGCCTCAGATAAGCAAAAGCCTTCATAGCAACTAGCCCAAAAATTACCACTGGAGCAATAACAAAGGCTGTAAGCTTGGCATTCATATCTATAAGAATATACAAGACACCAATTGAGGTGAGTAGACCTCCTAAGAGCTGAACCAATCCAGTACCAACCAGATTTCTCACACCTTCCACATCTGTCATTATGCGAGAAACTAAGGCCCCAGATTTTGCGCTATCGAAATAGTTGATGGGCAGCGAAAGAATATGCTTCTGAACTTTTACCCTCAGTTGTGCAATTAGCTTTTGAGCTTGAACACTTAATAAGCGTGTAAGGGCAAAGGAAGTCCCTGCTTGTGCTACAATGGCAGCAATAGTTACGGTAATAACCAGCCATAACTTTTCCATGTCTTTGTTCACAACTACATCGTCAATCAAATAACGTGTAGCGCCAGGAAGTACCAAGCTGGCACCACTTCTAATCAGAATTAGGATAAGCCCAATTAGAAGAAGGCCTCTTTTGGGCCAAATGATGGTTTTAAAAACCTGCTTTACCGTAATGTTATTGAGTTTCTTTTTCTTCGCCATAAGTAGAGATGCTGATGGGATAACTGCCTTTAGTTCAATTTGATTCCAAAAGGCAGAAGTAATTTAGCCTACCTTTTTGTAAAGTCAGCTTAGGTCTGTTGTTAAAGCCACATGCTCCCAAAAACTAGGATATGACTTACTTACTACTTCTGGATTTAGAATGGTTAAGTCTTGCTGAGTACAAATTGGAGCAAAGGCCATAGCCATTCTGTGGTCTTCGTAAGTCTCAACCTCAACTTCCGGCTGGCCAACTTCGAATTTAGACTTCACCTCCCAAACCCCTTCCTCTATTTCCTTCAGTTTGATCTTAAACTTCTTGAGTTCTCGTTTCAGTGCTTTAATGCGGTCTGTTTCTTTAATTCGTAGACTCTCAAGGCCTGTCATTCTACACTGAATGTGTTTAACGCCTGCAACAACAGCAACGGTTTGAGCAAGATCCGGGCAATCGCTAAAATCTATATCAACTTCTTTTGAATGAGGGATCTTCTGCAGCACTACGCCATCTTCTTCAAAAGTGCTCATCACCCCCATTTGATTCATGATGCGTACAATGGCAATATCGCCTTGAAGGGACTTTTGCCTTAGCCCTAGCAGCTTTACCTTAGCCTGATCGGCCAAGGCAACAAAGCTGTACCAATAGCTAGCGCCACTCCAGTCAGATTCCACAATGTACGGATACTGTTTGTAGGCCTGCGATTTGATTTCTATTCGGTTATTCGTCCAATTATAGTTGATTCCAAATAGCTTCATCATATCTAGCGTCATCTGAATATATGGGCGTGAGCCAATCTTTCCTTTGATATTCAGAATAAGACCTTTAGGAAGCTTTGGGGCAATCATTAATAGAGCGGAGATATACTGGCTACTGACGTTCCCTTTAATATCTAAACCTCCTGCTTTCTGCTCCTCAAGGCTAGAGACTTGTAGAGGAGGGTAACCAACTTGGTTTTGGTACTTCACTTTTGCACCCAACTGCTTCAAGGCTTTTCCTAAAATCTTTATGGGGCGCTGTTGCATGCGATCTGTGCCCGTTAAAGTCTTGGTTTTATCACTCACTGCTGTGTAAGCCGTAAGAAATCGCATGGTTGTGCCTGCATCTAATACATCCAGTATATCATCTTCACAATCTATTAAGCGAAGCATGGTTTGTGTGTCTCTGGCTTTGGATAGGTTGTAAACGGTAGACTTGTTTCCTGAAAGCGCATTAATGATTATAGCACGATTGCTTTCACTTTTTGATGCCTCTAAGGGTATTACAGCTTCTTTCAGAATAGGATTATGTTTCAGCTGAATTTTATCCATGTTAACCTTTGAGTTTTAGGTAGTAAAACAAGGCATCCATAACATCTTTTTCATCAACCGATACATCGTATCCGGCTCTTCCTATTTCATAGAGGAGGGAATGATTTAAGAAGTTATTGATGTTCTTCTTGTCTTGGTACATCAATTTCACAATGCTAGTAAAGTCTGTTTTGTGAATAGTAAGGTCGGGATAAATTCCTAAAATCGTATCTGAAATTTCTTCTAATTGGGACTCATTCAGGCCTAGTAATTTTTTTGATAAGTAGGCTTCACAAATCATTCCAACAGCAATAGCTTCTCCATGTAAAAAGTGATTCTCAGTAGTGAGATAATAAGTCTCAATAGCGTGCCCAATGGTGTGTCCGAAATTCAAGATTTTCCTAAGACCTCCTTCTTTTGGATCTTCTTTTACAACAGAATTCTTAATGTCTATCGAATGAGCAATAACATCTTTCCAGTTTTGCTCAGTTAGGGGCTTTCGCGACACTAGCCCAAAATACTCTTCGTCAACAATCAGTCCGTGTTTAATCACTTCTGCAAAGCCAGATCTCAGTTCATTGTTGGGGAGAGTCCTCAAGAATACTGGATCTACAAATACGGCTTTGGGTTCTTGGAAGAAGCCAATATGATTCTTGAATCCGTTAAAATCTATGCCCAGTTTCCCGCCAACATTAGCGTCTACTGCTGCCAGTAGGGTAGTGGGTATGTTAATAAAGTCAATTCCTCTTTTGTAGCTCACAGCACAGAAACCGCCTAGGTCTCCTATAACACCACCGCCAAGATTAATCAATAATGACTTTCTATCGTAGGTGTTCTCAGTAAGCTCATTCCAAACGTGGGTGCAAGTCTCTAGGTTCTTATTTCGCTCACCCGAAGAAATTTGAATCAAGATGTGTTCTGGCAAAGAACTCTTGACCAAAGGATAGCAATGTTCCTGAGTGTTTTCATCTACAAGTACGGCTACCTTAGAATAGCTTTCTTGCTCAAAATGATTACTTAAGGATTGCTTTATTTCATCAATGCGAATTTCACTCATACTTTACTTGAGGTTGGCACTTCTTTTAATTGTGCCTCTTGCTTTTTAACTGATTCTTCGTGTATCGCAAATAAAAGGCTTTTCATGAACTTCTCTGTCATGCCTTTTTTAACACCTGTTTTGATTCTAGATTCCATAACATTCTGCCATCTGCTTGGCTGATAAACCGCAAGGTTTTGCTCTCGCTTATATTCACCAATCTGCTTAATGATTTGAAATCTATCGGCCATTAGTTCTAGGATCTGTACGTCAACCAGGTCTACTTTCTGTCTGAATGAATCTAACTCTGAAATGGCCTCTGGGTGTTGATCTAATGTCTCACGGAAATTGAGGTTTTCGTAAATAATTTTCAGCATTTCAGGTGTTACCTGCTGCTTTGCATCGCTCCAAGCATTATCAGGATCATGATGAGTCTCTATCATTAATCCGTCTAAACCAAAATTAATGGCGCGTTGAGATACTGAAGCAATAATTTCTCTAGTTCCACAGATATGACTTGGATCGCAAATAACAGATAGACCAGGAACCAAACGCTTTAAGTGGATAGGCATACTCCATTCAGGTTTGTTTCTGTAACGTTTTTCGTAAGGGTCTGAAAAGCCCCTGTGAATTCCCGCTAATTTATTGATTCCAACTTTATGAAGTCTTTCAAGAGCCCCCAACCAGAGTTGAAGGTCTGGATTAATAGGGTTTTTAACCATGACAGGAATATCTGTTCCTCGCAGTGCTTCACATATTTCCTGCACCGAAAAAGGGTTGACAGTGGTTCTTGCGCCAATCCAAAGGACATCTACACCAGCTTTAAGCGCAGCTTCTACATGTGCAGTATTGGCTACCTCAACTGTTACAGGAACATTCAATGTCTCTCTTGCAATCTCCAACCAGCCCAAAGCATCGTTACCGATACCTTCAAATGAGCCTGGTCTTGTTCTTGGTTTCCAAACCCCTGCTCTAAACATTTCTACGTTGCTGCCCCTAAGGCCTTTGGCAATTTGTTCAATTTGTTCTGGGCTCTCTGCGCTGCAAGGCCCTGCGATTAAAACGTGCTCTGATAGACCAAGTCCCCAATCCTGAATGTCTATTATTTCCATCTGCTTAAAAATAAAAAAGCCCGATTCTAGTGAACCGGGCTCGTATAGTTATTAGTTAATTTTCTATAGCTGGCGGCTCACTTTTTCTTTTCGATAAAGTAATAAAAATAGAAGTATGCCGCTTTAAATCTGTTCATTGATTAAACGTATACATCTTATCGGTTAATCGAAAATTTTATTTTAAAATCTTTAAGGAAACGTTTGAATTATTTTTCTATCAATCCAAATGTGGTAGAGTTATTTGGCTCGTCTTCAATATTTTCTGAGATCATAAGTAATGAGTGGTTATCCAATGCTTCTTTGCTAGCGATTACCGCAGTTTGAGGATCTGTGAGATTCTTGAGTTCTGCAATTGCCCCTGCCGTACTTTCGCTACTTATGAAGGTAATGTGGCTATACTTTCGGAAATACTTTTGAGTTTCCTCTATAGCCATTGGGTGCGAGTATATTTTCTTTATTGAGTTGAGTGTATTAGGCTGAATACTACCTAAGCATAAGTGAATAGGCATATCGAACTCCTCAATTACTTTAAACCCACTCTTTTTTATTCGCTCTAAATTATCGTTTACGAGTCCTGAGGTCGAGTTTTTTAAGGCGACTAGTACCTTGTTTACCTTGCCTTCCTTCAAAGCTCCAAAGATATCATCGAAGGTTTTATAGAAGTTTGGCTCGAAATGAGGTACGAATCTCTTTCGTGCGATGTCGTGATAAGTGTCTTCTGGTCCTAACAGTCCGAGGCTATTCATTTTCTAGAGTTTCGTCTTCTATTCTATTATACAACTCAGTCTGCTGTTTCACTGACTGCTGATGTAACTTTCTGAATAAATCTAAGACAAACTCTTCTTCAATACTTAGCTGTTTTCCCCAAGTGGTCCTGGATTTGAATATTTCTTTCCATCTACTGATCTGAAAGATGGCGACATTATTCTCTTTCTTAATCTCGCCTATTTTATCCACTAAGTTCATTCTCAGGGCAACGGCCTCTAATAATTCCCGATCGGCATGATCAATTTGCTCTCTAATGATTGCCATTTGCTCTGAATAATTCTCATTTATGAACTCAGCATTTCTAGGGTGTAGCTCCTTTAATAGTGCCAGGAGTGCTTTAGGTGTTACTTGTTGCTTAGCATCACTCCATGCATTATCTGGGTCATAGTGCGTCTCTATCATTAAACCATCATAGTTTAGGTCTAAGGCTTTTTGCGAGATTCCTTGAATCATATCGCGCTCGCCTCCAATATGACTTGGATCACAGATCAATGGGAGGTCTGGTAATTCACTTTTGAGATCGAGTGGTATTTGCCAATACGGATCGTTGCGATAATTACTTTTCTGATAGTTATGAAACCCTCTATGGATTGCTCCCAGTTTTTTGACACCTGCATGGTCAAAGCGTTCAAGAGCACCTTTCCAAAGAGATAATTCAGGGTGAATTGGGTTTTTTACCATAACTACGCCATCCCAACCTTTTAGTGCAGTGGCTAATTCACTTACATTGAATGGGTTTACAGTTGTTCGGGCACCAATCCACAGTACTTTCAGGTCATGTGTTAATGCTAATTCAATGTGTTCAGGAGTTGCTACCTCAATGGAGAATTCAATCGAAAGATCTTTTTGAGCATTCTGAATCCATTCGAGGCCTTCTTTGCCCATGCCCTCAAAGGTTCCAGGTCTTGTTCTTGGTTTCCATATTCCACCTCTGTATAGATCTACTTTACCTCTTAGTGGGCTTATAGATTCTCTTAGCTGGTCTTCTGTTTCTACACTGCAAGGGCCTGCAATAATAAAGGGCTTATTGTAAGCACTCGTCCATCCCTTCAAATCCTCTACTGGCATATTTTTTTGTTTATCCGCCTATGGAACAAAATTAATACCCTTTCAGTTTGTTGCTATATTTGCCCCGCATTTATGACCTATGGATTTGAAAAAATTTGTTGATTTCGATAGGCTGGAAATCGCCTTCCAAGCCAAAACTGATGAAGAGCTAAAAAGACGCCATTTTATCTTTTCCACCATGAAGTTTCCATGGATGGTGAAGGCTGGTACTAGCTTAACTAAGCTGAGCTTAAAAATGCATTTGCCTGTTCAGGGGCTAATCAAGTCTACCATTTTTAATGTGTTCTGTGGTGGTGAAACCATTGAAGGGTGTGCGAGATCATCAAATGAATTAGCAGCTTTCCAGATTGGGGCAATTTTCGATTATTCAGTAGAAGGAGAAACTTCAGAAGAGGCATTTGAAGCCACGGCAGAAGAGATACTGAGAACTGTTGAGCGAGCAGCTACAATGGAGTACATAAAGGTAGCTGCCTTTAAAGTAACTGGTTTGGCTTCTTTTGACCTTTTAGCAAAAATTCATGCTGGAGAGAAACTATCTCAACAAGAAGAGGAGGCATGGGAACGCGTATTTGAGCGCGTGAATAAAATATGCTCATTGGCTTATCAATTAGATGTAAGTGTATTGATAGATGCTGAAGAGACTTGGATACAAAAGCCTGTCGATGAACTAACATTAGAAATGATGTTGAGATACAACAGAGAGAAGGCGTTGATTTATTATACTTTCCAGATGTATTGCCATAGCATGCTCGATAACTTAAAGATAAAGCATAAGCATGCCGTAGAGCATAATTATAGGCTGGGTGCTAAGCTTGTGCGTGGTGCATACATGGAAAAGGAAAGAGCTCGAGCAGAGGAGCTTGGTTATACAGATCCAATTCAGCCAGATAAAGAGTCTACAGATAGAGACTATGATGCTGCAATGGAATATTGCATAGAACATATTAATGAAATTGGCCTATTCTCAGGTTCACATAATGAAGAGTCTAACTACAAGTTGACGCTCATTATGGATAAGTATGGTTTTCAGCCTAAAGATTACCGGGTTAGCTTCGGACAGCTGTACGGTATGAGCGACCATATCTCATTCAACCTAGCAAATGAGGGGTACAATGTAATTAAGTACGTACCGTACGGCCCATTAAAATCTACCATGCCTTACTTAATCAGAAGAGCCGAAGAAAATACCTCAGTAAAAGGCCAAAGTAGTAGAGAGTTATCCCTACTTACTGCCGAATTGAAGAGAAGAAAAAAGGTAAAATCTGCTATGTAGCTTAAACAACTAAAGCTCTCAGAAGTAGTTTATAAATCTCATTGAATCATTAACTTTGCGCTCCTTTTAAAATAACGCGTTATGCCCCAATTAAGCGAACAGGAAATTCTAAGAAGACAACAGAAAGAGGAGTTAGAAAACCTCGGAATCAATCCATATCCTTCACAGACTTTTGAAGTAACCAATTTCTCGAAAGAAATTAAGGACAAATTTGAGAGTAATCCTGATGCTTACAAGAAGGTAACCTTGGCAGGTAGAATCATGAGTAGACGAATTATGGGTTCTGCGTCTTTTGCTGAATTACAAGATGCAGAAGGTAGAATTCAGGTCTATTTGAGAAGAGACGATCTATGTCCAGATGATGACAAAACGCTTTACAATACCGTGTTTAAGAAGAATACGGGTATTGGAGATTTTGTTGGCATCACTGGTTATGCTTTTAAAACTCAGGTAGGTGAAATCTCTGTTCATGTAACAGAGTACAAGGTGCTGTCTAAATCATTAAAGCCGCTTCCTTTACCAAAGACTGATGCTGATGGGGTAGTTCATGACGCATTCACTGATCCTGAGCAGCGTTACAGACAGCGTTATGTAGACTTAGTTGTGAATCCTCATGTACGGGATGCTTTCGTGAAAAGAACCCAACTGGTGAATTCCATGAGAGAGTTTTTGGCCACAAAAGGATACTTGGAAGTAGAAACGCCAATACTCCAACCACTTTATGGCGGTGCAGCCGCGAGGCCTTTTAAAACACATCACAATACTTTAGACATGACGCTCTATTTGCGAATTGCAAATGAGCTCTATCTCAAAAGACTAATCGTTGGAGGCTTCGATGGTGTATTCGAATTCTCTAAAGATTTTCGTAACGAGGGAATGTCTCGTTTCCATAACCCAGAATTCACCCAAGTTGAGTTGTATGTTGCTTATAAGGACTACAACTGGATGATGGACTTGGTAGAAGCCATGGTAGAGAAAGTAGCCCTTGATCTACACGGAACTACCGAAGTGCAGGTTGGGGAGAACAAAATCAACTTCCAACGTCCTTGGAAGCGTTTCACAATGTTTGAAGCCATTGATCATTTTACTGGGGTAGATATTTCTGAAATGGACGAGGCGGAATTGAGAGGTACAGCAGAAAAGCTCAATGTAGAAATTGATGATTCAATGGGTAAAGGAAAGCTGATTGATGAGATCTTTGGAGAGCATTGTGAGCCAAAGTTAATTCAACCGACCTTTATTACGGACTATCCTGTTGAAATGTCTCCATTGGCTAAAAAGCACAGAGACAAAGAAGGCTTGGTAGAAAGGTTTGAAGCCATCTGTAATGGTAAAGAAATCTGTAATGCATTCTCCGAGCTTAATGATCCAATAGATCAAAGACAAAGATTCGAAGGGCAGTTAGAACTGGGAAAAAGAGGAGATGATGAAGCCATGATGCTTGATGAAGATTTCTTGAGGGCGCTAGAATATGGTATGCCGCCAACAGCAGGTTTAGGCGTTGGTATAGATAGATTGTCTATGATCATGACCAATTCCAACTCCATACAGGATGTGCTCTTCTTCCCGCAAATGAAGCCTGAGAAAAAAGTTGAGGTAGAATTAACGCAAGAGGCTCAAGGTGTTCTAGACCTTTTGACTAAAGCAGGAAAAACTGAGTTGGCAGCCCTAAAGGAAAGCGCTGGCCTTTCTAATAAGAAATGGGATAAAGCCATTAAAGAGTTAACCAAGAATGGTTTAGCTAAAGTTGAAAAAACAGACGATGGATTGTTTGTTCAACCAGTCTAACTTCTAACAAAACAGAAAAGATAATGAAAGAGCCTCGAAAGGGCTCTTTTTTAGTTAACGCCAAAGTTGGAGTTATTATCAAACTGGCTTCGTCTTCTACTTATTTTTAAGTCCTTAAGTGCAGAAGCCTTTATTTGTATGTCTATGGTGTACGATGTAAATGCTCCAAATGGAATCCAGTTCGCACTCATTTCCCAACATCCTAAATCTCGGTAAATACCCAAAGAGGTTTGCGTTAATTCCTTCTCTACAAAGTCATATCCTGAATTAAAAGTAATGTCCCACTGAGGTGTAAGAGCTATCTGGCCATAAGCTCTGGCTGCCTGCCGTGTTGTGGTGCCAGTGGTCGTCCATCGATAGCTATAATCAAAACTCAGTCTGAGGTTCCATGGTATGTTTACGTCCACATAAGCATTAGGGTCATAAAAATAGGTTGGTAGCTGTCTGCTCAATTCGCCACCATCGTTTATAGAGCCAAAAGTACCCTCTTGTTCTTGCTGAAAACCAGGAGGCATCTCACCACCAAGACCCATTCCATCCCCACCTTGGAGGCCACCTCCGCTTCTTGCAGGCCCTGCACTGGCTTGTGAGTTTAGGTTAGTACTCAATGCTAATCTTGCTGAAGTGATTCTACCTATCCCTTGTCGAGATTTCCATGCTAGAACGCTTCTTCTCTTTAAATTTCCAGTTTCGGAATTTGTTAAATAGGAGTAAGGGTCTAGTGTAGCACCCATATTTATATTTAGCTTCTTATCGAAGAGGGTTGTCCTTGCAGTAATGTTTATGTTAGAGAGGTTGAATGAGTCTGCCAAGAAGTTGTATGCACCATTAAGCGATAAATTTTCTAAGATTTTCACCTTCTCAGATTTGGCAGTATCACTTCTTACTTTCATTTCAACCTGATTACTAACGCTGAAACTTAAAGCGGCTGATTCGCCCAAGGAAGGTGAACCATATCTGAAGCCATCATAAATAGAGAGTTGTCGTGTAGTTCCGCTGGTGTCTGTTTGAATAGTCCTATAGTAACCGAAATTAGGGTCACTAAAATCTGGACGGTAAGAGAATGACATTGTAGGAATCATCGTATGCCTAATTGCCTCAATTTTTCGGCTACGATTTAATGTGTACATACCATAAACTTGAGTTGACATACTCACACTAGCGCTGTAAGTGGTTGATCGGCTAAATCCTCGCGTAGTATCAATTCTTACTGCATTCTCTGAGTCTAAAAACTGATAGTCAAGTTCTTGCAAGTACCAAAGCTCTTCAAAGTTTATAGATGGTGTTACATTCAAGTAGTTTAGTGCACTAAATGAGGTAGAGAGATCTACATTGTGTCTGGCGCCATTCTTAGCGTTTTTTAATAGCTCATTCAGACTTCCAAATTGTACTGCTAAGGTATCAGTTGTGTTTTCTGCGTTCGCAATATTAAATCCTGCAGTGCCCGGACGCACCACATTTGTAATTCTGTTGGACATTTGGAATCTCCAGCCAACGTTCATGCTTTTGAGTACATCCGCTTTAGAACCCTTAAAAGGATAAACCCTATTCATGTTGAAGGAACCTTCTGGAAGAGAAACATCCAATACGTTGGTTTCAATATTCTGAGTATGTCTCGCACTTAAAGAGTAAGAGAAAGGAGTTCTTGGTATACTTCCTGAATACTGAATATTCGACCTAAACTCAGAGCGTACGTTATTCTGAAAATTTGTAGTTGAAAAGTTATTCTGATTATAAGTTCCTGTTCCAGCATTTACACTGGCAGAGAATCTAGAATTTTTACCGGTTGCATCAGGGCTGTGAGACCATGCCAACCAAAAGTCTTTCGAATCTAATTGTACCTCGTCAGTATCTGGCGTTCTATTACGGTTATAGGTTAAAGACAGTTGTCCGGAATATTTATAACGCTTTCTGTAAACCGTTCGCGTACTTAGCGCCCAGCTACCCTTGGAGTATATGTCACCTGTTATGGCTGAATGTACCTGATCGTTCCAAACCTGATACCATCCGCCTTGTCTCAAGAAAAGTCCTCTTCTACGCTCGTCTCCATATTTAGGAAAAAGAATACCAGAGGTCACTTCTTGGGTGTCGGGAAAAAAGCCAAACGGTAGTCCCAAAGGAGTCGGGATTCCACCAACGTATAACAGGAACGGGCCTGTGATAATATTTTTACCAGGATTGATTTTAATCTTTTTGGCGTTTATATAAGTAGTTGCATTAGGATTGTCTAAACAAGGGATAAACTTTCCGTTGAGTACGTAGGCACTTTGGTCAGGATTTCTTTTTACCACCTCGCCTCTTAAAAGTCCATCGGGCTGTTGGGTGGCTACTCCCTTAATTCGTGCTTTCTGGGTTACGAAATTGTATCTGATTTCTTCCGTCTCAAACCTATCTGGCCCATCATTAAAAACGGGTCTCCCTTGCCAATTGCCCAAAGAGTCTAAGACACCTTTAGCGGTTAACTCACTCTTACTTTGATCAATTATAATCTCTGCAGCTGTAAGCTTTATTCTTCCGTATTCTATTACGGCATCTCCGTATAGATAAGTAGAGCTATTTGAGATTTTGGTAATGATTGAATCTTTGGCGAAATATTTAATAGTAGTTTCTATTCCGTTTACGTTAACTACTACTGAATCTTGAATGCCGGGAATTGTGTCTTGAGTCTGTGGCCGTTGTTCAAGATTGGCACGATTTTGTTGTATAGCAATGAGCGAGTCGCGATTTAGCTGTTGAACTTGCGCACTTAAAACGGGGTTTAAGCAGACAAGAGTTATGATGAAAAAGAAAATGCTTCTAAATGACAACACGCAGGGTTTCGGTTTATCCGAAATTTTGAGATTTTTGCGTAAAGTTATTTCAATAGAAGTATTCATTCGCATGAAAGTGAAAAATTATAGTGTGCTGGTCTCTTTTTTGCTGCTGGTTTCATTTCAATCTGTCGCTTTTCAGTCTTCTAATGAGCCAGTTAAGAGAAAATACAAGGTAGTTCTAGATGCTGGGCATGGCGGTAAGGACTCTGGTACAAGAGGTGCAAATGTTAAGGAAAAAGACGTTGTACTACCTGTAACCCTTAAAGTGGGGGAGTATTTATCAAAATTAACTGACAACATAGAAGTGATTTATACACGAACAAAAGATGTGTACAGCCACCCCAAAGTCCGTGCCACACAAGCTAATGAAGCAGAGGCAGATTTATTTGTTTCTATTCATGCTAATGCAATGCCTCCAGGAAATTCTGGCGTATATGGCACAGAAACCTTTGTTATGGGCGCTAAAAACGAAGGTTTGAATATTGAAGTAGCCAAAAGAGAGAACTCAGTTATTTTACTGGAAGAGAATTATAAAGAGATTTATCAAGGATTCGACCCTAATGCACCTGAGGTAGATATTATGTTCGAGATTCAACAGGAGGCCTATCAAGAGAACAGTATTTTGTTAGCTTCTAACATTGAATTACAATTTTCAACTAGGGCAGGTAGAAAAAGCAGAGGTGTAAAGCAATCTAGTCTTTGGGTGCTTTGGAACACGGCAATGCCGAGTGTTTTAATTGAAATCGGTTATCTTACCAACCCTAAAGAAGAAAGAGAATTACAAAGTAAGGGTACGCAAGACTATATTGCATCTGCTATTTTTAGAGCAATTCGAGATTATTTTGAATATTTAGATCAAACAGAAAACTAAGTGGCTAGAGGTAGAGAATTTAAAGTTGGCTTTTTCGTGGTGCTTATGGCAGCCGCACTCTATGTAGGGTTTAATTATCTGCGTGGGCTAGATGTATTCTCTCCGTTGAATATCTACTATGTTAAGTACCCAAATATTAGTGGCCTAAATAAAGGAGACCGAATTATTTTGAGTGGACTTGATGTAGGTAGTGTGTTGGATAGAAACTTTACTGATGACACTTATTCCGAAATTCTAGTAACACTCGCCATTGACAAGACGATTTTTCTAACAGACAGTACGGTAGCCAGACTCGCAAAGCCAGACTTTCTAGGTGCAGCGGAGGTTCAACTATTGATGAGGCCTGGCGGATCAAGGACTCTGGAGACTGGCGATACGCTTAGAGCAGAAATTGATGGTGGTATCACAGCACTGCTAGTGGAAGAAGGTCAGTCAGCAGCAAATGCGTTGTCCGCTTTAGTGAATAAAATAAACGATGTACTCGATCCATTTGTAGAGACCGCAGATACATTAAAATATGCCATAAATAACTTTAGCACATTTTCTAATGAGCTAATTCTAACAACACAAGAAGCTAAATCTACACTTGAGCAATTCAGATTAAAGATGGATTTTGTGGCAGACTCGCTCGTTGCGGCCATGGGTGGATTAGATCCATTGTTGAAGGAATACCAAATGCTGGGTGAAAAATTAAATACTGTTGACATTGATGCTCGCCTTACCAAAATGGATTCATTGTTGGACGGAACACAAGTGTTCTTGGAAAGGCTGAATTCAGATGAGGGAACCCTAGGTCAATTAATGACGAATGATTCACTCTACAATACATTAAATCAGACCATGGCCGATTTAGACAGTCTCTTTATTGATTTGCGCTACAACCCGAAACGTTACATGCATTTCTCAGTTTTTGGGCGTAAAAACAGGCCACCTGCCGATGGAAGGTCTTCTGCTAAAAAGAAGAAAAAAGACCGTTAGTTAGAACCTCATATGAAATCTGAGTTCAAGCCTCTAATTTAGGCTTTAAGTAAACTATTGAAATGGGCAAGCGCCCGCCAAACTACCTATGGATATTGAATTCAATAAGAATGACGATGAAATGCGTCAACTCGTTTATCAATTAAACGAGCGCCTGAAAACGGTTAAATTGGGTGGGGGGTCAAAAAAAATCGAGTCTCAGCATAAGAAAGGAAAGTTAACGGCCAGAGAAAGAATCGAATATCTTACAGATACAGATTCAAATTTCTTAGAAATTGGAGCATTTGCTGGCGATGGCATGTACCAAGATGTAGGAGGCTGTCCTTCAGGAGGGGTTGTTACAGGTATTGGTCAGGTAAGCGGAAGATCATGTGTAATTGTGGCTAATGACGCCACCGTGAAAGCTGGTGCATGGTTTCCCATTACCGCAAAAAAGAATCTTCGGGCACAAGAAGTGGCCATGGAAAATCGACTTCCTATCATCTACTTAGTAGATAGTGCAGGCGTATTCTTGCCAATGCAAGACGAAATTTTCCCAGACAAAGAGCATTTTGGAAGACAGTTTAGAAACAATGCTAGAATGTCTTCTATGGGTATTATTCAAGTAGCGGCCATTATGGGCAGTTGTGTGGCAGGTGGAGCCTACCTTCCAATTATGTCTGATGAAGCAGCTATTGTGGACAAAACTGGTTCAATTTTCTTAGCGGGCTCTTATCTCGTAAAAGCTGCCATAGGAGAAACCATAGATAACGAAACTCTAGGTGGTGCTACTACGCAATGCGAGATCTCAGGTGTTACCGATAACAAGTTCGATAATGACGAAGCTTGTTTAGACTACATTAAAAATATCTTCGATAAAGTTGGTGCTTTTGAAAAGGCTGGCTTCGATAGAGTTGAGGCTAAGCCACCAAAAGAAAACCCAGAAGAGATTACGGGCATAATGCCCCAGGATAGGGTTAAGCCTTATAATGTCAAAGATATCATTGCTAGAATAGTTGATGATTCAAAATTTGATGAATTCAAAGAGAAGTACGGTCAAACAATAGTCTGCGGCTATGCAAGAATTGAAGGTTGGGCTGTAGGTATTCTTGCCAATCAAAGGATTGTAGTAAAATCTAAGAAAGGCGAGATGCAGATGGGGGGCGTGATCTATTCTGATTCTGCCGATAAGTCCGCTCGTTTTATCATGAACTGTAACCAACGCAAAATACCATTGGTGTTCTTGCAAGATGTAAGTGGTTTTATGGTAGGTAGCCGTGCCGAACATGGAGGTATTATTAAAGACGGAGCAAAAATGGTGAATGCTATGGCCAATTCTGTTGTGCCTAAATTCACTATCATTACTGGTAACTCTTTTGGAGCAGGTAACTACGCTATGTGTGGCAAGGCTTACGATCCTAGATTAATCTACGCTTGGCCAACAGCACAATTAGCAGTAATGAGTGGTAACTCAGCCGCCAAAACTTTGCTTCAAATCAAGGTGTCTTCTTTAAAAGCCCAAGGCAAAGAAATCACCAAGGAAGAAGAAGATAAGTTGCTCAAAGAGATTAAGGCGAGCTATGAAGAGCAAATGAGCCCATACTATGCTGCTTCACGACTTTGGGTAGACGGTATAATCAATCCTCTAGAAACAAGACAAGTAATCGCACAAGGAATAGAGGCGGCTAATCATTCGCCTATTACAGAACAATTCAACGTTGGGGTCATCCAAACTTAATGACAGAATCTGATAACCTAAATAATAAAGAACTGAAGGCGCTTGTCTCTCTCTTGGAGGACGAAGATTTAGAGATCGTGAACCATGTGGAGTGCAAGATCAAGTCTTTAGGTACTTACATCATTCCTTATTTAGAATTTGAATGGGAGAGTAGTTTCAATCCTGTGGTTCAGAAAAGAATCGAAGAATTGGTTCATAGTCTTCAGTTTGAGCTACTCAAGGAAAAACTCTATGCTTGGAAAGCAAAAGGGGCAGAAGATCTATTAGAAGGTGTTTGGCTTCTTAACACGTATCAGTACCCAGATTTGGAGTATTCCGATTTAAGTAAGCAGCTAGAGCAGATTTATCACGAAGCCTGGCTAGAATTTAAGGCAGAGATACATCCTGTGGATCAGATTAAGATTTTGAACTCTGTAATTTTTAATAAGCTGCACTTTGGTGCGAATACAAAGAACTTCCATTCACCCGGGAACTCTATGTTGAGCGTTGTGCTTCAAACCAAGAAGGGTAATCCTATTTCGCTTTGTGTCATTTATATGTTGGTAGCTCAAAAGCTAAAAATGCCAGTTTTTGGTGTGAATTTGCCCAATCTCTTTGTGATGACCTACAAGCAGGATGATGTGCAATTCTATGTGAATGCATTTAACAGAGGCTTAGTGTTTTCAAAAAAAGAGATTGATGAATACATCGCTAATCTAAAGCTATCGCCAAACGATGTGTTTTACGAGCCTTGTACTAATACCGATATTGTAGCTAGAATGCTTCGTAACCTTATTAATTCGCACGAGAAATTAGGGCACACAGAAAAGGTTGATGAGGTAAAAGAGTTGCTAAAAATTGTAGAGGCAAAAGAAGACTAATAAGAGAGGCAGAACTGTAGGCCATCCCAAGAGCCAAAGTTTAGTTTGAATTTCTCCTTCTTGTCATTTTCTAATATATCACCTGACGTAGGGGGGTGTTCACCATCAATATTGAGTAAAAGTTGTTCGGCAAAGACTAATTGTGTGCGTCCGTGAAGTTTGTAAAGGGCCTCTTTAGCCGCCCAGATTTGGGTTAATTTGGTTTCATCTCCAGTTGCCCACTTCGCCTCAGGCTCATTGGTGAATTTCTTAGCTATTCTACTAATCTGTGGTCTAACCCATTCTATGTCTAGGCCAATATGGCCGTGTAAGTTTATAGCAGCCCCTCCATATCCTTTTGCATGAGACATACTCACACCTATTGAAGAGTTTCTCAAGTGTGGTTTCCCAAATTCGTCTTTAAAGTGAAAGAATTGGCCATACTCATTCAATAGAACTTTTAGCGCATTTCTCGCACCTAGCCATTCTAGTCTTCGAACGGGCACTTTTAGTGAATTGAAATCTGCGAATTCATCCTTATCTAAATGAAGGTTGTCCAGAAGTTCTTCTTCACTCTCTTCAATCTTCCAGAGTAAAATAGTTAATCCTTCGGCTATAGAATCTTTAAAAGCTAGGGGCATGAATATTAGGGCTTTGCCTTCTGTTGATTAGCTTTGCAGCGTAAATCGAAGATAGCAGCTTTTTTGCAATGCCTAATATTCAAGTAGAGAAAGTAAAAACCATTGGTGGTCATTCCGACTGCGTTTATGCCCTTGAAAGAGGTCCAGCAGATACTTTTTTTAGTTCTGGCGGTGATGGCGTAATTGCCCATTGGGATTTCAATGAATTGGACAATGGCAGAATGGTGGCCAAGGTGCCAAGTTCTGTTTACGCGCTTTGCTATTATCCAGCGCGAGATGTGTTGATAGTCGGTCAGAATTTTGATGGTCTGCATCTAATAGACCTGAAAGAGAAAAAGGAAGTAGGTTCCATTCAACTCGGGACGAGCGCTATTTTCGATATCAAGGTAGTGAAGGACAGGATTTTTGCTGCATTGGCGAATGGAGAAGTTCATGTTTTAGATATCACCACCTTAGAAACTATTCTGGTCTTAAGTTTCAGTGAGAAGAGTGCTAGAACGCTCTCAATTTCAGAAGTTCAGGGTCATTTAGCCGTAGGTTACAGTGATAATTTGATTAGAATATTCTCTTTGCAGGATTTAGAATTGCTTCAAGAAATTGAAGCACATAAAATCTCTGTTTTCACTGTACAGTATTCTCCCAACCAGCGTTACCTAATTAGCGGAAGTAGAGATGCTCATTTAAAGGTGTGGGATATTGCCAATGGATACAAGGAACATGAATCTATTGTAGCCCATATGTTTGCAATTAACCATATGAGCTATAGTCCTGATAACAAACATTTTGTAACTTGTAGCATGGATATGTCTATTAAGGTCTGGGATGCCGAGACTTTCCAACTCTTAAAAGTTATTGACAAGGCAAGACACGCAGGTCATGGTACTTCCGTGAATAAGGTGCTTTGGACAAACTTCGACAACCTGTTACTATCTGCTAGTGACGACCGAAGCATTTCGGTCTGGGATATCAATTTTTAATTATCGATTAACATGAATATTACTCCTTTAGAGATTAGGCAAAAAGAATTTGAAAAAGGGTTTAGAGGTTACGACAAAGACGAAGTAGCTGCTTTCTTAAACTCTATGTCCATAGAATGGGAAAGACTTAATGACAAGTCTAAAGAGCTTCAATATAAGCTCGATTCTGCTGAAAATGAAGTAAAGAAGCTTAGGGAGGTAGAAAACTCACTTTTCAAAACCCTTAAGACGGCAGAAGATACAGGTGCGAATATGATTGACCAGGCCACAAAAACGGCTGAGCTTCATATGCGAGAAACCGAAATGAAAGCCGATGCATTGATGTCTGAAGCTAAAAACAGAGCCAAGACCATTATTGAAGACGCTGAGAATAAGGCCAGAACCATAGTTGACGATATGGAAGATGAAATTCGTCAGTTGGAGCAGGTTTACAGAAGCCTAGATGCCAATAAGACCTCATTGATGTCTGATCTTAAGATGTTGGCAGAAGATATTCTAACCAAAATTGGGAGACATGAAGATTTTCCTGCTGATATAAAGCCACACCTTAAAAAGGCAAAAGAGGTAAGCAGAGAAATGAACGATGTACATGGCGCACCTGTAGATGTTGATCAAATTATTGTTGAAAAGGATAAGAAGGCAGCTGAAGCTAGTATTGATGAAATGGTTGAAGATGCTACTGATGATGAAAATTTTTTAGCCGAAACAGATGCTCCTGAGGTAGAGGCTCCAACGAATGAAGATGTTGTGGAGGAACCTGTAGTAGCTGAAACAAATGAAGAGCTGCCAGCGGAGGATGAGCCCAAAGCCGAAAGTGACACCAATAAAGAAAAGACTCCTGTTGCTGAAGAAGTAACTGAGGAAGAGAAAGAAAAAGGATCGTTCTTCGATCAATTCGATTAAAATGAATCAAGATATTGTATCCCTCGAAGGCATGGAATTCCATGCCTTTCATGGTTTTTATGAGTACGAGAGAAAAGAAGGAAACGACTTCATTATTGATGTGTTCGTAACCACTGACTTCTCTGCAGCTGCCGATACAGATGATCTTTCTGGTACGGTAAATTATGAAGGCATCTACGAGATTGTGAAAGAAGAAATGGCCATTTCTACTAAGCTCTTAGAAAGATTGGCCCAACGAATGCTCAAACGAATAGAAGAAAGCTTCATTGAAGTAAAAAAAATTGAAATTTCTGTCGCTAAGAAAAACCCTCCTGTTGGTGGAAAGGTTGAGCAGTCGAGAATCAGAATGATCAGAGAGTTCTGATCAGCATTTCATGACAAAAGCACAAGAGCAGATTTCCAACCTTATCGATCTTTTAAAGATGGAGAAAGATGAGGATTACGCGCAGTATCAGCGCAAAATGTTGAACACCAGCATTGAGCAGAGACGCAAGAAAGGGGTGACTTGGTATCCCGTTGCCTTAGCGAACAAGTTCATCAGCACTGGTGAACGCTATACCATAGAGCTCGAAAGAAACTCCCATCAAGATCAAAACCACGCTTTTCAAGTAGGTGCCATTGCCAGTATTTTCACTGGTCATGGAGATGATGCCGAGACAGTTTCTGGTGTGATTAGCTATGTGCGTGATAATAAAATGCGTTTGGTGTTGAATTCCGATCAGATGCCTGACTGGATTAATCAGGGGAAGCTGGGTGTGAATTTACTTTTTGATGAAGGCAGTTATCGCGAAATGAACAAGGCCTTAAAAGAAGTTCTTAAAGCAGATAAGGGAAGATTAGCAGACCTCCGAGAAGTCTTTTACGGTACCAAGCCGCCAGAATTTAAGAATGGCTTCGATTTTCAGTCAGTCCATTTGAACCAGGGACAGAACAAGGCCTTATCTAAGGTCTTTAATGCCAAAGATATTGCGATTATTCATGGCCCTCCTGGAACGGGCAAGACAACTACCTTAGTAAATGCAATTAAAGAGTTAGTGAAGACTGAGCGTCAGGTGATGGTTTGCGCTCAGAGTAATGCTGCAGTAGATTTGATTGTAGAAAAACTAGATGATCTTGGGATTGAAGTCTTACGCATGGGCCATCCAGCGCGATTAACACCTGAGGTGATAGAAAATAGTTTAGACGTTAAAATCTCGAAACATGGCTTCTTTCGTGAGCTAAAAGAGATTAGAAAACGCTCTGAGGAGTACCGAAGAATGAGCAGAAAGTACAAACGCTCCTTTGGTCATGAAGAGCGCATGCAGCGCAAGCTCGTGATGAAAGAAGCGCGCATGCTTAGAGACGATGCCAACAGGATTGAATCTCAAATCACAGAAGATCTAATTGATAGGGCTCAGGTGATTGCTTGTACTCTGGTAGGTTCAACCAGTCGCATGTTAGAAGATAGAGTCTTCAAGACCATTTTTATAGATGAGGCAAGTCAAGCCTTAGAGCCTGCTTGTTGGATAGCCATGCAAAAGGCTTATCGAGTAGTGATGGCAGGGGATCATCTGCAATTACCACCTACCATTAAGTCTATTAAAGCTGCCAAACAAGGCTTAGCGGAAACGCTATTTGAGAAAGCGATGCGCTTAGATGATGCATCAGAAATGCTAGAAACACAATACCGTATGCATCCTCAGATTATGAAGTTTTCAGGTGACCGATTCTATAAAGGAAGACTCAAAACAGCGGATGATGTGCTGCTTCGAGAAAGAGATGTGCAAGACGATCACTTTGTGTTTATAGATACCGCAGGTTGCGGTTTTACAGAAAAGGTTAAAAAGGAAACGTTGAGCACCTTTAATGAGGAGGAAGCAAATCTCCTCATCAAGTATCTCTCTTCCAATATTTCGTTGCACCAGACCAAAGGTATTATTGCGCCTTATAAAGCCCAAATTGAAAAGTTGAGGGCATTGGTTATGAAAACCGCGGCTTTGGATAATGTGAGGGACAACATCTCGGTAAATACGGTAGATGCCTTTCAAGGGCAAGAGCGAGATGTGATTTACATTAGCCTCACCCGTTCCAATGAGAAAAATGAGATTGGTTTTTTGAAGGAGTACCGCAGAATGAATGTGGCCATGACAAGAGCTAGAACAAAGCTCGTGATTTTAGGAGACTCCGGTACTTTAGGCAAAGATTCATTCTATAACGATGTACTTGATTATGCTCAGCAGATTGGTGGCTATAAAAGTGCTTTTGAGTATTTATATGATGACTAATCTCCCCATTGAATATCCGCTCTTTTATTTTTGAGTAAACGTCTAACTAAAACGTCTAGCTCATTCGATTCTCTTAACTCTAAGCAGTAGCTCATATATGGTTTGGTTCCTTTTAGGTCTTCAATAATTGGTTCAGGAATCTGCTGAGTAAAGTCCAAAACAAAGGCATCAAGCTCCATATAGATTCCATATAGTTGAGCAATATCCATGTAGGTCTGAATACTATGATCTATTTCTTTGATATTCACATCGAGCTCACTTTGTAAGGAATAATCCAAACAACGGCAAAAAGCATAATCTTTGGTCCATTTCAATCTTTCGGTGTCTTTTGAACTTGAGCAAGCGTCTAGTGAAATGATAGAGATCAAGAGAAATACATACTTCTTCATGTTAGGGTTCTCTTATTAACTAAACCAAAAACCAGTGCACATAGCCACAATTCTCACAAACAAGGCATTCAGCCTCTTGGTCTGTCCAATCTAATCCAAGTAGGGAAGATGTTGCCGTATTGAGTTGTGCTGTGCGTTGGGTAAATTCATTGTGCTCAAAGACGGTACATTTAAATTGCTTGGCTGCGACTTCATATGTATTAGACTTCTTTGAAAATAGTCCCATTTGAGATGTGTTTAGTCTAAGATAATACTCTTAGCCAAAACATCCGCAGCTTGGGGGCGCATTCTGAACCATAGTTCTGGCTCAATTAATTCAAGTTCTATAATTGCAAGCTCATTATCGTTGTCTCGAATAATATCTACTCTCGCGTAGCTAGGGGAAGGGTTACAAGCGGCTACTGCTTTTTCGGCAAAGGCAATTTCTTCTTTGCTTGGAGTGTAATCGTGTACAGTACCACCAAAATCGTCTTGTACTCTAAAGTCTCCTGCTTTCGCGATTTTCAAAACGGCATGCGTGAATTGACCACCCATAACCATCAACGAGACTTCCCCGTGTTTTACCACATTCTCTTGAAAGGGCTGTAGCATCATGGCTTCCTTTGCAATGAGTTCTTGAAAAACCGTTTCCATTTCTTGAGAAACCTGTCCTTCAATTTTGTAGGTGTGTCTTGCAGCTCCAGAGAAACAGGGTTTAAGTATCGCTTTGGGCCAACCTTTTTGTTCCATCAGGTGCGATAGTATTACCTGTTCACCAATTTCAATGTAATGGGTTTCGGGAATGTTAATGCCTCTGCGTTGTAAATCGCGTAGGTAATGCTTGTCCATATTCCATTGAACTAAAGGATATGGGTTTATCATTTGAGTTACTTTGCTTTTTTGGGCCAACCAGTTGGTCCACTCTTCATAGCGCTCAAAATAGTCCCATGTGGTTCGGAATATCACAGCTTTGGTAGAACCCCAATCGAAATCTGGATCTGACCAGCTTTTTCTACCCACCTTAAATCCAGCTTTACTTAATGCCTCTTGAACCAGGCCGTCTTCTTGTAAGATGTTTTTAACGTACCAATCTTCGTGTTGAGGTGCAACGTATCGGTCGTCAGTTAAAACGATTATATCGAATGCTTTGCTCATTCTTGGGTCACATTGTTCGGGTTTACAAAAGTAAATCCACGGGCATCATTGCCTTCGTAGAAGTCTACTACTAGGCCCACCAAGTACATAGTTTGTCTTTTTTCAACGTGAATGGTGATGCCTTCTACTTCGTAGCTCATGTCACCTTCTTTGGGTTTGTCAAAGCCCAAACCGTAGCCCAAGCCCATACATCCTGCGCCACCTTTCACTTCTATGCGTAGGCCATATCCTTCAGGAATACTCTTGTTTGCTATAATGCTTTTTACTTCATCAATGGCTTTTGGGGTCAAGGTTACGGGTTCAATTAACATAGTGGCTTAGAAATTCGGTCACAAACTTAATACTAAATGAGAATCTCACTATTTTCAAGACTCAGAATCTCACCGATTGTTCATGGATTACATAACCGAGTTTATAAAAATATTAGTGCCCGCTGCACTTGTGCTTTATGCTATGTACTTAGTGGTAAGAAGTTTTCTCAATAAGCAATTCGATGAGCAGATGCTGCAACTCAAAGCTAAGAATACGGAGGTTATTCTTCCCATTCGTTTGCAAGCCTATGAACGTGTGGCGCTCCTACTAGAACGCGTATCTCCTAATAACATGCTCATTAGACTCAGCGAGCCTTCAATGCCTGCGTTTGATTTTCAGCAGCTTCTATTGAAAGAGATTCAGGAAGAAAAGAATCATAACTTGTCACAGCAGGTATACATGTCTGATGATGCATGGAATGCTACAAACAAGGCCATAAACGCGATCATTACTGTAATTCAAACGGCATCGGCTCAAATGGACCAGACCAAGAATGCCATAGACCTTGCAGAGGCCATTTTTGGAGAAATGATGAAGTTTGAAAATGATCCAACGGCAGAAGCTTTATCAGTTGTTAAAAACGAACTAAGACTGTTTCTATAATTATGAGTAAAGAGCCAAACCAAAAAGAGCAGCGGTATTTCAATAAATTCAAAGAAAAGGCTAAGCATATTGTGAATGATCATGATGAGCTAAGAAACGTCCTGGAAAAACTGAATGCTAAGCTTGAGGCTTCTGAAGGGGATGAGACCTTAAAGGCTAAAATGATCAATTACCTAAAGTTGCTAGGCCGAATGCTCACCAATACCATCTCAGGTGCTTATAAAGATGTGCCATGGCAAACGCTAGTAATGATTTTGGCTGGCTTACTATATTTTATCGCTCCACTCGATGCCTTACCCGATTTTATTCCTGTAGCAGGCTTAGTGGACGATGCTACTATTTTGGTTTGGTTAGGTCGTTGTTTTAGAGAGGATCTAGAACAGTATAAAAACTGGGAAGCTGCGAACTTTTCTGAATGACCTTTAGTTTCAGTGTTCGAACACTGAGATCATGAAGATTATTACTCCAAGATTATTAGAAGAATCCTACGATTATGACTCATATCGTAAGCTGTTAGATGAGTTGTTGGCGAATAACATGACGACAGGTTCTAACCAGTCTGAAAGTATGCTCAATTATGCTCGCTTGAATAATAAGCGAATGAGCAAATGGCAGAAGATTGGTAAACTCAGTCCAGAGCTTGTTGAAAAATTGGAAGAGATTCAATCTCCAATGACATGGTTAGTGGTTACCGAAGGCTGGTGTGGAGATGCTGCCCAAGTTTTACCATTTATTCAAAAAATGGTGGAGCTTAATCAGAATATAGACCTAAAACTTATTCTTCGCGATGAGTACCCTGAGGTAATCGATCAATTCTTAACGAATGGCGGCCGCTCCATTCCTAAACTCATAGCATTAGATGGTCAGTTGAATGTGTTGGGAAATTGGGGGCCAAGACCTGCACCCATTCAAAAGGAGTTTTTAGAGAATAAAATCACATTACAGAGAACTGGTAAGGAATTCACAGAGTACATGTACTTGTGGTATGCCAAGGACAGAGGGGTTACCACACAAAAAGAATTTTTGGCTATGTTAGATGTATGGAATCAAAAACTGCAATCATCGCTGGAGCCAGCGGGTTGATTGGCAGCTCACTAACTCAACAACTACTCAACAGCAAAGACTATGGTCAGGTCGTTGCGTTAGTGCGCAAGCCGCTCAATATAGAGCATCCTAAGCTCAATCAACAAGTCATAGACTTTGATCAATTGGCAGAATTGCCAGACTTCCCTAAGGGAGATGATGTCTTTTGCACACTAGGCACGACTATTAAAACTGCTGGATCAAAAGAGGCTTTTTATAAAGTAGACTTTACTTATCCCTATGAGTTGGCCAAACGTGCCTTAGCAGCAGGTGCAGAGCGATATTTTATCGTTTCGGCCATGGGAGCAGATGTTGACAGTCTTTATTTCTACAATAGAGTAAAGGGGGAGATTGAGGACAAGGTCTCTTTTCTTGATTACAGAACCATATACATCTTCAAACCTTCTCTTTTGAGAGGTGACAGAAATGAAAGCCGGCTTGGCGAAAAAATCGCCTTGGCAATCACACGAATAATTCCTTTTATCGGTCCATTGAAAAAGTACCACCCCATTCATGCCGATAAAGTTGCGGATGCTATGCTCAAAGTGGCAAAGCAAGAAGTCAAGGGCTGCTACTATTATGAGTCTGAGTTAATGCGTAAAATGTAAGAGTACTCTGTCATTTCCGCCAAGGCAGGAATCTCATCAGGTAAATTTAAATCCTTATAGACCCCTCTCATATTAGGAGGAAAGGCCATAAGGATCTGTCCGATTAACTACTTCATTGCTTTTTCAAGACTCGCTTTACCACCAACAACAGGTAGGCTGATACTTGTTTTTGATAAGTCAATCGTCAATTCAGTACCTGCTTTTGGGTGCAAAGTGAATTCCTTATCGCTTGAGAAGATCATTAATCCAATTTGCTGCCCAGCTGGAACAATGTGATCGTCTGGTTGTAGATTGAAGCTTAGATCGTAAAATTGACCAGGCTTAAGTGGGCTACTTTGAGTTAAAGATTTATGGTTCTGAGGATCGGCCCAACCTCGGGTGATGATATTATCATAAATCCGTCCTTCTTCTTGCCAAGGCAAAGAAACCAACCAAACCGAAAGGTTTGCTGCTGGCTTACTACTAGCAAGGCTTATTTTGATTTCACTCAACCCTGAAAGGTGTAAATCTTCTTTTAAAGTAGGTGTTACATATAATAAGCGATTGTTGGACTCATCGGCCATTGCCAAGGTTTTACCATCATAGCTCACATCATCTATTAAAATCTCTTTAACTTTTTTTGCCTTTTCAAAGCTAAGACCTCCTACTTTTTGACCACCCTTACCCGGATATAGGGTCACATTCTTTGCTGCTGGGTTAGGATAATCCGCATAAGGGGTTGGGTCGCCTTGTTTATCGCCTTCTCTCACAATCCAAGCCTTAGGATCTTCCTCAACCTTGTTATCTACTCCGTGCAAATATTTGGTAAACCACTTGTTCATCATTGCAATGGGTGGAGGCCCACCATGACCTGCCTGATGGTAGTAAATTTGTACAGGTAGCCCCATTTCTTTCGCTTTCATAGAAATTCTGAAGCTATGCTCTGGCATAACATTCCAGTCGTTAAATCCATGCGACATGAGTAGGGCAGCTTTCATTGAGCCCATTTCGTTTAGGTAATCTCTTCCAGCCCAAAAATCATTATAGTCTCCCGTGATTCGATCCAAGTTATTGGCCATTTCAGTATCGCGAACCGTTCTGTTATTATAAGGCCTATTCTCTTCTTTACCACTATGGATAAAATCATAGAGCACATCTATGTCTTCGCCTAAGTATCCTCCAGGACTTCTCACCAATCCATTCGATCTGTAATAATGATAGTAGGAAGTGTTTGGTGCTACAGGGATGATCGCCTTTAAGGCATCAACACCTGTAGTGGCAGCTGCCAGTGGTAGAGTTCCGTTGTAGGAGGTGCCTGTCATTCCTACTTTACCGGTCGACCAAGTCGCTTTAACTTTTTCGTTTCCTTCACGTGATTTATATCCGTTATCTTTTCCGGCCAGCCATTCAATAACAGCTTTAGGTGCTAATGATTCATTGTCTCCACCAACCGTTGGCGACCCATCTGAAAGACCAGTGCCTGGAGAGGAGGAGTGTACAACTACGTAACCTCTTTGTACCCATGTTCTAATCTGAGAGTTAGAAATCACGGGTCTTTCACCTCGTCTGGTTACTTCAACGTGAGTTCTTGGAGGAGGTGTAGCCCCAAGTTCATGGTTTACATTCCAAAAAAGACCTTTTGCCATACCTGCAGTGCCTGCATAATAGGGGCTTGTTTCATAAACTACGGGTAGTTTAAGTCCCTCGGTTTCTGTTTGTCTTGGTCTGGTTACATCAACATGAACCCTGTCCATTCTACCATCGCCATCTGTATCGAATTCCGTTTCTACCCATAAGTCTTCACGAATCCATTCTTCTGGATTGCTAAATGCTTCAACTATTTGTGCCTGACCATCTTTGAAGACGGGTTTGGCGCTTTGAGCGTGGGTATTTAATTCTGATTGTAGGAAAAAGAGTGTTAAGAGGGATACAGTTAAATGCTTCAAGACTTTAAGATTTAATTCATTCTAAAATAGTAAATAATTCAAGCACTAGCTTTGTCGGCAGGTCTTGATTTAGTGTAGAGTCTGGAGGTGATAAGCAATACGTAGGCCAAAATGATTAGGGCCATTCGTTGACCCATGAATTCAGGATACCAGCTTTGCCAAAGTTCACGTTCCCAAGCAGGATCGGGAATATGCGCATGAAGCATAAAAAGAGGCAGCGAAAGCAGCAGAAGCCATAATCTAAATTGCGAACCGCAATCCCGTAACTCATAAATTATCCAAGTGAGGATAAATGGGAAGCCAAGAAAAACAATCCGTGTCATATCTCCACCAGCTAAGATGCCATAGACCAAGTATAGGCCACTGAATAAAACGAGTAAGTTTCGTTTGTTGTCATAGCGATGTGTTTTGCCATATTGATAAACAGCTATCCAGATAGCCGGTCCAAATGCCATGCTTATTGCTGCCAACCATCTTATTAATTCAAAAGGGTTCAGTAGCGCCTCCTTAGCATGATAAGCGATTGTGATCAAAGCACCTTTGCCTTCTCTGGATGCAGGAAAATAGTAATCAATTACGAATTGTGTTGCAATAGAAAGCCCCAAAGCGGCACCTAATATTTTGGGATCGTAATATCCATCTTCTGTCTTTCGGTTATGCCACCAAGCATATAAGATCAACACAATCATTAGTCCGATAAAGGATTCTTTTTGGCTTGTTGCTAACGGGGCTAACCAAAGCAAGTGTAGGTATTTACGTTTGAAGAGGATAATTAAGAATAGGCCTTGAAAAGCATAGATGGGAACGTCTACTGTTATTGGGTCGAATGCATTCAACCTAATGAGGCCAGACCAGTGAAAGAGTAACCAAATAAAACCAAACCAAATCCATTTTAAATCAAAACCCAGCATTCGCCAAAGCGAAAAGGTGACTAGAATAGCTAATAAGGTAAAGGCCAAGTTAACCCATTGAAAATCTCGAATAATATCGCCTGTGTCTAATTGTGCGGCCAGATAGGGTACTAAAATCCTTTGATGAAACGGAAAAGGCACCTTGAACGTATCCTCGGATTCTGTAAAATAATTGTAGATGTGCTCATAATCATTCCCATCGAAGTCTTCAGCAAAATGATATGTGAGAGGGACTTGCTGCTCTTGGTAAAAGAAGAAAGTAGCAGTTCCTAATGCCAAAAAAATGATCAACCAATACTGGCGAATGCGCATAGGGTGAAAATAGAGAATAAACCAATAGTATCCACTTTTCACTTGAATCCTAAATGGATTATGGGCTTTTTTACAATCATATGATTGCCGTTTTACAAAGATGTTCAGAAGCCTCAGTAACTATTGAGGAAAGTATTAAAGCTCAAATAGACACCGGCTTAATGGTGCTTTTGGGTATTGAGGAGTCTGATACCCACGAGGATATTGAATGGCTAAGCCGCAAGGTAGTTAACATGAGGCTGTTTCCGGATGAAAACGATGTGATGAACAAAAGCATTTTGGATGCTGATGGGGACTTATTGATAATCAGTCAGTTTACCTTGCATGCAAGTACTAAAAAGGGAAATAGGCCTTCCTATATAAAAGCCGCAAAGCCCGATATTTCCATTCCACTTTATGAGGCATTCTTAAAGCAAGCGGCCAATGATTTGGGTAAGCCTGTAGGTTCAGGGGAGTTTGGTGCAGACATGAAAGTTGCTTTGGTGAATGACGGACCAGTGACGATAATTATAGATTCTAAAGACAAAAAATAATGAGTGATAAGATAGATAAATTAGATGCCATTCAGGCAGAGGTTGACCATTGGATTAAGACAGTGGGTGTTCGTTATTTCAATGAATTAACCAACATGGCTCAGCTTACAGAAGAGGTAGGCGAAGTAGCTAGAATTATAGCTAGAAGGTATGGAGAACAGTCAGAGAAAGAATCTGATAAGTCTAAAGATTTAGGTGAAGAATTGGCCGATGTACTCTTTGTTGTAGTATGTTTGGCCAATCAAACGGGTGTCGACCTTCAAGAAGCCTGGGATAGAAGGATGAACAATAAGACTTCCAGAGATAAAGACAGGCATAAGAACAACGAAAAACTACATTAACAAGATGAAAAGAGTATTAACCGCTTTGCTTTTGGTATGTGTTACCATCAGCTTAAGTGCACAAAAGCCTACGAAATATTCGTTAACCGTTGGGGATAAGTATGAATTTACTTCAGTGGCTGACCAAAACCTGGTTCAAACAGTAATGAACCAAGAGCAAGCTACCGACCAAGTGGTTACGGCTAAAGAAGAGATAGAGGTTGTATCGTTCGAAAATGGAGTATATACCATGAGATCTACAAACCTTATGCAAGCCTTCGAAATGGGTGGCGTTATGGCGCAAAAAATGCATTCTGACAGTGCTGGGCTTTCCAATTTACCATTCAGAATTATGAAAGGCTCTTCTTATACTTTCACTATGAAGGAAACAGGAGAAGTAACTGCAGTAATGGGTCTGGAAGAAATTAGAGCAGCAATGAAAGAAAAGATGGAAGGCACCATTTACGCTCCAAATGCTGATGAGATTACGGGTGTTTATGAAGAGACAACCCTGATGAATCAATTGAATGTTACCTACTTTATTTATCCAGAAGGAAGTTCTGAAGAGTGGACGAATTCATATTCAACTGTGGTGAACAACATTCCTGTTGAATTTACAACAAAGCTTTATTGGGATGATGCAGACACCATTTTTGGTTTGGCAAATGTGAATGTAGATGGTGATCTAGAGATGCAGGGTATGACCCTAACCATGAATTTGGGTGGAGACCAAAAGTCGATTATTGATGTTGATCCAAAATCAGGAATGCCATTGAAAATTCAGTCTATCCAAGATATGTCTGGAGACATGCAGGCTCAGGGAATGACTGTTCCAATGACTATGAATACCGAGGCTACAACTACCATTATCAAGAAATAATCATCTAAAGTGATGAAAAAAACCGCACGATCCATCGTGCGGTTTTTTTATGCTTCTTAGCTTTATACAAATGAATAATTTGATCTTCACATAATAGATAAACCGAGCACAAAAGGAGACGGAAATGACAGAAATGGAATTGTTGGTTGACTTTCATAAAAACGCTGAAAGACAAGGGCCTGGTAGTAATGAAGACACGTATAAAGCGCTAAGCTTATTAGATTTTGACAATAATCGGGAATTAAAAGTCGCTGATATTGGTTGTGGCACTGGAGCTCAGACGATGGTTTTGGCTCAGAACTTGAATGCTAAAATAACAGCAGTTGATTTGTTTCCTGAGTTCTTAGAGAAACTTAATGGTAATGCTGAAAGGCTTGGGTTGCAAGATAAGATTGACACTCTTGAAAAATCTATGGACGATTTACCTTTTGGTAGTGAAGAGTTTGATCTTATCTGGTCTGAAGGTGCGATTTACATTATTGGTTTTGAAGAAGGCATTAAAAAATGGAAAGAATATATTAAACCAGGTGGATATATTGCCGTAAGCGAAATTACTTGGACAACAAATTCGCGGCCTCAAGAAATAGAAGACCATTGGAATGAGGAATATCCTGAGATTGATTTGGCTTCTCGAAAAATGGATATTTTGGAAGAAAATGGATTTTCACCTTTTGGGTATTTCTATTTGTCAGAGAGCAGCTGGCTAAAAACTTACTATGAGCCAATAGAAGCTAGGATTGATGAGTTTTTGAATAATCACAACTATTCTGATCAGGCTAAGGAAATTGTAGAGGCAGAACAAAATGAAATTAATAAGTATCGGAAGTATAAAGACTTTTTCAGCTATGGGTTTTATATCGCTAGAAAGACTAAATAAAAAAATCATACTTCATTAGATAATAAGGAATAAGGTCCAGCGACATTAGTTTTAAACGAAATACTACTTTTTAATACATGATCATACTTCAAGTCATAGCATGGATATTAGTCGGGTTTATACTCTTCAACGTTGTACTTTACATTGTTGAGCCGAGTTTAATTGCCGTTACATTCTCTCTCGTCTTAAGATTATTTTTCCGTAACCCTCCCATGATAGATATGGAGAAGGAATTCAAAGATCATCAGATCTTAAAGGATAATTGGGAAACGATAAGAGCAGAGTTACTTGAGGTTCTAAAAGATGAAGAGGCAATCCCGAAATTTCATGAGGTAGATAAGATCCAAAGGTTCATTAACGATGGAGATAAATCGCCTTGGCGCGTATTTATGTTTAAAGCATACGATAACTGGCAGGATAGCAATTGTGCCAAGGCTCCCAAGACCACAGCCTTATTAAAGCAGGTTCCGGGCATTACAACAGCCATGTTCTCCATTCTAGGTCCATACAAACACATTCCACCTCATAATGGCTTTTATAAAGGGGTGTACCGATACCATTTGGGCTTAGTAATTCCTAAAAGTGGAGAATGTTACATTGAAAACGGTGGGCAACGCTACGATTGGAGGGATGGAGAGGACATTCTTTTTGATGACACTTACAAACATGCTGTGTGGAATAAGACCGATGAAACACGTGTAGTCCTTTTCTGTGATGTCTTCAGAACAGATTTACCCAAAATCTTTCAACCTGTAAATAGGTGGGTATATAGTTTAAGGGAAAAGAGTCCTCGATTAAAAAAGGTATTAAAGAATGCCGAGGTGCAAGTGGATTTAAAGCCTGAGGAAGCGGCTGCTTAAGCCACCAATTCTCCATCAAGAAGTTTTGGGAGTACGTCAAATTCGTTTTCGCGAGAGCAATACTCTATATCCTTCATGATGCCAAACTTAGAAAGCCTCGAAGCGTGGTTGCTACGGCTGATGAAGTAGTGCACATCGAATTTCATCGATTTGTATAAGTAATAAGCTGAAGTGCTGGCATCATCATCAAAATTAGCATCACTCCGTAAGCCGTGAATAATAGCTCCCGCTAAAAGGGAATCTTCTAAGTTAAAACGTCCCTTCCAACCTGCACAGAAAAGCAAGATGTCTCTCTCTTGGTTTATGAGGTAGTCCACAACAGTTTTCAAGTTTAAGAAAGCCGCAATAATAACTTCTGACGCTTCCTTGCTGAGCTCTATGGCTTGTGTGCCATTCGTTGTGGTAGCGCAGATCTTTCGGCCTTTCATTTCTGGCTTCATGTAATCGAAAGGGGAATTACCCATGTCGAAAGCTTCGATTTTTTCACCTCCGCGTTCCCCTGCCATCACGTAGCCTTTTTGGCCATAAGCAAGGCACTCATCGACTGAGGCGACAGGTTTTATACTAGCAACCCCACTGCCTAAGCCCGCAACAATGCAAGAAGTAGCTCTCAATACATCAATAACCACAACGGTTTTGTCCGTAACATCAAATTGATGAATGAGATCGGGGCTATAGCAGACTTCTATTTTCATGTTTATTCTTGCGCAATAGATACTCCAATGATAAACGCGATCTCTTCATTTTATAAGAGATTCCTCCCGTTAGCTATCGGGATCATGGGAATGACGTTAATTAAGAGCGTGTTTATTTATAAAAAGGCAACTTAACTATCTCTGCCTTCAATCTTCGTTTTCTTACAGCAACTAATATTTCAGTACCGATTTTGTGCATTGGTTTTTTTACATAACAAAGTCCAACTCCATAGCCTAATGATGGAGACATGGTTCCAGAAGTAACTTCTCCAATCACGTTCTCATCAGTATCCATAATCTCATAATGGCTTCTTGGAATACCCTTATCAACCATTTTGAAAGCAACTAATTTTGTATCAACACCTTCTTCTTTTTGCTTTTTTATCGCTTCACTATTGGTGAATTCCTTTGTGAATTTAGTCACCCAACCCAAGCCTGCAGCTATAGGAGATGTTTCGTCCGTAATGTCGTTACCGTAAAGACAATACCCCATCTCTAGTCTTAAGGTATCACGAGCTCCTAATCCAATTGGCTTAATGTCTAAGTCGGCACCTGCTTCAAAAATTTTCTTCCAAACTGATTCCGCATGATCATTATGCACATAGAGTTCAAATCCACCAGCACCGGTGTAACCTGTTGCAGAAATAATTACATGATCCACACCAGCCATTGGCCCAACCACAAAGTTGTAGTACTTAATCTCAGATAGGTCAACTGATGTAAGCTTTTGCAAAGCCTCCGTTGCTTTTGGTCCTTGAACTGCAAATAAAGAATGACTGTCAGAGACATTCTTCATGGTTACATTTTTGGAATTGAACTTACTGATCCACGCCCAGTCTTTATCAATGTTATAGGCATTCACCACTAGCATGTATTTTTCGGCACTAAAACGGTAGATCAAAAGATCGTCTACGATACCACCAGTTTCATTAGGGAAGTAAGCATACTGTGCTTGGCCATCAACTAGTTTAGACGCATCGTTACTTACCACACGCTGAATCAGGTCTAGAGCATCTGGGCCTTCCAATACGAATTCTCCCATATGCGAAACATCAAAAACACCTACGCCATTTCTGACACAATTATGCTCCTCAATATCAGATGAATATCTCACTGGCATGTTATACCCTGCAAAAGGAACCATTTTGGCTCCAAGGCTTTCGTGCAGGGCGTTGATTGCTACTTTCTTTAATTCCATTCTACCATAGTTAAGTGCGCACAAAAGTACACAGGAAAGCGGAAATGCAAGATTCAATTAAGATGAATATTCAATCCTTTGCCTAAAGGATGATGCAACCATTTAGTCAGTTTTTGTATCTTATGCTTAACTCAACGTCAATAACTAAAGGTCAACAACATGTTCAGGAATTTTTTAAAGGTTACCCTGCGTAGCCTTGTCAAGAGTAAGGTATTCGTTTTTATCAATATTGTAGGTTTAGGATTGGCATTAGCATGCTGTATTGTGGCCTTTCTCAATTACGATTTTGCCCAATCATTCGATACTCAGCACGAGAACTTTGATGAATTATATGAGGTCTCCATTTATAGAGATCAGAATGGTGCTAACGTGCCTTATGGTTTTGTCCCCATGATGCTGGGAGATTTGGTGAAAGAAGAAATTCCATCTATCGAAAGAGCTAGTAAGTTTCAAAGGGCAGGAGTTACCATAAAAAGAGATAACAACATCTTTAATCGAAGAATGGCATTTGTCGATAAGGATTTCATGGACATGTTCACCTTTAAAATGCTTCATGGGAATGCGGGTAGCTATGAGGAATTATCCACAGTCCTAATATCAGACCGAGTGGCTATATCACTCTTTGGAAAAGAAAATGCGGTAGGCGAAACGGTGGAGCTGGTAAGAAATGGGAGTCCGAATATATTTGTTACTGTAGGTGGAGTCTTTGAGGAGCCAGGCTTGCAGAGCACCATGCAATTCCAATTAATCAGTGATTTTGAGAATTACTACCGAATCTTAAATGTAGATAGAACAGATTGGGGTCATTTTATTGACGGATTATTTATTCAAAGTAAGGATCCGAATATAAAGGAGCAAGTAAAACAGTCGCTCCAAAAGTATGTGGCCGTTCAAGCGGAGGCCCGTGAAGACTTTCAAGTTTCATCATATTGGGTTCAGACCATGGCGGAGGTGCCATTCAATCAGCGAGATATGAATGGAACGAACTTAGGAAATGAGACTTTGCATCCACAGCACATAACAGCACCAAACATAATGGCAGTACTTATACTGCTCTTGGCCTGTTTTAATTTTACCAATACAGCTATAGCCATGTCTAACAAGCGTTTAAAAGAGATAGGGCTTAGAAAAACGGTGGGTGGCTCAAGAGGCCAACTGATCATTCAATTTTTAGGAGAAAACCTATTCCTGTGTTTTATGGCTCTCATTCTTGGCGTTCTATTCTCGCTTTGGTTGGTACCAAAGTACAATGATATGTGGCCAAATGTGGATGTTGTGGTTAGCTTGACTGAGAATCCAATGCTCATTGTTTTTCTATTAATGGTTTTGTTTGGTACTGGACTGTTAGCGGGTGGTTATCCTGCATTTTTTGTGAGTCGCTACAAACCTGTTGAAATACTTAGAGGTAGCTTAAAGATTGGTTCTTCGAGCATGCTATCAAGGGTCTTACTGGGGCTGCAGATGTTTATTTCCGTACTGTCTTTAGTTTTTGGTTTTACGTTCTATCAGAATTCGGTTTATCAAGACACATTGGACCTTGGTTATGACAGGGATGGCATTTTGATGGTGCCTATGAATAATTCTGCAGAAGCAGAGCGATTTAAGGCTGCAGTAGAGACCAATCCATCTATTCAACAGGTTTCTTTAACGAATAGCCATGTGGGATGGAGTTCCTATGGCAGAGTTGTGAAAAACTGGGATCTGGAATATGAAGTTTCTGTATTGGATGTGGGATTGGGTTATGTTGAGTCCTTAGGTTTTAACGTTTTGGAGGGGAGGTCCTTTAACGAGCAAAATAAAGAATTGGATAAGTCTAATGGTATACTCATTAATGAACGATTCGCATCTCAATTTGGCTGGACTGATCCGATAGGACAGCGAGTTACAATACAAGACACGTTAAGTCTCACGGTGGTAGGTCTCATGGAAGATTTCTACACTTTTGGATTGTGGAGTAATATTGGACCGGTAATGTTTAGGCTAAAAGACAATCAGGATTTGAGCATGCTGATTGCGAAAGTTCCGGCAGATCAATTAGGGCCTACCATAGATTATTTAGAAGACACATGGTCTGAATTGATTCCAAATAGACCTACGAATGTTTTCACGCATGAAGTGAGCATCTTGGGCGAGGCGAAAGATGTTAATAGCAGCATTTTAACGATGTTTCTTTTCTTAGCAGTTATTGCTGTGATTTTGTCTGCCGTTGGCTTGTTCACCTTGGTTTCTATTAATATTCAAAGTAGAACCAAAGAAATAGGAATACGAAAAGTATTAGGGGCATCCATTGTAAGAATTGCGACTTTGATTAATAGACCGTTCATTATCATAGTAGGTATTTCTTCATTGGTAGCAGCAGGGTCTGGTATTGTGCTGGCTGGTGGACTCATGGGAACTATTTGGACGTATCATGTAACTCCAAATATTATCAGTGGGCTGATTCCAGTTTTAGTAATTATGATCGTTACGCTACTTTCAATTTCAGGTAAGGTGGTTAAAGCAGCACAAAAGAATCCGGTCGACTCTTTGAGGTACGAATAGGTTGATTGAAGTCAATTAGAGTTTATCCCGATTTACCAATGAAACAGGTAGGTCGGGCTTTGTTTTATATACAAAACAGTACTTTCTTGAAAGCTTATGCCTATCAACCTAACGAAACTCAGAACATCCTTTTTGATATTTCGTATTCTCTTATCAAAAGTCAAAAACCAAAACCAACAACGATGAAAAAACTTCTCACATCACTATTGGCCATTCTACTTGTGGCCGCTATCACTATTTCTTTTGCCTTTACATCTAAAGATTCTGAGGCAGAGTCTGAAGTAAAAGAACTTGTATTGAAATCCTATGTGAATGGGGCTTTCAATGAATTAGACGCTGCTGCCATGATAAAAGGATTCCATGAAGATTTTGCAATTTATTCGCCACGAGGAGAAGCAATTAGCAAGTATCCTATTGCAGCTTGGGCAGACGGTGTAGCTAAGCGTAAAAATGATAATTATGATGCTTCTGATCCAAAGAATAAATGGGAGCATAAGTTTGCCATAGTTGATGTAACGGGTCATGCGGCACAGGTAAAGATTGAGCTATTGAATCAGGGTAAACATGTTTATACCGACTATTTGAGCTTGCTAAGATTTAACAGCGGTTGGCGAATAGTGGCAAAAGTGTTTCAAGAGCATTGATTTCAAAACAACTCAATCTGCTCAGGCAGTAATCTGAAAGATTTTCTATGCAGTGGAGTGATCCCCAATTGGTGAATCGCTTCTCTGTGTTTTTTCGTAGGATAGCCTGCATTGGTCTCCCACCCATAACCAGGATATTGTTGTGCAGCAATTCGCATGAGTCTGTCACGGTATGCCTTTGCTAGAATTGAGGCAGCTGCTATTGATAAGTACTTGCCATCTCCCTTGATGATACATTCATATGGAATCTCCTTGTAGGGCTTGAACTTATTACCGTCAATCAAAAGTAATTCTGGTTCTTGGCTCAATCCCTCAATGCTGCGATGCATGGCCAGAAAAGAGGCATTCAGAATATTAATATCATCTATTTCTTCAGGACTGCATTCGGCCACTTTATAACTAATAGCATCTCTTATGATCTCCTCCTCCAATTCCTCCATCAGTTTGGAGTTGATTTTTTTGGAGTCGTTTAATCGACCGTTTTTGTAGTCTGGAGGAAGGATTACAGCTGAAGCAACCACGGGGCCGGCCAATGGGCCTCTGCCCACCTCATCGCTTCCAGCTTCTACTTTCCCACTTCCGAAATTCGACTTGAGCATAGCGATAAACATACCAACAAAGCATAAGAACTTGAAACCTTTATCTAATTTTGGGTCATGTCACAAGAAGAGAATCCTTGGAAGACCCTAAGTGGTAAAGAGATTTACGATAATCCATGGGTAAATCTTACGGAATATCAAGTAAAGACTCCAGGAGGTGGAGAAGGTATTTATGGTAAGGTGTCTTTTAAGAATCTAGCTATTGGGATTCTTCCAATTGATGAAGATGGGAATACTTGGTTGGTTGGACAGTACCGTTACACCTTGGATGAATACAGTTGGGAGCTTCCCATGGGTGGAGTCCCATACAACGAAAAAGTTGAAGAAGGTGCTTTGAGAGAACTTCGGGAAGAAACGGGTTTAATTGCGGATAAGCTCGAGTTACTTTGTCGAATTCATACTTCCAACTCCGTCACAGACGAAGAAGGCTTGGTTTATTTAGCCACTGGTCTTAGACAAGGTGAAACAGATTTTGACGAAACAGAAGAGATTGCCATTAGGAAGATGCTATTTAGAGAAGCTTTGGAGTGGGTAATGGATGGTAGAATCACGGATAGCCTTACCGTTGGGGGAATATTGAAATACGCTAGAATACTAGGTGTTTAATGACCCAAACACTTTCTTATAACGCCCATTTTAAAAAGACGCTTAACATTGCCTATCCGGTAATGCTCAGCCAGTTGGGACATATCTCAGTGGGTATTGCGGATAGTATTATGGTAGGGCAATTGGGGTCAACGCCACTAGCAGCTTCGGCATTTGCCAATAATTTCATGATGGTTTTCCTCATGTTTGGTATTGGTATCTCTTATGGTATTACACCACTAATCGCACAAGCCGATGGGCAAGGTGATGAATCGAGAATCAGCCGTTTACTGCGCCATGCTATCTTGCTCTGTGGAGGTGTAGGGATTCTCTTAGTTTTGGTTTTGTATGGGATGAGTTATTTGATTCCTTTTATGAACCAACCAGAAGAAGTAGTGACCTTAGGCACTCCGTATTTTCTGATTATTGCATCTTCATTATTCCCCCTAATGCTCTTTCAATGTTTTAGACAATTTGCTGAGGGAATGTCTATAACTAAGCCTACAATGTACATTACCATTGGGGCGAATGTGGTAAATATTGCATTGAATTACCTGCTCATCTTTGGCAAGTTTGGATTTCCAGAAATGGGGTTAAATGGAGCTGGCTGGGCAACTTTAATCTCTCGTGTCTTAATGGCCATTGGACTTTGTCTTTTTGTGTTCCGCTTTAAAAAATTCCAGAAATTCAGAGACGCATTTCAGCTTTCTAAAATCAAGTCGAGTTTTTTTAAACCTATGCTCAAAATTGGTGTCCCAAGCGGTATTCAATTTGTCTTTGAGGTTGGAGCTTTTGCTATGGCCGCCATTATGATGGGATGGATAGGAACTATTCCATTGGCGGCACATCAGATTGCCATTTCTTTAGTGTCTCTTAGCTATATGATGGCCTCTGGTATATCTGCAGCTTCTACCGTACGCGTAGGTAATCAAATTGGCAGAAAAGATGGTGCTAACCTCTTGAAAGTAGGCAATACCAGTTTTTTGATGGCTATTGTATTTATGGCCGCCTGCTCAGCGATTTACATGATCTTTAGTAATTTCTTCCCCACACTTTATGTGGGTAAAGATGAATTAGAAGTGGTTGAAATTGCGGCTTCTTTAATAATTGTGGCAGGGTTATTCCAACTTTCAGATGGCGTTCAAGTAGTAGGTCTTGGCTCTTTAAGAGGAATGTCTGATGTTAAAGTCCCTACATACATTACATTCGTGGCGTATTGGGGAATGGCTATCCCGTTGAGCTATGTCTTTGGATTTGTTCTAGATTTTGGCCCAGCAGGTATTTGGTATGGCTTATTAATAGGCTTAACCATTGCTGCAATAGCCTTGTATTTCCGTTTCAAAAAATTAGCGCTAAAGAAAAGCCAAGAATTCTCTCTTGAAAGTGCAACCTAAAGCATCTTTGTTGGTCTCTAGTATGGAATTAAATCTGAAATCATGAGAAATCTCCTTACCACCTTACTTTTAATTTGCTCTGTTACATTATTCGCACAGAATAAAGAAACACGAGATGTTGGCAATTTTGACGAAGTCATGATGAGCGTAGATGGAACAGTCTACATTAAAATGGGCAACAAGAATGAGGTCATTCTGGAAGGAAGTCGCTCTGATTTAGAAAAGATTGAAACGGAAGTCCGAGGTGGCCGATTAAGAATTGGAACAGAAGATGGTGGTCGCTGGTGGAGAAGCTGGAGAGATTCTCCAAAGATTGATGTCTACATTACCGTGAAAGAGATTAACGGAGTGTTTGTAAGTAGTTCAGGAGATATCGTTTCTCAAGGAGTTCTAAAGTCAGATGATTTTGAAACTTCAGTCTCTGGATCTGGTGGAATTGAGGTAGAGGTGGACGCTCGTTCAGTAAGCTCTAAAATCTCTGGTTCAGGTAGCATTGAATTAAGCGGAGGCGCTAGGGATGCTCGTTTAAGTATTAGCGGTTCAGGTAAGTATTATGCTGAAGATCTTAAAGCGGATGATTATACCATTTCAATCTCTGGGTCTGGTCGGGCTACAGTTAACCTAGAGGGAGAGCTTGATGTACGAATCTCAGGTAGTGGGAATGTGTATTATAAAGGCAACCCAACGGGTGTAAATTCAAGGACCTCTGGTAGTGGTAAGGTGAGAAAAATGAGATAGAAAGTAGGTTGGGAGAGGTGAGTCTTGAGTGAATAGGTAAGTATTATCTATTTTCTAAGTCTGCTAGAAAAGAGCTAGTCTTCGCTTTCAATCTGGAGATTGCTTCGTTCCTCGCAATGACTTTTTTTCGCATCACGCATCACGCATCACGCATCACGCATCACGCATCACGCATCACGCACTTGGCAGTATATTTCTTTCCCCCTAGCAGGGGGAATTAAAGGGGGTAGATTTACTTAAAATTAGATGCGATAATCTCAAGGACTGCTGACGGATTTTGATAGACGTCATAGTTATCAAATCTCAAAAGTTTGATTCCCTGTTTTTTCAAGAAGTCTTCCTTGATTTTGTCCTTTTCAAGACCGTGAGCATTCCAGTGATAATCTCCGTCTAGCTCAATCGCTAATTTTTCTGAAACACAATAGAAGTCAAGAATACAATTACCAACGCTGAATTGGCGTCTGAATCGTCTACCCTGAAGTTGTTTTGCTTTGAGCCCTTTCCACAAAATAGCATCAGCAGGAGTTCCATTATTTCTGAGGTCTCTCCTGAATTGCTTGAGATGTTTTTGATTGTATAAGGGGTTTTTTGCCACCTTTTAATTTAGCTTTTTTACCCCTCTTAATCTCTCCTAATAGGGGAGAAGTTGGTTTTTAGATTTTATTTCAGAGAGATTTAGTAAAGACGTTTTGTAGTAAATGGGATTTAGTACTTTTCGCACATCGCACATCGCACATCGCACATCGCACATCGCACATCGCACATCGCACATCGCACATCGCACCTACTCCTTCAACCCCTCAATAAAAGCGGTGTAACCTTTCACTAATAAATACTGAGCAAGTAGGTAAGTAGACATCACCAGCGGGCCAGCAAAGGCAATAGGACCCATAAAGCGGTTTAAGCCAATCACTGAATCACTCGTTATAAAGAGGAGTGCACCTATCAATATTAAGTTAAAACTCGTTTTATCTGAGCGCTTCCAACGGCCAACTGCTGTTATTCCCATAATGCAGATCACAGCACAATACAGTGCAACTGGAATCATCATTTCTCCTAAAGAGTCCTTCAGGTAGGTGAAAAAGAATAGGCCATATCCCCCGACAAAAACAGCAGGCCATTTGAAAACCGGTTTTGAGTTTCCATCATTCACAAAGTTGATGTTCATTAATGCATAGACGAGATGCCCAATTAAAAAGGCAGCTAATCCAACCATAAAGAACAAGCTATTGTAAGGAACAAAGATGAGCGAGACATCGCCCACCCAACTGAAGAATAGTGCGGCATACACAAACTTGTTTAAAGGGGTCTTAATACAAGTTTTACTGAAATAGTAGGCTAAAGCTGGAATCAAAAAAGGCTTCGTGATATCATGGATAACTGGCTCCTCTAAAAATTGGCCAATCATGTGAATAACCGAAATTATGACAAAAGGAAGGATGAAAGATTTCGTTTTCATTAACCGTATTTATGAACAAGGCGCTTTCCAAAGCCTAACCCAAAATTTAAAAAAATAAGAGCGGCAAAGGCTAGAGCAGCGCACACAAAAAATGCAGGACGTAAGTTATCAATTTCGTTACTATAAATATAACCAGCTACGAACGCACCAAGTCCAATTCCTATTTCAAGTGCGATGTACATGGTGGCAATCCCTTTTCCCCTAGCAGAATCCAAACTTAAATCAATGGTCCAAGCGTAAATCGTAGGGCTATTCATTCCGGCAGCAAATCCAAAAATAGCTGAGCTGATAATAAACATAGCCTGTGTTTGTGAATAAGCCATTGAGATATTCGATGCGATAAGAAAAACAACCGCCCATTTCAACACAATAACCCGACCTTTCTTATCTGAGATCTTTCCTGCGGTAACCCGAGCTAATAAAGAGCATACCACATAGATGGTAAAGAAGATTCCCTTCTGGCCTTCAGGGAAGCCTAGGTTCATCGCCATATCAGGGGCCAAGGTAATGGTGGCTCCGAACGAAAAAGTACACAATAAGAGTGTTATAGATGGATTGAATACTCTCGGCTCGAGGATTTCATCTTTCTTAATTTTGAGCAACGACCACTTAAAAGGCTGTCTTTCTTTCAGGGTTTCCTTCATTCCCATGAGAATGGCAATGGAAAGAAACGCAAAGGCCGTAGAAGTGTAGAACATCACGTCTATACTGAAGGCCGCTGTAATTTGTGGGCCGATACTTGGGCCAATAGCCATGCCTGTACTTCCAAAAAGGCCGAAATAGCCCATGGCCTCACCGCGCCTGTTGGCAGGAACTACATCAGCAATATAAGCCGATGTACCTGTTGGTTTAAATCCAGTCGAAAAACCATGGAAGAAACGCAAGAGTAAAAGAGACCAAACCGAACTGATAGCAGGGTACAGAAGCCCCATGATAACGCAGACCGCCACACCAAGAACCATTACCGGTATTCGGCCTATGGTGTCCGAGAGTTTTCCACTAAATGGTCTGGATAGCCCAGCCGTAACGGTAAAGAGAGCAATGATTAAACCTTTGTACTCTCCACCACCCATTTCGTCTAGGTAGCCATAAAGGTCTGGCACCACCATGTTAAAGCTGGAAAAGAACAAGAGCGAGCTCAAGCACAACAGCACAAATTGCCACGTGAATAGGCTCTCTTTCTTAATTGCTTTTATTGAGTCAGACACTTTTTCATTTTATCAATCCTTATTGATCGTCATTCCCGTGGAGGCGGGAATCTCTGTGCGATAATTCATAACCTTCTCGTCATGCTGAACTTGTTTCAGCATCTCGCTTACTCATTTGATAAAGCGACTTAGTATGACGTTCTATTCCTTTCACTAATACTTAAGAGCTTTTGTTATTCAGATGAGCCTTATTTATAACTGCATCAGGTATGCCTTAATGTAGTCGTCTAAGTCACCGTCTAATACGTTTTGAACATCCGTCCGCTCTACACCGGTTCGTGCATCTTTAATCAACTTATACGGGTGCAGCACGTAATTTCTAATCTGAGATCCGAAGTCAACACGCATTTTCTCTCCCTCAATCTTATCGCGCTCTGCATTTCGTTTTTCCATCTCTAATTGATAGAGACGAGACTTCAGCATGGCCATCGCTTTTTCTTTATTACCCAATTGAGAACGGCTTTCCGTATTCTCAATAATAATTCCGGAAGTTGCGTGCTTTAATCTTACACCTGTTTCTACCTTGTTTACATTCTGCCCACCGGCACCACCAGAACGGAAAGTGTCCCAGCTGATATCCGAAGGATTTATGTCAATTTCAATCGTATCGTCAATTACAGGATACGAGAATACCGATGCGAATGAAGTGTGTCTTCTACCACCAGAGTCAAACGGAGAAATACGTACCAAGCGATGCACGCCTGACTCAGACTTTAGCTGACCATAGGCGAACTCTCCTTCAAACTCAAGTGTACAAGACTTAAGTCCTGCCACATCACCTGCCTGATAGTTCACTTGCTTAACCTTCATTCCCTTTTTCTCACCCCACATAATGTACATGCGCATAAGAATTTCGGCCCAGTCGTTAGATTCGGTACCACCAGCGCCAGGGTTTATTTCAATCATGGCATTGAGCTGATCTTCCTCTCCAGAAAGCATCTTTTTAAACTCAATCTCTTCCAATACAGTGAGTGCTTTCTGATATGCGGCTTCGACATCGGCTTCTTCGCCTTCGCCCATTTCAAAGAATTCCTGTAAGGTTTCTAGGTCTTCTGCCGCAGAATTCACCTTCTCGAAGCTATCTGTCCAGACCTTTTTGTTCCTAATTGCCTTAAGCACTTTTTCCGCCTCTTTGGGTTCATTCCAAAAATCGGGTTGGGCGGTTACCAATTCTTCCTCTTCTACCTCTTTTTTCCTAACATCGTAGTCAAAGATACCCCCTCAAAGCCGCTACACGGGCCTTCAAATCCTTCAGCTGATCTGCTGTCATGGTGTTGTCAATTTTAGAAGCAGCAAAAGTGCTGATTTGGAAGGAGAATAAAAAAGAAAAACGTCATTCCCGTCATTCAGATCAAAGCGAAGAATCCCCATGATTTTATCTCCAACTCCTTAAGAAACGCCCTCCCCACAAGGCTCCTTCTCCGTAGAACTTCGAAGGAGCAGCCTTCCGCCCACACCTCCGCTAAGCGGGCGGGGCGGGGGTAGTGCATAAACTTGCTTCTGAGGCTTTCTCTTATTGATTTCTAATCCTCACGGAATTCAAGAATGTCTCCGGGTTGGCAATCCAGCACCTCACAGATAGCTTCCAATGTGGTAAAGCGAATGGCCTTGGCTTTACCTGTTTTAAGAATGGAAAGGTTGGCCTCAGTTACGCCTAGCTTCTGGGCTAGCACCTTAGAGCGCATTTTGCGTTTGGCCATCATCACGTCCAAATTCACGATAATCGCCATAATTATATGGTTAGTTGGTTCTCTTCCATCAGCTTGTTTCCCTCTTTAAATATTTCTGCCAGTATGTAGCAGCCCATAACGGCTAATAAATAGAAAACAGGTACACTAAACCTAAAGGACAATTGGTCACCATTTGGAATTAGACTGAACATTTGTACAAAAAAGAGCAGTAGAAAAATATTCCCCATTCTACGAAAGGCTATAATATTCTTGTTCTTAAAGGTTTCTAAGGATCGGATAGAATTAATGACCTTAAGAATTTCACTCAGAATTAGAATGCTACATAAGATGGTGAGTGCCATTTTCAACATAGCGAAAAGCATTAACCAACCCTCTGGCCTTGTACTTTGCTCATCACTAGTAGCACCCTGATTCGAGAAGTTGAAAGTTCCCTCTGCATAACCCAAAAATGGAAGTGATTCCGAATTAATCAGTAGGATAACGCCTAAGACTATTACTACTATAAAAATGAAGACTAGAAATGATCGCATCACCTGACTAACGGCAATGGCGAGATTTAAAATTTTGTTGTTCATGAGATTTTAATTTCCTCAAAACTATAAAAAGTTATTGAATAACAATAATAAAATATTATAAGTAGAAATTTTTACTTAGAGTGGTAGGAATGGAACAGTTAAAGATATATCAAGTAATGGGTATGGAGTGTCTGAGAAGTCATGCTGTGTTTTTGATCATACAATGTGCTTCTACTGCTTCCAGGAAATGCCAGAATTTATAAACAAATAACATTACTCCACTATAAAAGCCTCGAACTTGGGCTTAGTGAGATGTACTTTTTTTCTCCGAAATATTTTTAAGGAGTAGCCGGTAAGCACTAATGCGGCTGAGGTGGTGGTAGTCCCTGGGTCTAAAGAGAAGTCATTACCATCAATAACGGTATGGTTTATTAAGTCTAAAGCGAGTAATCCATAACCAATTACGGGTAAAAAGCTTTCCGCTGTTTGGAGTATTTCG
>CBFIDV010000004.1:0-136239 GCA_965661455.1 Roseivirga sp.
TATCTCTCAGCACATTTATGCTTTGACTAGAGCTTTCGTCATTCACAGATAGCGTAATCTCGTAAGTTCCCGGCAGTACGTCATAGCCACTAGGTTTTTGCCCGTTTGAGGATTGCCTTGATCCTGGTTGCCTTACTCCATCTGCTTCAAAACCCCAATAAACACGATTCACGCCTTGCTCGGCATTGTAAGTTCTAGTTCTCACAATCTCACCATTCGCGTTAGCTACTTCCATTTTTACTCTCCCTGCACGGTCTGAATAGAAGCTAATTGCGGCACTAAACGGTTTGTTCTCAGCCATAAAGAGACCGTTACCCGTACTTCTATACCCCCAGTAAGGGCCTATAATTGCGTTAGTTGCATCAGGAATTGGGAATGTATGAATGGTCTTTTCTTTGAGTACCTTCATTCCTAAGGAAGTCGCTTCTCTTAGCGGGCGAATATCATCCAAAATCCAAATGGCTCTACCGAAGGTGCCGATGATCAGATCATGCTCTCTTGGGTGAATCTGTAAATCAGAAGTAGGTACCGTTGGGAATCCATGCGTCCATTTGGCCCAAGTCTCTGAACCATCCATACTCACGTATAAACCACTTTCTGTTCCCAAGAACATTAAGTTTGGCTCAACAGGATCTTGAACAAACGAGATAGCAAATCCGAAGACATCGCCTTCATTTACAATGCGTTTCCAAGTTCTTCCATAATTGGTGGTTTTATAAACGTAAGGACTCCAATCGTCTCTTCGGTGCTCATCGAATACCACAAAGGCAGTACCTGCATCATAGGTACTTGCTTTTATTTGTTGCACCCAACTATTGTCAGGCAAGTCTGGGAATTTCCCCGCACTATTGGCCCAATTCTCTCCGCCATCTCTGGTTAATTGTACATTACCATCATCGGTTCCTACCCAAATCATTCCTTCGGCAAGGGTACTTGGCTCAACCACGGTAATGGTTGTATGCATTTCAGCGCCAGAGTTATCTAAATTCAGTTTACCACCCGTTTCTGCTTGTCTTTGCTTTTCAGGATCGTTAGTCGTTAGATCTGGAGAGATGATCTCCCAAGAATCTCCATGATCAGAAGACTTAAATAGATATTGGCCTCCTAAATAAATCGTCTTTTTATCAATCGGATCAATATTGACCCCTGCATTCCAATTCCATCTAATAAATTCCCCATCGGGGTGCTCCGGGCGAATACCTGTCATCTGACCAGTCTTTCTATCGTATCGCTGAATATTTGCACCCTGACTTAGCGAGTAACCGTAACGTGTATCTAAAGGATCAGGCACAACATCAAATCCGTCTCCGCCTACAATTCTCTCCCAGTAGCTATTTCTTATACCCCCTTGCTTAAGCAGCTGGCTTGGCCCTAACCATGCGCCATTGTCTTGCATACCGCCCATTACATTATAAGGCGTTTCCATATCATAGCTCACATGGTAAAACTGACCGATAGGTAGGTTCTCCATGTAATGCCAGCTACCGCCTCTATCTCTAGTGATAACCATACCTCCATCATTACCCAGTACCATAAAGTGCGGGTCGTCTGGATGAATGTAAAGCGCGTGATTATCTACATGCACATACCCTGAATTCACGAATCTCCCGAAGCTCTTGCCTCCGTCTTCGCTCATATTCGCCTGCGTATGGATAGAATAAACTCTATTCTCATTCTTCGAATCCACATAGATATCGGCATAATAGAAAGGACGTGCGCCTAAGCCTCTGTCTCCCTTATTTGAAATGCGATACCAATCTACGCCACCATTATCCGAGCGATATAAGGCATTCTCTTTAGCTTCAACATAAGCATAAATTCTATCTGGCATTGAAGGCGCAATAGCCAAACCAATTCTTCCCATTTCGCCTTTCGGCAGACCGTCATCTCCTGTTTTTCTATCCCAAGTTTCCCCTCCATCTAAGGAGATATAAATACCAGAAGCAGGACCACCAGAATTAAAGAACCAAGGCTCTCTTCTATGTTCCCACATGCCAGCCACCAGTTTATTCGGATTCTCTGGGTCAATGACTAGGTCTGACGTACCAACACCGGGGCCATCGTAAAGTACTTTTCTCCAAGTTTGACCACCATCGGTTGATTTAAATACGCCTCTTTCCTCATGGTCGGCCCAAGGTGAGCCAATTGCTCCTACCCAAACCATGTTAGGGTCATCTGGGTGCACAATTAAGCGATGAATATTCTTTGTGTCTTCTAAGCCCATATGCTCCCAAGTCTGGCCAGCATCTAGACTACGGTAAACTCCATATCCTCCGTTTAAGGAGTTCCTTGGGTTTCCCTCTCCCGTGCCTACCCAAATGGTACTGGCATTTGAAGGATCGATAGTGACCACACCAATCGAGGCTACCTCTTCTTGATCAAAAAGCGGTTCCCAGCTCACGCCACCACTAACAGATTTCCAGAGTCCACCCGATGCAGTTCCTGCATAAATGATATTTCGATTATGTCTTACTACATCTATTGATGTAACTCTACCAGACATACCAGCAGGGCCGATAGACCGAGGTGTCATGGCTTCGAAAATAGAAAGGTCTGTCTGCGCTAAAGACAGCGCAGTAGTAAGTACCAATAGTAATAGTGATTGTAAAAAGTGCTTAGTTTTCATGAATGGAGATTTAAGAATATTCTAAGATAGAATACCTCTCATTCTGAACACATGAAAATTCCTTTAATGGCTTAAAAGTCTATTCTTCTAAGAAGGATCTGACTTTTTTAAAATAGTCTTCAGGAGATTCGATAAATGGGAAATGACCTGATTTTGGCACAGATTGAAATTTCCCGTTTGTAAAAGAGGAAGCGAGCTTTTCACCATGCATCAATCCACCTAGCTCTATGTCTCCATAAATCACTAGGGTTTCAGATTTCACTTGGGCTAAATCGGCCCATAAATCAAATGCGTTTAAATCAGCGCTAAGTAGACCGAACATACCACTCCTAAGCATATAATCCTTTGGCACAAATAAGTTCAATTGACTAAGATTAGCCTTATCATTCATTTGAGACTTAAATGATAACTCGAGCATTTCTTTGATATAAGGTGAAGGGTCTTCGGTTCTCAGAACACCAGAACTACTCAGACTATTTAGTCTTCGTTGGTTCTTCAGGGGCTGTAAGCTTGGCCACCTCGGCATTTTCTTTCATCCAATCCAAAGTACTGGGCGCCATGGGGCTGGAAAGGATCATACGATCCAACTTGTCGTCATGGGCAATGCCGTATTTCATGGCAATCAGGCCTCCCCAAGAATGACCTAAAACGTTAATCTTTTCGAGATTGAGAGACCTTCTGATATACTCAATGTCTTCCACAAAGCCATCTAGATTCATGGATGCCGAATCTATTGCAACGGAGGATCTACCGCAGGCTCTTTGATCGTAGAAGATGAGTTGACAATCTTTAGCCAAGGGCTCAAGGTGAGGGAGAAAATAAGAATGATCTAGCACTGGCCCACCGTGGATAATCAAGAGAGGCTCGCCTTCACCTATGGTTTTGTAATAAACATCTGAATTGTTTGCTATAACAAAGCCTTCCTGAACAGGAGGCACATATTCCTTGCAACCATAAAGAACGGAAATTAATAAAATGAAGAGGAAGACCTTCTTAACCACCTACTCGCTTTACGTTATATCCTTGTGCCTTTAAAATATCTAGAACCTTATCTCTAAAGTCTCCTTGAATCAGGATTTCTCCATTCTTAGCAGAACCGCCAACACCACATTTAGACTTGAGAAGTTTACCGAGATCTTTCAAGTCAGACTCTAAACCAACGAATCCTTCCACAAGTGTAACTTGTTTTCCTCCTCTACTCTTTTTATCGAGCATCACTTTTAATTGCTGCTGAGAAGGCTCCAGCGTCTCTTCTTCCTGATCTCCATCATAATCATATTGATAGTCGTCATTAGTAGAATAAACTACTCCACTTCTTCCCTTATCTTTTTTATTCTTTCTTCCCATAAACCCAAAAGTAAACAAACATAAAAAAAGTGCTGCCCTAAGGAGCAACACTTTTTGCAAACACTGAACACACGTTCAATTACTTTTTACTTCTCATAGAGAGCGTCCACACTGGCATCTTTGCATGATTAACAAGATCTTCTGCAATGCTGCTGCTCAAGAGATGTAATAATCCGGTTCTGCCATGGGTGCCAATAGCTACTATACAATCGCCTAAATCCTCAGAGAAATACAGAATTCCATCTTCCTCAGTAGATTCGTTTTAAACGGTTGTTGAAGCATTCGTTCAGCCATGCTTACTAATAAATTTCTTGAACTCTTCACTTACCTGTCTTTCTGTATGAAAGTGATTTGGAGTATTCACCTTTAACAAGTGTAGAGTGGCGTTAGTAACTCCCTGCAACTCTTTTAGTGGTTCAATCAATTCAGATTGATCTTCCATTAAGTTTGTGGCGAATACCTGGGGTTGACAGCTGATCGATGATACTCTTGATAGGATCATCACAAAGCATTTGGACTCCTATGTTCTTGCAATAGAGTTTTAAATAATCAACAAAAACTTTTTCTGTTTCTATATCGAAGTTCGTATCAGGATCTAATAAGTACACAGAAACCGGAAGGTTTCTTAATTCAGGATCGAACATGTTCAAAAAGCTTTTCACCATTCTTACACTGTCCATTGTGCCATCGTTCACCACAACAATCTCATTGATACTTATATCCTCAGGTAGAATAAGGATTGAGAATCTCAACTCTTCCAATAGGTTCATTAAAAGCCTTTCGTCATAATCGTCAAAAACAGAAGCTTCAAAGACAGCTAAATCGAAAACTGTACTCAGGCTTCCCAGTCTGTTTTTACCCGATACCGATTTAATGATGTCGAAGTTCATACCATGGTCATTAGCAAGACTCTCAAACTTCGCTTCTTCTTCAATCTTATCAACCAAGTCTCTCAAGCCATTCACGGTTTGACCATTTGAGGCAACAAGTTTCTCTTTTTGAAGCTCTGCCAAATAGAATGCGGACACATACTTGGTATGTGTCTCATTTAACAAAGTTTCTAAACGCTGAAGCAGATTATCTAAATCTGCTTTTTGTTCTGTGGCTAATAATATTTTGTGCTTCACGGCCTTCGGTATCTAATGATTCTTATACCAAAGGTAATTTTACCGATCAGAGTTGGGCTTGATGGGCAAGCTTATCCTCCATTACACCTAGTTCATGACAAACTGCTTTCATAAGCTTTTGAAAGAAGCTTGGATTTGAATTTAAGATTTTCAAGAAATCACTTTTAGGCACAAAGCAGATAGCCGCTTGCTCCAAAACAGTAGCTGAGGCTCCATAAAACTCTTCACTTAAAAGAGATCTATAACCTAAAAAGTCTCCAGGCTTTGCGATGAATAAAATTTGCTCTTTTCCATTTGAGCCCATCTTATACACCTTTACTTTTCCATAATTGATACACAAAACCCCCATCGGTCTAGTTCCTTCATAAAAGAGGTTTTGTCCCTTCTTATAGGTTATGCAAGACTTGTGAGAAGAAAGAGCTTCTAAATCGTCATTTGGTAATTCTGAAAAATGCGAGTCTCCACGTGATTTACAAAAAGCGCTGAAGAGATATTTGGTTGGATTTGCTCGGGCTCATATCTACTGTTGCTTACTCTAAAATAGGAAGCTGCGTAATCTTTTGCAAAAAAATATAAACAATAGAATCTTAAAATAGTTGACCCAAACCAAACAGCAGAACAAAAGCTAATGTACTCAGTGCCATTTGCTTTAAATAAGGATCTAATTCTGAGGCGGTTACCTTATTTTTTGCAGCTAAAGCATTAATTAAAAATAAGGGTAATGTGAGTAAAAATAAAAGTTTAAAAAAAGTAACCTGCGTAGCTAAAATGTAAAAAAATGAAGACAAAATCCCTGCTGAAAGTAGCACATAATGGTAAACAACCGCACGGTCTCTTCCTATCCTAACTGGTATAGAATGTTTCCCCGCTTTAGTGTCGGATTCAATATCTCTAATGTTGTTCACGTTCAGTACACCAACGGAAAAAAGACCCACCGAAAGTGCCGGAAGCAGGTACTCCCAAAAAACTACTTTTTCATAGAGAAAGGCGCTGCCTAGAACTGCTATAAAACCAAAAAAGATCAAAACGCTCAGGTCACCCAAACCTGCATATCCGTACGGTCGATAGCCCGCGGTATAGGTAATGGCAGCGACAATGGCAAGGAGTCCAAAACCAAGAAATATCCAGAAATTGAGACTGATGCCAAAGGCCACATAGATCAACGCAATACCAGAAAGAAAAGCTAAGAAACCACAAATGGCAATCGCTTTTTTCATGGCCTCCTTGGTAATAGCACCGGTTTGTACGGCTCTTGAAGGACCGACTCTATCAACACTATCCGCTCCATGTATGGAGTCTCCATAATCATTGGCCAAATTAGAGAGCACTTGAAGAAAAATAGTGGTTAAAGCACAAAGTAGAAAGATTCCTATATCAAAAGCACCATTGGCAGCCGCTAAGAATGAACCCATTCCAATTGAGGCCAATGCCAATGGCAAGGTTCTTAATCTAAATGCAGAAATCCACTTTTTCATTTACAACTGGGAAGTAATCTCCTCCTCTAGCGGATTGGTAGAAGATGTGTAAAATCCTAAGACCTTACCAGTTTCGTCAATAAGGTATTTGCAGAAATTCCAATTTGGCACTTGCCCAGTCTGAGCTTCTAACCAAGAGTATAATTCATGTCTATCGGATCCTTTGACAGAAATTTTTTCAAACATCTGAAAGCTCACACCATAATTTGCTTGACAAAACTCTGCAATCTCATTGTTTGTGCCGGGCTCTTGTCCACCAAAGTTGTTTGCTGGAAAACCCAAGATTGCCACTTTATCTCCATACTGTTGATGGAGCATCTGTAAGTCTTCATACTGAGGAGTATAGCCACATCTTGATGCTACATTCACAATCAGTACTTTTTTGCCTTTGCAAGCATTAAAGTCGATGGCTTTACCATCAATGGCATTCAATTTAAAATCGTGAAATCTCATGTTGGTATTGGTTTTAGGTTGGATGAATAGGGCTAGTAAAAGGAGTAAATATTTCATTACATTCTATCTGGTACGTTCACGCCCAATAACCCCATGCTTACTTTGATTGTTTGTGCAGTTAGCATAGAAAGTGCAACTCTAAACTTCTGAAGGTTCTCATCAGATTCGTTAAAGATCGAAACCTCTGTATAGAATCGATTGTATTCTTTAGCCAAATCATAGACAAACTGAGAAATAACACTTGGTGAATATTGATTCGCTGCCATATTTAACTTCTCAGGGTACTGCCCTAGCGTATAGATCAAATCCTTCTCCGTCTGCTGAATCTCATTAATCCCTTTGTAATCCAAGCTATTCACATCCACACCTAGTTGAGCTGCTTTTCTAAGAATAGAGCTAATTCTAGCATGGGTATATTGAATAAATGGACCCGTATTGCCTTGAAACTCGATTGACTCTTCGGGATTGAAAAGCATACGTTTCTTAGGATCTACCTTCAATAAGAAATACTTCAAGGCGCCTAAGCCAAGCATCTCGTAAAGCTCTGCTGCTTCATCTGCAGTAAATCCCTCAATCTTGCCTAGCTCTTCAGTTCTTTGCTTGGCAGTATCTGCCATTTCCTGCATTAAATCGTCAGCATCAACTACTGTCCCTTCACGCGATTTCATCTTGCCGGTTGGCAGGTCGACCATACCATAGGACAGGTGATAACAAGATTCTGCCCAAGCATAACCCAATTTCTTAAGTATCAGGAAAAGTACCTTGAAATGATACTCCTGCTCATTGCCAACGGTATAAATGAGTTGACTCAAATCAGGATTATCCTCATAGCGCATAATGGCTGTACCTATATCTTGAGTCATATAAACCGAAGTACCATCTTTTCTAAGCAAGAGTTTCTCATCCAGACCGTCATCTGTCAGGTCTACCCAAATAGAACCATCATCCTTTTTGAAGAAAATACCCTTCTCAAGTCCCTCTAGTACTCTATCTCTACCAATTAAGTATGTGTCACTTTCATAATACAGCTTATCAAAGTCAACACCCATTCTTTCATATGTAGCATTGAAACCTTTGTAAACCCAAGCATTCATCCTTTCCCAGAGGGCATAGATTTCAGGATCTTTTACTTCCCATTTCTTCAACATAGCTTGAGCTTCCAAAAGAATAGGTGCTTGCTTTTCAGCTGCTTCTTTATCCATTCCCTTCGCTATCAGGTCTGCAATCTCCGCTTTGTAAGCCTTATCGAAAGCCACATAGTATTTCCCTACTAAATGATCCCCCTTAAGATTAGTAGAATCTGGAGTTTCGCCTTCTCCAAACTTCTGCCAAGCCAGCATTGATTTACAAATGTGAATACCACGATCGTTTATGATCTGTACTTTCTCCACACTGTTGCCCGCAGCCTCTAAAATTCTAGAGACAGAATTACCCAAGAAATTATTCCTAAGGTGGCCAAGATGTAAAGGCTTATTCGTGTTTGGAGATGAATATTCAACCACAACTTTTCTTCCGGTAGGTTCTGGTGTAAAAATTGCCGATTGCGACACATCAGCTGCATTGAAAATAGCCGAGAAACTCTCTACTTGAGAGGTCTCTGAAAGACTCAAATTCAAAAAGCCTTTAACCACATTAAAAGCAGAGACAACCGCTATATTGTCAACCAAATAGGCCCCAATATCTATACCTGTTTCTTCAGGATTCTTTCTTGAAAAACGTGCAAATGGGAAGGTCACAAAGGTATACGTACCTTCAAATTCTTTTCGTGTAGGCTGAAGCGCTATGTCTTCAACAGCCAATTCGTATTGGTATAGGGACTGAAGGGCCTGTGATATCCCCTCTTTAATCTGTGATTCCATGGACTAGAAATTCTCTATCAAGGAGTCGGTTGTTGCTTCTAAAATATCGAAAGCACTTTCCGCCATCCTGTTTTCTGTGTCCAAAGTTGGGTTCACTTCTACAATTTCCCAACAGCAAACCCTTTTATCTTTAATCAATTCTTTGTTTAGGTCGAATGCTTGGTCTTTGGAAAGACCATTTGGCACTGGAGTTCCTGTCCCTACTGAGACAGAAGTATCCAAACTATCAACATCGAAAGAGATGTACACTTGGTCGCAATCTTTGAGAATATCGAGTGCTTCTTGGGCTACTTGTTGTACTCCCTTCTCGTTTACCTCTTTGGTTTTAAAATTCTTGATGCCATACTTATCAATGATATAATCCTCCGGTGCTTCTGTATCTCGTACGCCAATAAACACAACATCTGAAGGTGAAATCTTAGGGCCTCTACCTCCAATTCTCTTGATACGTTCCCAGAGTGCTTCAGTCTCCTCCTCAATATCATTCGCCTCGCATTCCATATTATCTAGAGCAGAAACTATGGCCAAAGGCATACCATGCATATTACCAGATGGGGTCGTATATGGTGAATGAAAATCTCCATGTGCATCGATCCAAATTACACCAAGGCGCTTATCGGGATCGGCTTGTTTTATACCGCTGATTGTACCTGCTGCAGTGGAATGATCCCCAGCGAGAACAATTGGAAACAACCCCTCTTTTCTTAGATCGCTAATGGTATCGCAAACTCTCGTGAGCATGGTGTAAACGCCTTCCCCATATTTAGCAAAGGGAAATTGAGGGTCGCCAAATAAAAGCTGATTTTCATCCTTTACGCTCATAGGTTCAAAACGCATAAAGAAATTAGAATGACGCTTAATACTTGCAATCTTTAAAGCATCTATACCCATGCTCGCACCTCTTGTTCCTGCCGCTAATTCTGAGCGAACTTCCACCAATCGTATTTTCCTCATTTCTATTTTCGTTTTCTTGCTTTTTGTAGAGCAAGGCTATTTTCAAACGTTTGCAATCTCCAAAATTCGTGTGGCATTACTGAATATTTCCATCAATAATTAAGGCGATTTTTAAGATTCTAATGCCACTGAATTACCGTCAAAACAATTTTAAAAGTGCACATGTTCAGTTTTAGCATTTTAATGCATATTTGCGCACCTTTTTTAACCCCAACAGACTTGAAAAGCTATTTCGACCTTATTGACCAAACCTTTGAATTTCCAGCGGAAGAGTTTAAAGTAGATGGCCGTTATTTAGAATTCCATGACATTCCCCTCAAGGAGATTATTAAGGAACATGGCACGCCACTAAAGATTAGTTACATCCCAAAAATTGCCGAAAATATTCAGCGTGCTAAACAGTGGTTTGCCGATGCTTTTAAAAAGCATAATTACAAAGGTAATTATACCTATTGCTACTGCACCAAGTCTTCACATTTTGAATTTGTTCTAGATGAGGTATTAGACAATGATTGTCACATTGAAACCTCTTCAGCATTCGATCTACAAATTATAAAGAGCCTTTACGAAAAAGATAAGCTCAATAAAGAGCACCTGATTATTTGCAATGGCTTTAAAAGACCGCTTTACGTTCAGTACATAAGCGAATTGGTTAATGATGGTTTTAACAACTGCATTCCCGTTCTAGACAACCTGAATGAACTCGCACTCTACAAAAATAAGATCACGAAAGACTTTCAAGTTGGTATTAGACTAGCTGCCGATGAAGAGCCTAATTTCGAATTCTATACATCACGCCTGGGCATTCGCTACAGCGATGTGGTAGACCACTACAAACAAGAAATTGAAGGAACAAATGCTAAGCTCAAAATGCTGCATTACTTTATTAATACGGGCATTCGAGATACGGCCTACTATTGGAGCGAGCTGAGTAGGTTTATGTACAAATATTGCGAATTAGCCAAAATCTGTCCTGATTTAGATACAGTTGACATTGGCGGGGGGCTACCGATTAAGACCTCATTGGCCTTCGAGTTCGATTACGCTTACATGATTGACCAGATTGTAGAAAACATCAAATGGATTTGCGATAAAAACAATGTACCTGTTCCGCACATTATTACTGAATTTGGGTCTTTCACTGTTGGTGAAAGTGGTGCTATCATTTATTCCGTGCTAGATCAAAAACTGCAAAATGACAAAGAGCTGTGGTATATGGTTGATGGTTCTTTCATTACCAGTTTACCAGATGCTTGGGGAATGAACCAGAAATTCATCTTGCTCGCTATTAATAAATGGGACCATAACTTCCATAAAATCAATTTGGGAGGACTCACATGTGACAGTATGGATTATTATAATTCTGAATCACATACTACCGAAGTGTTTATGCCGCTGATTGAAGAAGACGAGAACCTTTATGTTGGATTCTTCCATACGGGGGCTTATCAAGACTCTCTTGGAGGCTATGGCGGTATTCAGCACTGCTTAATTCCAGCTCCAAAGCACGTGCTCATCGATAGAGACCAAGAAGGCAAACTGACAACCAAAGTATTTGCTGAAGAGCAAGAGCATGATGATATGCTGAAGATTCTTGGATACTAAGCGCCTTGAACAAAAAAGACGACCCCTCGATAATACTAATAATACTATTGTAATGCCGCTTTCTCCAACACCTCAGTAAAAGCTTCAGCAGGCTGAGCACCCGCAACACCATATTTACGGTCAACTACAAAAAACGGAACACCCTTTAGCCCAAGCTGCTGTCCTTCTTGAATTTCAGCATTCACTTTATTAACCAATGTTTCGCTTTGGAGTGCTTCAATTATCTCAGATTGATCAAGACCAATAGACTTGCCGAGGTCAACGAGCTCATCTTTATCACCAAAATCTCTTCCCTCAGTGAAATAAGCTTTAAATAAAGACTCTTCAATTTCGTCTCCGAGCCCTTTGCTTTTGGCAAGTTGTATCACCAAGTGAGCTTTTAAAGAATTAGCAGGTTTAGCTTGTTCAAAATTGTAATTCAGCCCGGCAGATTTAGCCATATCTACCACATTCTGATGCATCTGCACAGATTGCTCGTACGTCCATCCTTTTTTCTCTGCTAAGTATTGATAGATATCACCTTCGTAATCTAAATCATGTGCAATAGTGGGGTCTAGCTGAAAGCTTTTCCATTCAATTTCCACTCTATCCTTCTCCGGGAAAGAGGCCAATGCCTTTTCAAAATGTCTTTTGCCGATATAGCAAAACGGACACATCACATCACTCCAGATTTCTACTTTAATAGGTGCTTTTTCTGACATATGGCTCTAACCGCAGTTGGAATGCAAAAGTTCAATCTGCCTTCCTCAGTTTAGAGATAAATACTAAACCTTAAAGCAATGCCTTCACCTTCTCAGGCGGCCTTCCAATTATGGCTTTATCTCCCCTTACTACAATCGGTCTTTCTATCAGTTTTGGGTTATCAACCATGGCTTGAATCCATTCTTCATCGCTCAACGTTTTGCCCTTGAACTGTTCTTTATAGATGACCTCTCCTTTTCGCAGCAAAGCTTGAGGCTCAATATCAAGTTTCTCGATCAAATCAGCTAAATCATCTGCAGAAGGCACAGTCTTCAAATACTCAACAACAGTTAGCATCTCGCCACTGTCCTCAATGAGTTGGAGTGTTTCTCTACTTTTTCTACAACGCGGATTATGATAAATAGTAAGCATATTCAAAAATACACAATAGGCGGCTCAAACAAATCCAAATAGAACGCCATCCTGAATTTATTTCAGGATCTATCAGATAATTAAAGTGCAAGCCAAGTTCTGGATGACGATTTTTACTTATTTTTCAATCAATTAATTAATGGCAATGGAACAAGTAGCATTAAGTGACGATCTCACCATATCAAGAATTGTACACGGCATGTGGCGTCTCAGCGAATGGGGATTCTCAGATAAGGATACACTAAACTTTGTAGAACAATGTTTAGAAATGGGCATCGACACCTTTGATCATGCTGATATCTATGGTGACTACACCGTAGAGGAGCAATTTGGCAAAGCACTAATTCAAAATAAATCCCTCAACGACAAGCTTAAAATTGTAACCAAGTGCGGTATTAAGTTGGTTTCTAAAAACCGTCCTGAGCACTACATTAAGCATTACGACACCAGCTATGGCCACATCATTTGGTCGGCTGAGTATTCACTCATGAATCTACAAAGAGACAATATCGACCTCTTATTAATTCACAGACCCGATCCATACACCGACCCTTATGAAGTGGCTAAAGCATTCAATAAGTTGAAGGAAGAAGGTAAGGTGAAGGAGTTTGGAGTCTCCAATTACTTACCAAGTCAATTTCACGCCCTTCAGGCTTATCTGGATTTTCCACTAGTGACCAATCAAGTTGAAATCTCTGTAGCTGCTCATCAGGAATGGGACAACGGAACCATTGATCTCTGTCAAGAAATAGGCATGAGTCCAATGGCTTGGTCGCCATTAGCAGGTGGTGCCATATTCTTGGCACAAACCCATAGATACATTACATTAAAGAATGTGATTCATCAAGTAAGTGACAACCTAGGTGTAAGCATTGATCAGGTCATGTATGCTTGGTTGCTCAATCATCCTGCTAACATTATTCCAATTGTCGGTTCCGGTAAGATTGAAAGAGTTAAAGCAGCCGTAGAAGCCCGCAAAGTAGAACTCACACGCCAGCAATGGTTCCAAATTTGGGTTGCCGCTAGAGGCGAAAGTGTTCCTTAAAAAGATCGATTTGCGAGAAAAAAGTCCCTTTTAGGGGATTTAGGGGTATTCTAGCGTATAGCGTATGGCGTATAGCGTATAGCGTATAGCGTATAGCGAAACTAATTGTTTTAAAAACAGATGTAACGAAGCTTTGGTATCTTAGACCATGCAATCGCTAATCTACCCTATTGGCAAGTTCAAAAAACCTCTTCGTATTCGGCCAGAAGATGTAAAAGAATGGATTCAAGAAATTGAAGACCTGCCATTCAGAATGTCAAGTGCGGTAGAGGGACTTAATCAAGACCAACTGAATACGCCTTATCGCCCTGGAGGATGGACTATCAAACAGGTTATCCATCACGTTCCTGACAGTCACATGAACAGCTATATTCGCTTTCATTGGGCACTAACAGAAGACAACCCAAAAATCAAAGCCTATAACGAAGCACTCTGGGCAGAATTACCTTACCTGAAAGACGTTGATATTCAGACTTCTTTAGACCTCCTAAGCATCGTACATAAACGTTGGGTAATACTTCTCAAAAGTCTCACAAAAGGACAATTGAAAAGTTCTTTTATTCACCCCGATGATGAAAAAATGCACACATTGAAAGAAATGATTGGTGTCTATGCTTGGCATGGCAATCATCATCTAGCTCATATTGAAAAGCTTAAGGAACGAGAAGGATGGGTTTGAGCAATGAGTCTTGAGTGTTTAGCTTCTCAATCACACCACACGTCATCCCCGTGTAGACGGGAATCTCCCATTACAATACTGCTTACCATCCTTTCTAAAGGGTGACAATGAAGCCTTATGAAGAACGCCTTTCTGAGGAGCACAGCGATCGAAAGAATATCATCTTTAGCATGTAGTCAATAACCCCGGCCCTAAAGGGTGATTAAAGCGTACTTGATGCCAGCAATGGTTTCAGATTTGGGTTGCCGCTAAAGGCGAGAATGTTCCTTAAAAAGCATTGAGTTACCGGACAAAAGTCCCCTTTAGGGGATTTAGGGGTATTCCAGCATACAGCAAAAACCCTTAAATTGAAGAATGGACAATAAAACAGGAAGTATCGGTTGGATAGACCTCACCATTCCCAACGCAGAAGAGGTAAAAGACTTTTACGAAGCAGTGGTAGGCTGGAAGTCTGAATCTGTTTCTATGGGTGATTACAATGACTTCACCATGAAGTCTGAAGACGAGGCCAAGGCAGGAGTTTGCCATAAGAAATGGACAAATGCCGAAATCCCTTCTCAATGGATGATCTACATTAATGTAGCTGATTTGAATAAGAGCCTGCAAGCAGTTGACGAAAAAGGTGGTAAAGCCTTGTCGGAGATTAAAGATTATGGCGCTTATGGCAGAGCTTGTATCATCAAAGATCCGGGAGGTGCCGTCTGCACTCTTTTTGAACCTAAGTAGGTTTAGCTTTTGTAGTCGCTGTAATTCAGCTAAATTCATTCCCAAACCCTAACACATGAACTTCGGGATAATCCTTTTTTCTTGGCTTCTGACAGCCCTAAGTCCAAGCGAAAACTGTGAAACTTGTCAGCAAGACACACCATACTTATGCGCTGCGAACACTTTGCCTTTAAATTCTAGAATCTGTATCGAAATCTCAGAAGTACCCACTTTTTTCTATAAAGACTTTTTAGCGGCCAAGGCGGAAGAATTCGGGCCGAAAACTGATCGGTTTGAATCCTTACTTCCAGACTTCAAACTCTGGAATAAACTACTACCTCAACTTTCTGAAGAGCAAATCAAGTCAAAGTTTTTCGAAAGCGATGAACTTGCATTAATGCCATTAGTCGGTATTACTTTAGAGCAAGCCGAAGCATTTTGTGAATGGAGAACAGAAGCTTTCAAGGCAGAGCTAGCCACAATGGATCCTCAGGATCGTGCGGACTTTCCCAAGAATTTTGAATTTCGACTACCCACCGCTGCTGAATGGGGGAGACTGCGCTTTTTATATCAAGACAAGAAGATGATGAAACGGATTGGTAAACTTGCCAGCAGCAACCGATCTGCCTTTAAATCTGAAAAGTCTGCAAGTATGGCCCAGCTCAAAAAGGTCAAAGACATCTATTCCAAGCAGCATGAATCGGTGGGTTTCTTCAACCTTTTGAACAACGTAGCTGAAATGACATCGGAACCTGGAGTAGCTATGGGTGGTAGTTATTTTGAAGCAAACACTAGCGAAGAGTTCCAAAAGACTTTTAGCTACGAAGGTGCCCAAGCCTGGTTAGGTATGAGATGCGTTTTTGAGATTATCGATTAAAGCAAGCCTGCGACCAAGAAACCTAGGTAAGTGCCTAAACCAGTCCCCAAAGAACCAGCAAGAATAGCTGGTAATAATAAGTCGTTCCGTTTAAAACTCTGAGCCAATGCCAATGCAGTACTTGCACCGCCAATATTCGCCTGAGAAGCAATGGCGATAATACTCCAATCACTCTTTAAGAGTAAGGCTATCAGCACCAAAAAGACACCGTGCACCAATACTATTGAGGTGGTAAAAAGTAGGATATCAAAAGCATGCTGGCCCACATCAATCAAAGCAGTGACCTCGCAAAAAGCCCCAACTACAACCAAGAACAAATAAACAGAGAACATACCCAGTAACTTGGCTCCGGGTATCTGTTGTATAATCTTCAATTGTGCTAAAACAAGCGCAATCGTTGTTAAAATTAGTACAGACGGCACATTTACAATTGCTGCCAATTCATCGGAAATAAGCATAGCACCAATGCCAATGAATAGCATCAAGCCTAATGCAAGCGGACTTAGAGACTCCTTATCTTCATGCCCTAGTATTTCGTCCCCTCCTTTAACCTTTAGAACTGGATGTGGTCTTAGCTTCATCATTACGGCTGGCAAACTCAAGGTCACCAACATCCAAATAGCAGTTACTATGTTGTCTGCCACAACCACACCTGTATAAATCGCACCTTCTCTAATTACATCATAATGTAAGGCTACTGCGTTGAAATTGGCACTACCTCCGGTATAAGTACCCGTCATCATACCTGCAATGGCTTTGTAGTTTTCTCCAAAGACAATGGGCGCGTCTATCAGGTTTAGGGCTACCAATACACCAAGTGCGGTGCCAGCTGAACCCAATACAAAAGCCATAAGCATGGGTAATCCGGCCTTTTTGAGTTGCTTTAAATTAACACCGAGAAGTAGGTAGAAAATACTGGCTGGCGCTACATATCTGAAAATGCTATCGTAAACTGGACTGGCATTTGAGGCCGAAGGAATCAATCTCAAATTCGCTAGGATAGCGCCAAGTATAATGACCAAAAGCGGCCCGCTAATATGTTTAAGAATGGTATTCTTGGTGAGCCATTCACTTGCAAATATAAGTCCACAGAGTACTGCGAGGATATAGATTGGATTCTCGATCATCTTCAAAAGATAAGCAGAACTTACCATTTGTTAAGTAGATTTAAAATTGACGATTCTACTTTCGTACCAAAGGAGATAAAATGAGCAAAGTATTATTAACAGGCGTAACGGGATTTCTAGGTTCACACATTACCATTCAATTATTGAATAAGGGATACGAAGTGGTTGGAACCATGCGAGATCTTAAAAGAAGTTTGGAGATGCTTGAGGTATTAGGAAAGTATGCTTCAACAGAAAAACTCACTTTCGTTCAAGCAGACCTCACCCATGACAATGATTGGAATGATCTAATGAAAGGAGTTGAATTTGTTCAGCACATTGCTTCTCCTTTTCCTAGAACATTACCGAAAACTGATAGAGAAATTGTAGAAACCGCAGTACAAGGAACGCTGAATGTTCTTAGGGCTGCCGCGGCAAATAGCATCAAGAGAGTGGTTCTGACCTCTTCTACTGGTGCAATTGTATATGGAAAGACTAAGGGTTTAGAGTCAAAGACTTATAATGAGGAAGACTGGACGGACGCGAAAAACTATTCTGACACCACTCCTTATTTTAGGAGTAAGACACTGGCCGAAAGAGTTGCATGGGAGTTTGTTGAAAGTGATAAATCAGGATTAGAATTAACCACCATTTGCCCTGGTGCTATTCTAGGTCCTGTAATTGAAAAGGACTTTGGTACTTCGGCTAACATTGTTATTAAAACCATTGATGGCAGCACACCTGCTATTCCTCAAATAGGATTCGACATGGTAGATGTAAGATCGGTAGCAGAGCTGCATGTATTAGCAATGGAGAAGTCTGAAGCGGCCAATGAGCGCTTTGTTGGTTCTGCTGGTTTTATGACTTTTAAAGATGTTGCTGACACATTAAGATTTAAATACAGAGACAGAAAAATTCCTAAAGCCCTATTACCTAACTTTATGGTAAAGGCTATTTCAAACTTCGATTCTACACTAAAACCAATACTTATTGATTTAGGAAAGAAAAGAAAAGTGGATAATAGCAAGGCAAAAACCTTGTTAGGCTGGAAACCCCTTTCAAACAAAGAAGCTGTTATTTCATGTGCTGAAAGTGTAATTCAAATGGGTATTGTATAATGAGCAATCAACTACAGGCGGTATTAAAATACGGAGGAATTCTAACTGAGGAGGATATCAACTTAGTTATGCCAGCCTATGACATTATTGAATTGAATACTGGAGAAGAGTATCTATCTCCGGGGCAGATTTCAGATCGTATAGGTTTTGTAGATCAGGGTATCCTAAGGGTTTATTTTCCAATCGAAAATGGAACCGAAGTGACCAAGTATTTCATCAGAGCAAATCAATTTGGTGTAGATATTGAAAGTTATTACGATAATAAGCCTTCTGCTTATGGAATGCAGGCGGTTGTGCCAACTAAAATCTATAGCATGACCCGAACAACTTGGAACCGCCTCAGTGAGCAAATACCAAAACTATACATGCTCGTGAAATCCCTAACTGAGGTAACTCTGTTAAATAAGATTAAAGACAATGAATTCTTAATTTATGGCACTGCCAAAAAGAAATATGAAGAATTTTTAAAGAGATATCCAGATCTAGCCAAGGAAGTTCCACTCCAACATATCGCCTCTTATTTGCAGATCACACCCAAAGTTTGAGCAGAATACGTGCACAAAAAAACTGACAATCAACGAATTGAATACTCATACTTCTCTGGCCCCATCATACTTCCCGTTTTCAAGGCATAGCTTACCATCTCGGACTCGTCTTTCACTCTCCACTCTAATTTAACGGCCTTTTTATCCGCATAATTCTCCATTCCTCTGCGCTCATCCACTAAACCAATATAACCAGTGGATGATGTTTGATAAATCTTAGTCCAGCCTTGATCTGCTACCAGCTCAAAGCCCATCACTTCATTATAGTAGTTTTCTTGCGCCAACAGATCTCTATGGTAAGTCCATGTGATTGATCCATAGAAATTCAAGTCATTAATAGCAGTTTTCACACTGAGTGCCTTTTCCAGGGTTGCCATGAATAACTCATTCTCCGGATGCTGCTTGAATTGTTCAAACTCCAATAAATACCCTTCAGGATCAATAGCAACAAAACCATCATGTGGGCCTCCCTCTTTTGGCTTATAGGTATACTTAATCTCAACCCCTTGATCTTGCACATGCGCATACCACTCAGGCAATTGATCGGTAAGCAAAGCAATAGCGGTTGACTTAGGCAAACCTGCCGGGTAATCATCTGATACTGAATTGATCTGTAGCAGCGCAGATTCACCTATTTTAAACTGATTCTCACCAATCTTCTGCAAACCGAGCTGCACTCCATAAAACTGCATAGCGCGAGGAACATCCTCGAAGTAGAGATGCGTAATTTGTTGAGTTACCCCAAATGAGGCGTAAGTTCTGTATTCAGAATTCTGCATGAGTAATTCATTAATCCCTAGCACATCGTAGCCCAGTAATCGTCCCAATCTCCGTGCAAGTAATTCAGAGTCATTCGCATTAGACTGAATATCACTTTTCAATTGTAAATACTGAGTCAATCGATCTTCCTGCTTATAGATCACGAATACTGACATTCCTGCAGTTGCCTCTGCCGGAAAAAGGGCTGTAACTGGCCAATTATCTTCTCTGTAAAGCATAAGACCATCATTACTGGCAATGGACTGAAAATCGGTTTGGTACTGATCGGCCTCACTCAGTGACATTGGATTAATCAGTGCTATTGGTTTGGCACCATATTGCACCATTTCACAGAAGACACCAAAGCTCTCAAGTGTAGCTTCTTTTTGCTGATCGCATGAAGAAAGGAGAAGTATTGAAATTGTAAGGAGTAGAATAATTCGATTCATACTTGAAAAATATGCATTGCAAAGAATAAATGCTGCACTTTCCTTAAATGGTTTGACTTTAAGCGAAAAAGGTTGGAATATGAAGTATTGATCAACCTTAGTACTCATGTCCAAATTCGATAGACGTAAATTCCTTAAAACCACATCACTTTCTGCCGCAGGCTTAGCCACCGCAGCTGCGCTAAACACCTGTGCCGATGAAAACGAAATTCAAGAAAGGCCAACAGGATCTCAATATATGGGTGACTTTGGTGCTCCAAAATTGGATCAAATCCGTTTGGCGCTAATCGGAGTAGGTGCAAGAGGTAGTGGACATGCAAGAGATTTCGCTTCGCTAGAAGGGGTGGAAGTAGTAGCCATTTCTGATCTGTATGAAGATTGGGCACAACGCTCTGCCGACCGTTGCAAAGAAATTGGAGAAGGCAAAAGGCATCAAAATATCAAGTTGTATCATGGAGAAGAAAATCTTTGGAAGCAGATGCTTACAGAGGTAAAACCAGATGCTGTAATCATCGCTACCAACTGGAAAAACCATGCACCTATGGCCATTGAAGCCATGAAGCAAGGTGCCCATGCTTTTGTAGAGGTTCCCTTAGCTTTAACCATAGAAGAAATGTGGCAGGTGGTAGACACTTCAGAATCTACTGGCAAGCACTGCATGATGATGGAGAACGTAAATTATGGACGTGATGAATTAATGTTCTTAAATATGTGTCGTCAAGGTTTAGTCGGTCAGCTTTTACATGGCGAGGCTTCTTACATCCATGAGCTACGTTTTCAGATGGAAGAGCAGGAACGAGGAACAGGTTCTTGGAGAACGGGACATTATGCCAATAGAAATGGCAACCTCTATCCTACCCACGGTCTTGGTCCGGTTGCACAATACATGAATCTCGGCCGTACTGACGATACGTTCAACACCATTGTATCTTATTCTACTCCAGCCCTTGGCAGACAATTATATGCTGAGCAAAATTATGACCCAGACCATAAATGGAATCAGCTGGATTATAAAGGAGGAGATCTCAACACCTCCATTATTAAAACGCAGATGGGAAGAACCGTTATGGTGCAGTGGGATGAAACAAGTCCAAGACCTTATTCACGATTGAACCTTATTCAAGGAACACTAGGAGCGCTAGCCGGCTTCCCTACTAGAGTAGCATTACAAGGCGGAGTCGAAGGCTTTACTGATAGCCATCATTCATGGGCTCAAGGTCGTGAGGCTTTGGACGCATTGAGAGAAAGATATGACCACCCGCTTTACAAGAAGTTGAATGAAACCACCAAGAATTCAGGTCATGGCGGAATGGATGGTATAATGCGTTACCGAATTGTGGAATGCCTACGCAACGGCTGGCCATTAGATCAAAATATGTATGAAGGCTGCTTCTGGTCGGCAGTGAGCCCACTAAGCGAAAAATCTGTAGCAGAAGGCGGCATGCCACAAGAATTCCCTGACTTTACGCGAGGTGAATGGACTAATACGAATATTCTCGAGATTATCTCGTAAGCCGCAAGGATTTGTAATTACTCCTAGAAAATACTAATGATAGCCGCCCAGTTTAAAAATACTGAAATGAAGAGCGAGATCACACCTAAAAAGAGTGATCCGTAAGCAATTCTTGATGTTTTTTTAAACTTTCGATTTTCATACTTAAGGTTAGCCAAAACTGAAACCATATAAGGAAAGTGTATAACATGTCTCTCGCTTTTATCACCACTCCCTAATGAGAGAGAAAAAAAATGGACCGAAACGCCCTCTTTCTCATAACCATATTTTTTTTCGAAGTGATAATACAATCTCCCAAATACAATATCAGGATCTACTTTTAATTTGTTTGCAATTAATTCCGTGTCAATAGGCACATAGATTTTCGAGAGACGATTTGGAGTGTCTTTTTTATAAGATTCGAATGTCTTTCGATAGGTACTATAAATCACTTCAAGGATCTGTAAGTCAGTTGGTATGTTCATTTATCTATCATTTATACGTATAGTAAATATACTGTGCTTCGCCAGAATACATTTTATTCATACGCTCTCATTTCAACCACTTCAATTTGCACTAGAGAATAAAAACACAAAAACTATCATACAGAATAATTAGTTAATCGACCATGAAAGTCAATCGAATGCTACTATTCCTTTTTGCCCTTTGCGCTTTTAGTTGCTCAGGTCAAAGCCAATCCGCTGATGCACGATACACCTACAAAAGTGGCGCCCCACAAGGTATAGACAAGTGGTATATGGGTAGACAGATTGCTTATGTTATGGGCTATCAAGGAATGTCTTGGCTAGAAAGACCGGAACGCGAAGAAGAGGAACGCGTGAGCCTGCTGCTCGAGAATATGGATCTAAAACCAAATGAATCCATAGCAGATATTGGTGCAGGTTCTGGTTATCATGTTTTCAGAATGGCGCCTAAGGTCAACCCCGGTAAAGTCTATGCCGTGGATATTCAACGCGAGATGCTCGCCACAATCCAAATCAAGATTAATGAAGACGGCATTGATAATGTAGAGCCAATTAAAGGAACGGAAGAGTCCGTAAACCTACCAGATAATAGCGTTGACAAAGTGCTATTAGTGGATGTATACCATGAGTTCAGTTTCCCCTATGAAAGCATGATCTCCATAAAAAATGCGCTAAAGCCCGATGGAAAGGTTTACCTCATAGAATACAGAGCAGAGGACCGATCCGTACCGATCAAGCCCATTCATAAAATGAGTGAGGCCCAGGCAGTAAGAGAGATGAAAGCTGCTGGATTTAAGTTGGAAGAGAATATCTCGAACTTACCTTGGCAGCATTGCATGGTATTCGTAAAAGACAAGTAATTTGCTCTTATGAGCAACAAAGTATTTATCGCTACCAGCTTAGACGGTTTCATTGCAGATAAGAACGGTGGACTTGAATGGCTTCATAGTATTCCAAACCCCGATGGTAACGACATGGGATATCAGTCCTTTTGGAATGAGGTAGATGCACTTGTGATGGGGCGAGTAACTTTTGAAACGGTGCTAGGTTTTGGGATTGATTGGCCATACGAAAAGCCCGTTTTTGTACTCAGCAACAGTTTAAAGAGTGTTCCTGACACATTAATAGAAAAGGTATTCATCGTGAATGGAGACCTGAAAACCGTTATTTCCCAGATTAACACAAAAGGCTTTCAAGACTTGTATGTAGATGGTGGAAGCACGATTCAGAACTTTCTAAAAGAAGACTTAATAGACGAAATGGTCATTACTACCATTCCTATTTTGCTAGGAGGTGGAGTTCCTCTTTTTGGCACATTACCTAAGCCTCTTAATTTCCAATGCATAGAATCAAATATCTATTTAGAGCCTATCGTGCAGAGTAAGTTTGCCAGGGTAAGGGACTAAAAACGTACTATTTAGTAGGTGCCCAGTCGGGTTATGACAAAAGGCTCATTTTATTTAAATTGAGATACGGATCATTTTTTTAAACTCATGCCAACTACAACCCCAGAACATGACCAGCGAATAGCTGAAATGAAATTCTTTTCAGTGTATCCTCACTATGTAGATAAAGTCGTAAAAAAAGGAAGAACTGTTGAAGAACTACTCATCATTATTGAATGGCTAACAGGCTTTAAAAACCATGACTTAGAAAGACTCATTGAAGAAAAAGCCACTTTCAAAGAATTCTTTGAACAAGCGAAACTCAACCCAAATGCAGAACTCATTAAAGGCGTAATCTGTGGCTATCGTATTGAAGACATAGAGACTAAACTCACCAGAGAGTGCCGGTATTTAGACAAAGTGGTAGATGAACTGGCAAAGGGAAGAAAGCTCGAGAAGATAATGAGAGAGCCTAAATAAGACTGATGGCTTTAGAAAATCCTAAAATCAATATTAGAATAAAGCTAGCGTTTCTTTGGGCTACCTTGATTGGTCTATATATCTACGGAGACTATTTTGAATTATATGTCCCTGGTAAGGTTAACGATCTTTCCAATGACGTGGCAATACTAGATAGCCCAACTAAATTACTGGCTGCAGCAATGATGCTTGCCTCAGCATGTTTTATGATTGCTCTTTCAATTCTAGCGAAACCAAAAATCAGTAGAACCCTCAATCTCTTCTTTGGAGGTTTCTTTACCATTCTTGTTTTACTTGTAGGAATCAGCTCTATATCTACTTGGTACACTTATTATGTAATCTACTCTGGTCTAGAAGCAATCATCACAATCACCATCGTAATAACTGCCTGGAAATGGCCTAAGATAAGTTGAGCTTTTGATCCATTTTTGAAAGGATTAACGATAAAGCAACCTTAAGTAGTAGCATCTGTCTATAAAGGTAGAATCTCAAACCAATGAAAAGACTCTTTAGTAGCTACAACTTTACAACAAAACAATTCCTTGCGGCTATCCTCATGCTTTTTATATCCACACATCAGGGAAAAGCGCAGGTTTAACCCCCAGATTTAGCAGAAGGAGATATGGTGGAAGCCGGTTTTAATGCAGATTCAATTCAACATTTGACTCAGCTTATTGGTGAGATGCAACAAAAGGATTTCCAAGGTATGGTTGTGCTTAAGGATAACCAAATTGTAATCGAAGAGTACTTCAATACTTCATGGAGAATCACCATTAACGACATTAGATCGGCAGGCAAAGGAATCACAACATTACTTTTAGGCATTGCCATGAAGGAAGGTCTGATTGAAAGCTTAGAGCAGTCAGTCTATTCTCTATTTCGAGAAGACCTAAACCCTATTGTTAATCAGGACTACCGAAGAATCAAATTAAAGGATGTGCTGGATGTGGCTTCAGGATTAGATGCAGACACGGATGATACAATGACAGCGGGTCATGCTATTTAACTGGATGAGCATGGGAGATTGGAAAGATTATCTTCTCAATACTCCTGTTTCGGGGACTCCTGGTGAAGGATTTGCCTATGCCGACATTCATCCTTTGTTAGTTGGTCTAGCTATTGAAGAAGCTTAAGGAATGAGTCTCAGGGATTATGCGAATGAGAAGTTATTTAGGCCTTTAGGAATCACTCAAGCCTATTGGTATACAAATGATTCGAATCAAACGGGTGCCGCAGGGAATCTCTACCTATCTACGCTAGATTTTGCCAAACTCTGACAACTCATTTTAAATTCAGGTAAATGGGGAGATCAACAGCTTATTGAAAAGTCATTTATCCATCTTTTAACTGCACACAAAACAGATGCAATTGGCGATTGGTTTTTTGCTGCCAATCAGTACGGAATGTTTTGGTATAAAGCTTCTCGAAATTTTGGTGGAAAAAAGTTCAACTACCTTTTTGCTTCTGGTAATGGGGGCAATCATTTGGTCGTCTTTCCAGAAGAAAAAATGGTCATTGTGCTTTCATCAACAGCTTATGGGCCGGGGCCAGGGCAAAGAATCTCTTACGAGATTATGTCTAGGATTCTTTCTGCATATAAGTAAGTTCACTTTTTCTTAAAATGAACAATATTCCAACCACCTATGAATTTTGTTTCTTTAAACATGAAGCACATTTTCCAATTCTTGGCAATCATACTTCTTTTCACAAATTGCCAGTCTTTAGATAACGCTAGTACTGACTTATTAAACAACGCTAATCCAGAATTGAAGGACGGGTGGATTAACATGGTTGTAGAAATACCTTCCGGTTCAATTGAAAAATGGGAGGTGAATAAACAAACGGGACAGATCGAACCAGACAGCCTAGAGGGCAAACCGCGAATCATCAAATACTTGGGCTACCCGGGAAATTATGGTTTTATCCCTCAAACACTTCTACCTAAAGAACAAGGAGGTGACGGTGATCCTTTGGATGTTTTAGCTATAGGAGAGGCTGTTAAAAGAGGCTCAATTCTTCGCTGCAAAATCGTAGGAGTTTTAAAGCTAAAAGACACGGGAGAACAAGACGATAAATTAATTGCCATTGCAGAAAATTCTCCTCTAAAAACCATCAACTCGCTAGCTGAACTAAGAACCAACTACCCAGGCATTCTTAAGATTATTGAAACGTGGTTCACCAATTATAAGGGTAAAGGACGAATGGTTTCTGAAGGCTATGCTGGTGTTGAAGTTGCTTCTAAAATCATTCAAGCTTCAATCAATGCCTTCAAATAATCATGCAAGTGCTTTCAATAACCGCTCTCGGTAAGACTGACCAATAGCCACCATCTGGTCTCCAATCTTTATTTGATTCCCTTCTATATATTCAAAGCGCGACTTATTGATGATATCAGACTTATGCGTTCTTATAAATTGACTTTCTGGCAACTCAGATATGAGCTTTTTCATGGTAGTGGTCACAATCAACACCTTGTCTTTCACATGAACATCATAGTCGCCTAAGGCTTCGCAAAAGAGAATATCTTCAAATTGCGTTCTGTACATCTTCTTATCCGCCTTAAGCATAATGTAATCAGATACTTCATGAGACACTTCCCCTTTACCTAACTTTTCTTTTACCTTTTCTATGGCCTGAAAGAAACGTTCGAAAGCAATTGGCTTCATGAGATAATCCACAGCATTCAACTCAAAGCCCTCGACCGCAAATTCTGGATAGGCCGTTGTGAAAACAACGAGATGCTTTTGATTGAAAGTCTTATAAAAGAGAAAGACTGAAAGCTTAGGCATATTGATATCAAGTAGCAATAAATCAACTGATTTAGTATTCAATAAAGACATGGCATCGAGCGCATCTTTGGCCTCTCCTGCTAATTCCAGTTCAGGGTGATCATTCACGAAAGCCCTCAACACATCTCTTGATAATGGCTCGTCATCTACAATTAAACAGCTTATCATTTCAGGGTCAATTTAACTTCAAATTCAGTTTCTCCATCAAGAATATCTAGTTCATATTTATTGGGATAAATGAGGGCTAACCTGCGCTTCACATTCTCCAAACCAATTCCTCCATATCTACCATCTTCCATATCGTCTACTTGGCCCTTATTATTCTTTATGGAGAATTGTAAAGACTTATCGATTGTTAGGTCTATATGAACATATGCGTTTTAGAATCTCCTTTTGCGCCATGTTTGAAAGCATTTTCAACCAATGGAAAGAACAATAGAGGGGCAATCTTCTGGCTGGCCACATCCCCAGAAATATTGAATTTCACATCGGTCCCGAGCTCTAAACGAAGTTTTTGTAGTTCAATGTAATTCTCCATCATTTCGAGCTCCTTGCTCAGATCCACTTTATCTTCCCCCACCTCGTAAAGCATATATCTCAAGAGATTAGACAGTTCCAAGACGGTCTCAGCAGTTTGATCACTTTTAGAAAGTGCTTGACTATAAATACTATTCAAACTATTGAATAGGAAATGCGGATTGACTTGAGTCTTGAGAGAATTCAACTCTATGGACAGTTTCTCCTTTTCCACCTGCTGCAACGTGTACCAAGACTTCGACAGTTTAATGAGGGAAGAAGTAACCAAGTAAATAGCAAAAATGGTAATCAGTACTTCTACATCTGTAAAGGAAACCATGTAATATTCTGTAGGAAGCAGTGGTAGAAGAATCTCAAACGTTAGCTCATGAACTAAATAGGATGCCGCTAGTGTCGCCAAGGCTGTGAGCCCATAAAGCACATATTGCCCTTTTTGTAAAAGCCTGGGAATAAGGATTCTCAAATTGACATAGACCAAAAAGAATAGTGGAATATGAAAAAGGAAAGAATAGAAGAAATCTATAAACTTCAGCAGGTTTGAAATACTGAAGTAGTTCCCAACTGCATAAATGGACAGCACCCAGAATACTGGGTGCTGAAACCATTTTGAGTTTATGATCTTGGTAATGATTTTCATTAGTCTATTCTTGCGTAAACAGTTTCCTCTTCAAACACAGTCTCATCATCGGAGTACTTATCTAAGAATTTCTGAATCTCCTTTGGTTGAGCGGTGATTAATACATTTCCGTCTACATATTCATGTCTTAGTCTAATCAAGTTGCTTTCAAAAAGCTCATTTAACTTCTCTAAATCAAATGAGGTTAGTTTTAACTGACCTGCTTCTACCTCTACCTTAAAGAAAGAATGAACAGGAAATAGATTGTTCGTAAAGACTTCGTTCGAATATTCAGCTAATGGATAAACATCTAAAAAATAATCCTCACCTATTTGTGCTAAATGCGCTTGATAGACCATTCTTTCTTCTCCATCAACTACTTCCATTTTGTAAGTATCATCAGTAGAAACGTAAGCCTTTCCTTTAATTTCAGCTTCTACTTTTTTTACAGCTTCACCAAGCTTACCAAGGCCTTTACTTAGCTTTTCCATTCCTTCACCAAACTTGTCAAGCTTATTCCCCAATTCTGAATTTCCATTCTTCAAAGAATCAGTTGCTTGAGCCAATTTCTCGTTAATGCGTTTACTTGCTTCAGATGCTTCGGTTTGTATGTCTCCGAATTCAGCATCGTAATAAGCTATCACTTCTTGAGAATCAGAAAGGACTGTACCATCTTCTAATTTTACAGTAATTGGATCGTCTGATTTAATGCGCCATCCATTACCAGACATTGTATAGCTATAAGTACTAAGATCACCATCTGAATCATCGTTTATATCTAAGGGTTCACTAAGTGTTAATTGACCGAAAGTAACTTCGTCCTAGGGGTCTGTAGCCTCCATAAGTCCCATTTCAATCTTCTTATTATCGGTCATCGGTTCGAAGATTACATAGTCATTAGCCTCAGTTTGCCATTTGCCCACTAGCTCTGGTAAAAACACCAGCGTATCTTCTGTGTAGATTGGGAAGAGCGAATAGACACAGCTACTCATTCCAAACATTAGGACACCTAGGACTAAGAATACTTTTAACTTTTTCATGATTTTAAGTTTTGAGTTTTTGATCGTTTTCATGATTCAAATGTGTCTGAATGAACAGACCTGCTCAAATTTTATCGGTGAACACGTTGATTTTCGGGATGAACACTGCTTCGCTAGTATTTAGTAGATAGTATGAAGTACAAAAGAGTAGCGTTTAAGATAAATCATTTCATTATTCATTACTGGTTTTTTACTTCCAACACTAAATATTTCACTTTCTAGAATCTGTCATCCTTGTGTAAACGGGGATTCCCATATTGTTAATAAGATTCCTCTCTACAAATCTCATACTCGCAGGAGTATCCTTTATGCGCTCAAAATCAAGTCGACCGCTTGAGATAGTGTGGCTACCTGCTTATCGGCATAATCCGTATAATCCCCGTCTGATAAGAGGAATGTCCCTATTCCTAATTTCTTAGCAGGAATCAAATCACGTTCCTTATCTCCTATCATTAGAGAGTTAGCCGGGTTGATGCTGTACTTAGCCATTGCCTTTTCAAACATGAGAGAATCTGGTTTACGCAGCAATGACTTACTCACGCTCTCATGCCCTGGCGCGAAATACATATCATCAATTATTCCACCTACCTCCTCTTGAATTCTATTGTAACAGGCGTAAACAAAGTCATCGGTATAATCTCCCTTAGCAATACCGCTTTGATTAGTAATTATAATAAGCAAATAGCCCGCTGCCTTTAAACGAGCAAGATCCTCCGGCAGCCCCTTCATGAGTTGAAAATCCTCAATTTTGGTAATCTGATAACCGAGTTCCTTATTCAGGACTCCATCTCGATCTAGAAAAACACATTTCTTCAAATTCGTCATCTTAACATCAATTAAGGAAAAGCTCCTTAACATTTTAATAGTTGAGACCGTTTACTTTCTATATTTAATGAATGGGCCATTAAAATAGAAGTTCGGTTGAACTCATTTTTATAAATCTTATAGTTTTGTCGCCCCAAGCCAAATGAGCGAGAGCATTGTTATCATACCGACCTACAAAGAGAAAGAGAACATCGAAGAGATGATCGATGTGGTCATGCTTCAGCCAAGTAACTTTCATCTGCTTATTGTTGATGATAATTCTCCTGACGGAACCGCTGATCTGATAAAAGCCAAACAAGCAGAATACCCAGACCGACTTTTCATAGAGGAAAGAACGGGGAAATTGGGTTTAGGCACCGCTTATATCCATGGTTTTAGATGGGCACTCAAACGTTCATATGAGTACATCTTTGAGATGGATGCAGACTTCTCACACAATCCGGAAGACTTGAACCACCTGCTACATGCCTGCAAAGACAAGGGTAATCATATGGCTATCGGTTCTCGTTATGTAACAGGTGTAAATGTGGTCAACTGGCCCATGTATCGTGTTATGCTTTCTTATTTCGCTAGCAAATATGTGCGTATAGTTACAGGAATGCCTATTAATGATACCACCGCAGGATTTAAGTGCTACCACCGATCTATTCTTGAAACAATTGAATTAGACCGTGTTAAATTCATGGGCTACGCCTTTCAAATTGAGATGAAGTTTTTGGCTTGGAAATACGGCTTTAGTATTGCTGAAGTACCTATTATCTTCACCGACAGAACAAGAGGTGAATCGAAAATGAGTGGTGGCATTATTAAAGAAGCTGTATTCGGAGTAATGCAAATCAAAATCTCTAGCCTCTTCCGGACCTATCGCCAAGAAATGGAAAGCACTCAAGAATTAGTCGAAGCGAATAGCCTTAACAGGGCTAATCCTTGAGATTAGTGCCGTTGGTAAGATCAGAACAACCCCCACAATTCCCAGAGTCAGAATATTAATCCCTAAGGTGGTCGACCAATTCCAATCTATTGGCACATGATCCATATAGTATGTTTCTGGGTTAAGTGGAATGATTTGGAAATAGTATTGAATCACACCAAAGACTAGCGCAATTAGGTTGCCTATTACTAATCCTCTTAATACTAACCTTAATCCGTTATAAGTAAATATTCTCCTAATTAGACTATTGGTGGCACCAAAGGCCTTAAATGAACCAATCATAGTCGTACGCTCCATAATGAGAATAAAAAGAACGCTCACCATATTAAAGCAAGCCACAAAAAGAATGATACCAATGAGAATATATACGTTCTGAGAAAGCAAATTCAACCAATCGAAAATTTGAAGATATTTCTCATCAGCCCTTTCCGTAGTCTGCTCAACACCTACTTTTTGAATAATAGAATCATCGGCCTCCTGAAGCTTATTAATATCTTTTAGATATACTTCATAGCCTCCCACCTCTTGCGCTTCCCAACCATTCAATTGTCTAATTACTCGAATGTCTCCAATGGCAGTCTGCTCATCGAAAGCCTCTAATCCTGTGCTATAAATTCCAGATACAGTAAAGCCCCGAGACTTTGGAGGATCCATAATAAAGACGGCCACAATTCTATCTCCAACATTAGCCCTCATTCTTTTTGCCATTCGTTCTGAGATCAGAACCTCTCTAGTGGTGGCAGAATCACCTAAGTCTGGAAATTCCCCCTCAATTAAATACTCCTCAAATGATTCTTTATTAAATGAGTTCGCCACACCTTTGAAAAGGAGCCCAAAGACCTCATCGTCTTTAGAGATCAAACCTGGTTTATGGGCATATTCCTGAATGTGTTGAACCAATGGCTCTTCTTTAATCAACGCCATTCGTTCTTCATCCACTATAATTGGCGGTTCTTCAAAAGAAGAACTGAGGGTAAACTTTTTAATTTGAATATGCCCTGAAAAGCTGAAAATCTTCTCCTTGATATTATTCTGAAAGCCTCCTAGAACCATATAGGAGCCAATCATTATGGCTACGCCTAAAGCCACACTAGCTATAGCGACTTTGTGTATAGTAGAAGAAAAACTGCCCTTATCAGTAGTGTTGATTCTTTTAGAAATGAAATAAGGGAGGTTCAAGATTAATCTTAATTTTGAGACTTAGCTCAAATATAACGTAAGCGCATGACACGTCTACTGCCTTTAATTGCAATTTTATTTTTGTTCTCTTGTTCTCCTCAGAATTCACAAGCGGTTGATTCGGAAATAACTGAATATATACCGCTACAAATAGGTGCCGAAAGAATGGCAGAGTATCTGCCCCTATTGGAAGGAAAACGGGTTGGACTGGTTGTAAATCAAACTAGTATAGTTCATAAAACCCACTTGGTAGACACCTTACTTTCTCTGGGTGTTCAAATTCAAAAAGTAATGGCTCCAGAGCATGGCTTCAGAGGTGAGGCTCCTGATGGGCAGAAGATTGAAGATGCCAAAGATGAGAAGACAGGCATCCCGATAGTTTCCATTTATGGTAGTAAAAAGAAACCTTCTCCCGAAATGCTTGAGGATGTAGATGTGCTCATCTTCGATATTCAAGATGTGGGCGTACGCTTTTACACCTTTATCAGTACAATGCACTATATCATGGAAGCAGGGGCTGAAAACGGTAAAGAAGTAATCATCCTTGATCGGCCTAATCCGAACGGTATGTATGTTGATGGTCCTATTAAAAGCGATTCTATAAGCGCTTTTATTGCTATGCATCCAATCCCTATTGTACATGGATTAACCGTTGGCGAATTAGCACAAATGATAAACAAAGAAGGCTGGTTGGCTAATGGAGTACAATGTGACTTAACAGTAATCCCAATGGAAGGCTGGACACATAATGACACTTATTCACTGCCTATTAAACCCTCTCCTAATTTACCAAACGATAAGGCAATTGCCTTATACCCAAGTTTAGGCCTATTTGAAGGAACGGTGGTAAGTGTAGGTAGGGGAACTAACCTACCCTTCCAAGTTCTTGGCCATCCTCAATTCGATTGGGGAAGATTTACTTTTACACCAAGACCGAATGCAGGATCAAAATTCCCTCCTCTTCAAGGAGAACTTTGCACTGGCGAATCTTTTGTTGATTCTGAAATTAATTATGAATTGAACATTGATTACCTCTACAAGTACTTTAACAACTTGAGGAACAAAACTCAATTCTTCACAGATTACTTTACCCTTTTAGCTGGTACCGAAGATTTGAGGAAAATGATAGAAGCTGATATACCAGAAATTGAAGTGAGAAAAACTTGGCAAGCCGATCTTGATTTATACAAAACCATGAGAAAACAATATTTGCTTTATCCTGATTTTGAATAATGAATTTCTCTTACCGAGAGCCAATGGCTATCGGTTCTGATTTACATGAATCACGTTAGATAATTAGTAGTTTTGCCACCAATGAAAGACCTGCGCATCATATACATGGGTACCCCAGAATTTGCGGTACCTAGCTTACAGATTCTAGTCGAAAATAGATTTAATATAGTAGCCGTTGTCACTGCTCCTGATAAGCCAAAAGGTCGTGGTCAGAAGTTGGCAACCTCTCCTGTCAAAGACTATGCAGTGAGTCAAGACATTCCAGTGTTACAACCCACCAATTTGAAAAATCCAGACTTTCAAGCAGAGTTGAAATCATATAATGCTAACCTTCAAATTGTAGTAGCCTTTAGAATGTTGCCTGTTTCGGTTTGGGATATGCCAGAGATTGGCACCTTTAATCTACATGGTTCATTATTACCTCAATATAGAGGTGCAGCCCCTATTAATTGGGCTATAATTAATGGTGAAAAGGAAACGGGAGTCACTACCTTTTTCCTGAAGCATGAAATAGATACTGGGAATATTATTTTTCAAGAAAAAGAACCCATAGAGGAAGACGATACCGTTGGCGATCTTTATGTAAGATTGATGGAAAGAGGCGCGAAGCTTGTTTTAAAAACAGTCCAGGCCATACAGGCTGAAGATTATCCCCAAGACCCTCAAGATGAGTCGAAGGAAATAAAACACGCGCCAAAAATATTCAAAGAAACCTGTGAAATTGATTGGTCCAAAAGCAGCCAAGAAGTGTATGACTTTATCCGTGGGCTTTCTCCATACCCAGCAGCATGGACAACCCTGAATGGCACAAACTTTAAGATCTTTAAAGCTGAAAAACTCCAAATGGCAGTCGCAGGAGATCATCCTGGAGATATAAAAACTGATAATAAGACTTATCTACATATTCAAACGGGTGGAAATCCATTATCTATTACCGAGCTACAAATGCAAGGTAAAAAGCGAATGAAAATTGAAGACTTTCTAAGAGGAAACAAGTTATGATCAAGACCATCGTAGTAGCCAAATCAGCCAATAATGCCATAGGGAAAGACAACGACCTTTTATGGAGGTTACCCGATGATTTTAGATTCTTTAAAAGAGTTACGCTAGGTAGTTATGTAATTATGGGCCGTAAAACCTTTGATTCCCTACCTGGCATGCTTCCCGATCGTCATTTTGTTATCGTCACGAGACAACAGGATTATCAGGCCCCTGAAGGTCATCATGCTGTAAATAGCTTAGAAGCTGCTTTCGATTTATGCGAAGTACAGCAAGAACAGAAACAGGTCTTTATTATAGGGGGTGGTGTGATATATAAAGACTCTCTAGACAAAGGCTTGGTAGATAAAATGCTTATTACAGAAGTAGATGCAGAGATTGAAGAGGCTGATACCTTTTTTCCAGAGTTTGACAAGAGCGAATGGGTTGAAGAATACCGAAACCATCATCCGGCAGATGAAAAGCACAAATACGCTTTCGACTTTGTGACTTATGTCAAGAAATAAAAAGCTCAAAAGTATTAGCCTGATAGCTTAAAGTCATTCCCGCGTAGGCGGGAATCCCATCAAATTGAATCGAAAAACTTGATCGTTTAGCCTTTTCATATTAGGATTCATTTCCTTTATCTGCCTCTCTTTCCATTCTCGGTTCCATTTTTTCATTGCCTTTTCTCTAGCAATTGCTGATCCTATATCATCTAGAATTTCATAATAGATCAAATCTTGGCAATTATACTTTTTCGTAAATCCGTCCATTATACCGTTCTCATGTTCATAAACTCTGTTCTCTAAATCAGACGTAACTCCGATATATAAGACCGTTCTGTGTGTATTTGACATGATATAGACATAACCCAGCTTATTCATAATGAAAATTGATAAAGATTTGGGAGATTCCCGCCTTCGCGGGAATGACGAATAGACTAAATTGTGGGGTAAATGAATCTGACTAACAAAACCATCTGGATTACCGGAACCTCCTCAGGGGTAGGAGAAGCCTTAGTCAAGGAGCTATCTAAACAGAAAGTTAACCTGATCATTTCTGCCCGTAGATTAGAAGAACTCGAGAGGGTTAAGGCAGCTTCTCAAAAAACCGCAAAGATTGAAATTCTCACCTTAGACCTTACGCAATCAGAAAGCTTTGAGTCAACGACTCAAAAGGCAATTCAGTTATTCGGTAAAGTTGATATCTTAATCAACAACGGAGGTATTTCTCAGCGATCCATGGTCGTTGATACTAGCTTAGATGTCGACCGAAGATTAATGGAAGTCAACTACTTCGGAACAGTAGGTTTGACAAAAGCCCTACTACCGCATATACTACAGAATGGCAGGGGACATGTATTAACCGTAACGAGTCTTACAGGGAAATTTGGAACCCCTTGGCGCTCTGGTTATGCGGCCAGTAAGCACGCCCTGCATGGCTTTTTTGACAGCATGCGGGCTGAACTGGAAGATCAAGGAATAACAGTTACACTAGCTGCTCTTGGTTTTATTCGTACCAACCTATCAAAAATGGCGCTTGTTGGTGATGGTTCCCTTAATGGTTCCTCAGACGATACGCACACCAATGGTATGGACCCACATACTTGCGCATTGAAAATCATAAAGGCCTTACGTAATGAAAAAAGAGAAGTCTACATAGGCAAAGAGTCTTATGCCGCCTATGTGAAGTGTTACTTACCTAGTCTTTTTGCTCGACTAATCAAGAAAGCTAAAGTGAGGTAACCCTTGAGAAACTCGAACACTTTTTGATATTGACATTAACTCATAACTCATCTTTAAAGTCATTCCCGCGAAGGCGGGAATCCCCTCAATTGAATCGAAAAATTTGATCGTTTAGCCTTTTCATATCAGGATTCATTTCCTTTATCTGTCTCTCTTTCCATTCTCGGTTCCATTTCTTCAATGCCTTTTCTCTAGCAATTGCTGATTCTATATCATCTAATATCTCATAATAGATGAGGTCATGACAATTATACTTTTTCGTAAAGCCGTCCATTATACCGCTATCATGTTCATAAACTCTGTTCTCTAAATCAGACGTAACTCCGATATAAAGCACTGTTCTATGAATATTCGACATAATGTAAACTTAGCCTAACTTTTGCATCTAATGAATTTGTGAAATAATCAGGAGATTCCCGCCTACGCGGGAATGACGGTTTAAAAAGAAGGTTCGCATTAAAATAGGAAACATTAGATTTGTTTTAATTTGACCAAGTCTTAAGTAATATTCGTGAAAAAAGCATCGATCCTATCCCTCCTCTTTCTCTCCTTCCATCTTTCATTCAGCCAGAATGAGACAAAAAGTATTTCGGACAGAGCGAATGTATACTTCGATTTAATCCGCCCTGAATTCAAAGGTGATTTAGCTTATAACACAGTGGCCTTTGTAGAGAAATACTGGAGAGTTGCAGGAAATACAGGATTCAATGAGACCGTTTATTTTATTGAAGAGGAATTGAAAAAAGCGGGCTATGTGATTGAAACTAATGCATCAGAAGGTGATCGCCTGACTTATCGTATTGAAACCCGACAAATGGGCCGACCTACTTGGGAACTTGTTGATGGAAGCCTGCACATTGTGGGAGAAGAAACACCTCTACTGCTACAATCTTCAAATCGCAGCATGGTTTATCTCAATTCACATTCAACTCAAACAGAGGCTGAAGTCGTTTGGATAAAAAACGCTAATGAAATCACTAATGAAAATGTAAACGGCAAAATAGTCTTTGCTGAAATGCGAGGACGAAGCCTTTTCAACAAAGCGGTAAAAGAGATGGGGGCCTTAGGTATCATAACATATGACATGCCTAGCTACCTTAAACCAGAAAAGAATACCACCTCCATTCAATTCCGTTCATTGCCTTACAACAGGGAATTGAAGCCTTGGGGAATCGCACTCTCCTTTGAAGCTAAAGAAAGGTTGACAAAAGCGCTGAGTTCGGGCCCCGTTACAATAAAAGTCAATCTAGAAACTAAACTTTATCCATCGGAAGAGCTCACTGTTGTAGCGAATGTGCAAGGAAGTGAACTCCCGAAAGAGAGTCTGGTTTTTAGCGCTCATATTCAAGAGCCAGGAGCGAATGACAATGCTAGCGGTGTTGGTGCACAATTAGAAATGGCGAGTATAACGGCCAAGCTTTTAGACGAAGGTAAAATTAACCCCAAAAGAACCATCACCTATTTATGGGGAGATGAGATTGTATCAACAAATAGATACATTCAAGAAGATGAGAAAAGAACTTCTGATATCAATTGGGGCATAAGCCTAGATATGGTTGGCGAGGACACAGAAAAAACTGGAGGTTCATTCTTGATTGAGAAAATGCCAGATCCTAGTGCCATTTGGACCAGAGGTAATGACAAACACTCTGAATGGGGCGGCAGACCCATGGAAAAGAAAGATATGAAACCTCACTACTTCAATGATTTCATCATCAACACCTTTAAACAACAAGGAGACTTTGCAAACTGGGAAGTGAATAACAATCCTTTTGAAGGTGGAAGTGATCACACGCCATTTCTAAGAGCCAATATTCCTGGTTTACTTCTATGGCACTTTACAGATCAGTTCTATCACACGGATAATGATAGAATAGAAAACGTCTCTCAAGTCACCTTAACAAATGTTGGAACAGCTGCTTTAGCGAGTGCTTTGGTCTTAGTAAATGGAGATGAGTCAACCGCGATTGCTATGATTGATCTGATCAAAGAATCCGCACTTGCCCGATTAAAAGTCGAATATAACCTCGGCCAAACGCTAATTGCCAAAGGACAAAGCACTAAAGAAAAGGAAATTGATATCCTGAACACTTGGAATCGATATTATATAGATGCCATAGGCAAAGTACTTGATCTAGGTAATGGAGATCAGGTAGATAAATCAATGATATCTACTCGAATAAAATTGATCAAGAATTTGGATGAGCTTCTTAAGGGGCTAAAGTAGAGAAGCCAATCTCTTCAGATTGGCTTCTCTTAATTCTTAATTGCTTTCTCTTAATCTACTAAGCTGGCTCTCTCATTCCAACCCAAGTAAATCTTCTGTTGACATAATCAGGATTTGTAAATGATGCATTACCGGCAGGATTACCTCCCGTTACGTGAAAGTCAGAAAACGCTGCATTCTGGTTTACAAAGATTTGACCTACCAGATTAAATGAAACTGGCGTTGCTGCCAAAGACATTTGATCAGCAATATGCTCCTTCATTGCTTTATCCGTAGTATAAGCACCACAAGAAATTGCTCCATGCGTCTCCGCCATTTCTCTTGCCAAAGCAACAGACTCTTTTGTGTCTTTTGTTTTAATCAAGAACGCTATTGGACCAAACATTTCACTAGCAAACTTATCTTTATCTGCCGAGCTTACTTCAATATAAGTAGGCGTCTGTGTTCTTGCGTTTTTAAAGTACTCGATCGACTGCTCTACTTGTCTAGTTTCTAGCCAAACTTTACCGCCAATTGCCTCAGCAGCTGCTTTAGTTCTATCAGCAGTAGCAGGGTTCTGAATGGTTCCTGCTACAAATGGCCCTGCTTTAGGATTATTAATCAATCCGTCTGTAAAGGCTGCTATTTTCTCGGCAATCTCATCGAATGAAACTACACCATCAGGCGTTTTAACTCCATCTTCTGGAATAAAGAAATTCTGAGGAGCTGTACACATCTGGCCTGAATATAAAGCCACAGAGAACGTAATATTTTGAATGACCTTGTCAATATTCTCAACTGAATCTAGTATGATTGAATTCACCCCTGTTTTTTCCGTGAATACTGCCTTTGGCAATGACTCTAGGTATGATCCAAATTCCGAGTTACCCGTGAAGTCAATCAAATTTACTTTTGGATGCTCAGCCAATTCTTTTGCAATTGGATTATCCTTGGTATCAACTGCTAGCTGACATACTTCGGGATCGAATCCAGCGTCTCTTAATGAATTTCTAATTTCAGCTACTACAATAGCCATAGGTAAAACAGCTCCTGGATGCGGCTTGACAATTACTGAATTACCTGTAATCAAATTGGCATAAACTCCAGGTACAGAATTCCAAGTAGGGAAAGTTGAACAACCGATAACCAAACCGATGCCCTTTGGAATGGCTCTCCATTCTTTATTAATCACCAAGTTGTATTTACCCATTGGCTTATCCCAAACCATAGACTCAGGGAATCTGCCTAGCTCTTCGTAGCCTGCTGCTACTGCTTCTAAAGCTCTATCTGCCGCATGAGGACCAGAAGCCTGAAACGCCATCATATAGCCCTGACCAGTCGTATGCATGGTAGCATAAGCATTTTCGAAGAACCTTTTCGAGAATCGGTCAAGCGAGTCAATTAAGACTGCCGCTCTATCGTCTTTAGAAACTTTTCTCCAGCTATGAAATGCGCCTTCTGCTATTTTTAATAAAGTATCGTTTGACATTTGTGGATACTTTGGACCCACTGGCTCCATAAAGTAAGGTGATTCTTCTTCCCCTACCCATGCTATTTCGCCTTCTTGCTTTAGCTCTTCGAAGTTTCTTTTTCTGGAAGCGATGAACGCTTTCTTACCATCTTCATCGGCCGTTTCGCCATAGATTTTTGGAGATGGGTGCTCAGGATATTGAGCGTGAAATTCTCTTGAATGTAAGGCCTCAATTGCCTTATCTAAAATCTCTTTTTGTACAGATGTCAATCCCATAACAACGGTTTGTTTAATCACGAATTTAGGGCAATCATTCAAAATTCAATAGAGAAACCTAACGATTGTTAGGAACGGTTTGAATAAGGATGACCCAACATTACTTATGATCAATCCATAATTATTAACTTCAAGGCTTATCCTAACTACGGATAAAATAAATTCTAGCAATAGATATTACTGACCAGACTATGAAAAGCATCCTGACCTACTTTTTAATCCTTTGTTGCTTCACGCTCACCGCCCAGCAAGCACAAGACACAAAAATCATTGTTCGCACCAAAGCAAAAGATGCCAAGTTTATTGGCACCAGTATGGGTGGCTCTCTCATTATGATCAAGGATGCAACAACTGGAGAAATATTGACCAAAGGACTTACCAAAGGTGGGACTGGGAATACTGACTTGATCATGAACACGCCTAAAGAAAGGTACCTGAAAATCGCAGATGCCGCATCGGCTTTTGAGACAACTCTATCTATTGCAAAACCTCAATTTGTTACTATTGAAGCACATGCTCCGGTAAATCAAAAGAATTCAAGTGTATTTGCTCAAACTCAAGTTTGGCTAATTCCTGGAAAGCATATAGATGGTGACGGTATAATCTTAGAAATACCAGGCTTTGTAATTGAAGGACTGTATCCTCAAACGCATCAGGGATTCTCAATTGAAAACGACAAATCTATAGAGTTAAAAGCCAACATGGTGATGATGTGTGGTTGCCCAATTACTGAAGGTGGCCTTTGGGATTCTAATGACATAGAAGTAAATGCAATGGTTTATGTTAATGGGGAGTATTGGAAAACCATCTCAATGAGCCTGGCTAGCGCGAATACTTACACTGCCAATCTTGATTTGGAGAAAACAGGAAGTCACGAGGTGATCATTACGGGATATCATTCCAAATCGAAAAATACTGGAGCTAACCAAATCAATTTTAGAGTATCAAACTAACCAACATGAAGTATCTACTATCTCTCAGTTTCGTACTACTTATATCTTTCCAAGCCTTAGCTCAAAATAATGGTCCTTATGTTATCTATAATAGTAATGGCAAAAAGGTGAGCTATAAAAAGATGATGAAAAGTCTCAAAGCCCAAGACTTAGTCTTTTTTGGTGAACTGCATAACAACCCCATTTCGCATTGGCTTCAGTTTGAAGTAACAACTGAGCTAGGCCAGACAAGAGAACTTGTATTGGGAGCAGAAATGATGGAAGCTGACAATCAAGAACAGCTGAATGATTATTTGGTTGGGGAAATTGACCAAAAAGGTCTAGATACGTTAGCCAGGCTTTGGAACAATTATAAGACAGACTACAAGCCATTAATAGATTACGTTAAACAGAATAAGCTTCCTTTTATCGCAACCAACATCCCTAGAAAGTACGCTAGTTTGGTAAATCGCAATGGCTTTGAAGCATTAGAAAGCTTATCTGACCAAGAGAAGTCTTGGATCGCTCCATTACCTTTTCCTTATGATGCGAACCTACCCCGATATGCGAATATCCTTGAAATGATGGGGAATCACGGGACTCCTGAATTGGTGAAAGCACAAGCATCAAAAGATGCGACAATGGCTCACTTTATTACTCAGAACTTAAAGAGTGATGGACTTTTTATCCACTATAATGGTGCTTATCATTCAGACTTTCATGAGGGCATTGTTTGGTATGTAAATGAATCTATGCCAGACCTGAAGATTGCCACCATAACAACGGTTGAACAAGCAGACATTACACAGCTCTTAGAAGACCATATTGGTCAGGCCGACTTCATTATTTGTGTGGACCAAAACATGACAAAAACTTATTAGAATTTATCTCGTTTCACCAAGCATCTGCGACCTATCTTCGCCCTGAAATGAAATTGAACGACTTACGCACAACCAACCGGTTACTTCTCATACTAATCGTTCCTTTGGTGTTCCTGCTATTGCAAACACTAGATTTTATCTTTGTGCCGCTAGTAGGAGCTATGTTCATTGCTTTAGTATTTCTGCCTCTTGTCAGATGGTTGAAGTCAAAACGAAGCCCAAAGTGGCTCAATATCATCATTGTGGTCATTCTATTCCTGATCGGTTTTAGAGTTTTAGGCTATGTTATTCAACTTTCTAGCAAAGAGATCTTAGCTACAAATGATGTGTTCTTAGAACAAGCAAAAAGTAAATTAGCTTAACTCATTAAGGGAGTTGAAGTATTCTTTGGAGTTGAATTCCTACAGGGAGAACGCACTTTACAATCCGTGATAAACAGGAAAAACCTAAGCAAGAACCTTCTGCCCACAGTAGACTTTGTCACAGGCACTGTGTCTAGCCTATTAACCATGCTATTCTTCGTTCTATTGTTATTAGCCGATTCAATAAACATTCAGAAGCTTTTAGGCAACACGCTTAATAAGGGCCAACATGCTTCAGTCAGAACGTTCAGAAAAATCGAAAAAGACTTAATCACCTTTATCAAAGTAAAGTTTGGAGTAAGCTTGCTTACCGGTATTGGGGTAGGCGTTGCCTGCTGGGGATTTGGCGTGAGCTTTCCAGTATTCTGGGGCTTGTTCGCATTTCTGATTAACTATGTACAATTAATCGGTTCTGTTATTTGCGTAGTTGTATTAGCCATATTCTCATTCGTTGAGCTCGAATTAGGCAGTGGCCTTTTCTTCTTCGTCATCACAATTACAAGTATTCAAGCTTTAGTCGGTGGAGTTTTAGAGCCAATTTTTATGGGAAGATCATTCTCTATTAATATCATCACAATTCTCATCGCTTTGATGTTTTGGGGCTTTATACGGGGGATTCCGGGCCTAATTATGTCTATTCCAATCACTGTGTTTTTCAAAATCTTATTCGAGCAATTTGAGAGCACCAAAAAGTTTGCGGCTTTAATGTCCGGTAGCAATTCTTAGTTATTGCCTAGGCTAGACTACTTTTTATAAATTGCCATTATGAAAAGGTTTTTAATTGCGTTAGGGCTCTTATTTGTTCTTTTTGTTGGATTCATTCTAATCAGAACATTCACGTTTTCTTCTAACCAACTTGAAGTTGAGCTGGTAACCGAAACCCAAATGCCTGAAGGCGCTTTAGAAAGGTTTCGGGAAGCACTCCAGCTAAAAACCATTTCATTTGAAAACCCTGCTGACTTTGATTCTACCCAATTCCAGCTATTTAATGAACTACTAATCCGAAATTACCCATTAGCTGATTCGCTTTTGGAACATCAAATCTTTAGCGAATACAGCCACCTATTTAAATGGGAAGGAACTAAGCCAAGTTTAAACCCTGTGGTGCTCATGGGACACATCGATGTGGTCCCAATTGCCTCACCAGATAAATGGACTGTTGATCCATTTGGTGCTGAAATCAAAAATGACTTGATCTGGGGAAGAGGAACCATAGACGATAAGTTCTCAGTCATTGGAATACTAGAATCTGTAGAGCAATTGCTCAAAGAAGGCTATCAACCAGAAAGAACAATCTATCTTTCATTTGGTCATGACGAAGAAGTAGGTGGGGATCTTGGCGCGATTAAGATTGCGGAATATCTTGTAGAGAATGGTATTTCTGCAGAATACGTCTTAGATGAAGGATATGCCATTACTCAAAAACTGATTCCGGGCATTGAACCAGATGCTCCCATGATCGGTATCTCCGAGAAAGGATCTACTACGATTGAATTTACAGTTGACCTCATAGGTGGCCATTCATCTCAACCTGCTAAAGAAACTGCAATTGATGTGTTATCCTCTGCAATTGCAAAACTAAAGGCTAATCCTCTTGAGGCTACACTCTCTGAGCCTATGCAAGGTTTTATGGATCAATTAGGACCTGAAATAGGCTTTGTGAACAAAATGGCATTTGCAAACCGAGAGATCTTTAAACCTATAATTGTTGGTACTTATGAGAATGCAAGTGGTGCAGGAAATGCGCTCGTAAGAACAACCACCTCTCCTACCATTTTTGAGGCGGGAGTTAAAGAAAACGTGATCCCGACTTCGGCTCGTGCTTTAGTGAATTTCAGAATTATACCCGGTCAAACTGCAGATGACGTAATGAATCATGCAACTCGGGTAATAAATGATGATAGAATAAAGTCAGCGTTCTTCGGGTTCAACTCAAATCCCTCTCCAGTTTCTCCTACAAATTCACTCGGCTATGAAACCATCGACAGAACCATTAAAGAAATATTCAAGCATACGTATACCGCTCCAAACTTGGTTATCGCTGCAACCGACTCGAGACATTTTTCAGATGTGAGCAAAAATATCTATCGATTCGTTCCTTATCACATAAATGAGGCGAACATCAATTCATTTCACGGTATAAATGAAAGAATCCTTGTGGATGACTTTAAAGATGCCATCAGATTCTACCACCAACTAATCCTGAATAGTAATTAGAACCAGCCTGCTCCTAACCCGCGGAATGGCCAAGGTATGCCTGCTAAGATCAGTAGTAAACCAATTAGGTAGAAAGTTGCAACGGCTCCAAATTTTTTAGCATCACTTGCGGCTTTCTTTGATTTACTATAGCCTACCGTAATTAAAGCGATAGCTAGCAACATCGTTACCAAATGCTCAACTGCATAGAATCTGAGGATACTATCTGACATCACACCCTCACCAAAAGTTACTTTAGGGCTAATAAAGTAAAGCACTAGCCCAATCAATAGCTGAATATGCGTAAAGATCATCGCAAAAAGCGTCACCTTTTTGTCCTTTGCAGTCCAGGTTCCATTTTTCTTTTTTGAAAAGGCATTAAAAATAGCTGCTAGAAGTAGCAACAAAACAACCCATCTGAGTCCTGAGTGTGCGTGAAGTAGTCCGTTATACATGGCTTAAATTTTAGCTCCACAAATAAAGCACACAAAAGGGAGAAATGTTTAATTTGATTGAATGAACTGTTATTAACTCTCCCCTAGCCCCTCTCTTTGAAGAGAGGGGAATCAAAGGGGTGAGTAAAATCTTATGAAAGCAGCACTTTACAGAAAATTCCAAGGTCAAATTTCTATTGAAAATGTAAATGACCCAACTCCATCTTCCGGTAGTGTCATATTAAAAGTAGAGGCAACAGGTCTCTGCCGGTCCGATTGGCATGGCTGGATGGGGCATGATGCCGATATAGAGTTACCTCATGTACCAGGCCATGAATTGGCGGGAACCATTGTAGAATTAGGTTCAGAAATTATAGGTTTCCAAATTGGAGATCGCGTGACTGTACCTTTTGTTGGTGGTTGTGGACATTGCGCCCAATGCGAAACAGGCAATCAACAAGTATGTGATAATCAGTTTCAACCCGGCTTTACTCAATGGGGCAGCTTTGCTGAATTTGTTGAGATTAAGTACGCGCAAATCAATCTAGTGAAGCTACCTGAAGTCATCACGTTTGAAACAGCTGCAAGTTTGGGCTGCCGTTTTATCACTTCATTTAGGGCAGTTGTAAACCAAGGCCAAGTTAGGCCAGAACAATGGGTTGCTGTTTACGGCTGCGGTGGTGTTGGCTTATCAGCCATTATGATAACTAAAGCGTTTGGCGCCCAAGTTATAAGTGTAGACATCAACCAAGAAGCATTGAGTCTCGCAAAAACTTCTGGAGCGGACGTTGTTATCAATAGCTCCTTGGAGAATCCTGTAGAAGCAATTCGTGAAATAACCAAAGGCGGGGCTCACCTGTCCTTAGATGCTTTAGGCAATAAAACAACCTGCTATCAATCTATTGCTTCCCTAAGAAAAAGAGGTAAGCATGTTCAGGTTGGCCTAATGGCCGGAGATGATTTTGATCCCTCAATACCAATGCATTTGGTAGTTGCGAACGAACTAGAAATCTTAGGTAGCCACGGCATGCAGGCGCATGCTTACCCAGAAATGTTAGAATTAATTAAGACTGGAAAGATAAAACCCGAAATCATGATTCACGATAGAATTTCATTAGAAGAGGCCGCTTCAAGACTCCCAAAAATGAATGACTTTCGAAACGCTGGTGTAACTCTAATTACTAGCTTTTAAAACTTCAATGCTGCATATCCCTTCAACTGATATGTAGTCATAGTAGTTAGCATTGAAGTGGCAGGTACTACCTCCTCAGCGATCATACTTGGATCTAAATCTCTACCAATCATAGACTGAGAACACACGAATAATTTAACTCCTGCTGCCTTTAACTCCTTAAAAAGTGGAATATGCGGATTATCCACACCATACTTTTCTTTGTACTCCTCATTATTCAGAATAGACCAAACCGCTCCGCCATGGATGGCCAATACCACACTCATCTTATCTTTAGAAGCTCCCCCCATCACATGCAAATTCATAAGTCTAGCCACATTTACTAGCGAATAGAAAGCTTGTGTTTTATCATTAGAACCTGTTGCCACATCTATAACCACCTTATACTCTTGATTTGGATCTGGCTTTTCAACTACCCAATCGGCATTATATACTCCACCATAACTGGGTATAACTGGGCTCTGCGCTTCTTGAGCAGAAACCGATATGGCCATAACTAATAATGCAATAACAGAGATGAACTTCAATGGGCTTTTCATGTTTGAATGATTTTGAATTCTTATTTGAAACTATTCAAAACATTGGAAAAGTGGTGACTCTGAATTAATTCTTTTTTGAACGGATCAAATATCTCCCAATTAAATCTCCAATGAGATGACTTGTATTTTTATACCTATTGGTATATTTTTACTTAGTGACAAAGGCAGAAAGAACCAAAAAGTACATTATTGATCAGGTCTCCCCTATTTTTAATAAAAAAGGTGTGGCTGGCACTTCTCTTTCTGATATAACAGAGGCCACAGGTTTGACAAAAGGTGCCATCTACGGAAACTTTAAAGACAAAGACACGCTGGCCATAGCCTGCTTTCAGCACAACCTCCGGTTTTTGCAAAAAGGCCTTTACAAGTCCATTGCCATGAGTGGCGATGCGCACCATAAGCTTTCCGCACTTATAAATTTCTATTTGGAATACTATGCCGATGTAGCGGAAAATGGTGGATGCCCATTAATGAATAGTGCTATTGAAGCAGATGATGCATACCCACTATTGAAAGAAAAAGTGAAGCACACAATGCTCCTTTGGGAGAAGGAATTAGTGAGCATAGTTCAAGACAGCCTAAATAAAGGGGAAATAACAAAGTCTATAGATCCCATTAAATTCTCAAGAAGGTTTATCGCAAGTATTGAAGGGGCAATTTTATTAGCCAAGTCCATGGAAGACCCAGCCTATTTCCTTGAGGTGATGCAAGGACTTCAAGAGCAATTAGATTCAACATTAAGGTAAAAGAAATGAACAGAGTAGTAGTGACGGGAATGGGCGCTTTGACGCCTATTGGAAATAATTTGAATGACTTTTGGAGCAATCTTTTAGCCGGAAAGAGCGGAGCAGGCACTATTACCAAATTCAATACCGAGAAGTTCAAAACAAATTTTGCTTGTGAACTCAAAGACTTCAATCTAGAAGACCACATTCCCAGAAGTGAATCTAGACGATATGACCCTTTCACGAGTTATGCGTTAGTTGCTGTTGAAGAAGCACTTCAGAATGGCAAAATTGATTTAGAAGGGCTTAATAAAAATAGAATCGGTGTAATCTGGGGATCTGGAAACGGTGGTATTCAAACCTTTACCGATGAGGTAGTTGATTATGCAAAAAGAGACGAAACCCCGAAATTCAATCCATTCTTTATCCCTAAGATTATAGCTGACATTGCATCAGGCATAATCTCCATTAAATATGGTTTGAGAGGAGTCAACTTCACCACTATCTCAGCATGTGCCACGTCTACTACGGCAATTATAGATGCATTTAACTACATAAAATGGGGCAAAGCCGAAATGATTATCACAGGCGGATCCGAAGCTCCCATAACCCCAACGGGCATTGGTGGCTTCAACGCTTCAAGAGCCTTATCAACACGAAATGATGAACCACAATCAGCCTCTAGACCCTTTGACGTGAACAGAGATGGATTTGTAATGGGTGAAGGAGCTGGCGCCTTGGTTTTGGAATCTCTAGAACATGCTAAGGCCAGAGGGGCAAACATAATTGCTGAGGTTGTGGGTGGCGGTATGGCTGCCGATGCTTATCACCTGACTGGTACTCACCCTGAAGGTGAAGGTGCTGTACTCGGGATGAACGAAGCGCTAAACGATGCTGGAATATCTGCGAAAGATATTGACCATATTAACATGCATGCCACCTCTACTCCTGTTGGAGATAAAAGTGAATTGATTGCTTTAGAACGTGTTTTTGGTACAAATCCTTCCTTAGGCATTAGCGCGACAAAGTCCATGACTGGACATTTGCTTGGAGCTGCAGGAGCCATTGAAGCTATTGCTAGCATCATGGCTACTATTGAAGATACCATTCCACCAACTATCAATACCAAAAATATTGATCCTGAATGGGAAGGTAAATTTGACTTAACACTAGGCATACCTACCAAACGAAAGGTCAATTACGCTATGAGCAACACCTTCGGGTTTGGTGGACACATAGCAACTGCAATTTTCATGAAATACTAAATATTATTCCGTAGGATCAGTAGCTATTGATGCGCCTTCTGGAACTTCAAAGTTGCTCATAGCCGGGTAGTCTTTAGAGACTTGAATGTTTGTAAAATCTCTTGGATTGCCCCTTGGCTCACCAGCCTCACCATTTGCAAATTGATACCATTGCAAAGAGTTTGGTAAATAAACTCCTTGGTAACTTTGCCAGCCTTCATATTTAATCAAGCTATATCTGTCGCTAGTTTCTCCTCTTCCGAATGTGGCGGTGTACATTAACAACTCCATCTGATTGGTCTCTTGATTACTCAAAATGATATAATTATCCTTTGGAGAATCCCCTACTCCTTCACCATAACTGACCTTTACCGCATTATAGCTTACATCTTTTATTTGTATTGGCTCTAAATCTTCATATTTAATACCTGGGTCTCCCACTACAAATGGAAAGGCATAGAAGTAAAACATCAAATTGTAGCGCATTCGCTGCCTATCAGCGTTCTCAGAAGCTGGATAAACCCATACCTGTTTACCATCAAATCCTACCGTTTGTTCTTTAGACTCTATTCTGGTGTATCTACTTTGTAAATCCACAAGGGTCTGACTACCACCGTTTTCATAGGAGAGTTGCTTGAGGTTTGTCCATGTACCAAAACCACCATGCGCTTCGAAAATCTTCTGAATGCTTTCAGAGTGGTGAGCATAAGGATCTGGCTGCTGCGCCTGTTCTATTTGATCAGAGTCATTGGTCTTTTCGCATGAGAGTAAAAATACAAAGGCTAAAAGGGATAAGAAGTGTCGCATTGTCAAGTAAGTGGGTTCTGTTTATACAGTTACGAAGGTAAAAGCACCAAGATTAATTTCACCAATCAAATAAAATCCTGATTTATCAAAGTGAAGTGAAGACTTGAATGACAGTACATCTTGTGATTTCATCCCGGTAAATCAAGTTCAATTGATCCTCAAAGAGCTCATAGGTAAGAATCTCTAAAGTCTGACCCTTTTCGATGTATAGTTCTTCTTTGTCTAAAGTAAAGCTATTGGTTTCTACATTTCTATTGCCGTCTTCCACAGACCTTCGGGTTAAAGTGCCATCCGCCTGAAAAGTATACTCCAAACAATTCTCAACCGAGCAATCCTTGTCAGCTGTACCATTATTAGCCGGGTTAGGGCAATTCGCATTCACTTCGCTTACCTGCCTCCACTGCCCCACTAACTCTTCAGGCACGTCAATAAATGGTTCATTCTCATCGGTACAAGCCCAAAAGCTAAAAGAGAGAACAACTAACAAACAAAGTGTTTTCAGATGGAAACTCATTATGTTTAATTTACCAAGAATATGGCTTGAATACTGAATTTGTTTCAAATCATTCAAGTTTTTTAAAGCTAAAACGACCAAATGAAGAAACGCTACAGACCAGAAACTGAAGCAGTTAGAACCCAAATAAAGTCAACGCATGCGCAAGAGCATTCTAACCCAATGTATTTGACTTCAAGCTTCACCTACAATGATGCGGAAGAAATGCGTGCGGCTTTTGCAGGAGAAATAGAGAAAAATATCTACAGCCGTTTTAGCAATCCTAACCTTGAGGAATTTGTAGATAAAATTTGTGCGATGGAAGGCGCAGAATCCGGTTATGCATTTGCCTCTGGTATGTCAGCTGTCTTTTCAACATTTGCAGCTTTATGTAATGCTGGAGACCACATTATTTCTTGTCGTTCAATTTTTGGGTCTACGCATACGGTTTTTAATAAGATTCTTCCGAAGTGGAATATTGAAACTACTTATGTAGACATTAAGTCACCCGATACTTGGCATTCAGCAGTTCAAAAAAATAGCAAGATGCTTTATGTAGAAACACCAACCAATCCGGGCGTTGATCTCGTGGATTTAGAATGGCTAGGGAAATTTGCTAAGGAGCATAAACTCATTTTGGTAGTAGATAACTGTTTCGCTACTCCATATCTACAACAGCCGGTTCCCTTTGGTGCTGACTTAGTCATTCATTCTGCCACCAAATTTATCGATGGCCAAGGACGTGTTCTCGGAGGAGTAACTGCAGGCAGCAAAGATCTAATTAATGAGATCTATGCCTTCGGCAGAAGTACAGGGCTAGCCCTCTCTCCTTTTAATGCTTGGGTGCTTTCCAAAAGCATGGAGACATTGGCCGTTAGAATGGATAAGCATTGTGCAAACGCGTTAAGACTGGGACAGTTCTTAACTGAGCACAGTCAGGTAGAATGGGTTAAATACCCCTTTCTAAAGAGTCATCCTCAATACGAAATAGCCAAGAAACAAATGAAAGCTGGGGGTGGCGTTGTCGCATTCGGGATCAAAGGTGGACTTGCTTCAGGTGTAAAATTCCTTAATGCCATTGAAATGTGCTCTCTTAGAGCAAACCTCGGTGACAGTAGAACTATAATTACGCATCCATCATCCACAACACATGCGAAGTTGAGCGAAGAAGAACGTTTAAAAGTTGACATTTCACCCGAACTTATACGAGTCTCGGTAGGTTTAGAACATGTCGATGACATTATTGAAGACATTGATCAAGCCCTCAATTCAAGCATAGCCTAAGGTGACTCATGAAGAAAATATTAGCAGAAATTCTCACCATTGGTGATGAAATACTTTACGGCCAAATAACAGATACCAACTCTCAATGGATGAGTGCTGAACTCGACCAACTAGGGATAAAGGTTGTTCGTAAAACCACAGTTGGAGACACTGAAGAAGAAATTCTCTCTGCTTTTGCTGAAGCAGAAAGTCGAGCCGATATTGTCTTAATTACGGGTGGCTTAGGTCCTACCAATGATGACCTCACAATGCCCATGCTGGCTAAATACTTCAATTCGGAGATTTTGATGAACGATGAAGTATTGGCGCATGTAAAGCATTTCTTTGAAAGTAGAGGAAGGGTCTTTACTGAACTTAACAGAAGGCAAGCACTCGTACCCAAAGTAGCTGAAGTGCTGCATAATGATTTAGGCACAGCACCCGGAACGTGGTATTGCAGAGAGGGAAAGGTATTCGTTTCAATGCCGGGTGTACCGCATGAGATGAAAAACCTCATGAAAACGCATGTACTCCCTAAACTTCAAGAGGTTTTTCAAACACCTGTTATTTACCATAGACTTGTAAAGACCGTAGGCGTTGGAGAGTCTTTTCTGGCAGATATTATCAAAGACTGGGAAAATGCCATCCCATCTCATATTGGCTTGGCCTATTTGCCGAGTGTAGGTCACGTAAAGCTTAGGCTAACGGCAGTTGGCGAAGACCGAGAACAGCTTAAAAAGGATGTTCAAGATCAAATAGACGCACTTATTCCATTAGCTGGCAGATTCATCTATGGCTATAGTGAGACTACACTTGAGAAAGCTGTTGGAGAAATACTTTTAGCCCAAGGCAAGACCATAGCCCTAGCTGAGAGTTGTTCCGGAGGTTATGTGCAACACAAACTCACAACTATTCCGGGTTCTTCGAGTTATTTCCAAGGTGGGCTAGTACCATATCACAACGATCATAAAATTAACCTGCTAGATGTTGACCCAGAGATTCTGGAGAATCATGGCGCAGTAAGTGAAGAGTGTGTGAAAGCAATGGCTGAAAATGTCCGCAAAAAATTTGGTGCAGATGTAGGAGCCGCCACCAGTGGAATTGCTGGTCCGGGAGGTGGAACTCCCGAAAAACCAGTAGGAACCGTATGGATTGCCTATGCCGATGGTGTAAAAACTGTCGCAAAAAAGTTGCAACTCACTAAGAATAGAATACTAAATATTGAAATCACTCAGATATCGGTATTAAATTTGGTAAGGAAAAGTTTACAAGAGTGAAACATTGATAATATTTGGCAAAAGAGTTACTTTTGTCATCCTGTGCAATCGTTTTACACAGCAAAAGAATAAGCAATGGCTATAGTAGAAATGGTAATGCCAAAGATGGGAGAAAGTATCATGGAGGGTACGGTTCTATCTTGGTTAAAGAATGAAGGCGAAGAAATTGAAGCAGATGAGTCTGTATTAGAAGTAGCTACCGACAAGGTTGATACTGAAGTACCTGCAACTCATGGCGGTATTCTAAAAGAAATTTTGGTTCAAGAAGGCGATGTAGTTCCAGTTGGTGCTCCTATTGCTAAGATTGATACAGAGGCCGGTGCCGAGACTTCAGATGCTCCAGTTGAAGCACCTGCTGAACCTGCCGCAACTGTAAATGGTCAAGCCAAAGAAGTTGTAGCAGAGGCTGCCCCTAGTAGTAATGGCCATGCAGTGGCATTAGACCAGCCAGCTAGCGATCGTTTCTATTCTCCTTTAGTGATGAATATCGCTAGAGAAGAAAAAATTCCGATGACGGAATTGGAAAGAGTACCAGGTACAGGTAGAGAAGGTAGAGTAACCAAAAAAGATATTCTGGCTTATTTGAAAAATAGACCTGCTGGAGGCGTTGCACCTGCAGCACCTGCTCAAGTTCAAGCTAAACCTGCAGCTGCTCCTGCTCCATCGAGAGCACCGCAGCCAATGCCAGAATCCGTTTCTGGCCAGGACGAAATTATTGAGATGGACAGAATGCGCAAGATGATTGCAGAGCGCATGGTGGACTCTAAACGCATTTCTCCACACGTAACCTCTTTTGTAGAGGCAGACGTAACCGAGATTGTATTCTGGAGAAATAGAGTAAAGCAAACTTTCAAAGAGAGAGAAGGCGAACCGATTACATTCACTCCAATCTTTATGGAAGCGGTAGTGAATGCTATGAAGGATTACCCGATGATGAACATCCAAGTGGATGGCGACAAGATCGTGAAGAAGAAAGACATCAACGTGGGTATGGCCGTGGCGCTTCCTTCAGGTAACCTCATTGTTCCTGTAATTCACAAAGCCGACCAGTATAATTTGGTGGGATTGACTAAGAAAGTGAATGACTTAGCGAGAAGAGCAAGAGAGAATAAATTAACACCAGACGATCTACAGGGCGGCACTTATACCATCTCTAATGTAGGCTCATTTGGTAATGTTATGGGTACGCCAATCATTATGCAGCCTCAGGTAGGTATTATGGCATTAGGTGCAGTTACTAAAAAGCCTGCAGTAATTGAAACTCCATCAGGAGATGCTATTGCCATTAGACATAAGATGTTCCTATCTCATTCCTATGACCATAGAGTGGTCGATGGTTCTTTAGGCGGCATGTTTGTACGTAGAGTAGCCGACTACCTAGAACGCTTTGACTTGAATAGAGAGATCTAGGAGAGAAGCTGAAAGCTGAAAAAAGGAGTTAAAACCCCATCTTGAGTAATCAGGATGGGGTTTTGTTTTTAATTGGGCCCCTATTAATCTTTTTTTATCTTTCTTAAAATTCAACCAAGATGAAAAAGATAGTTTTTAGCATATTTATTTCCTTGTCCCTATCGGCCCAGTTTTTTCAACAGCAAATCAAACAAACCGAAATCAATGGAGCAGAAGAAGGCTATGTGATAATAGAAACTGGAGACACCATTAAAGGTACTATTTCTAGAGTTTGGTATGAAGATGCTACCATAGTACAAGTAAGAATCAAGGTAGATGATAAAAAACTCGATTTCCCTCTTGAGAATATCAAAACCTTGGCAGTTATCCCAGATGATTTCGCTAGAATGGAAGAAGCTGCATTAGGTCCAGTTTTAAGATCTATTAAGAATAAGGACTTTGTGGGGTATTACCAAAAGATGGCTACGTGTTTTTTGAAAAAATCAAAGTACCAAACATGCTCGGCAATCAGGAATTCTTTCAGTTGGCTCAAGTGCTAAATCCGGGATGGGATTCGAAAGTAAAGATTTACAAACACCCTGATGGAGAATCAACTGGTAGTACAGCGGTTGGACTAAATGAAAACTTCATGATCACTACAGAAGGTTTGTTAGAAAACATCTACTACATCTCAGTAGGTGGTGATCCTGTTTTTGAATTCCAAGAGTTCCAATATCGTAACAAGAGAGTAGAACGTATTTTTGACTATTGTGCCGTGTTTCGAGAAACTGACGAAAAGAAAATAAAGAAAGCTAAAAAGAAGGGCAATACTACTCTAATGAGAAAACTCCGTTGGAAGCAATTTCCTGAAGATGTATTCTTGCATTTCCAAAAATGCTTGTAAAAATTGGCCTCGAATCAAACCCTCTTAGAGAATTGATTAGTAAGGTTTTGAAACAATAAGGATCAAAGAAATCATAAACAAAAAAGTAGCTCACAAGAGCTACTTTTTTATTTTTATTAAGGGTCGATTGAGCTTAGGCCAAATCGAATCTATCATTCATCATTACTTTATTCCAAGCGGCAGCAAAGTCATTTAAGAACTTACCTTTGTTGTCATCTTGAGCATAAACTTCCGCTAATGCTCTTAGCTCAGAATTAGAACCAAATATTAGATCTGCTCTAGTAGCTGTCCACTTCACGTTTCCGTCAGCATCTTTGCCTTCGAAAACATCGTGATGAGGATCTTCAGTTGTCCAATTAGTGCTCATGTCTAACAAGTTCACGAAGAAGTCATTGGTTAACTGACCCGGGTTGTTGGTAAACACACCGTGCTTAGAACCATCCCAGTTTGTATCCAATACCCTCATTCCTCCTAATAGGACTGTCATTTCAGGAGCCGTTAGGTTTAATAAGTGCGCTTTGTCAATCAGAAGACCTTCCATAGAAACAGAGAATTTGGTTCTCATATAGTTTCTAAATCCGTCTGCTGCAGGCTCTAAAGCTGCAAATGATTCAACATCAGTTTGCTCGTCAGTAGCATCAGTTCTACCCGGAGTAAACGGTACTGAAATATCAGAACCAGCCTCTTTGGCTGCAGCTTCAATAGCAGCACAACCACCTAGAACAATTAGATCAGCCAAAGACACATCTTTACCAAAGTTTCTTTGTACTCCTTCTAAGACATCTAGCACTTTGCTTAATTGAGAAGGATTATTCACTTGCCAAAAACGCTGCGGATTCTGTCTAATTCTTGCCCCATTAGCTCCACCGCGCATATCAGTACCTCTAAAGGTTGAGGCAGAAGCCCAAGCCGTAGAGATTAATTCTGAATTTGTTAAGCCAGTTGCTAGAATCTTGCCTTTGAGATCAGCAATATCCGAATCGTTAATTAATTCACCTTCTACCGTAGGAACTGGATCTTGCCAGATCAATTCTTCCTTTGGAACTTCAGGTCCGAGATACCTCTCTTTTGGTCCTAGATCTCTGTGCAATAATTTAAACCAAGCTCTCGCGAACGCATCAGCAAACTCATCTGGGTTCTCTAAGAATCTTCTTGATATTTTGTCATAAGCCGGATCCATTCTTAACGCCAAATCTGACGTCAACATGAACGACTTATTCATTTTACCTTTTACGTGTGCATCTGGCACATCGGCCTCTGCATTTTTAGGCGTCCATTGGTAAGCACCTGCTGGGCTTTTTGTTAACTCCCACTCGTGCTTGTAAAGGTTTTCGAAGTAAAGGTTACTCCACTCCGTTGGCTTTTGAGTCCAAGTACCTTCCAAACCACTAGTGATTGTATGCTCAGAATGACCGGACTCTAATGTGTTCTTCCAGCCCATTCCTTGTTCAGTGATATCTGCACCCTCTGGCTCTCTACCCACTGTTAAAGAAGGGTCGGCAGCACCGTGAGTTTTACCAAAGGTGTGTCCACCTGCAATAAGCGCAACGGTTTCTTCATCGTTCATGGCCATTCTCCCGAATGTCTCACGAATATCTCTAGCAGAAGCTAAAGGATCAGGATTACCATTTGGTCCTTCTGGGTTAACGTAGATCAATCCCATTTGCACAGCACCTAGAGGATTCTCCAGTTCTCTGTCGCCTGTATATCTTTTATCACCTAACCATTCTGTTTCTGGTCCCCAGTAAATATCTTCTTCAGCATGCCAGATATCCGGACGTCCACCACCAAAGCCGAATGTTTTGAAGCCCATTGACTCCAACGCAACATTACCGGTTAAGATCAGAAGGTCAGCCCAAGAAATCTTATTACCATACTTTTGCTTGATTGGCCATAACAAACGTCTAGCTTTGTCTAGGTTAGTGTTATCTGGCCAGCTATTTAAAGGAGCAAACCTTTGAGCACCAGTACCTCCACCGCCTCTACCATCGGCAATTCTGTAAGTACCGGCTGCGTGCCATGTCATTCTGATAAAGAAAGGACCATAATGACCCCAATCGGCAGGCCACCAATCTTGAGAATCGGTCATCAAGTCAGTTAAATCTTTCTTTAATGCATCGTAATCTAATTTTTTGAATTCTTCAGCATAGTCGAAGTCCTCTCCCATAGGATTAGAAAGATTTGAATGCTGTCTAAGAATATTGGTTTTGAGGGTGTTTGGCCACCACTCGCTATTTGAAGTACCTCCACCGGCACTCTGGTTCAGTGAACCATTCATGAAAGGGCATTGACTTTCGCTGTCTGTGCCAAAGCCTTCCGTATTTGTATTTGTATTGTCCATAAGTCTGTTGATATGAAATTTCTATTCGTTCCTTGTTATAATTTTCAAGATGCAATAAAGTTTATAAATAAACACTCATGCGATATTTATAATATCAATGATTCATTAGTACTGATTTACATATTAAATGTAATCTACATTAAACTAGCTTGTATTACAGCTACTTAGGTTACGCCCGGTTTGTTATTGACTTTACATAGTTCGAAATTATCAGAACAACCTCATTTTAAAGCTGTGCCTCATGAAATCTATGACATGCAAGCAACTAGGTGGTGCTTGCAACGCTACTTTTAGAGCTGACACCTTCGAAGAAATAGCCCAACTCAGCAGAGCACATGGTCTTAAAATGTTTGAAGCTGGTGACCAAGCTCATATTTCGGCCATGAAAGAGATGCAGGAACTTATGAAATCTCCAGAATTAATGAACAAATGGATGTTGAATAAAAAAAGAGAATTCGGTGACTTACCACATTCTGTCTGTTAAGTTTGAATTCTAATAAAGCAGAATTACTTGTAACCATCTATGAGAAAATCTTTCATCTCTAAGTCTTTTTTATTTGGCACGCTTCTTCTAATTACCCAATCTATATTCGCCCAAAACAATAACAATCGGTTTGTCAATAAAACCGAGTAACAATGGGTTCAATATTATTCAGAAAGCATTTTGAATGAAAAATGGAGCATTCCTTTCGACCTTGGATTTCGATGGCGGAATAACTTTAAGCAATCTTCTCAATATTTGGTAAGGGGAGCCATTTCATACAAAATTAATGATCGATTGAGTGTTGCTGCTGGTTTTGGCCATCTCGGATACTATAGTGGTAATAATGTAAATGCGACTGAGGCCCGCCCTCATCAAGAGATCAGCTATAAACACAACCTAGGTACAATCGGCATAGGACATAGGGTGAGGATTGAGCAAAGATTTGTCACAAGAAACGCTAACACAGCTAACTCAATACGCTATAGATATTCATTGATGTTCAACTTGTTCAGCTTCCCTATTAGTACAGGAAATCCTGATCTACAATTTGTATTCCGAGTAGGAAACGAAATCTTTCTTAACACGGGGAATGACGACTTAGAAACTGCCTTTTCACAGAATAGATTTATGATCAGCCCCACCATTCAATTTAGCGATGAATTCAAAGTGAATCTCAAATGGAATAGTCAGTATGCCGCCACCGATGATGACGAAGTATTTGACCAAACTGATGTACTTTGGATACAAGTAAGGCATAAACTGAATTGGTAAATTACCTAAAATACATCGAGCTAGTTATTTCTCACCGCCCCGGCCAAGGTATCATGATGCTCCAATAATAACGATCTTAGGTAGCTCCCGATCGTGTAGACGTTTTCAAACCCTGCTTTTTTAGCTGCAGCATTCTCTTTTTCTATTGGAATATCTGCACTTTCAGCAAAGTGCTTGATGTCTCTGTAAAAGCCTAATGTGAAACAGTCTACCTCTCCCCCAAATACTTTCGTGAAGATGAGATTGGTGTCTCTATCAATTTCGGTTAAATAGACATTCTCCATTTCTCTTTGCGCTAAAAGCTCATTTTGCCTGCCTGCCAAAGCAATAAACATTTCAACATGGTAATAGTCAAAGGCATTGAATCTTTCATTGAATTCTTCTATTGAAGGGCCTTCCACAATTTGCTCTTCTTGCCATGAGACCAAACTATGATATCTACGACCGAATGGCTGGTCTAATGTCGCTGAATTCTCTCTTCGTTTTGTCGTTTCGTCCTCGGAGAAATGAGTTCCTAAATCACTAATCGGATACATTAATAGCAAATCCCATTGGTCGCCCTGCGAATGCCTCATTAGAAACGGCTTTTGAATACCTGCCCGCTCATAGTTTTTCAAATCAAGCTTTATCACATCTATCAGATCGAGCAATTTTCCTGGAGCAGCTCGCATGGTAATCACTTGATAGAATGTATCATTAGCCTGTTGAGCAAAAAGTGAGGCCGAGAAGACAAGGAGTACACAAACGAAAAGTCGCTTCATAGATTAGATATTTAGGGTTGGGTATGCATCTAAAAATTCAAGAATGGTATTATAAATATAGTCTAAATCCTCATTGCTAATGATGTAAGGAGGAATGAGGTAAATCACATTTCCCAATGGCCTGATCAATATACCTTTCTCGATAAAATACGGATACAAATGATGACGCGCTTCATTAAAGTAAGAGGTGTCTTTTTCAGTATTTAACTCAAAGGCAATAATAGTTCCCATAACCCGCGGGTTTCTTACCAAGTCATGCTGCTCAATTTTGCTAAGAAACTCTCTATGCCTTGTATTTAGCCGCTTTCGATTGTTTTCACATGCAGGCTTCAACAATAAGTCTAGAGAAGCATTTGCCACAGCACAAGTAATAGGATTAGCTGTAAATGAGTGGCCATGAAAGAAGGTCTTCATCAGATCATTCGATCTATAAGCAGACTGAATTTCATCTGTGCAAGTAGTGACTCCCATGGCCATGGCACCGCCCGTTAAGCCTTTGGAAAGGCACATAATATCGGGCTTGTGTACCAGCTGATCGGCAGCAAACAATGTCCCCAACCTTCCAAACCCTGTCATCACCTCATCGGCAATACACACCACTCCATGTTCTTGACCAAAGCATATCATCTTATCTAATAGCGCTGTAGAGTATACCTTCATTCCGGAAGCACCTTGAACGATAGGCTCAAAAACGAAAGCCGCAACCTCTCCACTTTCTACCAGACTCACATAGTGTTCCCAAACATCATTCTCAATATCCTGAGATGGGAAGTCTAAAAACTCAACATCGAATAAATAGGGATCGAAAGGTTCCGTAAATGGCCCACGTTCCCCAACTGACATCGCACCAAACGTATCGCCATGATAGGCACCATCTATTGCTATGATTTTCTTCTTCTTAATTCCGCGATTATAAAAATACTGAAAAGCCATCTTGATTCCGACTTCTACAGCCGTACTTCCATTATCCGAGAAGAAGATTTTAGCCTGGTTATCTGGAAGTATTTGCAACAAGCGCTCTGCTAATCTCGTGGCTGGTTCATGAGTAAACCCAGCAAAAATCACATGCTCTAGCGTTTTTGCCTGATTTGCTATGGCATCGGCTAGATAGGTATTACTATGCCCGTGAATGTTGACCCACCAAGAAGAAATGGCATCTATGATTTTCTTCCCGTCTTCAGTGTAGAGATTCACCCCTTCAGCCCTAACGATAGGCAATACATCGTCCATTCCCTTGAGCGGGGTAAATGGGTGCCAAATCGATTCTTTATCTCTCTTAACTATCTCACTCATACCAATTCAAAATCAATTCGTCAGCCCAATATTGTATCACTTCCTTATTAATTAGGCTCAATTCTGGTAACCTCAAAAGCACCTTATATCCACTTTTCAATTCAATAATTCTTTCACTCTCTAGGTTTGGCTCTCCATTAAAGATGATGCCCTTTATCTTGAAACCATTTCTTTCCAGATAGTCTATGGTGAGCAAGGTATGATTGATACTTCCCAAATAAAGATTTGAAACTAAGACAATCTCCAAATCCAATTCCTTGGCAATATCGATCACATAATCTTCATCATTTAGTGGCACCAGCACCCCTCCTGCTCCTTCCACAACTAATTCATTATTTGTCTCAGGCAGCACAAAATCGTCAAGCTGAATTTGTAAATGCTCGTAACGTGCTGCTGCATGTGGAGATGCGGGCAGCTTTAACCTATGCGCTTCAGGATGGAACTTGGTAATGGGATTTGATACCAAAGATTGAACGATTTCAGTATCTCCTGGAGCGCCTGCCTGAACGGGCTTCCAATAGTCGGCTTTTAAGGCTTCTACTAAAATTGATGATATAAGCGACTTACCACTATCTGTGCCAATGGCTGTTACAAAATAATTCATAAGCGAGGCGTAAGTTACGACTCCAAGCTTAAACTAGACGAACCCGCCTTGATGAGTTTTTCTTTCAACTCCTCAAATTTTACTGGTTTGGTTATGTAATCATCCATTCCCGCATTTAAAGCCTTATCGATATCAGACTTGAATGCATTCGCGGAAACGCCAATAATATAAGGTGGGTTCTCCAAATCCATCTCTTTTATCAGTTTAGTTACTTCATAACCATCCATATTTGGCATGGAAATATCTAGTAAGAGAAGATCATAAGGCTTTTGCTTTAAGAGTTGAATAACCTCTAATCCGTCTATGGCGTACTCGTTGTGATAACCCAGCTTCTCCAAAAATAACGAGGTTAACTTTCTATTCACAGAGTTATCTTCCGCTAAAAGAACTTCTAATGGATACTTGTCTGAAATAGGCGTAAAAGTACTTTGATTACCTCCGTTTGAACTGGTCGTCTGTTTTGAACCTAGCATGGCATGGATTGTAAACTTGAAGGTAGACCCTTTACCCACTTTACTCTGCACCTTAACTTTTCCTCCAAAAAGCTTCACGAGATTCTTTACAATGGCTAATCCTAGACCAGTACCACCGTATTTTCTCGAATGGGAAGAATCGGCTTGAGTAAACTCCTTAAATAAGCTATCGAGCTTTTCTTGTGGAATACCAATGCCGGTATCCATTATCGAAAATTTGAGGTGACAGCTATCCTTTGTTTTACTCTCTAGCTTTACTGAGAGTTTAACCATTCCACTTTCCGTGAATTTGACTGCATTAGACAGAAGGTTCAATAAGATTTGTCTTAACCTTCCCCTATCTGAGTTAATGAATTTCGGGACGTCATCCTCCATCTGCTTCTCAATGACAATGCCTTTTTTAGTCGCCTCAAACACCACCAGATTAATAGAGTCATCAAGAACCTTTTCTAAAGAGAAAAGCGTCTCTTCAAAGCTCATTTTGCCCGACTCAATTTTTGAGTAATCTAAAATATCATTAATTACCCTCAACAGACTATCGCCACTGGCTTGAATAGTCTCGACATAATCTTTCTGCTCCGCTGAGAGCTCTGTTTGAGCAAGAAGACCTGTCATGCCAATCACACCGTTCATTGGTGTTCGAATCTCATGACTCATGGTAGCCAAGAAATTACTTTTTGCTGCTGTTGCCGCTTCGGCTGCTGCTTTTGCTTTCAATAATCCACTTTCTAACTTCTTCTGAGCGGTAATGTCTCGGGAAATAATTAAGAGCCTTTCATCAGAGAGCTTTATCATTCTTCCCTCGTAAAACATTTCATCATCTGAACCAAAGGTATATTCAACTCGAGTTGGTTCATCACTATCAAATGCCTTAGCAACTGCTTTCTGTAACCTTGACCCTAGAGGTTCGGGAATAACCTCAGTTATCTTTTTGCCAATAAAGTCTTTAGGGTTATACCACAAATTTGCACCTGCCGGATTCTGATAATCTAAATACCGATACTCATGATCTATCATAAAAAGAGCGTCTGGTAGTGATTGTAGAATAAGATTCTGCTGCCGCTCAGACTCCTTGAGCTCTAATTCCACATTGTATATATCGGTTACGTTTTTGGCAATACAGGTTACATAGAGCACATCACCTGCGTCGTTTTGAAAAGGCGTCTCGTAAACCTCTAGCATTTGAGGTTTAGAATCTGCATCGAATACTTCCACAAAAAAGGGAGACTCCTTGAAGTTTTTCTCGATAAAAACCTCTTTAATATGATTTGAACGGGTTTTGTTGAGTGGATTATCAGTCAATACATCCGTAAAATGTCGCGGACCCTCTGATATCTCATAGCCCAAGACGCGCTCAACATTATTAGACACATATATGATATTGCCATGCCCATCGTACCTGAATACAAAGTCTGAAGAATGCTCCATGAGCAGACTTAGAGTTTGATCCATCGCTTGCTTTTTATCCGCTGCTCTCGCCAAATCATCGGCCATAGAAAACAAGGAACGTCCCTTTTTCAAATTCCTCAAAAGAAGAATAATAACTAGGACCAAAAGAAAAACAATGATCAGTAACTCGTTTGAGTGGCCTTCAAGCATAACGGTAAACAGAAGGTTGGGTCCTATAAACTTACCAATTATCCGTAGAATAATTAGGAGTAATATTAATTAATGGCGTTTCTAAGTGACTCCCCCATACTTTCAAAACATTTCATGGCAGACTTTATAAAATCATCGGAAAGCATTTCGTCAATCTCTTCTTCCAAGTAATCCATCATACTTACCTTATAAGTCTGCTCAAACGGACCGTATTCAAGTTTTATGAGATACTTCTCATTCCATGAAAAGACCGTGATTTTACATGGCTTACCGGTTATTTCTCTCACTACTCTCATAGGCACAAAATAATTGAATTTATCCCTTTGATATTCAGCCGTTCATCAGAAAGCTGCTATTCATTTTTGACGAGTTCCTTAATAGCCCTAATGTTGCAAGCTTAATGAAAAGACTCCTTACGACACTCTACTTGTTTATAGGTCTTTGCCCTCTCGCCTTTAGCCAATCCGTTAAAGAAATACGGATAAAGAGAGCCGTAGACCCTATTGTAATCGATGGTTTACTGAATGAAACTTCTTGGCAACAGGCAGATGTAGGTAGTGACTATTATCAGAATTTTCCAACCGACACGGTAATGGCTCAGGCCAAAACTGAGCTTCGTTTCACCTATGACGATAAGTTTATTTACGTATCGGGCAAAATGTACAACACAGGACCTGCCAATTACATAACTCCTTCATTAAGAAGAGATTTCAGAGGTGCGGGGAATGACATGCTCACCATTGCGTTCGATACTTTTAATGACAGAACAAATGCCTTTCAATTTGGTATGAATCCGTTTGGCGTCCGAAGAGAAGGCTTGGTTTCTAACGGAGGTGCCGAAAGGGGCAACCTATCTCTCGACTGGGAGAATAAATGGACGGGAGAGGCCACCCGAAACGAAGATTACTGGATTGTTGAAATGGCAATTCCCTTCAAGAGCATTCGGTACAAAGAAGGAACCACAGAGTGGTACATTAACTCTTACCGTATTGATAGCAATACGGGCGAACGCTCTATCTGGAATGCCATACCAAGAAACTTTGCGCTATACTCTCAAGCACATACAGGCAAACTTATTTGGGATGAAGCACCCAAGAATCCAGGAGCGAACGTTTCTGTAATTCCTTATGTATTGGGCAATGCCTCTGCTGCCGGAGGATTTACTCCCACTGGAGAAACACAAGCGGTTGATAGAGAAACAGACTCCAACGGGAACTTTGGTTTTGACGCCAAGGTAGGCTTGGGAGCAGGGTTGAACCTTGACCTCACAGTTAACCCAGATTTCTCCCAAGTTGAAGTGGATAGACAAGTAACAAACCTAGACCGCTTTGAAATTTTCTTTCCTGAAAGGAGACAGTTCTTCTTAGAGAATGCCGACCTATTTGGTCAATTTGGGGCTGACGGTTTACGTCCGTTTTTCTCCAGAAGGATTGGGGTGAGTAGAGATGAATCAACTGGTCAGAATATTCAGAATAAGATAACCTTTGGTGCTCGCTTAAGCGGAAAGCTTAATAATAATTGGAGAGTTGGGCTTTTAAATATGCAAGCAGCCGCAGAAAGAGATATAAACTTGCCTGAGATTAACTACACAGTGGCCGCACTGCAAAGAAAGGTTTTTAGCAGATCTAACTTTGGGTTAATCATGATTAACAAACAGGATTTACGGAATGAAAATGGGACGAACTTCAATCAATACAATAGAGTACTGGGCTTTGATTATAACCTCGCAAGTGCTGATAATAAGTGGAATGCAAAATTCTTCTATCACCAATCCTTTGACAAAGAAGAAGCTGACGATGAGTTTGCTACCGCAGTAAGCGTAAACTACCAAACCATTGATTGGGGGATTCAGGCATTCGCCCAAAAAGTTGGGGACAATTACAATCCGGAAGTGGGATTTGCCAGAAGATCGGGTTACGAGAGAGGGAGTTTAAATATTAGGAGACAGTTCTATCCAAACGCAAGCAGATTTCAGCGACTAAGCCCGATAGTTGGGCTTGACTTTTTTCAAAATGAATTGAATGGTACAACTGATTCGGAGCTCAGAGTTGGCTTTGAGGGCCAAGGATTAAATACGAGTAGGTTTAATGCAAGTTTGGTAAGAAACTACATCTACTTATTTAGCGATTTTGACCCGACAAGGGAAGGAAACCAAGTACTGCCAGAGGGTTCAGATCATACCTTTGTAAACTTTGAAGCCAGTTATAATTCAGATACACGAAATGAGTTCTTCTATACGGCCAGAACCACTATGGGAGAATACTTTAATGGTGATAGGTTCAGTTTTGGGGGCAATATCAATTACCGTTTTCAACCTTATGGCATTGTGAGTATAGACTACAACTATAACAGGGTACGCTTGCCTGACCCATACGGAGATGCGGACATCTTCCTGATAGGACCGCGATTTGACATCACATTCAGCAAGAAGTTATTCTGGACCACATTCATCCAGTACAATAGCCAAATTGACAATATCAACATCAACTCGAGGCTGCAATGGAGGTTCAAACCTGTATCCGATATCTTCATTGCCTATACAGACAATTACTTCCCCGATAACCTAATTAATAAGAATAGGGCCCTAGTAATTAAGGCCACCTACTGGCTTAACCTCTAACGGTTAATCGTAAATTCATGATGAATATCAGAGCTGATAGAACCTGCAACAGAACAATACTTAGTTGCAGCGAGGATACCTAGTTTCTCAAACTCTTCTTGGGTAGCATCAGGAGAATCAAGAATGAAGTGAAGTCTAATTTCGGTGAAGGCACGAGGATGCTCATCTCTTCGTGAACCATGAGCCTCTACTTTTAAACCGTTTACCGTTTTCTTTCTCTTTTTAAGCATTTGCACCAAATCTACTGAGGCACAACCAGATACAGCTGAAAGCAATAGTTCTGTTGGTGATTGACCAGACTTCTGTCCTGGCTCTCTCATATCTATATGAACCTTATTGCCTGCAGGGTTTACAGCTTCAAATTCATAATCCCCTAGTAACGTGGTAGTTGTCTCCATATTGCACTTAATTTTAAAGGCTTCAAATTTAATCGAATTAAATACCAAACCGCACAATAACAGAATTAGTTTCTGGGTTCTTGGGTAAACTCAAAAACCTAAGAATATGAAATTCCACAGACTATTCGCCTTTATTCTCATCGTTTCGTTTTCACTTTTTTGGTCTTGTAGCGATGATGATTCGCAAAGCCCCACGCTGAATGTTACCATCGAAGATCAATTCGTGAATTTACCTTCGAACGTATCGGTATTCTTTAGAGTAGAAAACCAAAATGGAGATGGCATCTCAGGACTCAATGAGAGTGATTTTACGATTTACGAAAATGGTCAGGTCATATCTAATTTTGAAGCCACTCGAAAGATTCAACCAAATGAACAATTATTCGATTACCATATAACCCTCTTTCTAGATTTAAGCGGTTCCATTTTTGGCGGGGAGAATTTGGCAGGTTTAAAACAAGCCGCCAAGAGCTTTATAGACGAGGTGGTTCCGGCATCAGCCGATACGGATGCTGAAGCAATAAAAATGGAAATCTGGTGGTTTGATGGTGCCGAAAGCATAAAGCAATTACAAACTGCGAGTGCAAACAGTACAACATTAAAAGATGCTATTGACAGAATAACACCCGAAATGAGCTCGGATAATTCTACCAATTTATATGGTGCAGTGATTCAGGGCATTGAAGTGGCATCTCAAAAGCTCACACAAACAAGAAACTTAAATGAGATTGGCTCTAGCGCGGTAGTAGTCTTTACCGATGGTACCGACCAAGCGAATAGAAATACCAAAGGACAGGCATTGGGTGCTGTAGCCAATGCTGATAGAGACATCTCCGTTTACACAATAGGTTTGGGAGGAGAAATTGATGAACTAACGCTAAGGGAAATAGGCAAAACAAGTTTTGTATCAGCAGCGAATATTGGCGAACTACTAGATCGTTTCCGTGAAATTGGTGACCTAATCAATGGCCGAGCCAACAGTTATTACCTGCTAGAGTATTGCTCTCCTAAACGTTCTGGTAGTAAACAGTTAACAATTGAGGTAGCACAAGGCAGTTTGGCTGGTAATGCGAATACTTTATTCGATGCCTCAGACTTTAATGGGAGCTGTTCCTTGGAGTAAATCTAATCAAACGCCCTGTTTTAGGGTATGCAAGCACACACAATAGATCAAGTAATTGAATTACTTGATGAAATCATCGAAAACGAAATCCGAGAGGACTCCAAATTGGCCTTCTTCCCAATTCTTTACAAAAAGGTTACTGTAGCCGTTAAAGAAGGTGTTGAAAAGAAAGAATTTGAAGACAATGAACGCATGGAAGCGCTCGATGTCGTTTTTGCCAACAGATATTTAGAGGCTTACGCTCAATTCAAATCAAAGGAACAATGCTCCGCGTGTTGGTTGGTAGCGTTCCAGCAAGGAGATACTTTTTGGCCCATTGTACTTCAGCATCTGCTTTTAGGCATTAACGCGCATATTAACCTAGACCTTGGTATAGCTGCTGCTGAAATATGCGGCAAAGAGATAGAGAACCTGAAAAAGGATTTCTGTAAAATCAACGACTTACTCTCCAGCATGGTGGAAGGCGTTCAAAAAGACATTAATCGAATATCCCCTGTAATAGGTCTGCTAGACGGAGTTGCGGGTAAGTTAGATGAAAGGCTCTTTGACTTTAGCATTCAACTGGCAAGAGATGGCGCATGGGACTTTGCCTTGAACTACGCGAATGAAAATGAAATTGGTAAGAATAGATTACTAGGAGATAGAGATAAGTCAATTGCATGGTTAGGTAAAGACATTGCCAATCCAGGAATTCTCCTCACTACTATTAGGAACTTCATCAAAATATTTGAATCTAAATCAGTTACCAAGATCGTTAAAGCCTTAAAAAGCTAAACTCAACTACCTTTGATCCCAGCTTCAATCGCTAAATCTACATGATTAGCCTCTGGGACTTTGGGACAAGCTATTTCATTATTATAGGCACAATAGGGATTAGTTAGCTTATTTAAGTCAATGAGCCATTCATCACCTTCAGGTGCTGAGTTAAAAATGAAATAGCGCCCTCCTTCATAAGTCGTATTTCCCGTTGTCTTATCTATAATCGGGATCAAAACAGGAGTTGTCTTCATGGCTAATCCAAAAGATTGAACACGTGTGTAGGCCTCCAAAGCAACCGGCTTTCCATTTAACTCAAATGTTAAAATCGCTAAACGTTTATAGAGCTGTTGCCTGCCATTACTCATGGCCATGGCAAAAGGTCGGCTATCGGGCGTTCTTTCTACTTTAGCTTTTACAGCGTAAGTCTTATCTATCGGAAAGAAATCATGACCCTGAAAAGTAATCCTATCCTTTTCATTCAAAGGCGACTTGTCCTTATTGAGATACTCTTCGTTGAGTTCATTTTGGTGTTGCTGAATCTCAGCTATGTATGCCGAATCCTGATGTGAACACGTCAGGACTGACAAACATAAAAATAGGAGTATACCCTTCATTTTTTATTTCCTCTTTAAGACCATAGCGCCTATTACACTCTCTACAAAACCGATTAAGAAAACGGTAAAGAACATAAGTAGCAACCCTCCTAACAGACTAAACATAAAGCCATTCTCCTCCATCATGGTATTGTACTCGGTTGTAAATTGCGCAGAACCCATTTCCAAACCAGATTGATAAGCAAAGTATTGCTCATTAAAGTCAGGCATGATATAAGTAACGAAAACAGCATTGTACAAGGCGAATGCAATGCCTCCGATAACTGAAATTCCCAAGCCTAATTTCAAACCTTCCCCAAAAGACATCACTCCTTCTTTCAAATTATCGCGATAGTGCTTCATAGCAACAAAAACTGTTGCCATCGCAACAATCATAGAGTTGTAACCAATGATCTCTCCTAAGGCAAAACTCTCTTTGTTAAAACCAGTAATAAGGTTTGCTATTAAGGGAGCACCCACTACAATTAGGGCAGAAATCAAACCGTACTTTTTAATCAAATTTTTCATAACGACTTATTTTTTGATTCAAATGAAGGTATTTGGGTGAATTCGCTATTCATACTAAAGTACCAAAGCTTCTGATCAGTCAAAAGTACTAGATAAGTATTCGCCACTCTTTAGCCTGCGTTACGGCTTGAGTTCTTCGCTTTACATCTAGTTTCACAAACAGATTAAAGACATGCGTTTTCACAGTACTCTCAGAGACAAATAGTTTGTCTCCAATCTGTTTATTGGATAGACCTTCCGCAATGAGCCCTAATACCTCCAACTCTCTTTCGCTTAAACCTAACTCTTTTATCTTTTGTGTATCCACTTCAATTGAGGGGCCTACCTCAACGATCTTCTCCTTTTTAAATGAGCTGCCGAAGTAAACACCCAAGCCAATTAGAATTGCGGCTCCAATGCCAATAAGAGCATCAGCGGGAATGGATGGAATAAAGAGAGAAGCATTGCTTAACTGAAAAAGTATGAGTAGCGCCATTACAATTAGCGCGAAACGAAAGATGATTTTTAGCATGGCTTCTCAGTTGCATTCGTAAATGCTGGAAATTATTTTCAAATTGGTTGAGACTCAAAATACATAAGAATGGATTCCTTTGAAAAAACCCCTCTGAATAAAGTTTTACGAGGCCCTAAAAGAGCTCATTATGACAAGGCAATTGTCAATGAAATCTTAGACTCCCACTTCGTATGTCATGTACCCTACGTTTATGAAGGTACTTCTATTGTTATACCGACTGGTTACAGGCGTAAAGAAGATACTGTCTATTTACATGGCTCTATCAAAAATCGAATGATGCTTTCTTTGCTCAACCAAGAAAAGGTGAGCATAACGGTTACGCATATAGATGGCTTGGTCTTGGCACGTTCCGTATTTCATCACTCTGTTAATTACAGATCTGTGGCTGTTTTTGGTACCCCACGATTAATCGAAGATGATGAAGGTAAGATGGAAGCTCTAGAGTTGATTATCGACAACTTTATTGCAGGGCGCTGGTCAGAAGCCCGACTCCCCAACAGGAAAGAATTGGATGGCACTTTAGTCATTGCCATAGACATTACTGACGCCTCGGTAAAAATTAGAGATGAAGGCGCCAATGACGAAAAAGCGGATATGGATTTAGACGTTTGGGCTGGTGTTTTGGAATTAGAGACCAATCCGGGCAGAGCTGTGAAAAATACTGATTGTAAAGCAGGTCTTGAAACACCGGAGTCGGTTAAGAATTTTAAGTTTCAGAATCACTCGGTACACAGTTAAGCAGCCACCGAAGTCTTGGCGGGATAAAGCTTCGAAAAGACATATGCTGTAATCATTCCAATTAAAAACGAGGGCCCTAGTACGTCTAATTGTATAAAATACTCTCCAATTCCGTCCATTGGCTGAATGATGAATTTGAAAACACCAACCGATAGGAAACCAGCTATCATAGCTGCTATGGATCCTGTCTCCGAAAGACCTTTCCAAAACAGCGAGAGAATAATGACTGGGCAGAATGATGCGGCTATTCCTGACCAACCAAAGATGATGAGCCAAAAGACAGTATGATTCGGTGATATCACCGCAATGATCATCGCGATGGCCAGCGCCATTAGTGCCATAACCAAAGTAACTTTTCTTGATAGAGGAGCAAGATCTTCATCCAGTGTGTCTGGCCTAAATATTTTTTGATAGAAATCCCTAACAATGGCGCTAGAGGCAATCACTAAAAGTGAATCTATCGTTGACATGATAGCTGAGAGTACAATAGCGACATATATAGCTGACACTAGATACGGCAACGCCTGATCCGTTAACATGCTCAAAACATCCTCGGCACCTACGCCTAAAATAGCCTCAGCATCCTGACCATTCTCCGTGAAAATGATCCTACCTAAAATCCCGATTGTTACCGCGGCAGCATCGGTTAAAAGCGTAAAGATGATGGCAACCCATTTACCCTTATCTATCTCCGCTTCATTTTTGATTGACATAAAGCGTACATAAACCTGTGGTGAGCCTAAAAACCCAAGCCCAATACATGCGAACCCAAGCATAGTCGCTACATTAAACCACGGGTCATCGCTAGTACCAAACCAATTGGTTAAAGCTGGGTCGATATTATTTAAACTCTCTGCAATGGCAATTGGGCCATCCATGGAAAAGAATACCACAATGGGTAGCAAAACGAGTCCCAGAAACATGAGTACTCCCTGAAAGAGATCTGACCAAACAGCCGCAACAAAACCACCTATAAAAATATAGGATAGCACGATGAGGAACCCGATAATTGCCCCCCAATAGTAATCGATACCGATCATGGTTTCGAATGCCTTCCCAGTTACATCAATTTGAGAACTGACATAAATGATAACGAAAACGGATAGAATAACGGACGCTACTACCCTTAAGGTATACTTGGTCGATTTAAAATGACTCTCTAAATAATCTGGAATCGTAATTGCGCCATACTGATCTGTACGCCTTTTGAACTTCTTCGCCATGAACCACCAAGAAAGGGCAACCCCAACAACCTCGCCCACTACAACCCAATACGCAGAAAGCCCAGAGAGTGCCCCCATACCTGTTAGGCCAATGAGCAACCAGCCAGACTCACCAGTAGCTCTCGCAGAAAAGGCTACAGCCAAAAAACCTAGTTTCTTCCCCCCCACATAGAAGTCACTCATACTTTTGACACGCCTTGAAGCTACAATACCAATAATGAATAAGACTGCTACATAAAGTCCGAGTACAACTAGTTTGGTGGGTTCCATAACGCTTTTTTAATCTACCTGAGCTGCGAAAACTTCCTCATGTTCTTCTACAAACTGTTCTAGAATTTTAAAGAAATTCAGAATATCCTGCTTTTCGTTTTGAGCATTTATAGTTACCAATCTAACAAAAGTATCTTCTCTAAATGTACCGTACCCTACCAAGAGTTCTGAGTACTCGTATAATACTGTACAGATTTCTTCTGCTGGAATTCCCTTGTAATTGAAACAGACCGAGACCGACTCATCATAAGAGTACAAGGTGTAATCTGAGTTTGAGCGAATGTAATCAAGTGCAGTATCCGCCAATATAAATTGCTGATCTACAATTTGCTCAAGTCCATTCGTCCCAACACTTTTCCAAAGGGTCCAGAACTTAAGGGCATCGTTTCTTCTGCCGCATTGTAGCGACATTTTGCCCAGATTAAATTCATCATGATCTGTTTGGTACAAATAGCTCGCATCATTTGAAAATGACTGACGAAGAAACTCTTTATCCTGTGTTACAATTATTGAGCATGAAAGCGGTGTACCTAGCATTTTATGTGCATTAAAGCTGAAGGAATCTACCAATTCAATACCATCCACTAAATGCTTATACCTTTTACTAAACAAGACGGAACCGCAATAGGCTCCGTCAACGTGTAACCAAACATTATGGGCATCACAAACCTTCTTGGCTGCCCTAATGTCATCAAAAGCGCCTAAAACAGTTGTCCCTGCCGTACAATTCACCATGATTGGTGTAAAACCTTCATTCACATCCTTTTGAATTATTTCTGCCAGAGCATTCATATCCATCTTCCCGAATTGATCAGTAGGAACCTTTCTTACTTGATCTCTACCAATCCCCATGAATGCTGCATTTTTTGGTATGCTATAATGCGATTCAATGGAAGTGTAAACCGTCATGGGATTGCTAATCCCTTCATGTCTTACATTTTTATTGGCTGCATCCCGAGCCATTACCATGGCCATGTAGTTTGTCATAGACCCTCCAGGTGCAAAGGTTCCGTCAGACTTTTCTCCCCATCCAATTATGTCACAAACCTTTTTTAAGACCACCTTTTCCACACCAATTTGCGGACCTGCTGCCTTATAGGTATACATGCTATTATTAAGCATCACAGCAAGCAATTCACCTAAAATTGCCTTTTCGTTTCTCCCTCCAAAAAGCTGATTGAAAAAAGCATTTGTACCTGTTCTTGGCGTTTTCATAACCAAATCTCTTAAGGCTTTCTCAAACTCAGAAGCAGGCGAACCTTCCTCGGTAAGCTGGAGATCTAATATCTCGAATAGTTTATCTGCTGGTACAAAATCCGCTACTGGATTCTCTTTTTCATCTCTTAATAAATCGTTAGTAATTTCAGCAAACTGCTCTAGTGTCTTCCGCATAGGGTAAGGTAAATTTTACAATAAGTTTGATATTCGTAACTTAGTAATGCTAAGTCATTCTGAACTCTCTACCCAAATCGTTTAGTTTATTGTAGATTCTTGACCGAATTGGGGGAGAATAAATAAGATTATATTCATGGAATCAATCACTTCAATACAAGAACTAATAGAAAACTTTGATGATGCCGATCCCTTTGAACAATCTAAAATTATCAAAAATATAGACATTCCCATAAACGATTTCTTACAATATGCCTCTTGGAGAGGCGGTTGCTATACTAGAAACTGCCTTGCAAAGACCGAAGAATACGAATTCATTTTATTGTGCTGGGATGGTAACTGCGAGACAGCCATTCATGATCATGCGGGTCAAAACTGTTGGGTTTATCAGGTAGATGGAATCGTGCGAGAAACACGATATTCGGGCGAAGCCGAAAGTCTTATCACAGAATCAGTTGGAGACCTCAAACCCGGCCAAATGAGCTATATGAATGATAAATTAGGCTATCATAAAATAGAAAACATTTCAGGCGAAAAGGCAATGACACTTCATGTCTACGTTAAACCAATTGATGCTTGTCAGGTATTGAATGAGGAAAACGAAAATTTTGAACTCAAGGAAATGGTTTACGATCAAGTACACGAGGTTGGAGATTAATTTTAATGAGCAACCATAGTTAGGCTCAACCATTTAGAGAATTCCATCTGCTTGTTTTTTAGATTTAGCTTACTTTTCTAAAAATTACCCCATGAAGAAGCTCCAATATTTCATCATTTTCATCCTTGTTGTTGGTTGCCAAGTTCCCGAAAAAGTAGACATCCTCATTACACATGCTGAAGTTATTGATGTAGAAACTGGACAGATCCTCAGCGACCATCAAATTGGGATTAATGATGGGAAGGTCGCATTTATCAATACTGAATACGGTAATACCTATCAAGCAAAAGAATTGATAGATGCCTCAGGAAAATATATAATCCCAGGACTTTGGGATATGCATATCCACTTTAGAGGAGGAGAAGAACTTATTCAAGAGAACAAAAATCTAATCCCCCTCTTCTTGGCTAATGGCATCACTGGAGTTCGAGAAGCTGGCGGTGACATGACCGATCAAATCTTCCAATGGCAAGATGAAATTGAGTCGGGCAAACTCATAGGGCCAAAAATCTTCACTTCAGGACCTAAGCTAGATGGACCTAGAGCCACATGGGCAGGTTCAATCCCTGTCGTCACTCAAGAAGATGCAGCGAACGCAGTCGATTCATTAATCAATATGGGTTCTGATTTCATAAAACTTTATGACAGCCGTATTTCTAGAGAGGCTTATATCTGGATCTTAGAGGAAGCAGAAAAAAGAGGTATTCGCACCTCTGGCCATATGCCATTTACGGTCACATTAGAAGAAGCAGTAACCGCAGGGCTAGGTTCCGTAGAGCACTTGTACTATACCCTTAAAGGCTCCTCAACAGAAGAACAAGCTGTAACAGATGATAACATTGCTGGCAAAGCGGGATTTTGGGGTTCCATGAATCGCTTAATGGCTACCACAACACCAGAGCAGGAAGCTGAAACCTTCCAAATGCTGGTAGATAATGACACCTATGTGACACCAACACTTTTCATCGGTAATACACTCACGAATATTAAGAATACCGATCATCGTGAGGACGTGTACCTGAACTATGTTGGTGATGGCATTATAGAAACGTATCAAGGTAGAATTAGAAGTGCAATGCGAGCTAGCGAATCTTTCGCAACCATGCGTCAGAATCTGAATCAAACATTTATAGAACTCGCACCTAAACTGCTTAATGCAGGTGTTCAGTTAATGGCTGGCTCCGATTGTGGTGCTTCTAACAGCTATGTTTATCCGGGTATTTCTCTACACCAAGAGCTTCAAGCCATAGTGAATGCGGGCATTCCAGAGATTGATGCCTTGAGAGCGGCAACCATAAATGGTGCGACATTCTTAAGGGTTGAAGATGAATACGGAAGTCTCAAACCAGGGAAATCAGGAGATCTATTAATCCTCTCCGCTAATCCTTTGGAGAATATCGAGAACACATTGGCGATTGAAGAAATGATTCTTCAAGGCAACACTTACTCTAAGGCCGAAATGGCTGCAATGATGGAAAGTATTAAGAAATAAGTTCTTACCACCCCCACTAATCTTAGCGTCTCGTTGAGACCTTATACACTCATTGATTATATCTAATTCAGAAACAGGAGATTCCCGCCTACGCGGGAATGACGTGTCTGTTTTTAGTTTTTGCTAAAGATTGTAGATACCCTCAATGCCTAAAGGGATGCCAATGGAAAGAATCTCTTTGCCCATTTTCTGTTTCTTTGATTACCGATTAACTAACCAACAACTACATATTTCTTCGGTACTGACCACCCACCTCAAATAGGGCAGATGTGATTTGTCCAAGGGAGCAATATTTACAAGCTTCCATCAACTCTTCAAAGATATTCTCATTCTGAATGGCAGCTTCTTGAATTCTGCGAAGCATATCTTCAGCTTTAGATGAATGTCCGTTATGCAGATCACTCAGCATAGAGATTTGATATTCTTTCTCCTCAGTTGTAGCTCTTATTACTTCTTTAGGCAAGATGGTTGGCGAACCTTTAGAACTTAAGAATGTATTCACTCCAATAATTGGGAATTCGCCAGTATGTTTCAAAGTCTCATAGTATAGTGACTCTTCCTGAATCTTACTTCGTTGATACATGGTTTCCATGGCACCCAGAACCCCACCTCTTTCAGTGATTCTATCGAACTCGGTCAATACAGCTTCTTCCACCAAATCAGTCAACTCTTCAATAATGAATGAACCTTGTAATGGATTCTCATTCTTAGCCAGACCTAATTCCTTATTGATAATTAATTGGATCGCCATTGCTCTTCTTACAGACTCTTCTGTTGGCGTGGTAATCGCCTCATCATAAGCATTGGTATGCAATGAATTACAGTTGTCATAAATCGCATACAGCGCCTGAAGGGTAGTTCTGATATCGTTGAAATCAATCTCCTGAGCATGTAATGATCTTCCTGAAGTCTGGATATGATACTTGAGCATTTGTGCTCTTGGATTTGCACCATACTTGTTCTTCAAGGCTTTAGCCCAAATTCTTCTCGCCACACGACCAATCACAGCATATTCTGGATCGATACCATTTGAAAAGAAGAAAGAAAGGTTTGGACCGAAGGCATTGATATCCATACCTCTGCTCAAATAGTATTCAACGTAGGTGAATCCATTGGCCAAGGTAAAGGCTAATTGGGAAATAGGATTCGCTCCTGCTTCAGCAATGTGATATCCAGAGATAGAAACAGAATAGAAGTTTCTTACAGCATTACTAATAAAGTACTGCTGCACATCACCCATCAATCTCAAAGCAAATTCTGTAGAGAAAATACAGGTATTCTGGGCCTGATCTTCTTTTAGAATATCGGCCTGAACGGTACCGCGTACAACGGCTAAGGTCTTAGCCTTAATTTGGGCATAAACATCCGCAGGTAATACCTGATCACCTGTTACTCCGAGCAGCATTAATCCTAGTCCGTCATTACCTTCTGGAAGGTCGCCTTGGTACTTCGGTCTTGTAACGCCTAATTCTTTGTAGATAGCCACAATCTTGGCTTCTACTTCTTTCTCGAGATTATTCTCTTTGATGTATACTTCACATTGCTGATCGATTGCAGCATTCATAAAGAAGCCGAGCAACATGGGTGCTGGACCATTTATGGTCATAGAAACGGAAGTAGACGGCTTGCATAAGTCGAAGCCCGAGTATAATTTCTTCGCATCGTCCAGGCAGCAGATACTTACCCCTGCATTGCCAATCTTACCATAGATATCTGGCCTGTAATCTGGGTCATTACCGTAAAGTGTTACAGAATCGAATGCCGTTGAAAGCCTTGCAGCTGGCATTCCTAAACTCACATAGTGAAATCTACGGTTGGTACGCTCTGGACCACCCTCACCGGCAAACATTCTAGTTGGATCTTCACCTTCTCTTTTAAAAGGATAGATTCCTGCAGTATATGGGAATTCACCAGGCACATTCTCTTGAAGTGACCATCTCATTATATCACCCCAACTTCTAAATTTTGGCAATGCCACTTTAGGGATTTGAGTATGTGATAGCGACTCAGAATGCGTTTGAATCTTGATCTCTTTGTCTCTCACTTTAAATGAGTAAACAGGATCTGTATATTTCTTTTTCTTCTCCTCCCATTGCTCAATTAACTGCCAATTGCGAGGGTCAAGGTCTAGCTTAATTTTTTCGAATGATTCTTGAAGTCCTTTGATCAAGCGATCTTTGTCTTCAACATCAGTCTCTTGTAAGGTTTCGATTGATCTATGAATTCCATAAAGTTTATCAGCAACCTCCGATTGCGTCATAGACGTCTCGTCATAGGCTCTATTGTTCTCTGAAATCTCAGAGAGATAACGTGTCCTCTTTGGTGGTATCACAAAGATCTTCTCAGACATCTCGTTGGTGATTTCAAAAGTAGAAGCCAACTCGGCTCCTGTTCTTTCAACCACTTTGTCCATTATGACCTTATACAAAGAATTCATCCCAGGGTCATTGAACTGAGAAGCAATAGTGCCATAAACAGGCATTTCGTCCACATTGGCTGTCCATAAATTATGATTGCGTTGGAATTGCTTCTTCACATCTCGCAATGCATCTAAAGCGCCTCTCTTATCAAACTTGTTCAATGCAATCACATCCGCGAAATCGAGCATATCGATTTTCTCCAACTGCGTTGCCGCACCGTATTCTGGCGTCATGACGTATAGCGAAACATCTGAATGATCAAGAATCTCCGTATCAGACTGGCCAATTCCAGAAGTCTCGAGAATAATCAAATCATACGCTGCCGCTTTCAAGACCTGAATCGCTTCGCTTACATGCTTAGACAATGCAAGATTTGATTGACGAGTAGCCAATGAGCGCATGTAGACACGATCATTATTGATTGAATTCATTCGAATTCTATCTCCAAGCAATGCACCACCGGTTCTTCTTTTCGAAGGATCTACTGATACAATCGCAATATTCTTTTCTTTAAAATCGATCAAGAATCTTCTGACCAATTCATCTACCAAAGAAGACTTACCAGCACCACCTGTACCCGTAATCCCAAGTACAGGCGTCCCCACTTCCTTGGCCATACCATGGATGGTTTCTAAGTCAGATTTTGTTTCTTCGGGGAAGTTCTCTGCACCAGAAATCAATCGAGCAATTGATTTAATGTTCTTTTCTTTTAAGTGATTAATCTCACCATTTAAATCTTTACCAGTAGGGAAATCACAACGCTCAATCATATCGTTGATCATACCTTGAAGGCCCATAGATCGCCCATCATCTGGAGAGTAGATACGAGTAACACCGTAATCCATTAATTCTTTGATCTCTTCAGGAAGAATTACACCACCTCCTCCTCCAAAGATTTTAATATGCTCAGCACCTTTTTCCTTAAGCAAGTCATACATGTATTTGAAATACTCATTATGCCCTCCTTGATAAGAAGTCATGGCAATGGCCTGCGCATCTTCTTGAATAGCCGTATTCACAACTTCTTCAACACTTCTATCATGTCCTAAATGAATCACTTCGCAGCCTGTGGCCTGAATGATTCGTCTCATGATGTTGATTGCGGCATCGTGACCATCGAAAAGAGATGCGGCCGTTACGATTCTAACTTTATGCTTGGGTTGGTAAGGTGCTACTTCCTGCATTGGTTTTCGTTTTCTATTTCGGGGTGCAAATTTAGGAAAAACCGCCTTACCTAACGATTGTTAGGTAACTTATTTGACAGTCGGTTTAAAAGTAAAACCCATCTTACCTAGCGTTCTTTGGTTTTTGGGCGAATGTATGGCTTCCTTAATTCCAATCTTCTCTAATTCTGTCAGTCTCCAACTCAATGAAGCTCTTCCGGTGCCCTGCCCGGTTTTGATTGGTGTTAATTCAAATTCAATTCGAGATAAATGGCCATCCATAGATTCTTTCATGAGTTGATAGAACTGATCATTTTTAATGCTTTGAATTTTATCCCAGCTAGAATAAACACCTTGTATTGGAGAGAAGAATCGTTCTATTACATTCATAGCCTTTGGAGCTTCTATTTCTTCAATCTTTTCTGAGTCTCGTATACTCAAGAGTAAGATTTCTGAGGTATTCTCCTTTATCCAGTCCTTAAAAGTATTCACGAAAAGCATTGCATCCTGAACCCCATAATTATCCGAAATACCGGCATCTGCAATCTTAATAGGAGGGTTTGTAGGGAGTGTCATACTTGGTGTGATGTATGGAAAAGTCGCACTCATTCGCAGTGCTGTACTAAACCTTAAGCTATCGGCCTCTTGCTCTTTTAACAGTGACCTGAAATCTACGCCTTGAATAATGGTATTGTCCCAAGGACTCATATTCAAAAAAGAAATTGGCTGAGGAGATATATAGAGTTTTCTTCCATCATTCGTAATTAACGGACTCACCAAAAGCGCAGGAATATCTCCGTTGAATTCAGCTTGCTGATAGTCAATTAATGGTCTATCCAACAATCCTTCGAGGTTTTCTGAAAGCTTCGCCTCAAATTCATATCCCCTATCCTTTCTATATTTTTCTTCACCATACTGAACCTTTCGCCCAGCCATAAATAGGTCATTTATAAGCAATGAAAAAATGATTGGATTGAGCATTTCCTCACCCATTAAATCTAAATGCCTCTTATCCTGAGGAGCCATTTTTTGCCAATATAAATCTCTATAATAAGCCGCACCTACCAAACCACCGGAGGCTCCAGTAATCAAAGCAGTCTCATTCATTAATCTACCATCCAGAACAGAGTCTGCGTGCTGCAAGACGTTCATTGTCCATAAAGCAGAACGTTGTCCACCTCCACTTACCGCGATTAGGACCATGCGTGGTTTTTCTAAACCGCTAGAGGCTTTCCAGTTTTCTAATTGTTGAATCCAGTGACGTTCAGACTTCTCTATCGCTTCTCGAGAAGATAACCTTTCCAAATTCTGTAAAGAATATTCAGCTTTCTCCCCTTTATAATGTAAACCGAAAGCGGGATAGGCATAACCTAAATTCAAGAAACTAAAAACCAAATTTGCCAAGATAAACAAGCCGATAAAGGCACTAATGGCCCACCCTTTAATCCAAAAACTAATCGCTCCCGTTGCCATCACAATCATGGTGAGAAGCAATACTGCTGATACTGCTGCGGGTATCTGAAATATGGGTGAATTCTGAAAGGCCCCAATGAGAATGAGTGTTACGAGCAAGAATACTTGAACCATAATGGCATTGCGCTGATTCTGTTTGAAAATGCCGAGTATTGCTAGGCGGTCGTAGTATCGTTCAAATCTCCTTGTCGAATAAAATTTAAAGGTGATAGAAAGGTAGTGGGTGACCTTCACTTTTGATCTCCTGAGTTTTCTTAGCTGTAAAAAAGCATTTCGCCTTTGCTTTGCGGACTTTTTCAGTTTTCGGAATTCCTTATCCTTCAGCACCTTTTGAATGTCCCTATTAGTCTGGGCAAAGTAGAAAAACTGAATGGCAAGCATTAAAACGAATCCAAGCAACATACCCGCTAAGCTCAACAGTGTTTGCGTGGTTGAATAAAGTGCAGCATCCCGTTGAAATTCAACTACTCTGTAAACATAAAAAGCCAAGAAGGTGAATGGAATAATTGAGTTATTCAAACAAAAATGAGAGAAGGGCCTTGGTAGGGTTCCTAGAAAGGGAAAGCGGTAACCGTCAAGAATGTAACTGGTGATATTAAAGGCCATGGTAAACCCAGAAAGCGCTACGCCAACAAGTAAAAAGCCCCAAAAGCTTACTTTGTCTAAATAGATTGGATCTAAAAACAAAAACGGAATACCCAGCTTGCTGGCGAAATCACCGTTGACAGTTGCGAAGAGCAAAATCCAATAGACTAAGAGAAACTGATTATGCTTGATATGTACAAGCAATAACTTTAATGGAAAGCTATGCATAACCGAGTTTATTCTCTTCAATTCCGCTGTCTCTTTGTTCCAGAATAGAGATCGTATTTCAATAACCTACACTCAATTCTGGCATTAAAAAATGGTATTCTCCTCGAGGCTCTAAGCCCAATTCTTTTGGCGAGGTTTAGGTTACCGGTAAAAACATAACCCGTATAGCCAGCACATTTCTGCTTAAAAAAATCTCCTATTGCCTGATAAATTATTTCTAATTCCTCCTCTTCACCTAGTCGCTCACCGTATTCAGGGTTTATAAAAATTACACCCTCCTCCTTAGGTAACGGTGTTTCTCTAAAATCGCATTGCTCAAATTGAATCAGATCTTCAACTCCAGCATCTCTAGCATTACTTCTTGCTGCAAAAAGTGCCTTCTTGCTGATATCACTTGCCACAATCTTCACATCAGATTTTTTAATCTGAAGCTTTGCCAAACGTTGGTATCCTTCCCAAGAGTCAGCATCGTATCCTTTTAAATGCATGAAACCATAATTCTCATGCATTAGTCCAGGTGCCTTATTAATTGCTAATAAAGCTGCTTCAATCGCCACGGTGCCACTACCACACATTGGATTGATAAACGCCTTCTCTTTATCCCAATTAGATGCGAGTACGGCAGCTGCCGCCAGAGACTCATTCATAGGGGCTTTGAAAGGAATTTTTCTATAGCCATGCTTTGCAATCGTATTTCCAGAGGTATCGAAATACACTCTTACTTTATCTTCTTTCCAATAGATATGAACCACTGCGTGATCTTTACTCGGCCCAGAGTCTGGACGTTGGCCTGTCACTTCTTGCATATGATCTACAATAGCATCCTTCACTCTTACATTCGCAAAACGATCATCTTTTATGTGCTCATTTCTAACAAAGGAAGTAACAGAGAAATAGCCATCGTTATGGAGGTACTTTTCCCATGGAATTGATTTGATTCGTTTATACAAATCGTCTGCCGTGTGGGCATTAAAACGCTGCAATTGAAAAAGAACTCTACCTGCAGTTCTCAGATACATATTCAACCGAAGACAATCATCAATATAACCTTCAGTTTCTACCTCAGTAACATGACTAGACTTTACCTCATAACCCAAGGCCTCCACCTCTTTGGCCAACCATTCGGTTTGTTGTGGAAAACAAGTAATTACAATTGAACTCTTATATGGAAATACAGCACTCATTAACGTGAAGTTGGAGAAATTAAATGAATTTAACCTCCTAAATAGGCTTCAGCATTCATAAAAGGGTAAAAGAAGAAGGGTGAAAAAAGAGTGAAAAAATTGATAGACTTCAGGGAAGCTTTTGCAGGACTTAGTGATTTTTCAGCTATCCCTTCTATCTTCGCAGTCCCAAAGAATAGCAATATGAAAACCTGGTTTACCTGTAAAGTCAAATATCAAAAAGAAGATGAACAAGGCCGTGTTAAAAACGTAACCGAAGCCTATTTAACAGACGCACTTTCTTTTACTGAGGCGGAAGCTCGCATTTATGAGGAAATGGGGCAGCGTGTTATGGGTGAATTCTTGGTAACTTCTATTGCCAAAAGTAAAATCGTTGATATTTTCGAATATCCAGGGGGCGATGTATTCTACCAAGTAAAGGTTAGCTATGTGGTAGCCGATGCAGATAGTGGAAAAGAGAAAAAAGTAACTAACCTAATGCTTGTGCATGCCGGAGATGTTAGAGAAGCTTTTGATCGTATTCATGAAAGCTTGAATAATATGTTAGTCACATTCACTGTTCCCGAAATTAAGGAATCGCCAGTTTTGGAAGTTTTCCATCATGTGAGTTCAGAAGAGAAAGTACCTGAGGGTTACGTTCCTGTTGCGGAAGTTGAAATAGAAGAAAATGAACAAGACGTTTAATAATGTAAGCCGTAAGGCTTTTACTTGTCTCGGCACTAAACTAAGTGCTCAAGGCCTCTCTCTGGAAGGTGATGGTGGGTACCTCAGTAAGAATGGAATTTCGCTAGACTACCAATTCAATGAAACTGATGAGACCTTGAAAATTGAGAACCTTGAAGTTGGTTTCCCGGCCAGTATGGTGGGAATGAATACAGAAAAAGTCCTAGGAATATTAGACAAAGCGATTGCTGAATGTCAATAGTTTCAATTCCAACATTATCTTTAAGGTAATTCAACCTTAATAGTGATGGAACTTCTGAAAGGAAACTTGAGCGAAATAACTGGTAAATCATGGAAAGAAAATCTATTCTCTCCAGTAAAAACCTATTCTCTCGTAATTTTTCGTATTGTCTTTGGCAGTATAATTTTTTGGGAAACCACGCGCTATTTTAGTCATGGTTGGATTTATAGATATTGGGTAGAACCTAGTTGGAATTTCGCTTACGCACCTTTTAACTTCACTCCTCTTTCAGAAACCAATATGCATCTAATATGGTATCTGATTGGCTTAATGGCCATATTTATCATTCTTGGTTTTTTCTATCGGTTCGCTACGATTACCTTTTTTAGTCTTTTTACTTACACCTATTTATTAGAGCAAGGCAGATACCTCAATCACTTCTACTTAGTGGTGCTACTGAGTTTTTTGATCATTTTCTTACCACTCAATAAGTATGCTTCAATTGATAGCATGCTCTGGCCTAAAATCAAGACAACGGTAGTATCCTCTTACAACCTATGGCTAGCACGTTTCATTATTGCCGTACCTTATTTCTTTGGTGTTGTAGCTAAAATTAATCCAGATTGGCTCAGAGGCTACCCTCTGAAAATCTGGCTATTAGGCGATATGGACTTCCCAATTATTGGCAAGTATTTCGATCAAGATTGGATGATTTACTTTATGCCCTACTCTGGCATGATGCTGGATTTACTCATTGTTCCATTTCTAATTTTCAGAAAAACTAGAATTCCAGCTTTCATCTTTATAACCCTATTCCATCTTATGAATTCGCAGTTATTCACCATTGGTATTTTTCCATGGTTTATGATTTTCGCGACAACCATTTTTCTTGATCCGGATTGGCCACAAAAAGCTGGAGCTAAGCTGCTGAATCTTAAGATACCTAAGACCGACTTGAGTCATTTCGTCATTAATTCTGACCGAAAGCAAAAAATAGCACTAATTGGGATTGCAATCTTTGTTGCCTCCCAAGTGCTACTCCCATTCAGACATTTACTCATTCCAAGCAATGTGCATTGGACAGAGGGGGGCACCGTTATGCCTGGCATATGAAACTTAGAAGTAAATCAGGCTACACCACATTCTTTATTCAAGACAAACAAACCGGGGAACGTTTTCAAGTAAATCTCGAAGGTTACATAGAAGATTGGCAGGTTGACGACATGGACGGGAAGCCTTATATGATATGGGAATTTGCCCAATTCTTAAAGGAAGAGTTTGCCTTAATGGGTTCTGATGTTGGTGTTTACGTAGATGCCGTGGCATCTTTAAATGGACGTCAATACCAACCGATTATCGAGCCCGATATTGATCTTACAGAAGTCTCTAAGCCATGGTTCGGTCATGCGGATTGGATCGTACCGCTATACGTTCCACTATCTGCTCAGCGAGAATAATTCTTCATAAAGACCGCTATCTACAAAACATTCGCTTTAATTTATTATTCTTAGTTTAGTGTAAACACTCGATTAGTTGTTCTTTTATTGAACTCAGACAAAACTGAATGAAAAAATCGGTACTCTTTATTCTCTTTATCCTTGGCCTTTGCGCAATTGGCTGTACTGATGATGAACCAGATGTTGTGAAACCTGTTCCTGCTTTTTCGCAAGACAAATTCATAATTGAAGCGGGTGACGCAGTAAGTTTTACCGATAACTCAATAGATGCTGCTAGTTATTTGTGGGACTTTGGAGATGGCAATTCTTCTACTTTCGCCAACCCTAGGCACACTTATGCCGACACGGGTAACTATGTTGTGAGACTCACTATTAGTTCTGAAGCGGGTAGCAAAGTGGCAACTACCTCTGAAGTAAAAGTCGGAAGAAGATTTGCGGTAGCTTTTCTAATCTGGAATGCACAATTCAATAAAGAAAATGGAGACCCTTGGGATCCTGGGGCGGATGGTCCTGACCTTATCTTTTCTTATGGTGCGAGCGCGGAAGATGAGCCTGAGCAGATTGATATGGGCTTTGGCTTTACGAGAGAACTACTACCCTTTGGAGGATTCTTCCCTCCTAATAATCAGAGATTTCTTACAGATGAAGAATGGACTTTTGAACTGAAAGATAACGATGAACCCTTTATTAACTTAAGAGCTTCAGAAAGCATGAAAGTCTTTCAACTTAACCCTGTAACGGTTGCCAGTGAGGTAGATAACATTGAAGGTCAAGGATCATTTCAAATGACCAATGGAGACTACTTCTTTGAAATTCTATTCTTGATTGAATAAGCCTAAAGGTGCTATTGCATCTCCCTCCTTAATCATTCCCGACTGTATTACTTTTGCCGTAATACCTCCATGTGATCGCATCGCATTATAGCCGCCCTTACCAAAATTCTCCTCCATTCTAGAACAAGGATGACATTCCCCTGTGTGTTCAAAAATAGCCTCTCCAATCTGAAATTGTAGACCCTTAAGGGCCAATAAATTAATACCTGATGTAATGATATTGCGCCTGGTTAATAGGGAATCTATCTCAAGAAGGCCTAATATTGACTCAACAACTTTTAAGTGCTCTTGCATGATAAATGTAACCTGACGCTTACCTCCTTTAGAAGCGTAGTGGTCCCCTTCCAAACCAACACCAGCAACAGCTTTTACATCAAAATGTACTTCTGGTTTAGTTCTTCTTTCGGGCCGAATGGTGATCAAACTCACCCTTCCAGGTTGAGCAAATTGTGATTTCAGCTCTGCAATTGAAAACTTCATTTTGATAAGCTAGGATTTCACTTCCCTTCTGGGGTTCTGTAGGGTTGAAAAGGGATTTTCAACAGATTAGACATCTTGTCGTTTTCAGCGGCATCCATATGAGTATCCACTCCATAAATCAATTCTTTAGTATCATCTACTTGAGCGAAAGTGCCGAACAGTCTATCCCAAAAAGAAAAGATGTTTCCGTAGTTTGTATCTGTCAGCGGCTGTTTGTAATGATGATGAACCTTGTGCATGAGTGGTGTAATAAACACCCAAGACAATGCTCTGTCTATAGACTTAGGCATATTGATGTTCGCATGTGTAATGTGTGCGAATAGCACTGAAAGACTTTGATAAGCCATGATAATCCACATGGGTGCTCCCACAATAATCACCGCCAAAATGGTAAAGCCAATTCTAAAAACCGTTTCTCCCGGATGATGACGTAATCCAGTGGTTACATCGACTGTTGTATCAGAATGATGCACTACATGGAATTTCCACATCCATTTCACTTTATGCTCGGTCCAGTGCACCAAGTAAGCCCCAATTAAATCAAGTAAAAGAATACCCACTACAAACTGAGCCCATAATGGTAAGTCAATGACATAAAGCAATCCGAACTGGCTCTCGGCAACTGTATCAGATGCATATAAAAGAGTGCTTGCCAAACCAAACCCAATTATAGCTGTGGTTAAAGTGAAAAATAGGTTCAAACCTGCATGACGCACCTTCTTGTACTGAAATTTGAATAAAGGGAGAGTACCTTCCACTATCCAAAAAACCACAATCCCACCTATAAGTATGCCCGCTCTGAACTCAGTGGGGATGTTTTCAAAGAAATTCACTATTGCCTCCATAATGGTTTCATTAATTGGTGCTGAATATATTAATTTTTAGTGAAGTCATACATTCAAGAAATCAATCGCTTACATTCAACACTCGGCCGAGTGCCTCTCTAAAATCCTCAAACTCTATCAGGTTTTTATGTTCACCGCCTTCAATAGTAAAGAATTGCTTGTATGTTGAATTGATAGATTCATAAAGTCTTAATCCTTGTTCATAGGGAACCACAGAATCTTCTGTACCATGGAAAATGACTACGGGTGCTTTTACGTTTTGCAAATACTTGAAAGATTCGAAATTAAAACGAAGTGCATATTTAGCAGGATACATAGGATAGTACTTTTTGGCCATGGCCGCGAGGGTGTAATATGGTGTCTCCAACAGCAATTGTCTTGGCTTTTTTTGGCTTGCCAACCAAGATGCGATTCCGGTGCCTATCGACCTACCATAAATGATAATATCATCTTCAGTATATTTTTGGTTCAGCCAGTCATACCATAATTGAGCGTCATTGAATAGGGTCTGTTTGGTTCTTTTGCCACTACTTTTGCCATAGCCGCGGTAATCCATCACTAAAACAGAATAACCCAGCTCTACTAATGGCTGCACCGCATCTCCCCATCTTGTAAGATTGCCACGGTTGCCATGAAAATAGACAATAGCACCTTTGGCAGAATCTACAGGAAAGTAAAGGCCATTCAATTCGGCTTTGCCATTTTCTAAACGCACCTCCTCAAATGGTCTCTCAAACTTATAAACATAGTCTTGCGCCAAGTCATCATCTAAGAAGATAAACTGCTCTTGAAAAATATAGATCATCAAAAACCCAATGATGTATATAACGAAAAGGGAAAGGGATATAACGAGAATCAATCTTTTCAAGCTTTTGCCTTTTGTTTCTTTTTCTTCCGCTTAAAGTTAAGGCTCGTTTCTTTAGGGTCGATACTCTTTGGTAGTTTCGAATTCAAAATCTCCTCCAGCATTCTATGATACTCTTCATAAGTATGAAGGTTATTATGCCCACCGCCAATTATAGAGTAGAGTCTAGTGTTCTTTGACTGAATTTTTGATAGAGAAACAGCCGTACTAAACGGAATTAATCGATCATTCGTACCGTGAATAATCTTAACAGGACAGTCTACGTATTTAAGCCATTTATAGGTGCGAATGGGGAAGCGCATAATCATAGATACAGGCATAAAAGGAATATACCGTTTAGCCACTTTAGCTAGACTATAGTAAGGAGATTCTAGCACTAACATTCTAGGGTGGTTTGTTGAAGCAAGTTTAGCTGCAAAACCCGAACCCAGTGACCGCCCATAGAGTACAATATATTTTTCAGGCACCTGCATTCTTACTTGGTCATAGACATATTGCAGATCGTCCTTAATTGTGTCTTCGGTTCGTTTACCTGTGCTTTTTCCAAAACCACGGTAGTCAACCATCATCACATCAAATCCTAAACGGGTAAAGTCAACCGCAAACTTACCCCAACCTTTTAGAGATCTTGAGTTACCCTTCAGGTAAATCACCACTCCTTTGGGTTCTTCAATATGAAAGTGAATGCCATTAATATTTACCCCAGGCTCTTTCTCTAGATTATATTCCTTAAAATCTAAATTGGGGTATTTAAATTCGAAATCTTCAGGAAGCTTCTCCGGTTTAAAAAGAAATTGCTCTTGCCAAAAGTAGATCACAAGGTTAGCGACCACATACAATCCAAGGATAATTAATACAATGGTGAGATAACCCATTGACTAAAAGTTAAATCAATTCAATGGGACTAGCAAATGGTGGTGGCTATTGGAGATTATCGGTTCAGATAATCAGCCAATAAAGAGTGGAAGTGATGTACCCCTTTTTCCATTTTTGGTGAATAACGCCCTGTTTTATAAACTCTTGATTGCATTCCCTTGAAAACGCCTTCTACTACAAATTCATCCTCACGCTCCACCTTATCTAAAGCCGCTCCCGCACCTGTATCTAGCTTAGTCTCATCATATACATAAGACAAGAAAGAAACTTTGGTTCTGTTTAAAGAAATAGGTTTCACAATGTTGATGGAACAACCCCAAGGGTAAAAGTTGAACATCATATTTGGGAATACCCAAAAGTAGTAGGCGCTTATTTCTTTGCCATAATCTTCATGCCCTTCAGGAAAATCAAAGACATGCTCTCCTCCTGCGGAATGCCCAACCTGCAGATTCAATTCAGGGTAAATCTCAGTTTCGTATTTACCATAGTCAAGCACTTGGTTTAAGCCGTCATGTACAAAAGGAATATGAAACCCTTCCAAGTAATTATCACAGTAAAGAGCCCAATGCGCATTTACCAAATAGTCTTTGCTATGGCTCTCATCTAAACGAAAATCAGTTAATGGTAGAAATCCAACCTTTCGATTCATGGCATCGATAACCGCATCGAAATTCATAGAGTCTTCAAAGGACGTAAATAACCAAGGCCCAAACTTCTTAATAGGAAAACGGTGAAGGTGGTCTTCTACCCTAGGAAATTCTTGCGCCTCTTTGAACTGAGGCATGTGCTGAAAATTACCTTTAAGATCGAACTTTCTACCATGGTAGCCACAAAGTATGTTTTTAGCTTTGGCAGGGTCATGACACAGAATATTCCCCCTATGTGTACACACATTCGACATGCAATGAATACTTTGACCATCGTTTGAGAGCAGAATAGGTTCTTCAAGCCCATATTCTAGGAAACTAAAGGGATATAATTGACCGCCTACTGCCACTTTGGATTCATCACACACAAATTGCCAAGTTTTGGCAAAAACCTTTTCTATTATGTTATCAAAGACTTCTTGTGATCGATAAAACTCCGAAGGCAGAGTTTCAGCTACTTCGATATTCGGATGGATTGTAAAAGCTTTCAAATTTATTGGCTAATTTCTAATTCCAAATTAATGAATCTCAACCAATGACACCCCCTTTTGAATAAAAGTGCCTCAACAAAGAAATTAGGGCTTTTTACCGCTACCTCCCTTGTTGTTGGCGGCATGATTGGGTCTGGAATCTTCACGTTACCCTCTACTCTTGCGAAATTTGGCGGGCTTGGGCTATCAGGATGGATTATTTCCGCTATTGGAGCGCTTGTATTAGCAAAGGTATTTGGCATTGTAAGCAAATTGATTCCTGAAACGGGCGGACCTTATGCCTATACAAAAAGTGCCTTTGGAGATTTACCCGCCTTTATTGTGGGTTGGGGATATTGGCTTTCTATTTGGGCAACCAACTCTGCCATTGCGCTTACTTTTACTGGTTACCTCAGCGTGTTCTTGCCTGTTCTTGCCGATCCTTTCTGGACAGCAGTCTGCTGTGTAGGGGTAATTTGGATATTGACCATGATCAATGCCCGATCGGTAAATGCTGGGGGAAAGATGCAGCTCGTAACGACCATCTTAAAAGTAGTGCCCATTATGGCTGTGGCCATTGCAGGAATATTCATTTTCAATATTGATAATTTTAGTCCGCTAAACCCAAGTCAATCTTCATCTATAGAAGCAATTACCATATCTAGTGCGCTTTGTCTCTTCGCTTTTATGGGACTAGAAGCTGCCACAATTCCTGCAGGGAATATCAAAAATCCTGAAAAGAATATTTCCAGAGCCACACTATTGGGCGTAGTCATTGTGGTGGCAGTTTACTTGCTCAGTAGTATCTCACTATTTGGAATATTACCACCAAGCGAAGTGGAAGCGAGTCTGGCTCCATTCAGTGATGCCGCAGAAAAAATATTCGGCTATAATGCCCGCTACTTTATCGCAGCTGGTGCATGTATTTCTACTTTCGGAGCACTTAATGGTTGGATCCTCATTCAAGGACAATTACCCTTGGCGATGGCCAGAGACAAAGTAATGCCAAAGGTATTTAGCAAGCTGAATAATAGAGAAACCCCCTCTTTGGGAATTATAATTACAAGCCTATTGATTACGGTATTACTGTTAATGAATCAATCCAGATCATTTAGTAATCTTTATTCTTTCATGGTGCTTTTGACCACTGTAACAGTACTAATCTCCTATCTGGCAACGGTCTTAGTCTATCTAAGCTTTCTTATCAAAAAGCAACATGGACTCATACTTGACTTCAAAAGTGGCCTTATCGCATTTTTAGGAATTGGCTTTTCACTTTGGATGATTATCGGGTCAGGCCTTGAAGCCATATTATGGGCCGGGATTGGTTTAATTATAGGCGTGCCATTTTATATTTGGATGAAAAGAAAATCATGAAGACCTGCCACTCAGAATACGGAAGGATAAAAAGCTTACTGCTCAGTCCTGCTACCAACTCCTTGCAATCTCAAGAAAAAATTAACCAAGAGTGGAAAAGCCTTTTTTATTCTGAAGCCATCAATTTTCAGAGTGCCTTAAAGGAATACACCGACTTTCAAGAATTAGTAAGCAGAGGAGCCAAATTGCATTTATTACCCCAGTCTCATGCGAGTATAGACGCGATATATTGCCGAGATGCTTCTCTCACTACAGACTATGGCGTAATTATTTGCAATATGGGTAAGCCCGCCAGAAACCTCGAGCCAGAAGCACAGTTGAGTCACTTCAAATCTGAAGGCATTGAGGTTTTGGGCCAAATTGAAAGCCCTGGTACTTTGGAGGGTGGGGATATGTGTTGGCTAGATGAAAAAACACTTGTAGTTGGCCACACGTACAGAAGTAATCTTGAAGGAATCTCACAGCTCAAAAACTTTCTTGAACCTAAGGGAGTCGAAATAATCGTTGTGGACTTACCTCATTATAAGGGAGAAAACGATGTTTTTCACATTATGTCCATTATCTCCCCTATTGATAAAAAGCTAGCGGTGATCTACTCTCCACTTATGCCAATTAGTTTTAGAAAAGAGTTACTCACAAGGGGTTTTGAATTTGTAGAGTGCCCAGCAGAAGAGTTTGAGAGTATGGGTTGTAATGTATTGGCTATTGCCCCAAGAGAGGTAGTAATAAACACAGACAATCCAATAACCAAGCAAAGGCTAGAGGCCGCTGGATGCACAGTGCATACTTACCAAGGATTTGAGATTAGTAAAAAAGGTGAAGGTGGACCTACGTGTTTAACCAGACCTATTTATAGAGAAATCTAAACTATGAAGAAGATACTTTATACATGTTTATTGGCATTCGCCTTTACATGCACGCATGCTCAGAAGCATCAAGAAAACGCAGCTAAAATAGATGTGCTTCACTATCGGTTTGAAATGCGTTTGTCAGATGAACATGACTCTATCGAAGGAATTGCAACGGTTCGTATTCGTTTTAAAAAAGACATAGAGCTGTTTGAGCTAGACCTAGTAAATATTAAAGATGGTAAAGGCATGAAGCTGAATGCGCTGATGTCTGAGAATCGAGCTGTTGATCATTCACACATGGATGATAAAATCAACATCTCGATAGATGCCAAGAGTGGTGAAGAAAAAGAGTTCCTCATCTCATATAAAGGCATTCCGCAAACCGGAATGATCATCTCTCAAAATAAGTTTGGCGATAGAACCTTCTTTGGTGACAACTGGCCCGACCGTGGCAAGCACTGGCTGCCAATTTTTGATCATCCATCTGACAAGGCCACTGTTGAATGGATAGTGACTGCCCCGGGGCATTATCAGGTGGTGGGTAATGGAACGCTACAAGAACGAACCAATATCAACCCTGAACTGAGTCTCACCCATTGGAAAACCGAAGTTGAAATACCTACTAAAGTAATGGTGATTGGTGCAGCGCAATTTGCTATACAATATCTAGAAGAGGTTGATCATGCACCTATTAGCTCGTGGATATTCCCTCAAGACAGAGAAAAAGGATTTTATGATTATGCAATGGCGGTACCCATTACCAAATGGTTTATCAATAAGGTAGGACCCTACCCTTTCAGCAAGTTGGCGAATGTGCAGTCTAAAACACAGTTCGGTGGAATGGAGAATGCCGGTAACATCTTTTACTCAGAAAGATCTGTAACGGGAAAGAGAACATCAGAAGGCCTAATTGCCCATGAAATTGCGCATCAATGGTTTGGTAATTCTGCATCGGAAGCCAACTGGCATCATGTATGGCTTAGTGAAGGTTTCGCCACCTATTTCACTAACCTGTATTTTGAAGATAAACATGGGGTTGAAAATTTCAGAGAACGACTGAAAGGCCAGAGAGAACAGGTAATTGCTTACTCCAAAAAGAACAGTGCACCCGTTATAAATCCGACAATCGACAATTACATGGAGCTACTCAACGCCAACTCATATCAAAAAGGCAGTTGGGTATTGCATATGTTAAGAAAGAAGATTGGGGATCAAAATTTTGAGCAGGGCATTCGTGTTTATTATGACACATACAAACTATCAAATGCGCTAAGCGATGACCTTAAACAAGTGATGGAAAAGCAATCGGGAATGGATTTAGATCCGTTTTTTAATCAATGGATTTATCAAGCTGGCCAACCAGAATTCAAGGGTAAGTGGTCCTTTAAGGATGGAAGTCTAAAACTGGATCTAAGACAAACCCAGAAAGAGATCTTTAAATATGAGTTGGAATTAGATGTTGTTTTTGAAGATGGCTCCAAGAAACGTATCGTTTGGAATATTAATAAAGAAAAGGAAACGCTAGAGGAAACCCTAAAGGCAAAACCTGCCAAAATTGTCTTAGACCCAGACACTTGGCTACTTTTTAAAGGCACTTTGACAGAAAAATAAGGCTGAAAGAATTTGGTCAAGAATTTGACTAATCCGTTACATGCCTAAATCAAAAGCAAAAAGAGCACTCATCTGGCTCTTGCGGAATATGCGAATTGTCATCATGGCCTGGATGATTGGTATTGCCAATGCGTTTCAACAAAAAGCTGAATTTATGGATGAGCCAGCATTCAGAATTGAGCAGATTGAAGAGACTGAAAACGGAGAGCCTTTTGAAGATTTAGAATCAGAGGATTGATTCTATTTTAGAGGTCTTACCTGCAAAGTGAATTTCATCGCCCGCCTGCTTATCTAGCAATGCTCTACCCACGGGAGACATTGGTGATAAAACATAATAGTCATTACCTGAGAGCACTACCTTACCCAAAGAAACCGCAATAAAGTAAACCGCTGAATTGGTTGTAATTAATGCACCCAACTCTCCTTTTATAGATGCCTTATTCAAATCTAAGCTCTTAAGAGACAATAGCATTTTTTCTGTGTTGGTGAGTTGTTCGGCAATCTTACCCTTCTCCAGATTGATCATCTCTCTAGAGGTTTCGTATTTATCGCCCATACTACTTTTTGTATCCGAATCGGCAGAATCTTTTAATGCTTCAAGCTCTCGCTTTAATTGATTTTGTCTTTCGCTAAGTGTTTCTATACAGTGAAGGTATAATGCCTCTTTCATGAATTGTGAAAAACGTTAGTCTTTACCTTAGTTCAAAGTTCATAAGCATTTAATCTAGAATGTTTAATCAGTTATAGTCGAGCGTGTTTCACTTATCAAAATTTCAAACATCTTAAACTAACTAAACCTATCTTTAAACACAGACCATGAAACAGACTAGTAAATCGTTTGAATATTAACTTATTCAAGGGAATTATAATACGGAATCAAGTTTCTGTTGAACAACACTTTCACGAAGTGAATTTTTTAATTGAGAACATTTATCTTGACAGACATGCTTTACGAACTCATTTATAGAAGCCAAGCCTCAGACGACATTACTGAAGGAAATTTGGTAGACATACTGGAAACTGCTAGAGGATTCAATGGCCAGAACAATATTACCGGCTGTTTACTCTACAACAACAAGCAATTCTTACAATTACTAGAAGGTGAATTTGATACTTTAATGGCATTGTACGAAAAGATTAAAGTAGACGATAGACACCATGATGTGCATCTCTTGCACATGCAAGAAACTCAATACAGAATTTACCCAGATTGGACCATGGCTTTCAAATCACTTAGAAAGACAGAGTTAAACAAAAAGTCGGGGGTTACAGAGTTTACCGAGATTGAAGACAATCAAGAGGATCCCATATTATCTAAACAGCTATTTATAGCAATAGGCAAAGACTTAGACTAAAAACGAGTCGCTGAAAGCAAACTTAAATCTTTGAAAGGAAGGTTAAACTTCTTAGCAATCTGCAGATTAGTTGTACAGCTCTTGTACGCATAAATTCCCTTACTAAACCAAGAATAGTGGAAGATGGTATCATCTATTCCTCCTGAATCAGCAATTTTTAAAAGCACGGGCGTAAGAATATTACTCAATGCCGTGGTGGCTGTTCTGGCTGCCCTAGACGCAATATTTGGCACGCAATAATGAACTACATCATACTTTGTAAATGTTGGCAAATCATGCGTAGTTGTTTCAGAAGTTTCAATACATCCGCCTTGATCAATTGATACATCAATTATTACCGAACCAGATTTCATAGTGGCTACCATTTCTTCAGTAACTACGCAACGTGCCTTACTCTTCTCGGCTCTTAAAGCACCTACAACCACATCAGCAGTTAAAAGTGAGCTACTCAAGGTAGAAGTATCAATGGTGGAAGTAAAGGCCTGGTTGCCCAACTTATGCTTAATTCTTCTGAGTTTATAAATCTCGTTATCGAAAATTCTTACCTCTGCGCCCAGTCCAATCGCAGCTCTTGCAGCATACTCAGCAACAGTACCTGCTCCTAATATCACCACCCTTGTTGGTGGTACACCAGTAATGCCACCTAGAATAATTCCTCTGCCTCCTCCAATACTACTTAGGTATTCAGCAGCAATTGGAATAACCAAAGAACCCGCCAATTCACTCATGGCATTCACTATTGGTAGTCCTCCCGCTTTGTCTTCCAAATACTCAAAACCCAAAGCGGTAATTTTCTTTTTATTCAGTGCCTCAAAATATTCTGGACTAGAACTGCCCAATTGAATGGCTGAAATAACAGATGATCCGGGTTTCATCAAGGCTATTTCTTCTAAAGTGGCCGGCTCAACTTTTACAATAAGATCTGACTCAAAAACCTCCTTATTGCTATAAGCGATTTGCGCACCATTTTCAGAATACTCTTGGTCTTCAAAGTAGGAAAACCTACCTGCTCCTTGCTCAACTATTACTTCATGACCATTGGCAACCAATATGCCAACTGCAGCCGGAGTTAAGCTCACTCGATTCTCCTGCAGAGACACTTCGCTAGGAATAGCAATCTTCAACGATTTATTGTTGTGCTTTACCTTAAGGAGTTTTTCCTCTGGATAAAGGCTACTTTCTTTTGCTAATTCAGCAAACCCGGATTTTTCGATATCAGCCATGCTTTGAGATTTTGAAATTTCTTTTCCCTTCTCGGGTGTCTTCAATATCTATTCTTAAAAATTTCTCAGGTAATAATGACGCCACCTTCTGTGGCCATTCTAAAAGGCAAATATTCCCCGAATAAAAATAATCTTCTATCCCTATGGCCATTGCCTCATCTTCAGATTCTAGTCTATAAAAATCAAAGTGATAAACTGTTTTATCATTAACCGAAAGATATTCATTTACAATGGAGAATGTAGGGCTTTGTACTTCATCTACTATGTCTAAGGCTTTGCCTAGCGCTTTACTTAGTGTAGTTTTTCCGGCTCCCATTTCACCCATTAACAACCAAATTTTGCAGTCTTCGCTAAATTCCAAAACAGCTTTAGCTACAGTATCTAACTCATTTAGTCCAATATCATTCAGCGTAATTACTTCGCTCATTACACCCTTTTCGAATTTAAAGAAATAATCGGAATCATCATTTCCTCCATAGACACCCCTCCATGCTGAAAAGTATCTCGGTAATACTTAACGTAATGATTGTAGTTGTTCGGATAGGCAAAGAACGTATCGTCCGTGGCAAAGACATACGAAGTACTCACATTCGGTTTAGGTAAGTGTAATTCATCGGGAGAAAAACGATCTAGTATACCATTAGACCCTTTGTAACCTAAGTTCTTGCCTTGCTTGTACCTGAGGTTAGTATTTACACTTCTATCACCGGCAATCTTGAAGGGCTTCTTCACGCGATATGTCCCGTGGTCAGTAGTAATCACCATTTTCAAGCCCTTGTCACTTATCATTCTTATTAGATCGAAAAGTGGTGAATGCAAAAACCAAGACCTAGTTAAGGATCTGTAAGCTGACTCATCAGCGGCTAATTCCTTAATCATTTTAATATCGGTACGTGCATGAGAAAGCATGTCTACAAAGTTATAGACCACTACGTTCAGCTTGTTATTCAATAGATTATTGAAGCCATCATTCAGATGCTTGCCTTGATTGGAATGAATAATCTTGTTGTAGCTGAACTTTATATCCTTTCTGTTTTTCTTAAGCTGCCTACTTAGAAATTCTTCCTCGTTATTATTCTTACCTTCTTCATCGTCATCATCGGCAACCCACAGGTCTGGATGCTTCTTGGCCATATCACTTGGTAGCTCACCTGAAAATATGGAGTTACGAGCATAAGCTGTTGTGGTTGGTAAAATGGAGAAGTACACATCTTCCTCTTCAATATTGAAATATGGGACAATATCTTCTTCCAACACCTTCCATTGGTCGTACCTTAAATTGTCAATAATGATAACGAATAGTGGTTCTTCACCTAATTGTGGAAATACCTTTTCCTTCATCAAACGGTGAGAAAGAATCGGACGATCTACTTTAGGGTCATTCAGCCAGTCGGCATAATTATCATCAATAAATCGAGAGAAATTGGAGTTTGCTTCGAACTTCTGCATCTCCAAAACCTCTCTCATACTCTGGTTTTCTGTCTCTTCTATCTCAATTTCCCAATAGACGAGTTTTTTATAGATATCAATCCACTCATTGAAATCTAAGTCTTCGCCCACGGCCATACTTATAGACCTAAACTCTTGCTGATACTGCATATTGGTTCGCTGGCTCACCAAACGCTTGTTGTCTAGGAGTCTTTTTGCAGAGATCAGTATTTGATTTGGATTTAGAGGCTTGATCAAATAATCGGCAATCTTAGAACCAATGGCCTCCTCCATGATGTGTTCTTCCTCATTCTTGGTAATCATAACCACAAGAAGATTTGGCTTCTTATTCTTAATGTAATTCAAGGTTTCTAAACCCGTCATTCCTGGCATATTTTCGTCCAAGAAAACCAAATCGAAATAGGCCTTTTCCACCTCCTCAATGGCATCTGCACCACTAGTTACTGGAGTTATGTCATAGCCCCTATCGTTTAAGAATAGAATATGCGGTTTGAGTAAGTCTATCTCATCGTCCGCCCACAAAATGTTATATCTTTGCATGCATAAAATTTGCCGAGAAAGCCGAATTTAGTCGTTTTAAAATATAAAGCTTGAACAAAAAGAAGATTATCAATGATCCGGTGTACGGGTTCATTACCATCCCCAACGATCTGATATTCGATATTATAAATCACCAATCGTTTCAGCGCCTAAGAAGAATCAAACAAATGGGCCTAGCGGAACTGGTTTATCCGGGGGCTCATCATACGCGTTTTCATCATGCATTAGGTGCTATGCACTTAATGAACATCACTTTAGAAAACCTCAAGAACAAAGGTGTTGAGATTTCTAAAGAAGAAGTTGAAGGTGCATTAATCGCTATTTTGCTTCATGATATTGGACACGGTCCTTTTTCACATGCTTTAGAATTCAGCTTACTAAAGGATGTACCTCATGAACACCTTTCTAGAATTATTATTTCAAGACTCAACCAAGAATTTAACGGTCAGCTAGACCTTGGGCTCGAAATCTTCAACAGCACTTATCATCGAAACTTTCTTCATCAGTTGGTTTCTAGCCAGCTAGACATAGATAGACTCGATTACCTAAAGCGCGATAGTTTCTTTACGGGTGTATCAGAAGGAACTATTGGTGCGGACCGCATTATAAAAATGCTTCAGGTAAAAGATGATGAATTGGTGGTTGAAGAAAAAGGAATCTACAGCATTGAGAACTTCTTAAGCGCTAGGCGCCTTATGTATTGGCAGGTTTACTTGCACAAAACTGGTGTTGCAGCTGAGAAAATGCTAGTTGCCATTATCAAGAGAGCTAAGAAACTGATTCAGAAGGGTGAAAACCTCTTCATCTCCGATAGTTTGAGAGTGTTTTTTGAAAGAGAAATAGGCATAGAGCATTTCGCAGAAGAGCCCCACATTCTAGAGGCCTTTTTAGAATTAGATGACTATGATTTGTGGGGTGCCATAAAATTATGGAGCAAGCATGACGACACCATTCTTTCAAATCTCTGTCAGCTTCTTTTAAAAAGAAAGCTATTCAAAATAGAAGTAGGAACAGAACCCTATCCAAAAGAACATAGGGAGCAAATGGAACAAGCCATTGCCAAACATTACGGCATTAGCATAAAAGATGCTAAGTATTTCTATTCCTCAGGTAATTTGACAAATAACGCTTATCATTCAACTGATAAGAATATCTATATACTAAGTAAAAATGGTACCGTTAGAGATGTTGTAGAAGCAGCGGACCTACCGAATATAAAAGCCTTCAGTAAAGTAGTGCGAAAGTATTATCGCTGCTGGCCAAAAGAAATCTCTTTATAGTTCACAAATATGGAATTGACCTTAGCACAACTAGCAGCACTTTTCAATGGAAAAGTTGAAGGCGACTCGGAAGCAATAGTTAACAGATTAGAAAAGATTGAGGAAGCATCAAGCGGTAGTATTGCCTTTTTGGCTAATCCTAAATACACCAATTATGTCTATTCGACAGAAGCTACGGCTGTAATTGTTAAAAACGATTTTGAACCAGAAAAGGAATTCAAAACCATTCTGATTCGCGTAGAAGATCCATACAGTGCCTTTGCTCAGGTGTTAGAGGCTTATGAGCGAATGACTGCCAAGGTTAAAACAGGCACTGAACAACCTTCTTTTCAGCATGAAACTTCATCGGCAGGAGACGACTGCTACCTAGGGGCCTTTTCTTACCTAGGTGAGGGAGTGAAATTAGGTAAGAATGTTAAAGTTTACCCGAACGTATATCTAGGAGACGGATGCGAAGTTGGGGATGACACCATACTCTTTGCTGGAGTAAAAGTTTATGCCAATACCAAAATTGGAAAGAGCTGTAAGGTTCATTCGGGTGTAGTTATCGGTAGTGATGGCTTCGGCTTTGCCCCTCAGGATGACGGCACTTACAAAAGCATTCCTCAAACGGGTAATGTGATAATTGAAGACCATGTAGACATTGGCGCAAACACCACAATTGACTGTGCCACCATGGGCTCAACCATTATCAAGTCTGGGGTTAAGCTCGATAATCTTGTGCAAGTAGCTCATAATGTGGAATTAGGAAAGAACACAGTGATTGCCTCTCAGGCAGGAATCTCAGGATCCGCTAAAATTGGCGAAAACTGTCAAATTGGAGGACAAGCAGGAATAACCGGCCATTTAACCTTAGCCAATAAAACCATCATAGGCCCTCAGGCAGGCGTTCCTAAAACAATAAAAGAAGAAGGCAAGGTGTGGTTTGGCTCCCCAATCGTTGAACATAGAGAGTTCCTGAAAATGAGTATTATTCTAAGAAACCTTCCACAACTGATGCAACGTGTGAAGCAACTAGAAAAAAAGTCATAAATTTGCGGCCGTTTCGCATAATCCAATGAAAACAAAACAACATACTATAAAAGAGGCGGTTACTGTCTCAGGTGTGGGGCTTCATACGGGAGTTACCGCAAACATGACGTTTACGCCAGCACCTGCTAACCACGGTATCAAGTTTCAAAGAACTGACTTACCTGATGAGCCAATCGTAGATGCCGATGTAGATTATGTTGTAGATCTTTCTAGAGGTACTACTATTGAGCATAATGGCGCACGAATAAATACTGTTGAGCATACACTTGCTGCCTTGGTTGGTTTAGAAATAGATAATGTCCTCATTAAAATCGATGGACCGGAGCCTCCTATAATGGATGGCAGCTCCCGCATGTTCATTAATGCCTTAGAAGAAGTTGGTACCGAAGAGCAAAATGCCTTAAGAAACTTCTTGGAGGTAACAGAAAGCATTATGTACCGAGATGCAGAAAGAGATGTAGAAATCGCTGCTCTCCCTCTAGATGATTTTCGTGTTACGGTGATGGTAGACTATAACTCCCCTGTTTTGGGTAGCCAACATGCTTCACTGAATGTGATTAGCGACTTTAAAAAGGAAATCGCTTCAAGTAGAACTTTTTGCTTTCTTCATGAGCTAGAAATGCTGCACAAGAATGGCTTGGTAAAAGGCGGTGACCTAAACAATGCAATTGTTGTGGTAGACAGAGTTGTAAAAGACGAAGAGCTTGAATCATTGGCAAGTCTTTTCAACAAGCCCAAAGTTGAAGTTCAGAAGGAAGGCATTCTCAACAACATAGAATTGAGACACCAGAACGAGCCTGCCAGACATAAACTGTTAGATGTTATTGGTGATTTAGCACTAGTAGGCCGACCTATTAAAGGACAAATATTAGCTGCAAGACCTGGCCATGCCGCCAATGTAGCTTTTGCTAAAAAATTAAAGAAAGCAATGCTTTCAAATAAGTCATCGGCACCGCAATACCATCCGAATCTGAAGCCCGTGATGGACATTAACCAAATCACTCAGATTCTGCCTCATAGATATCCGTTCTTGCTTATTGACAAGATCATTCACTTAGATGATACTACAGTAGCTGGAATAAAAAACGTAACCATGAACGAGCCGTTCTTTATGGGGCACTTCCCAGGGAATCCTGTGATGCCAGGTGTGCTACAGGTAGAGGCCATGGCGCAAATTGGCGGTATTTTGGTACTCAACACAGTGCCAGATCCTGAGAACTATACTCCGTACTTCTTGGGTATAGACAAATGTAAATTTAGAAAAATGGTGATCCCAGGAGATACCATTAAATTCAAATGTGAGCTAACGACCCCTATCAAAAGGGGAATTGCCCAAATGAGCGGATACGCTTATGTAGGTAACACTTTAGTGTGTGAGGCTTCAATGACAGCAAGAATTGTAAAAAACCCATGAATCAACCATTAGCCTACATACACCCTGAAGCCAAAATTGCTAGAAACACTGTAATTGAGCCTTTTGCTACCATTAGCAAAAACGTTGAGATTGGTGAAGGATGCTGGATTGGTTCAAATGTTACCATTATGGAAGGTGCGCGCATCGGAAAAAACGTTAAGATTTTTCCAGGTGCAGTGGTATCCGCTATTCCGCAAGATTTAAAATTTGGTGGTGAAGAAACTACACTAGAAATTGGTGATGAAACTGTCATTCGAGAGTGTGTCACACTAAATAGAGGTACACATGCTACCAATTCTACAAAAATCGGAAAGAATTGCTTGATCATGGCTTACACCCACGTTGCCCATGATTGCTATGTAGGTGATAACTGCATTTTAGTAAATGCAGTACAATTGGCAGGCCATGTTACAATTGACGAATGGGCAATTGTTGGTGGTGCAGCTGCAGTACATCAATTCGTAAATATCGGATCCCATTGCATGGTGTCCGGTGGCTCTTTGGTAAGAAAAGATGTTCCTCCTTACACCAAAGCAGGAAGAGAACCTTTGAGTTATGCAGGTATTAATTCTGTTGGTTTAAGAAGAAGAGGTTTTAGCAACGAAAAAATCTCTGAGATTCAAGAAATCTATAGATACGTATTCTTGAAAGGATTGAATAACTCAAAAGCCTTAGATTTAATTGAAGTGGAAATGACGCCTTCACGAGAGCGAGACATCATCATAAACTTCTTCCGTCAGTCAGACCGAGGCATCATGAAGGGCTACAGCGCCAAGTAATATGAATATTGAGGTAACTGGATTAGGGAAGAAATTCCAACGAAACTGGATCTTTAGAAACCTCGATTATCATTTTCAATCTTCCAAATCTTATGCAGTTACTGGGCATAACGGTAGTGGGAAGTCCACTTTTCTTCAGGTCTTAATTGGGTTTATTCCCGCTAATGAAGGAGATGTTGCCTTTAAAAAAGATGATGCTGTCATAACACCTGAAGAAAGCATTATTCATTTTGATATCATAACTCCTTATCTGGAATTGGTTGAAGAATTCACCCTTGATGAATTCCTTAATTTTCATTTTAAATTCAAATCCCTAAAGACAGGCTTTTCTATTGATGATTTTGTTGAAAAGATATACCTCACAAAAGATCGCGATAAGGAAATCAAATACTACTCTTCTGGGATGAAACAAAGACTCAAATTGGGCCTCGGTCTCTTCTCAAAAAGTAGTGTGCTACTACTAGATGAGCCGACAACCAACCTGGATGAACAGGGAACACAATGGTATCTTGAGAACATTAAGGAAGTACTGAATGAAAAGCTTGTGATTATCAGCTCTAATCAAAAACACGAATACGAATTTTGCGATGAGGTAATCAATATTCCTGACTACAAGTAGGCAATCATTTTCAGCATGTAATCAATATGTTTTAAAATGATTTATGCCTATCATTACGACTAATAAAGAATACGAAATGAATCGCATCAAGAACTTATCCATTTGCTTACTTTTTATTGCTTTTGCTACATTAACTGCCTGTGGTGGTGGAGATGGTGATGGCGATGACACTCCCGATTTAACTGCTGAAGAACAAAGATTAGTTGACCTTGCCGGTACAACTGGCGTTACTTGGGAAGCTACTTCAATTACTTTTGATGGTGCTCCTGCTGACGGGTTCGATAATTTCTCTATCACATTTAGAGGGAATGCCATATCAAAGACTTATACTACAGTAAGTGGTTCACCAGTATTTGGAGCCAGCGGTACGTGGGACTTTAACGATGGTAATTTAAACCAGCTCATCTTTGACGGTAATGACAATAACATCTACACCCTAAGTGGCTTAAACACTGTGGCCAAAACAGTGAGATTGACGGTAAACTTTACTTCTAATGGCGGTGCTGCTTTTGGAACAGATGGTTTATACGTCTTCAATCTAGAACAGCAATAAACACGAAAGACTTTTGAAAAAAGCCTGCTTAGCGAACTAAGCAGGCTTTTTTTATTTCATTGAAACTAAAGTCACCCCTGCTCCTCCTCTATCTGCATGTTCGTCTTTATAGGACTTTACAGACTTAGATCTTCCTAAAAATTCTCGAGTGATTTGCCTCAAAACTCCATTCCCTTTGCCGTGCAGAATAGTCAAGGACTTCTCTTCCAAAAGTATGGCTTCATCTAACCAATGATCAAGAATAGGGATAACCTCCTCGGCCCTTTTACCTCTAAGGTCTAGCTTTCCATGAAAGCCTGCTTTCTTCTCTGTATAGTCAAAGGCTTTTTTACTAACCAACTGACCTTGGCCTTGCGTCTTATAATCTTTGCGCGTAACCTTTTGAAGACGGTTTACCTTTACAAAAGAAGTCAACGAACCAATTTGAAGTTCCGCATCCTTTCCCTTGAGTGAAACCACCTGACCTACAGTTTCATTACCATCTACTTGCACGTAATCCCCAACAGCAATGGCCTCGTTTTGGGTAATTGTCTTCTGTACTTTTACGGTATTCTGCTTCTTGAGCTGTTCAAGCTTCTCTCGCTCCTTCCTTACAACGTCTTTGTTCGCCTGCTTTTCTTTGATGTTCCGAATCGTATTCTCAACCGACTTATTTGCCTGCTCCAGAATATCTTTCGCTTTTTGCTTGGCCTCGTTTAGTATCTTCTTCTCTTGAGACTTGAGGTATTTCTTTAAGCCTTCATATTGATCGGTTAGCTCACTCAGCTCTTCTTCACGCTTTTTGATACGTTTCTCTGAGGCATCAATTTCTATTTTTTGAGATTGAATCTGGCCTAACATCTGATCAAAAGTAACCTGCTTGATACCAATCTTATCTTTAGCATTCTCTAAGGTAGACTTTGGTAAGCCAATTTTGGTCGCAATTTCAATAGCAAAAGAACTTCCTGGCTGACCAATCTCCAAAGTATATAAAGGGCGAAGCTCCTTGAGGTCGTACTTCATTGCTCCATTTTGTAGCCCGTCATTATCATCTGCGTACTGCTTAAGATTGCTGTAATGCGTTGTGATTACACCAACACCTTTTGAAGAAGTTAACTCAACCAATATTGCCTCGGCAATTGCACCTCCATATTGAGGTTCTGTACCCGTACCAAACTCATCTATTAGAAATAGGCTCCTCTTGTTTACATGACCAAGAAGATTCTTCATGTTAGTTAAATGAGAACTGTATGTACTTAAATCGTTCTCAATACTTTGTTCATCCCCAATATCGATGAAGAGATCATTAAACAGACCAAATTCAGACTCCTCGTGAGCAGAAACCAACAAACCACACTGAAACATGTATTGAAGTAGCCCAACGGTTTTTAAGCATACGGATTTACCTCCTGCATTAGGACCAGAAATAATTAAAATTCTATCAGAATTTCTGAGTTTAATATTTAATGGAACCACCTCTTTATTCAATTCCTTATGTCTCAAAAGAAGCAAAGGATGTCTCGCTTCTGTCCACATGAAACCCTTCTGGTTAGACCATTTTGGCTTGGTTGCTTTTAGCTCAACTGCCAACCTTGCCTTAGAACGAATGATGTCAATCTCCGCTAAGAACTCCATGATCCCTCTGAGGGAATCCACTTCATAACGAACCGAATCTGTTAGCTCGGTCAGGATTCTCACGATTTCTCGGTGTTCGGCATATTCCAGCTCTTGCACCTCATTATTAATCTCAAAAACTTCTGTAGGCTCTAAATAGATGGTCTGCCCGGTTGCAGATTCTCCATGGATTAATCCCTTAATCCTTCTTTTGTGCTCGGCATAAACGGGTATTACCATCCTGCCATTCCGAATGGTTATGGACAGATCCTCCGGGGTAAAGCCTTCTTTTTTGGCTCTTTTGATAATGCTATCTAAAGATTTTCTGAGGCGTTGTCTTTCATATGCAATACCCTTTCTTATCTCATAAAGCCTATCGCTCGCATTATCCTTGAGCTTTCCGCGCTCATCAAAAACACGATCTAAACTCCAAAGTAAATCTTCATTAAAGTAGACAGGGTGCGTTAAAGCATTCAGTTCAGGATAGATATCCCTGTTTTCTTTGAAGAAATCCAAGCATTTATTCAATGTCTTTAATACCAATACCAAATCAAAAAACTCTTCTTCTGTAAGGTAAGTGGCTTCTATTGTCGCCTTCTTAAGGTATGAACTGATATCTATGTAATTGGAATTAGGGAAAAGCGCTCCGCTTTCAATGATGCCCATAAACTCAAAAGTCTGATTCAGGGAGACATCAATTTCTTCTTTGTTCGTATTAAACTTGATGTCGGAGATAAGCGCTTGGCCCAAACTGCTCTCACAGTGTTCGGCTAGCTTTTCCCTTATTTTATCGAAACCAAGTTTTTGTTCTAGATTTTGAGGGTATAGCATTAGTTCATTCCGGAATTAGGCATTGACAGTTTTTGTGATCTTAGTTTTAAACTGTCAATTACCGCACTTGTTATCTCAATATACTGTTCGGGGTGAAGTATGTAATAATCATAGCTTTTTGCGTAGACAGCAGTATCTAATTCGATTCTATCAAAAAGTCGTTTTTCTAGAAAATGATATAGAATCTGGGAAGAATCATTGCTTATGGTAAGCGAAGCTACTTGGCCTTCTAGCATTCTAATTTCGATTAGCGCAGAAACCATCTCTTCTTGAGACATAATCCCTTCAGGGATTTCGTCATTACTTTGACAAGAGAATGCCAAGAGTACTACCGCCAATAGAAAAACCTTTTTCATACCTGATTACGAGGATTAATTTCAATAACTATTTACAAGAATGGCAAAAGTAGAGCAAAGGCCTTGCCAAGCCTAGTAATTAACTAAAATTAAGAGGAGCTAAACTTCGCTAATATAGATTAAACCCTATTTTTGAGCCTTCATTATGGAGCACATCATTTCCAAGCTTAGGAAGTACGAAATCCAAATTAGAAAAGCCATTAATTCTAGAATGCAAGGCGACTTTCATTCTATCTTTAAAGGCTCTGGTTTGGAGTTTGATGGAGTACGCGATTATCAATATGGAGATGACACTCGAACCATAGACTGGAATGTTTCTGCAAAAGGGCATGGTACGTTCGTAAAGACATTCAAAGAAGAAAAAGAACAAACGGTTTTCTTCTTGCTAGATGTAAGTGCTTCGCAAGAGATTGGCACCCCCGGTGCGCAAAAGGTTGATGTTGGTAAAGAAATTACCGGAGTACTTACCCTTGCAGCCATCAAACAGCAAAACCGGGTTGGACTCCTCACCTTTAGTGATCAGAAAGAGAAATATGTGAAGTCTGGCAAAGGAGTAAAGCATGGTTATGCGATTATTCATGAGTTGTACAACCATATTCCTAAATCCACTCGCACGAATATAGATCACGCGATTAAGCGTACCCTAGAGATTATTCATAAGAAGAGTGTGATCCTCCTAATCTCCGATTTTATTGACAAAGACTACGAGCAAAGCTTAAGATTACTGGCCAGAAGACATGATTTGGTCGTACTCCACTTAAAAGACGACCGAGAGACGCAATTGCCGAACTTGGGCATTGTACCAGTTTATGATAATGAGAGTCGCAAAACGGTTTGGGTGAATACCTCGTCTAAAGACTTTAGAAACAGGTTAGAGAAAACCTATACTTCCAATAAAGGTGAGTTAGAAACTTTTTGTAAAAAGAATCAGATCAACTACCTAGAAATCAACACAAAAGACAATTATGTTCCACAACTGATCAAGCTATTTAAGATCAGAAACAAAAATAGCAAACGTGATTAAGAGGGGTATTCTTGGATTGATCTTGTTGTTTTCGTTTGTTAGTCTGACCCACGGTCAAGATGCAAAACCCATTGGCTATTTTCTAAAAGATAGCGTGAAGATTGGAGAGTCGGTTGCCTATTCTTTAAGCTACAAAGACAAAAAGAATAGATCATTAATCTTTCCAGATTCAACTTTTAGCTTTGCCCCTTTCGAATTACTACACAAAGACTACTTCGACACCAAGTCAGACACTATCAATAGTATTGATAGTGCGGTCTATTACCTGGCTACTTTCGAAATTGACACGGTGCAGCGCTTAGCCTTACCTGTTTTCTTAGATACTGGAGCCGATAGCGTTGAATTATTAGCTGTAACCGATAGCATTATCCTAGACCAGGTAGTTACTCAAATGCCTGACTCCGTGAATATGGCAGAGACTAGAGCCTTCCAGCCCGTATCACTTGAGTTTAACTATCCTTATTGGATTATCGCCTTAGTAATTATTGGCATTGTAAGCATAGTAGTACTCGCAATCTGGGGTACCGAGATTAGAAAGAGAATTAGACTTTACCGTTTGAAAAAACAATTGGAGAAATTTCAAGAGCAATTCGATGCTGAAATTGAAGGAATTAGCCAGAACATTACGAAACCACAGCTGGAGCAAGTTCTCAAGTTTTGGAAAAGCTACATGGAGAAACTGGAAGACATTCCATATACCAAGTTAACAACAAGAGAAATCATTAAAATTCAGCAGAACTCCTCACTGGAAGAGACACTAAAGTCGATTGATAGAAATATTTACAGCACCGTAACGGTAAGCGCTTTGCAAAACGATTTTGAGTTTTTGAAAGACTACTCTTTGGACAGATATAACCACGTAACTGAACTGATTAAGAATGCTTGACGAAACGCTCTACAAATGGTATTCATTGGAGTGGTTTACTCCTACAGCCTTCAAGTCGTTTGATTGGGAGTTCTTCTTTGTGCTATACCTTATTCCACTGGTATTGCTCATATTCTTGCTCAAGTGGTTAGTGGGCACTAAGATTAAGCAAAGACTACCAGTAGCTTTGCCCAAACAAGAAATTTCTAGGCATTGGACTAGTTACTTAAGGTTTATACCAAACCTATTGCTTGCCTTGAGTATTATGCTTGTTCTCGTGTCTTTAGCGAGACCACAACGAACAAATGAGCAAGTAGAACAATGGTCTGAAGGAATTGACATTGCCTTGGTGATAGACATCTCTGAATCTATGCAGATTGAGGATTTTAAACCTAATAGACTAGAAGCAGCCAAAAGAACCGCAAGAAGCTTTATAGCGGGCAGAGATCAAGACAGAATTGGTCTGGTGATTTTCTCGGGAGATGCATATTCACTTTCTCCGCTAACTACCGATTATGAACTTTTATACAAGTTTATTGACGAAGAAATTGACTTCAACAAGATTGAAAACAGAGGGACTGCCATAGGTAGTGCCATAGCGGTGGGTACCAACCGAATGAGGGAGTCTGATGCCGTTTCTAAGGTAATGATCCTACTTTCTGATGGTGACAATACTGCTGGTAATATAGACCCAATTACGGCTGCCGAATTAGCCGCGGCATATGACATTAAGATCTACACGATTGGAATTGGTAAAGAAGGGAAAGTACCGTTTGGTAAAGACTTCTTCGGCCGACCAAACTACGTTGAGAATACGCTTGACGAAACTACGCTCAGGGAAATTGCCAAAATAGGATCTGGAGAATTCTATCGTGTTTCTGACAATGAAGCCCTGGTTAATGTATTCGAATTAATTGACCAATACGAGAAAGCCGAGATTAAAGAAACTCGCTATAAAAACACAACTGACTTCTACAGTATATACCTCTATTGGGCACTCGTATTCTTTATGCTTTATCTGTTCTCGAAAAGCTCTTTCATTAGCAATATTTTAGAAGACTAGAATTTAAAGGCAAGCCCAATCCCACTAGAATCAATCGAAATACTTGACAAGAGTTCGGCAAGCTTAGTGTTCTTAGTTTGCAGTACGGTAAACAGAATAATATCAAAGGCTAGCAAAAAGCCCCCCTGTAGGATGAGAGATCGTCCATAGCCTCGCATAATATCTCTTTTATTCTCCCGAGTTTTAGCCATTTCTTTAAGCAGAATACCTCCCGTGATATAGGCGATATCTAAGCCGGCATTAAACATAAGCACCTTACCCATTTGATGAAACTCCCCTACCGTTTCTGCCATATTGAGACTCGCTGGGTCTATAATTAATGAGTGTCGCAAACCAGGCACCGCTAAAGCGAGATTTACCACATTCCAGAAAATATTCATTCGGTAAAAATGCCCTTGCTCAACTGAACTTGGGTTTTTCAATAGAGCAGCATTCGTACCCATATTTCCAAGAGCCCAGCTTCCTAGCACAATCATTCCGATCTTATTAACCTGTAAACGCTCAGTATTAAACTCCGCTAAGCCCGTGGTTTGAGACCATGCATCAAATGAGAAAAAAAGAACGAGAGAACTGATTAGGAGGAGCTTTTTCATGAATAGTGTGGTTTGCACATTCAAATAACCGCTGTATGCTAAAAGGGTTTAAGCAAAAAGATCTATACCAAATCCTACGAGTACGTAATTGAATAAACGAATGCTAAAGAGAATTAGGGCAATGCCCACCACGCGGTTCATAATTCTCATAAACTTGGGCGTAACAATCTCACTTAATTTTGTAGCGAAATACGTTTTCAAGACATCCACTCCAAAAACGGTCAAAATCAAAACAGAGAAGAAGGTAATGGCTTCGTTTGTCGTGTATTGAAAGTCAACGGTTACCTTACTGATGATACCTATCCAGAATATTAATACAAATGGGTTAATACCATTGAGTGCAAAGCCTTTAAGTATCTGCTGAAACCACTTGGTTTCTTCAGCATGCAGCTGCTTTAAACCTTTGCTTGGAATGGGTTTAGCAATATAGATTACTCCAAAGATTAGCATGATTCCTCCGCCAATTCCTCCAAGCCACATGTTAAAAGATGGGTTTTCAATTAACTGTGAGATACCCAAATACGTAACCACTATATACAAGGCATCGCTAATGGCTATACCCACGGCCATAAAGAAACCTGGCCAAAAACCTTTTTCTATTGAATTTTGAAGTAGCGCAAAAAACACTGGGCCTATTAAAACGCAAAGTAAAAGACCAAAACCCAGCCCATTAAGAATAATATCCATTGTTGATTAAGCCATCTTACCTAAAAATGATAGCCAACTTTCTAGTTTTTCCTTTTTTAATACCCTTGGGAACTTAGTCTGACCACCGAATTTTCCCTCAGATTTCATCCAATCATAAAACACTTCTGTCGGTAAAACATCTAGTTCTATGTTTTTTAGTGCATGCTTTCTTTCAACGGCATAGTCATCATTCAGTTCCTTTAAATGATTATCAATTACCTTCTTCAAGACTTCAGCATCTACATGATCGTCTGTGCCTACATACCAATGATGTGAGAAAAGTTTATCATCAGGCTTACCTGTTACTGTAAATTCTTTTACTGCAAAGCCCAGCTCTCCACTTGCTTTTTGAATAGCCAAATTCATATTATCAACAGACAAGTGCTCTCCGCAAAGGCTTAAAAAATGCTTAGTTCTTCCAGTGATGATCACCTCAGAATTGAACTTATCGGTAAATTTTACTGTATCGCCAATGAGATAACGCCAAGCACCAGACACAGTAGAAATCAATAAGGCATACTCCTTGCCTTCTTCCACCTGATCTATCATTAACGATTCAGCGTTTTCTCTAATCTGTCCATCTTCATCAAAGTTCTTTTCATTGAATGGTACAAACTCATGGAAAATACCGCCATTCAACATCATGCGCATACCCGTTCTACCGGGGCCATTCTGAAAAGCAATAAAGCCCTCAGAGGCCAAATATGTATCTATGTAATGAAGTGGCTTCCCTAAGAGCTGATCAAAGGAATTTTTATAAGGTTCGAAAGCGACACCTCCATGTACATATGCGCCCAAATTGGGCCAAATCTCATGGATATGCTTAACGCCATATCGCTCAATAATTCTTTCTAATAGAATTGTCATCCAAGCAGGAACCCCCGCAAGCATCCCAATATTCCATTTGGGAGCATTATCTACAATTTCTTGCAGCTTGGTTTCCCAATCTTTCTGCTTTTTAATTTTAGGTGAAGGTCTTGAAAACCCTTGTACCCAAAGTGGTAATTGTCCCGTTGTGATTCCACTTAAATCTCCATAATAGAAATTACCAGAGAAGTTAAGCGCAGTACTACCTCCTAGCATAAGCATACCAGATTGAAAGAACTTATCAGGCAAGTCGTACTTAGACAATGTATAGACATGCCGTGTTCCACTCTTCCTAATCTGCGTGATCATGTCTTTGGTAACGGGAATATATTTGGAAGAGGCGCCAGAAGTGCCTGAGCTTAGTGCAAAGAACTTGGTATTACCCGGCCAGCAGACATCATCATCGCCATCGCGAATTTTAGTCCACCAATACTCATTCATTTTATCATAATCGTAAATCGGAACGTTGGCTCTGTAGGCTTCAAAGAAATCATAAGTGCCAAAGCTTCTAAATTGCTCCAATACCTCGTGGAAGTTGTAGGCTCTCCCGAATTGCGTGTTTCTGGCGCTGATCAATAATTTCGATAGCTCCTTCTTTTGAAGATCATATGGAGCCGTAAAATCTTGCTCCAAAGTCTCTCTAAGCTTAATTCCCTTTTTTAAGATTGATCCTATTATAGGCATATAAATTCAACTATTCTCGACTGCTCTTCTAGCCTAATTTCTACTAACTTTGACCGCGATGAACAGACCAAAGATAACATAAATCTAAATTCATGTGTTATCCCGTCAAATGAGTATTAAGCAGAGTATAGAACACTTTAATCAAGAGCTGAGCAGCACAAAAGCCAAGCTCGTAGCTGTGAGTAAGACTAAGCCAAATGAAGATTTGTTACAGGCCTATGAGGCCGGACAAAGAGACTTTGGCGAAAACAAAGTTCAGGAATTGGCCCGAAAGGCAGAAGAACTCCCAAAAGACATTCAATGGCATATGATTGGCCACTTACAGCGAAACAAAGTAAAGTATATTGCCCCATTCGTTCAGCTCATTCATGCTGTTGACAGTGAGCGTTTATTGGTTGAAATAAACAAGCAGGCGGCAAAAAACGACCGTATCATTGACTGCTTACTGCAGGTATTCATTGCTAAAGAAGAAACAAAGTTTGGGCTCAGTGAGTCAGAGCTATTAGAACTACTCGAAAGCGATAAACTGAAAACGCTCAGTAACATTAGAATTAGCGGCCTTATGGGTATGGCAACCAATACGGATAATACCAACCAGGTAAGAGAAGAATTTACTGGACTCAAGGAGCTATTTGAAAGTTTGAAATCGAGTCTTGATCTCCCGAATGTGCAACTGGAGGAATTGTCCATGGGAATGACAGGAGATTATAAAATCGCTTGTGATGAGGGAAGCACCATGGTAAGAATTGGATCTGCTATTTTTGGTGCAAGAAACTATCCAACACAATGACAGGAAAAACGGTAATTATATTAGCTGCAATACTTGGAGCTATATCAGTAGGTATTGGAGCTTTTGGCGCTCACGGACTAGAGTCGACACTCAAAACAAATAACAGAGTAGATACTTTCGAAACTGCGGTGAAATATCAGTTTTATCACACCATTGCCTTATTTCTATTGGGCATTCTTATGCTCAATTATGATCAGAGCCAGTTCAATGTGGCTGCCATCTGTTTTATAGTAGGTATTTTCATTTTCAGTGGGTCCCTCTATACACTTTCCCTCACCAACATTACTTGGTTGGGAGCCGTAACTCCCATTGGCGGATTAGCCTTTATTGTGGGCTGGGCCTTTATTGCACTAGGTGCTTCAAAAGCGCTCTAGGCGAAGAATCTCTTGTGAAAATTGACTAGAAAAAGCTCTTTACTCGCCCGGGTAATGGCAGTATATAACCATCTGATATAGTCTTGATCTACCATTTCTTCGGTGAGGTAACCTTGGTCTACAAAAACAGCATCCCACTGGCCTCCTTGAGATTTATGGCAGGTTAATGCGTAGGCAAATTTCACTTGTAAAGCATTCAAATAAGGGTCTTTCTTAATGGCTTTCATCCGTTCTGTCTTGGTCTCAATGTCAGCATAATCTGCCGCCACCTGCTCGTATAGCGAACGATAAGCTTTATCCTTCAATGAGGCCTCTGGCGAATAAAGCGTATCCAGAAGTACCTTCGCTTCAAAAGGTTCTTGGTCAGGATAGTCCAGAAGTCTTAACCTCAATGAAGCAAATCTCAAATCATATACCTCTTCGAATCGAATGATTTTAAGCACTTCAACAAAATCGCCATTCGCTAAAAACCCAGCAGGAGTATTTTCTGGTAAGAAGTGATAGTTGTTTCTCACAATCATTAAAAAATCGCCAGCCTCTAATTCATCTTCTCTAAACTGGATGGCTCTTCGGATGTACTGGTTGTACTGCACAGCATTCTTATTACTCCGGCAAATAATCGCTGTATTTTCAGTCCCGTATTTGTCGTAAGCATACCGTAAGCCATCCTCCAGCTTTTCACCCGTCATTTTATAAATATCAGGAAAACGATTGGTGGCCATCTTAATTAATGGCTTCTCTTGGTGTAGAATTTCTCGTAAACGTGTGGCATTAAAGAGAATACCAGATTCCTCCTCTTGCCTCATTACTTGGGTAAGCTCTAAAGACTGAATTTCACTTTTGAAAGTACCCTGCAGATAGTCTTTTTCTAAGGCAGGGCTTTCATTTGAACCCACTGGAGGTAATTGCGCTACATCTCCAATTAATAGTAGTCGGTTTCCCGGCTGCGAGAATACATAGTCGAAAAGTTCTTCTAACAATGACTTCTGACCAAACTCCGACTTGGAAGAAATCATAGAGGCCTCATCTACTATAAAAAGTGAGTTCTTATTATAGTTCTTCTGTCTTTTGAACTGAAACCCTTCACCTGGCTTACCTATCTGCTGAAAAATTCTCTTATGAATAGTGAAGGCCGTTCTTTGGGTGTAACCCGACATTACTTTGGCCGCTCTACCTGTAGGTGCCATTAATACATACCGATAGTTGAAAAAAGGCAGCATTTTAACAATTGCCCCAACAACTGTTGTCTTTCCTGTTCCGGCATAACCCCTTAATACCAAGACTGGGTTATGCGCTTCTTTCTTCAGCAGAAAGTCATCGAACAGCTCAAACAAATGCGCCTGACCAGCGGTAGGCTCAAAAGGAAATTTGGACTTGAGTATATCTGAGGGTTTGGCCAATTATTTCTTTCTTTTGGCAATATCTTCTGGAAACAAGGTAACCATAGTGGTAGTGGCTTTCGCAATTAATGTTCTCTCTTCTCCCCTCACATCCCAAACTTCTGCCTCACAAAAATTCATTTTCTTTCCTTGCTTCACCACCCAACCTATGGCGTGTAATCTATCTCCTCTACCAGGGGCAAAGTAAGAGATCTTTATCTCTCCGGTTACCACATGTTGATCTTCGGGAACTACCGTGTATGCCGAAAATCCAGCAACAATATCCGCTAAGGTTGCCGTAACGCCACCGTGCACAAGCCCAGTTTGTTGCTGATGCTCTTGAGATAAGTCTAGAAACCCCTCAGTCCTCCCTTCCGCAATCACGTTCAAGTTAAAACCTACCAACTTCATAAAATGCTGGCGCTCTAAGAACTTCTCAACCCTTGATTTAAAATTGGGATTAAATACCTTTATCATGCTGCAATTTTCGGCAAATATAGCCAATAGCTTATGTCTTCTACTACCGATCAAATTAACAAACTCTATGGAGAGAAACTCCGCGTTAGAGTATGTGGTATTTTAGAAAGAGAAAACACCCTCTTGCTTGTTCACCATAAGGCCTTAGGAAAAAACGGCTCGCTGTGGGCACCACCAGGGGGTGGAATGGAATATGGCGAGAATGCTCACGAAGCCCTCAAGAGAGAATTCTTGGAGGAGACCGGTCTTGAAGTAAGCGTAGGGAAATTCCTATTCGTGCATGAATACCTTGACCCTCCCCTCCATGGCATCGAATTATTTTTTCAGGTGCAAGAAACCGGTGGTAGAATAAAATTGGGTGAGGACCCGGAAATGCCTCATGAAGACCAAATCTTGACAAAACTAGGTTTCTACGACTTAGAACAACTTAAATCGAAGAATAAAGATTCATTGCACTACGTTCTGCAGCCGGTAAATGGAATTAAGGAGCTTATTAATCTAAATGGTTATTTCAAATTTCATTAATTATCCATAAAATAGCGATTCGATTATTCCAGATTACCTAATTATTTAGTTATTTAGTAAAAATTCAACCTTCAAAATGAACCTGACTAAGATACTGACTATCGTTTTTCTTCTAGCTGCAGTGGCTATTGGATACCTTTTGTATGACAGCATTGATGCAACAATCGAGCAAGCAAAAGAAATAGAGAGAGTTGAAAACCAAGTAAAAGCTAAGCTCGAGCTCATTAGAGACGTGCAAGCTGCTTACCAAGGTACCTACGGTGATTATGCCGACTCTTGGGAAAAACTAATTTCTTATGTGGATACGGGTAAGATCTTCCTGGTTCAGAGAACTGAGAAAATTACTATGCTCGCTTATGGCGCAGAGAAATCTGAGTTCATTTATGATACAATCGGATCTGTGTATGTAAAAGATTCTATCATGGGAAACATGTCTCCACAGAAGCTTCCTGAGCTACCTCACGCACCGGGTAAGTATTTCTCTCTTTATGCAAAAGATTCGATTAGATCAGGAGTTAATGTGGACTACATAGAAGTAGCAGATACATATCCTTTTGATAGAACAAGAACTGACGATGCTGACAACGAAAGAAGAAGGCCATTAAGATTCGGTTCAAGAACAGACATTACAACGGCCGGTAACTGGTAAACCGTGCGTACTGCCGATACAGAGCAAATACTTGCTATAAAAGATGAAAGACTAGATATTGATCGCATAGATCACTATCGTCTTTCGTTTTTCATTTCTGAGAGTGCATGCCAAATCACGGTCTTCGATATTCGCAAGAAGAGATTGCTCCTCTTAGAAAACAGACCATTTAGCCAAGACAAATCTATTGCTGACAACCTTCAGGATATTTATGAAGATCACATCTTAGTAGCGGCTGGTTTTTGGAATGAGATTCAAATCGTATTCAGGAATAAGCTTTTTGCTTTAGTCCCCATGCCTGTATTCGATAAGCAAATGGTTAAGTCGTACGTGAGACTTAATGAGGGAATTCCAGACAATTCTGATTTCCATTTTAAACACATGGACAACTATGGCGTAGCTGTAGGCTTCGGTTTTGAACAAGAAGTTAAAGCGTGGTTTAAGAAGCGCTACCCTAAGATTTCGCTTTATACCAATCACCAGAGTGTTGCTTTTTTAAGAGCAATTCAAACTCCGCTTAAGGCCAAACGAGCGAATAGTCTATATGTATCCATAAATGCGAAAGAAATACTCTTGGCAGGTTTCAATTTGAACAGGATTGCCATTTATAATCAATTTGCCTTTAGAGATCAGAATCAGTTTATAAAGCTATTGCTCTTAAGCATTAAGCAGTTTAGTGAAGAGGGACAAGACACCCCTGTTATTCTATATGGCGTAAAAGAACAGGTTGATAAGAACCTGCCGCTACTGAAAAAGTACTTCAAAAACATAGAGCTAGGAAGCCGGCCAGATAACATTGCCATACATCCGGTGTTTAATGAGTTGGAGCCTCATGAGTATTTTGAGGTACTTTCAAATGCATAAGTCTTAGTCATGAAAAAAACTGCACTGTTTCCAGGATCATTCGACCCTTTTACAAAAGGCCACGAAGACATTGTTTTGAGAGGACTTAAAATGTTTGATGAGATTGTGGTGTGCATAGGCCATAATAGTAAAAAGGCCAATCGCTATTTCGACATCGAATTTATGGAGCAGAAAATCAATGACACTTTTAAAGACATTCCAGCAGTGTCTGTTGTTGTCTATAACCGACTTACCGCACAACTGGCCACGGAATATGATGCAAAGTTTGTCTTAAGGGGATTGAGAAACACAACAGACTTTGAATATGAGAATAGCATCTCACAGGTGAATAGAGATTTAAATAAGGGCTTAGAAACCGTATTTCTTATTACCTCGCCTGAACTTGCTTCAGTGAATTCTAGTATTATTAGAGAAGTGCACCGCTACGGTGGTGCAGTAGAGAAATACCTGCCTTATGCGCTCTGAGTATCTTTGAGCTTTGTAGTTTTCTTGAATTTCTTGTAGACATATTGAATAGATTGGTAGGCATTGTAAAGCGCTACATTAATTTGACTCTGATCCATCCACTTAACATCGTCAATCCCTTCTTCCGCCTGAGGTTTCATTTTTGAATCATCCAGACATCTCATTTGATACCAAGTAGTCTTCTTGAGAATGCTCTGACTCCCTTTAGTGTAGGTGTGCCAAGTAACACAAACCTTGTTTTGGAGCTCCACCTTTATATTACACTCCTCTTCAACTTCGCGCAGCGCACCTTCAGAAACACTTTCTTTGCCTTCTATTTTGCCTTTTGGGAAATCCCACATGCCTAACCTATGAATCATCAACACCCGCGACTCATCCGCCACCACACCTCCTGCGGCTTTAATGATCCTAAATTTACTTTTGATATACTCAATCGCCTCATCATAATGATCTGTGATGACAGTAACCGAATCTAATGACTTGAGTTTTTTATTATGAAGAATGAAGAGAATGGACTTTATGGTACCCCTGTTTGCATTGGTAATCAGAAGCTTCCCTCTAAAAAGGCGTTCATTTATTAAAAAATCATCATCATGAATAACTTCATCATAATCTGATTCAAGCCCCATTTTCTCGGGCTTTTTTATTCTAAGAGGCTTGTCCTTAATGTATATCCGCATTTGGGATCTGATTCTGTAACAATATGGAAAAATTCTTTGTGGTGGTGAATGATAAGGATCAGATTTTTTGAGAAAAAAATTCACTTAAATTCGCGACATGGGAAAAATCCAAAATGAAAAAGAAACCGCACTAAAAGTCGCATCTGATCTACTTCAAATAGAAGCCATCAAACTCAGTGTAGAGAATCCTTTCACTTGGAGCTCTAGATGGAAATCGCCAATCTATTGTGATAATCGTTTATCGCTTTCCTATCCTGAAATAAGAACTTATATAAAAGAGCAACTTGCCGAAGCTGCCAAAGCCCTATTTCCAGGGTATGAGGCTGTAGCAGGAGTTGCCACTGCGGGTATTCCACAAGGCGCTCTACTAGCAGAGGCATTGGGTGTTCCGTTTATCTATGTACGTTCTAAGCCAAAAGGGCATGGCATGACTAACCTGATTGAAGGAAAAGTGACGCCAGGCCAAAAGGTAATTGTGGTGGAAGACCTTGTTTCTACGGGTGGTAGCTCTCTTAAGGCTGCTGCTGACTTGAGAGCCTCTGGATTCGAGATTTTAGGGATGGTCGCCATATTTACCTATGGATTTCCAGTGGCTGATGAAAACTTTGCGAATGCAAACATTCAACTGCATACCTTAAGTAATTACTCTGTAATGCTGGAGAAAGCTAAGGAATTAGGTTTCGTAAAAGAGTCTGATCTAGCTTCGCTAGAAGAATGGAGAAAAGACCCAAGCAGCTGGAGGAGTTAGTAATTAGGTTACTGAGTTATTAGGTTATTGGTGAAAATGGATCTCTAAAGAATGAGTTTCATTTGAAGCATGAACACTGGGATAAACCGTTAAAAGACTGATAGAAATAAGATAATTCTTAATTCTTAATTCTTAATTCTTAATTCTTAATTCTTAATTCTTTTAATACTTCTCCTCTATCCCCAAACCGAATAAGGCAAAGTCGTATTTCACAGGATCTTCAATATCATATTTCTTTAAGCTCTGGGTTAGTTCGAGTGCCGTCTGCCAGTTCATTTGTTTTCTCGTGATGAGCTGAAACCTACGCGCCACGCGTTCCACATGAAGGTCGCACGGGCATACCAACTGGCTTGGTTTAATCTGCCTCCAAAGCCCAAAATCGACCCCATTATTGTCTTGGCGCACCATCCAACGCAAATACATATTAATTCGTTTGCAAGCTGACTTTCTTAATGGCGTTGCTATGTGCTTTTTTGTTCTATGTGGTGCATCAGGCAACTCAAAGAATAATTCATGGAAACGAATCAGACCATTTTCCATATGCTCGTCTCCGTCTCTCATACCAAGTGTAAAAGCCTTTTCTAAAGAATCATGTGCTAAATAGAAATGCTTTAATCGCTCAACAAAGTAGAGTGTATCAATATCATTGAAGGTGCGATGTTTAAACTTGAGAAGTGGCTTAAGATCATCATCAGAATGATTTAGGATGAAATCGTGCGGAGCATTGTCCATCATCTTAAACAGCTCTTTACACTTATTGATAATGGTGACACGTTGACCCCAAGCCAGAATAGCTGCCCAAAAACCGGTAATCTCTATATCCTGTAGCTTAGTATAAGCATGGGGGATTGAAATAGGATCTGGATCTATAAAACTAGGTTGGTTGTACTGATCTACCTTCGAGTCAAGAAAAGCCCGAAAGTCCTCGAATTCAGCAACAGACATCTATTGAAAATAATTGAGCTGCACCCTAAAGCGCTTATCGATGGCTTTTAAATGCTGATATGACTTCTGGTTTAATTTGATAAGCAAGTTTTCATTCTCAGTAGTTTCAGGGAGTTTTCCGATTACCCTCACGTAGACAGTTAGATCGTTCATAAGGTTCTTCACCTTAATTACAGTACCTTCCTTAGCTGTTTTGTGCAGGGCGAAATATTTATCTGATGGGTTCTCCTCTTCAATAACTTCGGCTAGGCCTTGGATCTCAATTGAGTTGAAAGGTGTGCCATCGTAAGTAACAGGTTCAGGTTCTGCTACAGCTACCTCTTCTACTTGTTCCTCTTCCTTTGATTCTATCTGAGCTTCTTCTTCGGTTTGAGGATCGGCAACCGTTTCAACCGCAACTCCAATTGCAGCGTTGGTTTCTCCTTCACCCTCCATTAATTCCAGCTCAGACTCTTGTTCAATTTTGAGCTCTTGCCCTAGATTCAGCGAATTAGAGCTAAGGCCATTCCATTCCTTAATCTGAGTTACGCTTACACTATACTTTCTAGAAATAGCAAATAGCGTTTCACCCTCTGCTACTTTATGAGTTAGCGTTTCAACTACAGTTGTGGTTTTTGGCTGAGCACTTGGTAATTCTCCCCCAAACGGAATCTTCAAAGTTTGGCCTACTTGTAGACCACTAGCTAATGCAGGATTACTCTTATTGATTTCAGTTACGGATGTCTTATAGCGCCTTGCTAGGGAATATAGGGTTTGCTTAGATTGAACCTTATGGACAACAAAGATTTTCCCATCAACCTCTTCAATACCTAAAGAATCGGTTTGCGCTTGAACAGCAGCAACCATTAAAACCAATAATACAATGCTCAGATATTTCCTCATTAGTTAAATGCTGTAGGCCAGCAATTCCTTTTTTCCTTTAACAAATATAAGCTCTCGATTGACGATAAAAAACGTTCCTGAAGCAAGCCCCTTTAATTCTTCATCTAGAATTTCGTGAAGGAGCAGTTCTCCTCCAGTATTAAATACGAAAAGATAGTTCGAATAGCCTGTTTCGCCACCAAAATTTGCAGAAATAATAAAAACCTCACTGCTCTGATAATATTCAAAAGCACCTGAGCATTCCATAGATATATGCTTAGAAAGAAATTTCTTTAGCGTTTTGAAATGACTAGAACTGTCCTCGTAATGTGAAGGATACTGAGATGCAGATGCTGCCTCAATATTTATAAATCTATCATCTACTTTTCCAGTTTTGAGGTTCAGGATCAACTCCTTCTCATCAGCAGCCAGCAACTTGACATTGTCATTAGTGGCCTGAACAAATCGACATTCTTCTTTCTGCCAAAGCCCTTCAGTAGTTTCTAAATCAATTGCGAAAATTGATTGTACTTCAATATCCTGAGTATCATTAAAAGTTTGAAAGACAGCAACTTCCTTCCCTAGGAAAACCAAACGAACCCACCATTCTTCTTCAAACGTAATTTGATCCCACATAAAAGTCTGTGCAGCCATGTCGAATAGAGAAAAAAGCACCTGTTGTGCATCATCATTCCGTTCAGAAATGAGTATATGCTTACCATTGGAACGAATATCCCAAATGGGAGAACCAAATTCTATTGAAAAAAAGGGAGTCAACTGTTTAGGCAAGGCCTTTCTTTGTAATTTGAAACAAAAATAGGGTATAAAAGTGGGGATCAAAGCATACAAGAACATCATCCGAAGCATTTATTTAAGTGCCATTTTGCTGCTTGGCTTTGCTGCATATTCAGCGGAGCAGGCCAATTACCAAGAGGGCACCATGCGCGTATTCGTGATGGAGATTCGAGACAACATTGATCCAAGAATGAATCGCTATGTTGAACTCGCCTTGGACCAAGCCACTGCCGAAGATGCCGACTTGGTGATTATTGACATGGACACCTATGGCGGAGCTGTTAATGACGCCAACGATATTCGAACCCGAATACTAGATTATGAAAAACCTGTTTGGGTATACATCAATAATGATGCAGCCTCGGCAGGTGCACTCATTTCTATTGCCTGTGACAGTATTTACATGGTTCCTGGGGCCAACATTGGTGCCGCCACGGTGGTAAATGGTGCTGATGGTTCACAAGCACCAGACAAGTATCAGTCCTATTTCCGCTCCATAATGCGTTCTACTGCCGAAGAAACTGGCCGTGACCCTTTAATCGCTGAAGGTATGGTAGATGACCGCGTTGAAATTGAAGGTGTTACTGAGGAAGGCAAAATCATCACATTCACTACTTCAGAAGCAATTGAAAATGGCTATTGCGAATTAGAGGTGGCGAGTATTCTAGATATTCTAGAGAAAAATGAGATTGTAGATTATGAATTGATTGAATATCAACTAGGAGGAACTGAAAAGATTATTGCCTTCTTTTTTAACCCTGTTGTCAGCAGCTTATTAATTCTTGTTATCACCGGTGGTATTTTCTTTGAATTGCAAACCCCTGGTGTGGGATTTCCGCTATCCGCTGCAGGTGTTGCATTGGTGCTTTACTTAGTTCCCTATTATCTCAATGGCCTTGCAGCCAACTGGGAAATTGCAGCGCTGTTTGTTGGAATTTCACTAATTGCCTTGGAGGTATTTGTAATACCCGGCTTCGGAATAGCGGGGATTGCTGGGATTGCCTGTACCGTTGGTGCTCTAATTTTTATCATGCTGGGCAATGATAACTTCAACTTTGACTTTGTTCCGTCAGAAGAGATTACAACAGCGGCAACTGTGGTGGGCGTAGGAATTTTCGGGTCAATCTTACTACTCATTGTCCTTGGCTATCGACTCACTAAATCAAAAATGTTTCAACGTGTAGCTTTGGTTACAACACAGAAAAAATCAGATGGCTATGTTGCGACTTCTTATAAAGAAGAACTCGTAGGGCAAGAAGGAGAGGCTATTACCATATTGAGACCCAGCGGAAGAATTGAAATTGAAGATGAAGTGTATGATGCCTACACGCGCGGTGAATACATTGAAAAGGGCGAAAAAGTCAAAGTAATTAGTCAAGAAGGCACCTCTTTAAAGGTGAGAGCAATTAAATAATGAAGAAAGATTTAAGCGGGCAGTTTAGTGCCGAAACCTTAAGCATAGTTGGTGGACATGATCCCGCCAATGCTATGAATTCAATTAAAAACCCAATTTACCAGACCTCTACTTTTAAGTTTAACACGGCCGAAGAGGGTAAAGCATTTTTCAATACTCAGAAAGACGGTGCAAGTCTAGATGAACGGAATAAAAACCTAATCTACACCCGATTGAACCACCCAAATTTAGTGTCTGCTGAATATAGATTGGCACAATTAGACGGTGCCGATGACAGCGCATTCTTTGAGTCTGGCATGGCCGCTATATCTACTGCGATTTTAACATTCTGCAAAGCAGGAGATCTCATTGCCTTATCCAGCCCTCTTTATGGAGGAACAGACAAATTCGTAAAAGGTATACTCACAGAATTTGATGTGCAGTTTGTAGAGTTTGATTCAACACACGCTCAACAAGAGATTCAAGAGCTTATTCTAAATCATCCGAGAGCCCAAAACCTCAAAATGATTTACATGGAAACACCAGCCAATCCTACCCTGTCCTTAACAGATTTTGAAATGATTGGAAAAGTCCAGACACATTTGAACACGCAAAATATTCAACCAATACTCGCAGCGGACAACACATACCTTGGCCCAGTCTTTCAGCATCCCTTAGCTCATGGGTTTGACATCATTCTTTATTCAGCGACCAAGTACATTGGTGGCCATAGCGATGTAATTGCTGGTGCTTGTTCAGGGAAGATGGAATTATTGGAATCGATAAAAAAGATGAGAAGTAATCTCGGTTGCATGGCCTCTCCATTCACCTCTTGGTTACTCACTAGGTCTTTAGAAACGGTTGGTTTACGCATGGAGAAGCAAGCAGCTAATGCGGCTATCGTGGCCAAATTCTTGAATGAACACCCTAAGGTGGGCAAGGTGTATTATCTGGATCTATTAGAAGAGGGTAGTCCAGCACATAGCATATTCAAAAAACAGCAAAAATCGGCAGGCGCCATGATGGCCTTTGATGTTAAAGGGGGAGAAAAGGAAGCCTTTGCCTTTCTAAACAGCCTCCAGCTTATTCATCTTGCCATCTCGCTTGGGAGTACTGAGACGCTAGCATCGCATCCTTACACGATGAGTAGCTCAAACATGGCTGAGGCCGACCGATTAAAGAATAATATTACCCCGGCACTGGTTCGAATTTCAATAGGGATTGAAAACCCAGATGATTTGATAAAAGATTTAAGTCAGGCTTTGAATAATATATAACTTCATTCAGACGTCATGCTGAACTTGTTTCAGCATCTTATGAATAGAAAATCTTGAAGAGTGAGTAATAAGATCATGAATGACTTGAATAGTGATTCTAAATTAGTTCTAATTGACTGAGACGCTAAAACAAGTTCAGGTTGACGCAGAGGTTCTTAGACTCAAAAAATAAGCAGTAATCAACCCTTTTTTATCAGCAAAATGAAAGAAGAGCAATCGACCCTTTACGATCAAATTGGTGAAGAGAATATTCTCAAACTAGTAGATGATTTCTATGAGGGCGTTGCGGAAGATCCTTTGATTAGAAAGCTTTATCCAAAAGATCTTGAACCTGCTAAAAACAGACTAAAGCTATTTTTAATTCAAGTATTAGGTGGGCGACAAACCTATACTGACGAAAGAGGACATCCCATGTTGAGACGTAGGCATTTCCAATGGCAAATTGGCGAGGAAGAAGCTACGCATTGGCTTCAGCACATGCACAATGCTTTAGAAAAAGCTACTTTTTCTGAAGAGCTAAAAGACGCTTATTGGGACTACGTCTATAAAGCCGCTCTTCATATGATTAACAAGTAATATTCTAGTCTCTGGTATAATAGATATTCTTAATCTGAATTTCTTTACCATCAAAATTTGAATCGCCCAAGAAAAAGAGTGGAGCGGTCACATCAGACCAGTTAGCTCCTTGATCTAATTGAGATAGAGATAAAGTCACTTCTGTCCATTCTTCATTTATTTGCAAAGATTGGTTTGGGCCGATCAATAGCCCATTATTTACTTGGTCTCCACCTGCAAAAGTACCCGTTTGGAAACCTATGCTAAAAGTCGATTTTGTATCTCCGCGAATCTCAAAATGGAGATTACCATTTTTGAATGCAGTAAGATCTTCACCTTTACCCATAAGCCCAAAGGCGCTACCCCACCATTCGCCAGTTCCTGTGCTTAAAGTGATTACACCTTCTAAATCCATCTCAATACTGCAGGTGCCCTCCCAAGCATTCAATTTGATGTTTGAATTCGGGTAGGTCATTTCTGAATTTAATTTAGGATCCATTGTTTCCGAGACTAAGACATATACCGATTCTTCTACCTTCTCTCCTGCTGCTCGATCTTCATTCTTAGTAGCAATTTCTAGAATACCAACCTCCTCAATTGTAGGAGGATTAAGGACATCCTTCATCAATGCTGCTTTATCACCTCCATAAGTTTTGGTTATGGCCTTTCCGTCACGAGTTAGCCCCTCAAATCTACCTTCGTCCACCCAATCCCAGAGAGCATATTTAGCTTGTCCATTTAGCTTGATTAAACCAAAGTGATTTTCCGAACCGAGCGAATCCCTAGAGTCCTTCCAACGTTCGTCAAACCCCTCAAAATAAAAGCAAGACATACCTTCTTCCTTGGTCCACTCTCTCATCAATTCAAAGTATAGCTTTTCCTTATACTCATCTGCAGCCTTAGAACCGGTAGCCCCATAGGAAGATGCAGCAATACTTGCCCAACCCGTTTCTCCTATGTGAATAGGCTTATCAATTCCTTTGCTATTCATAAAGTTCTTAGCATTCATGTATTGAGAATGGGCATATTCTTTGGCGCGAAGCATGGCTTTTTCAATTTGCTCTACTTTACTCAAACCCATTTCATCTTCGGGAACTGCCCAGAATGCTGGATTATAATGCGAATCATGAAAAGGATAAGTGTGTAGTGAGACAAAATCCACCGCCTCCATGAGGTCAACCAACCCTTGTTTATCGTAAGCGCTTGAACCTCCTCCCCAAGACTCATAGTTGTCTGAGCTGGTAATCCACGTTTCTGTGGGAATCTCACCTTTAGCGCGTAAATCTTTCAAGTAATTCACTCCATCTAGCACCACTTCAGGCTCTACAAAATAACCAACAGCCCACTGTACCATGGCTTCATTACCAACCGCTATTATCTTGACAATATCTGGATACTGATTTACCATTTCCACAGCCGCATTCAGCTCCGCCATATTATTCTCAATATTCCCTTTAGTATGATCCGCATTATCGGTCCACGCTCCTTCACATTCAATCCAAGTACCTAGCATAACGTACATCTCGAATGAAGAATCCTGATTTTCGAGCTCTTCAATTGCCTCCAAGAGATTCTTTGCCTGACCAAACTGCTGAGTATTGTAGGTTCTAATCAGCTTTACACCCATGGCATTGAGAATACGCATGTCTTCCTTCAGCTGGTCTACGGTAGGTACAATATCTCTAGACGATTGGCGATAACCTCCAAATGACATGGCCAAATATTCAGGATTACCCAGAATATCCTCGGCAGTTTTTGAGGCAGGTGTACATCCAATAAAAAGAAATAGACTTAATACAACTAGGGTGTGCTTGAGGTACTTCATACAAAAAAGATAAATGAGTTTAGTGGCATAGAGATATTACCATTTACAATTCTTTTTTGAACATTTTAATCCTGACCTAGTAATTATTGATGAATGAGAACAATACTGATTCTTTTCTTTCTCTCTAGAATGTTTTGGTTAAATGCTCAAACTTGTGTTGACAGGAAGTATTCTTTTGGCCTTGACGTTATTGTTGAGAACATTGAAGAGCAGATACCTTCAGGATGGCAATTGGACGATCTCCAATCTCAGAATTTCGAAGACTTTGACTGCGGTCTTTTATCCGCAATAATAGATAAAGAATACCTCAAATATCCCAATAAGCTCAGAAAGGAACTAAAACTCAAATTGGTTTGGTTCTTCGAGTTTAAATTCAAGGGTATTGATTATTGGGGTACGTACAGCAGTGAACTCAAAACTGTCTATCTAAAATCTCTAGGAGCAGATCAGTTCTATACAAGGCAGTTATTTCATCATGAACTCTCAAGTATTCTGCTAATAGAGTATGCATCAAAAACATTTGAAGATGAATTTAGGTCTCTCGCTCCTAAAGATTTTCAATACTTCGATGAAGTTGGTAGTGGCAGAAATGCTATTGGAGTCAGAGATTCAGAAGAGTTCGAAGATGAATTGAACGAACAAGGTTTCTTGAACGAATACAGTATGAGTTTTTGGGAAAATGATTTCAACGAGATCTCTCAAAATCTTTTTCTACCTAAAACTAATTTCTGGGAAATATATAATGAGTATCCCAAGGTTAAAGAGAAAACTGATTTGGTGATAAGTTTCTATCAAAGCATTCATCCAAAATTTAAAAAATCCTTTTTTCAGTCATTATCAAAATAGTCTCTTTCTTCTATCTTCGCAAAAGATGAAGAGGCGATTACTTTTAGTGTATTCAGCATATGGACTGGTCGTCTTTGGTCTCATATTCGTCATATTCCTTCCATTTTTTTTAATAGCCATGTTTGTAAAGCCATTGGAGAAAATGGCTTCTTTTTTGAATCACCTTTGGGCGCGCATTTTCTTTTTTCTCCTATTCTTAAACAGAACAAAGATTAGATACGAGGAAAGGTTAGACAGGAAACAACGCTATGTATTTTGCGCCAACCATATGTCCTTTTTGGATATCCCTACCATGGGGTTAATCAATCATAATTTCAAGTTCATTGGTAAGTCTTCCCTTCGGAAAGTACCCATTTGGGGTTATATGTACTCAAAACTGCATGTTTTAGTAGATAGAGAAAACATGAGAAGCCGGCATGACAGTTGGATTCATGCAAAAGAAGCGGTTAGAAGAGGCTTTAGTATGACCTTCTTCCCAGAGGGTGGAATTTATACCAAAAACCCACCTAAAATGGTTCGCTTTAAAGAAGGCGCTTTTAGAGTGGCCGTGGATGAGCAAATACCCATTGTGCCTGTAACATTACCCACCAACTTTAGAATTCTTCCTGACGGTTTGCCTTTGGTTCAACACCCTGGTTTGGTAGAAGTATATGTTCATAGACCTATTTGGCCCGATGGAAATAATGACGATGCAGTAAAGAGACTCAAGCAACAAGTTTATGAGGTAATTGACCAGAAGTTGGTAGATTTGGGAGCTTATGAGAGTCGATAAGGAAACATTACACAAGGTTGCCCATTTGGCAAGACTGAAAGTAAAACCGGAGGAAGAAGAAAAGCTGCAAGAAGACCTAAGCAAAATCTTGACTTGGGTTGCAAAACTAGATGAGCTTGATACAGAAGGTGTAGAGCCTCAAACGCACATGTCTTTCGAGAAAAACGTATTAAGAGAAGATATTCCTAAAACAGAAATCGCTACGGAAGAGGCCTTAAAAAATGCTCCCCAGCACAGTAATAACCATTTTGAAGTACCAAAAGTACTTAAGCGCAATTCATAGTCAACAGATAACGTTATCCTCAAAAATCAATCGTGAATCATAAACAACTTAAGGTTATTAAGAACATCAGCTGGGCACTGGCTTTTGGCTGTTTACTTGTTTTTGGTTACGCGCTATGGGTTGGAGATAACCTTGCACTGCCTTGGCAAGTTGAGGCTACTTTTAAGACACGTCCCCTCTTGCTCGATTACTTTACCATTAATGGTGAGGCGACTGGAGCTTATGTAGATCAGTTATTGAGCTGGCAGCAATATTATACAGGTGATATTCAATACCTAGGCTGGCCAGAAAACATTTTGGTCATTGTTTTTGCACTAGCAATGATCAGTATCACTACCGTTGCGTCTTATCTAGAGCGGTTTAGTTATTTCTTACTGTCTGGTATAATTGTGCTCATGCTCACCCAACTCGGACTAGAGGAACTGGGCATCTTACAAGACTACATCATCTATATTATTCTTGGGGGATATGCCTTATGCACTTATACCTTTCAAAGTTTTTACCCAAGTACAAAATTTTGGATTAGGCTCGGTAGTAGTGTGCTCTTTTACGGATCACTCGGTATTATAATCCTTACAACAGAAAAAATTGAATACGGTCATTGGGTTTTAATTTCTTGGGGAATACTAAGCCCTATGATTCTCGTAGCCTTATTCATTGTCTTCATAGCAGGCGACAATATCTTCAGCATTTTCAAGATTACTACAAACGGTGCGGCTTCAGGCAAAAACGGACTGATTCACTTTGCCATTGCTGGAATCATCTATATTGCCATGCCTACGCTGCTCTTCTTACAACGGACAGGGAACACAAATTTCGATCTGAGTTTTATCTCTCCTGAAGCACTGTTATTACTCTCTATTTTTTCTGGGTATTGGAGCTTAAAAGAAAAGGTTGAACCGATGAACCTGGGAATAAATGTTAACATTTTCCGCAACTGGATTTACCCCGTAGGTACCGCCTTAACATTTGGGTTTTGGGCTTTTGCCAAACTCACCATCAATGATTCTCTTGAGAACTCAATGGAATGGCTTATCATTTTAAGTCATATAGCGTTTGGAGCAGCTTTTTATGTATATGCTCTTATCAACTTCTTGCCTCCACTCTTGGAAAACATGAAGATCTGGCCATTTTTCTATCAGGGACTCAGAACACCTATGTTGACGGTAAGATTAATGTCTTTTGCCCTTTTCTTAGCAGGTATTTTCTACCTGGAAAACAGACCATATTATCAGGCCAAAGCAGGTCAATATGCAATGCTCGCAGCATTGGGAGAAAAGTCAGACAAACCGTTGCTAGCCGATCAGTTCTACCAGCAGTCTGTCTTTTACGACTTCTACAACTTTAAAGCGAATTATAGCCTAACTCGCATGGCTGAGCGGGAATTGGAGATTAATAAATTATTTACCGTACTACGTGGGAGCTCGAACCCGAAATCAAGAGTAGCATATGCCAGTTTTTTCAACAAGCGAAATGAAAGCTTTCGTGAGTTGAATGCCCTGATGGAATCGCGAGAGATATTCGAAAGCGAAGAAGTAAGAAACAACCTGGGCATTGCACATTACGGCTACACCAATTACGATTCTGCCCTTGTCTATTTTCGGTTGAATCCGGGTAATATTGTAAGCGAAGGCAACCTGGCTGCGCTGAATTATGACTTCGCAGAGACGATCAACTTTGACACTACTTTTAGCTACACAAATCCTGAAGAAATAAATATTGCCATCAACCGCCAGGCCCTAGCCAATGCACAGAATCGAGACATTGATTTTCAACATGAGCTTGCAGCAGATACGCTCTTAAATCGAGAAAATCTATTCTATCTACATAATGCTGCATTGCGTAAGCAGAATGCTTCAGGTCCCGAAGTCTTGAATGCTTTGGATTACTACTTAAGCAATTTCAAGAACAGCCAATACAGCACCTTTATGCTTATTGCAAAAGCAATTTTACTCTACAATATCAATCAGGTGAATGATGCCTTTATTACACTTGAGCAGGCTATTGTTGCCAATAATCAGGGTGCAGGCTTTCCTTACTTCCTCAAAGCAGTTTGGGCCTATGACCAGGGACAAGCTGATCTTACTATTGAATCCATAGAGAATTCTCAAAAACGAGGTTACACTGATCCTCAGCTAAAAGTATTTATCGATCAGCTCAAAACGATAGCCGATTATAATGAAACTGCAAATATTCAAAATCGCTTGTTAGAGATTCAGGGTAATAAGGGAGAACTCACTGACTCAGCATATCAAGAGCAACTAATAGCGGTTGCCAACTTGAATGCTTTTGATGAGCTTAGCACTTTGGCAGCAATTGAAGAACTGCAGAATATTGAGGCAGATAAAGAAGTGGTTTATAACAGCTTAATTAAAGCACTCCAAGTAAACACCGAGAGTATAGAATTGAGAAAGGCTTATGTACTCCAATGTGCAGAGATGGGCTATGGTGCTTTTGCAAGAACCGCTTTATCAAAGCTTCAAGAGCAATTAGATGAACGTGCCTTTGCAGACTTTAACTATATCTACACTAAGAAGGTGGAAGCTGTACGACTACAAAAACTTGGGAACTAGGCGCGAGGTGCGAGGTGCGAGGTGCGAGGCGCGAAAAATAACGTCACCCTAAACCTGTTTCAGGGTCTCCCATTCTAAAAACTACCGCCCATTAACTTTGCATCTCCTCAATGAATAACGAGACTAAATCATCAAAAACTCATCAATATTCGATCACCTACTTCTAACTAAAGCTCTTCTATCCAAATAAGTAGATTCCGAAACAAGTTCGGAATGACGTAAAGGACGAGATTTCGTCACCCTGAACTTGTTTCAGGGTCTCCTTCTAAAAAGACTCTACAAATCTAATCTTAAGTCAATTCCAATGCTCTCACTCAAATCCATCAAATCGGGATTAAATTCTTTGACTAAATTCCATTTCCAGCCCTTATGCCAATTTTTCAGCTGCTTCTCTCGAGCAATAGCCTCCTCGATAGAAGTGAAGCCCTCGTGATATACTAAATCTTTGCATTTATATTTTTTAGTGAAGCCACCATAAGTGCCGTTTTTATGTTGGATTACCCTCGAAATAAGATCTGGTAATGCCTATATAAAGGACTGTTCTTTTCTGATTTGACATCATGTAAGTACTCCCCCCTCTTACCATAAATGAAAAATTTTAGATTGATTGGAAAAATTTTATAAGATCTAGCCTTTTCCAATCATATGAGTAGATTCCGAAACAAGTTCGGAATGACGTAAAGGACTAGATTTCGTCACCCTAAACCTGTTTCAAGGTCTCTCCTTCTAAAAACTGTCATGAACTAGTGATTCATCTCCTTAATGGATAACAACACTTAAGAAGGATGACAACTTATTGTGAGGTGAGCGAATAACCCTTAATCCGTTACGTTTTCCGTTTACGTAAAGACTTTTCTTTCATCCCGCTTATTTGTATTGTTTTGCCACCCATAAACCTTTCATGTAATTAAAGAGTAGTGTATTAAACATTTAGGGCAATACGCACGTCAAAATAGTATGAGTAGTGTAATTCAGACATCAGATATTTCTAAAATATACCAAATGGGAAGCGAAACAATTCGCGCCCTCAAATCGGTAACTATTAACATTGAGCAAGGCGAGTATGTATCATTTATGGGCCCTTCTGGTTCAGGAAAGTCCACATTAATGAACATGATCGGTTGTTTAGATACTCCTTCTGGGGGTTCTTATATTTTGAATGGCCAAGATGTAAGTGACATGACTGAGAATGAATTGGCTGAAGTACGTAACAAGGAAATCGGATTCGTTTTCCAAACATTCAACCTTCTACCAAGAGCATCTTCTTTAGAAAATGTAGCACTGCCATTGATTTATGCAGGCTACAGTAAGTCAGAAAGAGAAGATAGAGCTCAAGCGGCTCTAGCAGGTGTAGGATTAGGAGAGCGTTCTTTCCACAAGCCGAATGAACTTTCTGGTGGGCAGCGTCAGCGTGTGGCAATTGCCAGGGCCTTGGTTAACGATCCCTCAATTATTTTGGCGGATGAGCCAACAGGAAACCTAGATTCTAAAACATCTTACGATATCATGGATCTATTTAGAGATCTTCATGATAAAGGCAATACCATCATTATGGTAACGCACGAAGATGATATCGCTGAATACTCTCATAGAATTGTAAGGCTAAGAGATGGACTAGTTGAGTCTGATACAATCAATCCGAACCCAACCAGAATAAATCCATTAAAAGGACAAGTAACAGAAGAAGCATAAGCTTTGAAGATATATACTAAAACAGGAGATTCAGGCACCACCTCTTTATTGGGTGGTGCTCGTGTTTCTAAGGCGCATATCCGCATCGATGCCTATGGCACAATCGATGAACTGAATAGCTATATCGGTTTATTGAATGATCAAGCAGTGAATGCCGAAAGACATGACTTCTTAAAAGAAATTCAAGACAGGCTATTTACCATAGGGTCTCATCTAGCCACTGAACCAGGTAAGGACAAGGTGGTGAAACCAGATCTTTTCGAAAGTGACATTGAGGCGCTAGAAGCTGGAATGGATGCAATGGATGAAGAACTCCCTGCCTTAACGAGTTTTATTCTACCAGGCGGACATCAGTCTGTTTCTTTTGCACATTTAGCGCGTACGGTTTGCCGTAGAGCAGAGCGTATCTCCATAGCGCTTAATGATCATGAAACAGTTGATCCTCTGATAATTCGTTATTTGAATAGACTAAGTGACTATCTGTTCGTTTTAGGAAGAAAAATGGCCTTAGAACTAAAGGCTGACGAGGTAAAGTGGGAACCAAGGAAGAAATAATTCTCCCATAATTTATTAGGTAGTCAAGATTCTATACAGAATTTTGAGTGCTAATCTTATGTTATCACTTATATTTTATTTGGAATATTATATTTATAACTAATTGATTATTAATGTTTTAACGATTGGGAATCGTTTGCAATCTGACCGCCAAAAGTGTATTTTTGCACTCCTATCTGAAAAAAGAAGCTATGATCGACTCACAAGCTATTGATATACAGCGTACTGCGAATTCTCGCATTCAAGAATTAGACGAGAACAACATCCCATTTGGGGCACTTTATTCCGATCATATGTTTTTAGTGGACTATTATGATGGTGCATGGCAAGATGCACGAATAGTCCCTTATCAAAAGATTTCACTAAGCCCGGCTAACGCTACCTTACACTATGCTATTACAGTATTTGAGGGAATGAAGGCTTACAAAAATCCAGAAGGAGAAGTAATTGCCTTTAGACCAGAAGCTAATGCTGAGCGTTTGAATATTTCTGGAGAGCGCATGTGTATTCCTGAAGTACCGCAAGATCTTTTTATGGAAGGATTAACACAGCTCTTGAAGCTAGATGCTGCTTGGGTTCCTTCTGCTCCTGACACCTCTTTATATATCAGACCATTCGTGTTTGCTACAGATGAGTATATAGGTATTCGTCCTCCACAGAACTTCAGATTCATGATCATTACTTGTCCAGTAGGTGCATATTATGGCAAACCGGTGAGCGTTAAGATTGAAACTGAATACGCTAGAGCTTTTGAAGGTGGAACTGGATATGCAAAAGCTGGTGGTAATTATGGCGCAAGTCTCTATCCTGCTTTAAAAGCACAGAAAAAGGGATTCGATCAGTTGATCTGGACAGATGGCAAGACTCATGAATACATAGAAGAGTCGGGCACCATGAACGTTATGTTCAAGATTGATGATACTTTAATTACAGCGCCTACTTCTGGTACCATCTTGAAAGGAATTACAAGAGATGCCGTTCTACGAATCACAAAGGACTGGGGTATGAAAGTAGAAGAAAGACAAGTAGCCGTTGCGGAAATTGTAAAGGCAGCAAAAGAAGGTCGCATCCAAGAAGCTTTTGGAGTAGGTACCGCAGCAACCATTGCTCCTATTGCTAAAATTGGTTTTGAAGACGAGGTTTTCGAGTTACCTAATCCAGAAAATGGTGAGCTTGCCCAAAACATTTTAAGAGAGCTAAACAACATCCGTTATGGCTTGATTGAAGATCGTTATGGATGGACATACAAGATCTGAGACATAAGTCTTGAGTCTTGAGGTAAATGAAATTGAAGGGAGTAGAGATGCTCCCTTTTTTTATGCTCTTTCCACTTCTAATCGTCATTCCCCTGGAGACGGAAATCTCATCATCCTCACACGAATCTAAATTCCACCCTTACCCTAAATGGTGAGTAAATCCAATTTCGCATTATCATTCAGAGCGAAACGAAGAATCCTCTCAAGCATTAGGAGACTCTTTATCCAACAAGTTGGACTCTCAGTGAAGTGTCTTTAATTATTCCCTATCTTAATCCTCATGAAAAAGCTCCTGACCTTACTCCTAGTCTGTCTTGGTCTCAATCTCTCAGCACAATCCATCATAGGAGGATGGGAAATGAAAGGAATTACCAAACAAGGTGATTCTACAAGATCAATTCTCATCATTGCAGAAGGCTACCAAGTTGTGACCACCTACAATTTAACTACTGGCGATTTCATTGGTACCAACGGTGGGACTTGGTCACTTGACGGAAACACTATGACGGAGAGAGTTGAATTTGCAACTGAAAACCCGGAAATGGTAGGACAAGAAGTTAGCTTTGAGATTGAATATACGGCCAAAACGCTAAGTATTGTGGGTAATGGCGATGTATTACACCGCTTAGACAATGGTACGGAAGGTGCCTTATCTGGTGCATGGCTTATGTCTGGAAGAAAGCGTAACGGTGAGATCCAATCTCGTGATACCAGTCGCCCGAGAAAAACAATGAAGATATTATCAGGAACTCGCTTTCAATGGATTGCTTATGACACCGAAAAGAAAACATTTTCTGGTTCGGGCGGTGGTACCTACACCACGGTTGATGGGGTTTATACAGAGAATATCGAATTCTTTTCAAGAGATGTAACCAGAGTGGGTGCTAGCTTAAATTTCGACTTTGAATTGGTTGACGGTGGATGGCATCATTCTGGGCTATCTAGCAAGGGCAGCCCTATATATGAAATCTGGAGCAAGAGAAAGTAGCCAGTCACCCTCAGTCCCTGAAGGGATACAAAATCATTAAATTGTTAGGTGCGAGTTGCGAGAATACATAAGACAACGAAGGAGTAGAGAAACTTCTTTTGTTTGTTTCTACCTGATTCAAGCTACCCTCAGTCCCTAAAGGGATGCCAAAGCATAAAAATACTAGGTGCGAAATGCGAAACTTAAAAAAGGACGTCATCCTGAGCCTGCATAGCACCGAAAAAATCTTCTCCTTCGTTTTGGCCATTCTGAGGCGGCTGCATGTCTTGGGTAACTCTACTAAATCCTAACCTTCATTCCCGCGCATGCGGGAATCTCCTAAATGGAAAACAAGATTTTACGGTCCAACCCCCTCTGAATCTCCCCTTCAAAGAGGAGAAGTGATTCGCTGTAAGTTATGAGCCATAAGCTAAAAGGGTATCGGTTCAATAAACATGTAGCATGAAGCTCGCGGCTAATAGTCACTATAAACAGCTTTATCAATTCTTAACATCTCTTTACAAGATTAATCCGTTATTTAGTAACAAGATGAAAATTAAACACCTCCTCTTCCTAATCGTACTCTTTTTTCTTTATACAGACCTTTCTGCTCAGGCTTATATGGTGGTTCGAAAAAAAGGTACTAAACGCAGATATGAGTACCGCGCAGGCTCTTACCTTACATACAAGCAAAAAGGTTGGGACATCTATACTACAGACCGTATCACTGAGCTCAAAGACAGTACCTTGGTACTTGAAAATAACCTGATACTAATTGAGCAAATAGAAAGTATTGACATCCAAAACGCATTTACCAATCGGGCCGAAATAC
>CBFIDV010000005.1:0-124853 GCA_965661455.1 Roseivirga sp.
TTTACCTTCTGCATTGGTTTTTAATTCCTTTAATTCAAAAGAGATCATGGGTGTGTTCTCAGTATCTAAAGCCCTGCGGGTATTCCGATTCATAATCCCTTTCCCACTTTCTAAGTCCTCTCCTTTAAATGAGATCTTAAAGTTTTCTACAGACTTTAAAACTCCGTTTTCAATAGCAAACAATCCTTCACCGCTAGCTTCAGCGGTTACCATTTCCCAATTGTGTAATGTAGAAGTGCCGAATACAATCAACTCTTGGTCGGCTGTTAAGACATACTTTGATTGACCAAAAGCCGCTATTGAAGCGAAAAGAAATACGAATGAGAGGAGAATTCTGCTTAGAGTTTTCATGGCGCTAGTGTTAACTATTGACATGAATGTATTTATTAGAAGGGAGAATTCTTTTGACCCAAGTCAAGCTTAAACATGACCTTAATCAGTTGAATATCAGAAGCCAAGAAAGTTTTTCTTCTCCTTTGCAGTAAAGCCGGCTGCCTCTACTTTCTCTAAAACTGCCGTTTTATCAATTTCGTCACCCTGAACGGTTAAAAACTTCTTATCCGATGCTAAATCTACTTGCCAATCTTTTATGAACTTCAACTCATTTATGTGTGGTGTCAGCGTTTCTACACAGCCATTACATTTCAAATTGGTTTCGAATTTTATCTTCTTCATTCTAATGGATACTTGTCCTTGATCTTGTTCTTGCTATCTTTCGCTATTCTAAACAGAAATTACCGATAAATAAGTTCGAATTTGACTTTTTCTGATCTAAATCTACATGCCGATATACTTTCGGGTCTAGATGCAATGGGTTTCGAAAACCCCACCCCAATACAAGCACAGGCCATTCCCATTATTCTTAACAATAAAGATTTAATCGGCTGTGCGCAAACAGGTACTGGTAAAACAGCAGCCTTCCTCTTACCTCTTATGCATAAGATTGCCGAGAATGATGTGCCTGACGATACAATTGATACCATAATTATTTGCCCTACAAGAGAACTCGCCATGCAGATTGATCAGCAGTTGGAAGGTCTCAGCTACTTTTCTGGGGTTACTTCTATTCCGATATATGGAGGTGGCAGTGGTGACGACTTTGCACAAGAACAGCGTGCATTAACAAAAGGTACGCACGTAGTGGTAGGCACGCCAGGTAAGCTCATTTCACACCTTAATCTTGGTTATGTAAAAGTAGATCAGCTCAAGCACTTGGTATTAGACGAGGCCGATAGAATGCTTGACATGGGCTTTCACGAGGATATTATGCGCATTATCGGGCATTTACCAAAAGAGCGTCAGAACCTTATGTTCTCGGCTACAATGCCTCCAAAGATTAGAACCTTAGCCAAAGAGATTTTAAAGGATCCCGAAGAAATAAGTATTTCTATTTCTAAGCCTGCCGAAAAGATTGTTCAAGTTGCCTTTATGGCTTACGATGCTCAGAAAGTAGACTTAGTAAAGCACCTTTTGAGATATAATGACATTCCTAGTTTAGTGATCTTCGCCTCTAGAAAGAGTAAGGTTCGTGACTTAACAAGAGAGCTACAGAAAGAAGGCCTGAACGCCAAAGGTATTTCAAGTGATCTTGAGCAGAATGAAAGAGAAAGTATGCTTAGGGAATTTAAAAGTAGAAAGCTCCAAATTCTAGTAGCCACAGATGTGATCTCGAGAGGTATAGATATCGATAACATTGACATGGTGATTAACTTTGATGTTCCGAATGAGGCGGCAGACTATATCCATAGAATTGGTAGAACTGCAAGAGCATCATCTGAAGGAGAAGCAGTAACCTTTATTAATGTAGACGATCAAGAAAAATTTCAGAAAATTGAAGAATTGATGGAACGAGAGGTTAGAAAGGTACCTAATCCTGAATCTATAGGAGAAGGACCTAAATATGACCCAAAGAAAAACACCGGTAGACCATACAAGAAGAGATACACAAAAAGGAAAAAATAATTCTCTTATCCATTTTAAATAATGGCTGCACTCATGTCAGCTTTTTAGAAATGGGCTAACTAAGATCCTTAATGGGCACTACCTTATCAGTTTTGTAATTTTTGTAAACTAGCCACCAGCAGAAGCTGGTGGTTTTTTCTTGCCACCTCTGTAATTCTCCTAGTACCCTAATCCAAATACTTCTATTTTAAAGTGACTGAGGATAATGAACTTCAATTGTTGAAGATCAGAATTGACGCAACCCGTTAATGCGAGATTTAAAATACATAGTAAGAATATTAATAAAGGACAGGTTTTATTCTATCCTGAACGTATTGGGCCTATCCATTGGCCTCTCGGTTGCTACCATGATTATGCTTTATGTCCAAGACGATCTATCTTTTGACAAGCATCATGAAAACTGGGATCAAATCTATAGAGTAGAATCTCAATTCCGTTTGCGAGGAAAAGAGGATCAATACGCCCTTACTCCTATCGTTTTAGCGGAAATGCTAAAAGAAACCTATCCAGAAATTTTACATATAACTCGTTTTCAAACAGCTGGTAGACAGATTTTTAGAAAGGACAAACAGCAACTTTATGTTGATAATATGTTCTTTGCTGATTCCACAGCATTTAGACTGTTTACTCACGAGTTTATTTATGGTGACCCAAATTCAGCGCTTACAAAACCTCGAAGCATAGTATTAACTGAATCTATTTCCAATAAACTATTTGGTAGTGATAATCCTGTAAATCAGGTAATTGAAAGTGATAATGGAAACTACTTGATTACCGGAGTAGTGAGAGACTTACCCGAAAACTTACATCTCAAATTTGATGCACTAATATCTATGTCAACAAGGCCTTTTGGGAGAAGACAGTTTAATGCTGAAGAAAGACGACAACGGCTTTGGAACGTCTCAGTCTTTTCATACGTGATGCTGCCCAAGAATTATGACCTGAACCAAATCTATGAGAAATTTCCGGCTTTTTTTGAGGAACACATGTCTCCAATGATTCAACAAGCAAACTTGGGAGATTCTTACTTCTCTCCAAAGTTCATACCGCTAGATCAAATTCACTTTAATTCTAAAGTGCTCTTCGATCTACCAAGCGGAAACAAGTCTTATGCTAGTTCATTCTTAGTAATTGGTACGCTAATTCTACTACTAGCTTGCGTAAACTACATAAACCTAGCTACTGCCAGAGCCACAACTCGTTCTAAAGAAGTGGGGGTTCGAAAAGTATTAGGATCAACCAGCTTTCAATTGAGAAACCAGTTCCTTACTGAGTCCATGGTTGTTACGCTAGTTGCTCTACTCTTCTCATTAGGGTTTACAGCCATTATTATCAATGGAATTGGCATTGAATCATTAATAGACAAAAGCTTGAGCCTAAACTTCACAAACAACCCTTTGCTATTATTCGGACCTCTCGTACTAAGCCTAGTCATTGGTATTATTTCAGGGTTCTACCCTTCACTATACCTTTCTACATTGAGTTCCTTAAATGCGCTGCAAGGAAGTGTCAAATCAGGACCTAGAAGTCTTCTGTTGAGAAAAGGACTGGTAGGGTTTCAGTTCTTAATTTCTATTGGAATAGTCATGGCTACCATAATTATGGTAAACCAGGTAAAGTATATGAGAAACAAAGACTTAGGTTTCAATAAAGACAATGTGATTTTGATTCCGCTGCAAGACACAACGGTTAGAAACCGAATGGAATACATTAAGTCAGAATTGTTAGAGAGCCCTTCTATCCTTGGCATTACAGATGCATTTGGCGTTGGAGGTAATGTTCGGGTAGGAAATAGTTTATTGGGTGCTGGTAGACGCGTTCTAAACGTTGGTTTACCTGAAGACTCATCCTTTACGCAAGACTCATATAATGTATTGACAGTGGGGAAAGATTATGCACAGACTTTGGGACTTAAGATCATTGCTGGAAGAGACTTTGATGAGAATATTCCTACAGACCTCACACAAAAAGTAATTATTAATAAGGCCCTGGTAGATCAAATGGGCTGGAAAGATCCTATTAATAAGGTAGTAACGTTAACAGCTGCCAACCCACCTACACGAGTTATTGGTGTTGTTCAGGACTTCCATGCTTATTCTATGCATGTAGAGGTAGAACCTATGGTGATTTATCGGTATCGCATAAGAAATCCAAGAGCCGCAGCTTTACCTACACTTATGGTGAACATTGAGGGTAATGGCATTGATAAAACACTAGACTTCATCAGGACTCGCTTTGAAGAATTCGATAAGAATCACCCTTTTGAATATGAATTTCTCGATCAAAAGGTAGAGCAATTATACAAGGCAGACGCTCGTCAAAATCAATTAATTATGGTACTAACCGCCATATGCATACTCACCTCTTGCTTAGGACTATTTGGACTAGCCAGTTTTACAACGTCCAGAAGAATTAAAGAAATTGGAATTCGTAAAGTATTAGGGGCAAGTATTAGGCAATTGGTTCACCTCATATTTAAAGACGTTCTAATACTTGTCATTATCGGTTTTATTGTTTCTGTTCCGATAGTCTATTACATACTTCAAAACTGGTTACAAGAATTTGCCTACCAGATTTCACTTGGGCAATCAATAATTATGGCTGCACTCTACTCAGGAACTTTAGCCATTTTAATAGCCTTTTCGACCGTTAGCTACCATAGCATAAAAGCCGCTAGAAGAAATCCAGTGAAAGCCCTTCGCTATGAATAACTACAATATCTACAGGCTCAACGACAAAAAAGAACCATAATTCCATGTGTTCATAATCGTTCAAAAAAGAGTGCGCATTCGCACAATACCTATAAATGAGCGAATCAATACAACTACCTATTCACCTGTCTATCAATAAGATAAGAACCCAATATAAGAATTGGCATTGTCTTAGCACTTTTCGCCCTGACTTAACACGTATGACCATTTTATGAAGAGTATCAGCTACGCATTGAGGGTATTACTTAAGAATAAGTTTTACTCCTTCCTCAACATTTTTGGCTTGGCTTTAGGCCTTGCGGTTTCAATCATCATCATGCTTTATGTCCAGAGCGACTATACCTATGACAAGTCCCATGAAAACTGGGATCAGGTTTACAGGGTTGAATCGAAGTTCTACATTCCTCCAAAAAACGATGAATTCGCTCTAACCTCTACTGCACTTGCTGAATTGATGCAGCTGAAATTCCCTGAGATTCTATCTTACACAAGACTTCAAAGTGCAGGACAAATACTATTCAGAATTGATGACAATAACTTTTATGTAGACGATGTCTATTTTGCTGATAGTACCATGTTTGATTTGTTTACACACAAATTCATTCAAGGAGACCCTAAAACAGCGCTAGAGGAACCAAAGAGCTTAGTACTAACAGAAAGTACAGCTGAGAGGCTGTTTGGCAATAAAAACCCTCTTAATGAGCTAGTAGAAACGGACAACAACACGTTCACAGTAAAGGGAATTATTGAAGACCTACCAGACAATGTTCACCTTAAATTTAATGCGCTAGCCTCTTTTACTACAATTACTTCTGGCCAACCCGCATTAACCACCCAACAAAAAACAAATCAGCTCTGGAATATTGCGCTTTATTCTTACATCAAGCTGCCTCCAAATTATAATGTAAGAAACATCAATGATCGCTTTAGCGAGTTCTTCGATGAGTATATGAAGCCACTGGCTCAACAGGTTCCTTCTTTAAGAGAAGCCTCATTTGAACCTATGCTCGTACCATTAAATGAAGTACACTTTAATTCAAAGGTTCAATACGATCTGCCAACTGGTAACAAGGCCTATACCCTAGCCTTTATGGCCATAGGCATTTTTGTGTTGGTACTGGCCAGTATCAACTATATGAATTTGGCCACGGCAAGAGCCACTAAACGCTCTAAAGAGGTAGGAATCAAAAAAGTAATGGGAAGTACAAAAGGACAGCTCATTGGCCAATTCATGAGTGAGTCGATTGTCATCACGTTCATCTCTTTGATTTTCGCAGTCATACTAGTGAACCTGCTTATATATGGTACTCCAATGAATGATCTGCTTGGCAAAAACCTGCAGCTCAACTTCTTAGACAACAACCTCCTACTTTTTGGATCATTAGGAATCACCGTCTTTCTAGGAATATTATCCGGCTTATACCCTGCCTTCTACCTCTCTACTATTTCTGTGTTAGTTGCCATGAAAGGGTCTGTAAAAACTGGTCCTGGTAGCGTATTCTTAAGAAAGGTTTTGGTGGCTTTCCAATTCTTTGTGTCTATTGGGGTTGTGATTGCTACTTTATTAATGAGCCAGCAAATTAACTTCATGAGATCTAAGGACTTAGGATTTAACAAAGACAATGTTATTGTAATTCCTACCAGAGACACTTTAGTAAGTGGCAGGCTGGAATTCATTCAAAATGAACTCAGGGAAAACCCAAATATCAAAGATGTCACTACAGCCACGGGCCTTCAAGTGAACACCTCAAACGCAGTGGGTAACGTATTAATCGGAGGTGGCCGCCAAGTCATGCAAGTAGAAGGACCTGATACCTTAATGGTTACGGATACTTACAATATTCTTCGTGTGGGTAAGAACTTCATTAATGCCATGGAAATGGAAATTATTGAAGGTCGAGACTTTGACGACAACATTCCTACGGACAAAACTGCAGGAGCGCTTGTAAATGAGACCCTTGCCAATAAATTAGGCTGGGATAACGCCATAGGTAAAAAAGTGAGCTATGCTGGCCCTGGCGCACCTGAAATGCGTGTTATTGGAGTGGTAAAGGACTTTAATTCGCAGTCGCTACACGTAAAAGTGGAGCCTACTATAATACTCAGCTATGAACAATTTGCCACTATAACTCAAGTACAACCTAGTTTGGTTATCCATACGGAAGAAGGAAAACTGGCACAGACCTTAGAATATTTAGAAGGCCGTTATTCAGAGTTAGATCCTAGTCACCCATTTGAATATGGATTACTCGATACACAAGCAGATGCCTTATACCAAAGCGATAAACGCCAAAGTAGACTCACTGCCATACTCTCTTACATCTGTATCTTAATTAGTTGTTTGGGGCTCTTGGGACTATCGAGCTACACAACAGCAACACGTATTAAAGAGATTGGCGTAAGGAAAGTGCTGGGTGCTACCGTTGGCCAATTGGTGTATATGATCTTCAAAGACATTATGCTTTTGGTGATTGTAGGCTTTATAGTTGCCGCTCCAATTGCCTACATGCTGATAGAAGATTGGTTACAGGTATTTGAATATACCATGGATCTATCTACAACTATTTTGAGTGCCGCAGGAATTGCAGGAGTACTTGCCTTATTGATCGCATTTTTAACGGTGAGTTTCCACTCTATGAAAGCAGCTCAGCAGAACCCAGTAAAAGCTTTAAGACACGAATAAAACCACAATAACATTTAAATGCACTCTAAAAAAGGCAGCTCTCTAGATCAGAAAGCTGCCTTTTTATTCTGTTATTTTCAATTACCTCCTAATGAAACACATAATTGGTGCTTGGTACAGTAGAGAATGAATAAGTACCTAAATTCTCACTATACGCTCGACCGTCAAGCTTAGGACTCACAGGTGAATTAACTTTTAAATACTCTTCTACCACATCATGAATTGTATAAGGCATCACTTTAACATCCTTTACATATTCCATTCTACAAAGCCTGTCCAATGGGTCTCCGGGACGAACACAAGCTGAAATGGAATAGTATTGATCATCTTGAATTGGCTTTCCATTCACCTTTATTTCTTGAATCCTCTGCCCTTTTTCATTCTCATTATTGAACTTGACGGTCATGCCTGAAAACCTTACTAACCAACCCCCAAAGCGATCTGATGCTTCTTGAGCAAATGCATTGTGCATTTCTTGCTCTAGCCAATCTTTAATCTGCTGGCCAGATGCATTTCCTGTTTTAATTTTCTCGTTCACTGGAAGTAGGTTCCAGAGATTAGCTCGCGTAATAGGTGCAGGTTTTCCATTTTCAGGAACAATGGGATTACCAAATCTGAAACCATTCGAGATAGAAATATCTACTCCTGTTTTCCAACGAGCAGCATCTGTAATCATATTATCCATGGGATTTTCAACCGTAAGGTATCTAAAGAGAGGTGTTGAAGTATATCCAATTACGGTTTCTAGATTATCTTGGTAAGGTGCTTTTGCCTCATTCACAAGAGCTTGAATTTCTTTATCAGCAGGTAGAACCTCTGGATCAATATCTATCAAGTCGTATTCATCTCCTACGAACTTACCGTCTACAAACTTCAAGGTAAGTTTACCTACAAAGGAACCGAATGCACCTGGCTCGGTCACTTTTGCATACTGCCCTTTTAAAGGCTCTCTAACTCTTTCATGCGTATCATTACCCAAGATATAATCTACACTTTTAGCCATTTCATTATTGCCTAAGGCCAACTGCTTAAAAACACCTATGTGTGTCACAAGAAATAGCAGGTCTACCCCTTCCTCATTCTTCAAATAATCTAAAGTCTTTTTGAATTCGACATCCATTCCGGAAAAGGCAATTCCTTCGCTGAAGCTTGGATTCTGTCGAACAGGAACTGCTGGATCGTTTAAGCCAACAAATCCCAATTTTACACCCTCGATTTCTTTAATTACATAAGGAGAAAATAGTCGCTCTTTTGTTTCATCATGATACATGTTCTGGGCAATTACTTGGGTATTGTAGCCTTGCATAATCTCCATCATATTTTTCTTACCATAGACTACCTCCCAATTACCAGGAATAATCACATCATAGCCCATTCGCTTGATGATTTCTGTCATCACTTTTCCTTCAGAGAGAGCGGCATAACCACTCCCTTGGATCAAGTCACCACCATCTACTATAACGGTTCTACCAGCATTGGCTGCTCTTTCTTTGTCAAAAAGCGTTTTGATATTAGCGAGTCCTCCTCTGTTCTTGAATACAATCTCCTCGTTTTCCCAAAAGAGTTCTGGGTGAGTATCGAGTTGCCCGTGAATGTCTGCCGTTTGCAAAACAGTAATTCTTAGCGTGTCCCCTTCTACATAGGCACTGCCAGACCCTGAGGAACTACATGATGAAAGACTACTCGCCACTAACATGATAAATGCGACTAGCAGTATGCTAGTCGGATGATTTATTCTAAATACTTTTCTCATATGTAATAATTTCTAGAGACCCAGGCTATGGAATCCTTTCTTCTGCAATTGTAAATTATATAGAATACCGTTCTCAACAATCTTCATTGAAGAAGGCACCTTGTCACGATCGACTTTGAATTTGTTTAATGAAAAGCCACAGGCCACGATTGTGACACCTAGATCACTCGCCTTTTTAATAAACTTGTCAATTTTAGCAGGGTCAGTAATATCTCCTATTTCCTGACCACAAATAATAATCTCAAATCGACCAAAGCCATCATCTTCTGTCTTTAATGCTTCTGCAGCCAAAAGGATAGGCTGGAGCTGAGGCACCTTTTTTGTCAAAACCACAAAATTAGGTTCGTTTGCAGTTTGTGCAGACACCTGTAACTCGAAAGCTGTCAACATGAACACTAATAAGACAAACAGATTAATTCTTCTATTATTCATAGTACCAAATTCAATTAACTCTTCATTAGCCTCATAAATTAGAGTGTATTTAAATACACGAGGCCGAATCAAGATTATCAAAATCTGTTAATTAAATCTGTAACTATTGTTACCCACAGGGCGAAGAAATGGATTAGACGATTGTAGAAATCAACTCCATTTTATACTGACTAGCTCTGAAGTTAAATCGCTTATACCCTAGATAAGGAGGTACCCATTGACCAAATGAGTACCTCAAAATATTAATCAAGATCAACAGCCAATGGCCCAATCTCAGTCTTTACTGTTTTCTTCTAATCTTTAAGCCGAATAATGGCCTTATAAAACCAATCCTTCTTATCAGGAATTCATAGGTGAGAAAACAACCGATAAAAGTGAGCAACACCACCAAGATGAATTGAAAGAACACCGGAATATTCATCCCGAAGATGAAATAGCCACTCAAATTCAAAAACAACATATGTAAGATGTATACAGGGTAAGCCGCTTGACTTAAATAACTAAGCGTAGCACTTCCCTTATTCAAGTATTTATAGCCTAAGCCGAAGAGTGCAAGCACCCATAGGTTAGATTCTATTGACATTAAAAACCTAGGAGCAAAAATGATCTCATAAACCATTACCCGCACTAGGTATAAGCTAAAGGCTACTGCTAAAAACACCCAGGCATACTTTTTAATCATTTCCCAGAACCCATTTCCTGAAAAGATAAAAATGAAGCCAAAGGCAAAAGCTAACATACCCAAGACAAAACCATGTAGTGTTAAAGCATAAGTCTCAAAACTCTCTGGTGAGACGATTTCTGCCTCTGCGATAAAGGCTGCGGCCATAATCAAAAGACCTAATGGCCCAGAAAAAACACGCTTTAACTTTTCTGTCCAAGCCTTACCTTCTGCGTTTTTCAAAAGAAAAAATAAAGGGCTTAGTACAACTACATAGATAAAGATGTTACCCAAAAACCAAAGGTGAAACGGCATGAACGTATAATTCATCAACTGTTTGTAGTAGTCTTGCCAAATGAATATGTGCAGCGGAACGATCACAAACATGCCAAAGATGAATGGCACCAGTATTCTAAGCGTACGCTCTTTAATCAGTCCTTTCCAGTTTCTTCTTTTAATAGCAAAGCTTACTCCCATTCCAGACACGAAAAACAGCAATGGAATTCTCCAGACGTTTAATGCCGACATCGGTATCCAGAGCCATTCCATAGAATCATTTGCTTTTACAAACATCATCATGCCACCCCAAGGCTGGAAGCTAATGGCAATGTGATAGATCAAGAGTAATGCAATTGCAATTACTCTGATCCAGTCAATATCATATCTTCTTTCTAAGGCTCCCATGATTACTGAGCGTTGTTATAATCTGAAATCATTTGAGCAATTACAGGTCTTGCAGACTTTATGGCATCATAGTCTAATCTTAAACCTAAAGGGCCTAGATCTCGTGCCATCTGATCGTAAATCACCTTTACTTCTTCAAAAGCTAGGATTAAAGACTCAGCTGCCGTAGATCCGTATGAATTGCGAACCTGAGTATCAATACCTTTTTCTAATAATGCTTCTACAATTTCTGTTCTGCCAAAAAATGCTGCAGTATGCAATGCGGTAGATCCATCACCTGCTGTAACACTTAAATCTGCCCCACTATTAATAAGCATAATGGCTAGGTCTGTCTTACCAAAAGTCACCGCAATATTTAAAGGAGTAGAACCATATTCATCCTTCGCATTTAAATCTGACCCAAAAGCAATATGCTGTTCTAGTGCACTGCTATTGCCCATAAAAGTCGCTTCGTGAATACTGATCCTAGGTTCTTCAATTTTCTCTGTTGAAGTTCCAGAGCATGAGATTGTAAATCCTGCAGCTAATAACATAATGGCTGCGATTGTTTTTGTTATTGAGTTTTTCATTTCGTTGATATTTTAAGTTTCAAAAAATTAAAAATTGATACTTCAAAGGTCCTCAAAATGGCCATGTGAGTCATATCACGGAGAATGCAGCATTTGTAAAGTATGTAGAACTGATATAATCTATGCGCAGAGGATATAAACTATGGCGCAAACCCTTACTTTTACCCTAATTCAAGGGATTTTTTGAATGAGCGACATAAGAAATACTGAAGACCCATTTTTACAAGAATTGATCGAAATCATTAATCAAAATGTATCGGACGATGCGTTTGGAGTTTCTGAATTAGCCGATCAAGTGGGAATGAGCCGTTCGAATTTGCTGCGTAAAATTCAAAAAGCTGCTAACCAATCTGCCAGTGTCTTTATCAGAAACATAAGGCTTCATCATGGCAGAGATCTTTTAAGAAATCAAGATCTCAATGTTTCAGAAGTTGCTTACCAAGTAGGTTTTGGTAGCCCTTCTTACTTCGTTAAATGCTATCGCGAAGAATTTGGATATCCACCAGGTGAAGAAAAAGACAGACAACTTGCTGCTAACTCAACCAAGACCAAGTCCAAAATAAAAGTTGACAATCGCTTATGGGCGGTGGCTAGTGCAGTGCTCGCCATTCTTGTTCTTGCTATATTGTTTCTGCTACCCAATCAGAACGATAATATCAATAAGGACAAGTCAATAGCAGTTCTTCCATTTCAAAACGATAGTAGTGATTCTTCAAATGTGTATTTCATCAACGGAATGATGGAAGCCATTCTAAATAACCTCCAAAAAATTGAAGACCTCCGTGTAATTAGCAGGACCTCTACAGAGAAGTATCGCAACTCCGGCATGAGTCTTCCTGAAATAGCCAAGGAGTTAAACGTTTCCTATCTCATAGAAGGCAGCGGCCAAAAGCTAGGAGATCAAATACTGCTTACGGTACAGCTTATCAAAGCAGAAGATGATGGTCACATGTGGTCGGAGCAGTACCGTAGACAAAACAGCGGCATTTTTAACCTTCAAGCGAGTGTCTCAAAAGATATCGCGCAGCAAGTAAAAGTCCGAATTGCCCCTGAAGAACTTGAGAGAATAGAAAAGGTGCTGACCACCAACCTTTTGGCTTATGATTACTTCCTTAAAGGAATTGAAGGACTTAATCAAAATTCGCTTCAAGGTCTCGAAAGAAGCGTTGTGCAATTCGAAAAAGCCCTAGAAGAAGACGATAGTTTTGCCGAAGCTTATGCCTATTTAGCCATTGCTTATTTTTACTTCGATTTTTACAAAGGCCAGCGAGATCATGGAGATATCATTGAGGAAAATGCGAGAAAAGCACTAAAACTAGACCCTGAATCTTCACTCACCTTAACCTCAAGAGGACTCAATTTAATGTATCAGGCCAAGTATGATTCTGCTATTCAATACTTCAAGAAAGTTATCGAGATTAATCCCAATTCAGCACGTGCTTATAATACACTATCAGACATCTATGTAAATTACTTGCCAAACAATAGAAAGTATCTAGAATATGCCCTGAAGGGGATTAGAATAGATATGGCGGAACAAGATTCTAGCTTACTCACCTACTCTTATCTACACCTGAGTAATGCTCTTGTACAAAACGGGTTTTTAGATCTAGCTGAGGAATTTATTAAAAAATCAATCGCCTTAGACGATAGCAACCTCTTCTCCAAATATGTGTACGCCTATATACTCTTTGCAGAAGACAAGGACTACAAAGCTGCTGAGCGAAGAATGTTAGACGCCTTGGCCATGGATACCCTACGCCTAGATATTGTGCAAGAAATCGCGAAGCTTAATTATGCTTCGGGAGACTACGAAAGAGCGGCCGTCTACTACGATAAGATGTATGAGATGAAAAAATTACTCTCTGTTGATCTTTTTGAAAGCGAAGACATTAAAGCTTCTTTCACCTATGAAAAAGTAGGTAGAATGGAGGATGCGCGAAAATATCTTGAGCGCTATAGAGCACAAGCCAAAACTGAAACCAGCGACTATAAGTATTTGATGGCTGCTTCTTTGAACGCGATTGAAGGCAATATTGATGAAGGAATGAAAAACCTTGAAATCTTTTCAGAGATAAAAGGAGTGCCTTTTTGGTTTATCCTTTTTGTGGAAGATGACCCAATTTTGCTCAAAATGTCAGACCACCCAGACTTTGACAAAACGATTCAACGCATGAAGGATGTTTTTTGGGAAGAGCATGAAGAAGTTAAGAAACAGCTAACCCAAGCCGAGGTTCTGATACTTTGAGGGAATATCCAATTCCCGAACTCTACCGGTTTCTTGCTTTAATCACCAAATACATAAAAGAGACTAAAAGGGATTAGCTGACGCTGATCCCTTGGGGGGAGCCTACAAGAAGCTCAGAAAAAGTCATCTACCTTCCTAGCATTGGTGTTCTTCACCGATGAATAAATACGATCAAGGGATTAGCTGGCGCTGATCCCTTTGGGGGGAGCCTACAAAAGCCTTACAGATGCAAATGCATCTGAATACTTTTTTTGTTTGCCTGCTATTTTGAGCAAGCTCAATAGCTGCAAACAAAAAAAGCCTTGAAGCATGCTTCAAGGCTTTTGCGGAGAGAGGGGGATTCGAACCCCCGGTACGGTTTCCCGTACGCATGTTTAGCAAACATGTGGTTTCAGCCACTCACCCACCTCTCCAAAGTGTTTGTTTTGCCAAATGGATTGCAAATATAGAATATGAAATGGTTTTAAAAACATGCTCAGGCCAATTTCTTCAAGAATAATTATTCAATTTTCTCAGTATGAACTCACTCTTGTATTTCATACCTTTTAACTGCTTTCCGCTAAACCAGTTATGCAAAAATCTTCAGAGAAAACACTTATTCAACAACTTAGAGAAGCCACAGGGCCACTTCACCAAAAGCTTGATCATGCTTTTTTTCAAGACATCAATAACATCTCTAAAACTGAATACCAGAACTTTCTAATCAGGCATCATTCCTTTTATAACGCGCTCTTTGAGAATTTAGATAGCAATGCTCAACCCTTTAAAAATTACCTTAAAGAACTGATCGGTCTAATCGAAAAAGACTTACAAAATGCAAATCAACCCATTCCCAGAATTAAACTTGGCACCTCATCTTTTTCCCTTCACCAAGAAGGAGTTGCGTACGTAGTTTATGGATCGAGCAACGGTGCGGCCATGATCAACGCTAAAATTGAGAAGCAAGATTGGGCTAAGAATCTTTCAAGAAGTTTCCTTTCTAGAAAAGAAGAGAATTGGAGACCATTTTTAAAGGAGATCAACCAGCATTCAAAAGAAAGCGACCCAATAATTGAATCGGCTTGCATGGCTTTTGAAATGATGCACGAGATCAGTCAGCAGTAGTTCTTAATCGTTGGGTATACTCAACAAGAAAGTGACGCCATACGCGTCTCTATTCGATTCCATCCAAATACGGCCATTATACGCCTCAACAATTTTCTTACAATCACTTAAGCCCTTGCCAAATACGGACATTTTATCTTGAGCATCATTGGCGTTAAAGACACTAAACATTTGGGCTTTGTACTCTTCATCAAGTTCTACTCCATTGTCTTTAATAAACAGAATGAGCTGCTCAGCATTTCTCTTGGTACCAATGCTCACTTTGGGTTTCACATTGTCTTGAGAATTTCTGAGTGCGCTGGAAATGAGATTCATCATTACCTGATAGAAATCCTTAGCATCCATATTCACTTTAGGGATATCATCCACAGATATGCTAGCACCATAAGCATCAATAATCTGTCCCAAATCGTTCAGCACATTATTAACAATAACATACCCATCAACCATACCATCGGAAGTAGCCCTGACGGATCTCAGCTCGATTAACAGTTCTCGCATGGTATCGGTCATTTGGTCTGCAGCAGTCTGTAGCTCGCCCGTAAATTCGCTCACTTGATCTCTATCGATAATTTGTTCCAAATGAATGATCTCGTTAATGAATGAAGTATTGATGTGAATCTGATTGAGCGGCTCATTGAGCTTAGAAGACAACGTGTTGATGAGCGCTTCTAATTCCTCATTCTTTCGGGTTAAGAAATGATTTTTAAGCTCTAGATCAGAAGATTGCTTTTGAATTACAGCATCTTGCCTAGCACTCTTCTCCTTAAGCGAGACTATTTCTTTTCTAACCACTACATTACTTGTAGTGATTTTATTACTCACCATATCAAGAATAACCTCAAAAAGGTATTTATCCTTTCGCTCCCACCCTTCAGATTTATTCTTAACAGTCTCCTCATATTGCTCGAATGACTTCCTAGGAGTTAAAACTTGATAACCATTCAATTCTTGAGAATCGCTATTATGCTTATTTCCACCCCATTTAATTTTCTGAGTTGTGAGCTTTCTGTAAGCAATAAGGGTAAAAGGATTACCCACCGCATTATGAAATGCCATAAAACCACCTACTTGGCTATCGTTAAACCCTTTAACCATACCTGAGGCAATGTTTGAAAAGAGCAATTCACCAGGCCTTTCCTTGAGGAAATCTAAAATTAATGAGTTACTGAAAGTAGCTGGCTGAGCTCCAGATATCAGTGTTTCATCAGCCGTTTGAAGTAACCAGCCATCAGCAATTTCCAAGTCGGAAAGACTCGTTCCGCTTGAAAAAAGCGCTTTTTCTGAGCTATTCACCTCAATATTCTCACTCAACTTCTCTAATATGTTATCGTACTTTACTCTCACATTAGCGTCTTGCTTATGTAGAATACTCTCAATAATGAAGGAGACGACTTTCGCCAGGTTTTTTAAAACCTTGGTGAGCGAAAAACTGATGGTACTGGCCTTTTTATGATGACAGGAGATTAAGCCCCAAAGTTGACCATCTACAATAATGCTCATACTCATAGACGCCCTTACACCCATGTTTTGCAAATATTGAATATGCATAGGAGATACAGACCTGAGTACTGACTTACTCATATCTGTATTTGACAGTGTCTTTGGATTTAGATTAGGTTCTAATGCTACAGGCTGTGCCTCCGAGTCTGACAGAATTCGGATGGGATTCTTTAAATATAGATTTCTGGCTTGTACGGGTATATCAGATGCCGGAAAGCGAAGTCCGAGAAATCTCGTATCCTCATTAGAACTCTCGGCAATGGTTTCTCCTGAATAATCATTCGGATCGAAGCGATACATCATAACACGATCAAAGCCGATAAGCGACCTAACAAAGTGCACTACTTCCTCAGATAATTTCTGAATATCGTCAATATCCGACCATTTGTTAATGGCCTCATTAACAGAATTAGCCACCACATGATCCATATGAGCCGCATCGTCATGCTTGGCCATACATTCAATAATGACCATTCCATCCATCTGATGAGCTAATAATTGAACAGCCCTCTTCAAAAACTCCTCATGAAAATCCGGGATCAATACACTTGGTAGCTCTGTCTCCGAGTTCTGAAAATTCCTAATGGAAGAACTACTTAGAAAGTCTCCTAGTGTTAGGTCCTTTGGCAGCTTAATTGAAAAGTCTTTCCAGTTTTCACTGTATTGTAGACATTCCCCATTTTCTAAATCGAAAACCAAATAGAGACCGTGATGCTGTATCTGGTTGATAATATGAATAGGCTCTCTAGCACAGTTTTCTAGGTTTACCTGCTTTTGATCAAGAGTCTCTTTCATATTTAATTTTTGAAGTCTAAGAATAGCCAATCGAACCAAGGAAAAGGTTGACTTTTATCAACTATTTAGGCATTTCTGAAAGTAATTAAACACCTACTGATTAACAAGAACAATAAGAAACTAAGCTAGGGCTTTGGTCTGAAACTTCGGAAAACAAAAAAGCCTCGCTAATGCAAGGCTTATTGTCCGGATGACAGGATTAACTAAGGTGATCCTAATGAGGAAATTAGATAAACTTCTGCCTTCCTCGCTGCACCCGGATGGCCGTTTAAGTTGATTTGCAAAACCAAATTGCTTTTGATTCACATCAACAAAAAAAGCCCAACACTTACATGTCAGGCTTTTGATTGTCGGGGTGGCAGGATTCGAACCTGCGACCTCCTCGTCCCAAACGAGGCGCGATAACCGGGCTACGCTACACCCCGATCCGTTATCGGAGTGCAAATATAGAGGGAATTTTCTTTTTGCAATACGCTCACATTAATTTTTTATTAGAAATAAAAAAGCCGGATCAACCGGCTTTCTAATATTGTAATGGAACAAATATGCTACTCCTCTTCTTCAGTCTTAGTCTTGGGAAGATCAACCACACCTCTAATAGAAAGAACTACTGGTTTACGCACAATAGCATTTGTCATTAGGGTAACCGTCTTATTTTGCATACCACGCTTACCTGCACTTTTAAATCTCACGAATACCTCTCCTTTTCCTCTTGGCTTAATAGCTTCACTAGAATAACTAGGTATCGTACAACCACAAGAACCTCTAGCTGAGGTAATCTTTAAAGGCTCTGTTCCAATATTCTGAAATACAAACGTATGCTCTACAGTATCGCCTTGAATAATTTTTCCAAAGTTGTAAATCTTCTCTTCAAACTTTATGATTGGGCCAGTTTTAACGGTCTCTTCTTGAGCTGAGGCCATAATGGCGACAAACAAGAAAGCCGAAAAAAATGCGAATTTTTTCATCTTTAAATTGATTAGGAAGAAAATTAAGCGTTTTTCAATTGAAAAGGAAGGTTAATCTTCAGTAATGGCGGTATTGACAAAGTTTAAGAGTGGAGCTATACTCTGGTAACCTTCAATTACCATATCGGCAAAACCATCTGACAGTATGTCTTTTTTAGATATCCCCCACATGGCCGCTAGGCTCTTCATTCTGAGTAATTCAATGAACTCATGATCAGCTCGGTAACCTTTTGGTGTTCCTTTAAGCTTATCCTCTTGATGAAGCGTGAATTTATCAGCAAAACGAGCATCACTTAGGATTTCATTTAGCCTATGTCCCTCATAGTCAATCTCCATCCTTAGCTTCTTGAGTTTATCAGAAGGTGGATGCCAAAGACCGCCTGCAATCATTTGCTCATGAATTCCTAGGTGGATATAGAAGTCGGCTAAACCCTTACCATACCCAAATCCTATCCCAAAATGATCTTTGTAAGTAGGCCGATCAGGGTGAAACATCAAATTATTGTTGATTCTGTTGATTGACTTACGTGCAGTTTCTTGGACAATTCTAGGGTCCAATAACTTTAACTCCTCTAAGACTGGTTCAAAAATCAAAACTACCTCATCCTTGGCCTCATTATACCAAGACCTATTCTTGTCCATCCACTCTTTGGAGTTGTTCTTATTTAAAGCCTCTAAGAAATTGAATATAGTTTTTCTTGTCATGGCCGATATAACCCGATTAATAAGCGATCTGTTCTACTCAATTAGAGATAGACCATTCAAATCAGTGGTGAGCATTTCCGTCATTACATCAAAGAAAGGCCTAATAGCTATAAAGGTCTCCATCATCTGATCCTGAAAATTTGGGGCGAGCACTTCCGCATCAGTAAACTCCCTAAAGGCATAAAGTGATTTATACTTCAGTAAATCCATTGAAGGATGATCTTTGGGAAAGCCTTTTGGTGCTGTCTTTAATTGATCTCCTTGCAGTGCCCCGAATGTATCTATAAAGGACTTACTAACAACTACAGAACGAAGCGGTTCATCGTCTTGCGCAATGTGATCTCGAATTAATTTAAGGTCGTCTTTTTCAGGTCCATAAAACCCACCACCGACTACCGTAGCACCCGGTGCAATACTAAAGAAATAGCTACCTCTCAATTGAGGTTTTATGCGAGAAAAACTCCCCGCAAATCTTGGGTTATAAGGTAGTTTGTTTTTAGAAAATCGAATGTCTCTGTAGATACGCATCAAGCTCTTTTTTCCACTCTCGTTTGAGACTTGATCGTAGGCTTTAATCTGCATCAATAGATTGTCTACAAAAGAGATCACTTTAGCATGCTCGGCCTGATACCTTGGCTTGTTCTCGTTGAACCAATCTCTATTATTATGTTCAGACAATTGCTCAAAAAACTCAAATGTTGATCTTTCAATAATTTTCATTTTCTAATATTCTAAATCAATCGGCTATGTGCAAATCAGACCTCACACAGTATTGAAATTTAATTCTTCAAAACGAATTCTCATTCCTAGGCACCCAACACTTTCTGTAAAGTGAGATCCTAAATAGAAACACTTTCCTCTCGTTATCGATGATTCGTATACCTTTCAACCGGAATGATACTCGAAAGTTCTCTATAGACTTCATGAGTCATTTCGGGTAAGTCATGAACGTCTAAAACATCCCTAAGTTGATCTATTGTTCTAACACCAACCAGGGCGGATGTCACTGATGAAGAGCTTAAAACCCACTGAATTGCTAGTTGTGATATCGTGTTTTTCTCAATTGAGAATGATTTCATCTTATCTATCAGTATATCAATAGGTTCTTTATTATTATCTAAATTCACACTTCTACTCTTTTGAGACAAAACACCCTTTGCGAGCACTCCCCTTACTAAGACTCCTACGCCTTGTTCTTCTAGCAAAACTAAGACCTCCTCTTCAGCTCTTCTATCCAGTAAATTATACTGAAGCATATCACTCACTATATTGGTTTGCTTAGCAAATCTCTTGATGACATTTGGCCGAATTGAAGAAAGTCCATAGTGGCGTATCTTCCCCTCCTGCTTAAGCTGCTCAAATGCCTCAATTGTTTCTTCCCAGTGATCTTCTATTGTTCCTCCATGAAGTTGGTAGATATCTATGTAATCTGTTTGGAGTCTTTTTAGGCTTCCTTCAACAGATTTTAAAATATGACTTTTCGAAGGATTCCATATTAAGCCACTCCCATCAGGATTTGGAACGTTACCTACCTTAGTTGCTATTATCACTTTCTTACGGAAAGGCTTTAAAGCCTTACCAACCGACTCTTCATTGAAGCCATTTTGGTAGATATCTGCCGTATCAAAAAGGTTAATACCTCCTTCATAAGCCGACCTGAGAATACGTTCATTTTGGGCATGATCTTCTTCCAAAGACATGCATCCAAGACCGATTTCTGAGACACTTAAATTAGCTCGCTTGAGCGTTCTGTACTTCATAAGATTCTGACTCTTCTATCTCCTCTAGATTACCGTTCTCTGTGAGCAATACAGCGATACCTCTGGTGGAAGGAAATTGTGCGCAAATGATGATGGTTACAGATACAATTGGCACCGATAGTATCATCCCTAAAATACCCCAGATAGAACCCCAAAAAGACAATGCAATAATTACAACCAATGGACTTAGGTTAAGGGTACGTCCCATCATCTTAGGCTCTAGGTAGTTGCCAACAAGTATTTGAACTGCTTCAATACACAAAAACACATAAAGAAAAGGCCAGAAAGACGCGAATTGAAAGATTGCAAATATGGCAGGCAGCATACTTGCTACCAGAGAGCCTACGTATGGAATAAAATTCAAGATGAATATGATAAAGGCCCACAACACCGGAAAATCTACCCCAAAGGCAAGCATGATCAAATAACTGATCACTGCCGTAATGAGACTCACTCCCGTTTTAACCGTAAAGTACTTATTCACTGCGCTTGTGATGCTTCCTAGAGTATCTACAACATTCTGCTGGCGATCTTTTCGCTTGAAGAGCTTACCCACCTTTAAGCCTAGGTAATTCTCTTCTATCAGGAAGAAGATAACGTAGACCACCACTAGGGCTACATTGCCTAATAGCGTACTTACTGAATTAAAAATCCCTGATACAATCCCTTGATAATCTACCTCCTGAATACTCTCTCGTAGATCGGGGATATAGTCCCGCGCATCAGTAAACTCCTTTAATTGAACCAAAAAGAGCTGCAGATTCTGATCATAGCTCTCGGCATTATCTGAAATGAGTCCCACATTGATTGATATAATGGAAAAGACACCCCACAAGACACTCAAGGTGAGAATTGTGGCCAATAGGCGTTGCAACCAATTGGGAAATGCCTTGCCCGAGACCTTAATTCTACCGAATAGTTTGGTTGTTGTGCTAATGAGATACCAAACCAATAAAGCTAGCACTATAGGTTCTAGAAATGATCTGAAATAAATTAGACAAAAAAACACGCCCGAAAGTACAATTACCCAGTAGGCTGCATTCCGAAGATTATCTTTGGTAAGGTCTGTATTCATAAAAAAATGGTTATTGAAAGTTACGAGAAATACCCCCAATGAGTTGATTCTTTAGATATAATCTTTCCCAAACCACGCCAATTTCTACTCGGGCCAGCTAAATGAATAAGCCACAATCCTGTGAATCAGAATTTTATAAATATTTACAAGCTTTTTCTGCTTCTCACTTGCTCAAGAAAAACCATTTTCCATATATTTGCACTCGCTTTTAAAAAGCCGGTCGGTCTGCTAGCTCAACTGGATAGAGCAACTGCCTTCTAAGCAGTAGGTTTCAGGTTCGAGTCCTGAGCGGATCACTACAAACCCCTCCTGATAGTATCAGAGGGGTTTTTTATTGGAACGCAGTCTCAAAACACCCTTCTCAAAGATTTAGTCATAAAAAAAGCCTTAGCTGGCGCTAAGATTTTTAATTGGTTGGTGAAAAGGAAGTCTAATATTTACTGAATATTTTGAAGCCTAAGTGTAAATTAAAATACGAGAAGCCATCACTTCTAGCAATACCTGCACCTAGGCGAATTTTATTGTTGAGTTTGTATGCAGCCTGTAAGGAAGGCAGAACCGTAAGAAAGTCTTTATTCATGTAGCCTACTCTTAAAGCAGGCCCGATAAGCAGCTTATTTCCCACTTTAAAGAATCGTTGAATCATTAAGCCTTCATAAGTTTCTGCCCCTTGCTCTAACTGATAAGACCTAAGATTGAAGTAACCGAGTTACCAACGGTCTTTTAGGCTTATATTAAACGCTAAACCAGTTTTTGTTCCTCGAATAGATCGTGTAATCAAAGCGCTTGCCTCCACTGTTAGTTTGGGCTTCTAGCCCTTCTTGCAACGTCTTTACCCAATTTATATCAAACTGGGAAAAAGGGCTATTCTTCAAATGCAATTCTAATAGAACAGCATCGGCCTTATTGTCTTCTATGTGTAGTAGGGAGTATTTATGCATATCGCTCTGGAAGCATCACTATGTTCAGCCAATACTCCAGAGTTTCCGCTATTCTTAACGAGTAATCGTTGAATTGAATAGGTTTGATTACATAAGCGTTTGCGTTCAATTCGTAGGCCTTTACAATGTCGGCCTGTGCATCTGATGAGCTAAAAACCACTACAGGTAAATGCTTGAGCCCATCGCGTTCACGAATTAATTTTAAGACTTGAAAACCATCTACTTTGGGAAGGTTCAAATCAAGGAATACAAGATTTGGTCTAAATTGATCTCCACCAGAGGAAACCCCCATTAAGATCTGCATGGCTTCTTCGCCATCTTTGGCTATCTCAATTTCATACTCCTTGCCTACCCCAATAATGGCGGTCTTGAAAAGAGTAATATCTCCCTGGTTATCTTCTACCAATAAAATTTGTGGCTTAGACTGCATCAAAAAATACTTATGTCAAAAGTTTACAATACCTAAAATACGCATGCGATCTTGAATAGAAAATGACATAGGTCAGACTTCAAAAAGTAGGCGAGCGCGAACCTTCCCCTATTATAAAACATTCTTTTGTTTAAACCAACGTGTTTTCACTAGAGAGTGCCTTTGGGAACGATATATAGAAGGTTGTACCATTTTTACCATCAGAATCTAACCAGATATCTCCTCGGTGTCTGCTTATAATTCGTTTGACAAGTGCTAGGCCAATTCCTGTCCCTTTATCTCCATCTCGGGGATGCAACCTTTTAAAGATTGTAAATACCTGATCTGCAAACTTTGGATCTATGCCAATGCCGTTGTCTTTGTACTTTATGGTGTAGTCTTGTGTTCCTTCCGTAGCAGTAATCGAGACCTTAAGCATTCGATTTGCTCGGTATTTTAATGAATTGTCTATCAGGTTTTGGAATACACTCACGAGTTGAGGCCTAATCGCTTTAATCTGTGGCAATTTAGACACGTTGATTGTAGCCTGCTCTTCTTCGATTTTCTTAGAGAGATTATTTAGCGCATCATCCAATACCGTATTAAGGTCTACCTCAGAGAATACATCAGAATCCATATTAATGCGTGAGTATTGCAGCAAATCCTTGATCATATTCTGCAATCTGGTTGCGCCATCGGTTACAAAATTTAAGTATGCGACTGTCTGCTCATTCAGTTTACCCTCCAGGTCTTTTGTCAATAATTCAGTAAAGCTGGCAATCATGCGCACGGGCTCTTGCAAATCATGAGAAGCTACATAAGCAAAGCTCTGAAGTTCTTCATTAGATCTTCTGAGTTCAGCATTCAACTTCTTCATTACTTTTTCATGCTTAAAGTTGATGGACATATCTAGCAACCCAATTGAGGTTTGTCTGTCACCACTTTCAGAAGTAACGGGTGTAAAATTGAGCTGAAGATGTGTCTCATTTATCTCTGGTTGCTCTTCAACATCAAATTTTGTAGAGATTGGATTGCCATCCTTGACAAAGCCAATAAAATGGAAGAAAACGTGCGATAGTCTCGAGGGTAACAGATCAACAAAATGACGCCCTTTAGTCAAAATTGCACCATTCATATTCATAACAATTTCTCTAGCACGCTTATTAAACTCTACAATAGCTAGGTTTTGATCTACTAAAATAAATCCCTGTAGTTCATTGTTTACCAAGGCATTAACATTAGAATACACACTCTGTAATGTCTTCTCTTTCTTCGCTAAATCCTCATTGAGTTGCTTTAATTCTTGGTAAGCAATCTGAACCTCTTCATTGGTAGATTGCAACTCTTCGTTAGATGTTTCGAGCTCTTCATTAGAAGATTGCAGCTCTTCGTTGGCAGATTGCAGTTCTTCGTTTAAAGACTGCATTTCTTCATTTGTAGTTTCTAATTCCTCAATATAGGATTGAAGATGCTCCTTGGTAGTGCTTAACTCTCGCTGTAATTCATTAATCTGTAGATTCTGCTTTTTGCCAGAAGAAACCTCCTTCATGATCACCATATCTTCACGAATGGCCATGCTTTCAAAAATCACCACAAAATACACCTCTGTGAGCGTAGTAACCGGTTTCACCACAATTCTCATCAAGTGAAATTCGTCACCTTCTTGAATCCTCTTAATAGCAGAAATCTGAGGCTCAACTGTTTTTATTGATTTGATTACGACAGAACGTACATCAATCTCTATATCTTCATTAAGCTGCTTAAATAGGTTATTGGTTGCATTGCCTTGCGGAAGGTGCAAAAAGGAGGACATATTTCCCGACAAATAGAGTACCTCTTGGCTTTCGTCAATTACCACAAAAGGCTGATGATATGAATCAAGAAAGTCGTTCTTGATTTTATCCATTAAGGAAAGTGGCTTAGATGATTTTTTAGCAATCACCTTAGGCGTTCTGTATTTGGTAGAAGAGAACCTAAGTCCCCTATCTGGCATACCTGCCTTACGCTTAAATATTTTATTCTTCTTATCAATTACTTGGAACAAATGTTCTTTCGTACCTAATGCTTCGGAAGCTCCAACAAAAAGAAGTCCGCCTGGATTTAACGCATAATGAAAAACAGGAATCACCCGTTTCTGCAAATCATTATTAAAGTAGATGAGCATGTTTCTACACACTACTAGATCTAACTTTAAGAATGGAGGGTTTGAAGTAACATCGTGACGAGAAAAAAGGACAATTGACCGAAGAGACTTAACCACTTCATAATGATTACCCTTTTGCCTAAAATATCTTGTTACATAATGAGAAGGTAAAAGCTCAACTGTCTCTTTAGGATAAACACCTTTCCTAGCTTTTGAAATGGCTACCTCATCAATGTCAGTAGCAAATATTTGGACATCATACTCGTTTAAGCGATTACCCAATATTTCGTTCAACAAAATAGCTATCGAGCAAGCCTCTTCCCCAGTGGCACAGCCGGGTGTCCATATTCTAAGTCGTTTATCTTCCTTAGTGTCAATACAAGCTTCTAATTGCACTCTTATAGCTTCAAAGGCATGCGGATCTCTAAAAAACTGAGTGACGCCAATCAATACATGATTGAAAAGCATTTCTACTTCGGAAGGCTTCTTCTCAATGTAGGAGAGGTAATTATTGATATTATTCAGCTTTAACTGGCTCATTCTACTTTCCAGTCTCCGCTTAATTGTACTCTCCTTATAGTCGTTAAAATCTACGCCTGTTCTTTTAGCTAAGAGGGCGAAGATCTTCTGTAAATCAGATAAGTTTTCGGTGGTTTCTTCAGTGGCCGGACTAAACGTCTTCTCCTGAATATCATGGAAGATATTGGTGAACTCCTCAGCATTGAAAGTAGCATCAACCATTCCCGTTTCGATAGCAGCATTTGGCATGCCATCATAGGCGGCTTCTCTAGGCTCTTGAACCAAGACAATCCCGCCTTTTGACTTAACTTCTTCCACTCCCGTGGCCCCATCTGAACCAGAACCCGATAAAATGACACCAATCAAACGGTTTTTGAAATGCTCAGAAGCTGTAGTAAAGAGCATATTAACGCTCGGCTTTGGACCTATAGAGGACGAAGGTTTGGTGAGCGCGAGTTTTTTTACGTTAACAGAAACATCCTTATCAGGCGGAGTAATATATACCCTGCCAGGCTCTATTAAGTCGCCATGTTTTGCTTCTTGCACTGGCCATTTTGTGGCTTTTTGCAATAACTCCACCAACCGACTCTTGTGCGTTGGGCTCAGATGTTGTGCAATCAAAATCGATAATGGATTTGATGGCTCTGGCAAGTGATTCAGAAGCTGTGAAATTGCATCTAAACCTCCTGCGCTGGCACCTATCACACATAAGTAAAATTCCTTTTCCTTTTTAGCCATATCAATAAGTCACTGCGAAAGATACTCCAGGATGAAAATCTTTAGAATGATTGAAGTCATGTCGTTTAAAAAATTACTTCATTTTACATCAACCTCAATTCATGTGAGTTGCGCATAAAAACTGACTTCAAATATTAAGATAATCGAAACAAATGAAATGCCTTCAACATGAATGGCTTTTCAATAAAAACTCTTGCATGAGACTACTTATGCAACTCGATGCGTTGAAACAATAAAGCCATCCCAATTCATATCCACGGATACTATGCTTAACAAGAATTAACGATAAAGAGTAGTATGTTTTTTTGTACGGCAACGTATAAGAAAAGAGCATTGCTATATTTGCCTTCAACGCATTATGACCTGGTTTAGAAGTATTGGTACTACCGAGATAGTTTTCGTCTCAATTTTTGTGATTGCTTACGCAGCCTACATGTTTAGGCTATTTCGTGTGGCGAAAAGACTAAATACCACTTTCAGGCCGCTACTTTTTAAAATTTTGCTCAGAACGTTGGCACTTACTCTCATTATTGTTGCGCTTCTCGGGCCTTCTTTTGGAGAAACTACCAAAGAGGTGAAATCAGAGGGTAAGGATATTTATGTTGCCGTTGATCTTTCGCAATCCATGAATGCTTTTGATGTTCAACCTACTCGACTTGAAAAGGTCAAATTTGAACTGAAAAAGATCGTTGAGTCATTCAGCTCAGATAGAATTGGATTGATCATCTTTTCATCTGAAGCTTTTGTGCAATGTCCATTAACCTACGATCAAAGTGCGCTGAGTCTATTCATTAGCACTTTGAACACCAGTCTCGTACCAAATGCTGGTACCGACTTTGGCGCTCCGTTAAATATGGCACTTAACAAAATGGATGATACTGAAACATCGGTAACGCAGCAAAAGGCAAAAATCATTTTGATGATTAGTGATGGTGAAGATTTTGGAGAAGAGACGCAAGAAACGGCCGAAAAGGTGGTGAAGTCTGGAGTTCAGCTTTTCGCTCTAGGAGTTGGTACTGAGGTTGGTTCCAAAATCAGACAGGCCAACGGATTTAAAAGAGACCGTCAAGGACAAGATGTAGTAACCAAGCTTAACTCTAAGTCGTTGAGAAAGCTAGCGGTTGATACTGGCGGTAAGTATTTTGAGATTAATGATGGACAGAACGATGTCAGTCGATTGATCCGAGCAATAAACGAGGTAGAAGGTGAAGTAAGAGATGCTAGAATGATTGATGCTTCTGCCAACAAGTTTTACTACTTCTTAATTGGTGCATTAATCTTAATGGTGATAGATGCCTTAACAAGAAGAAAAACATTGAGAATATGAAGGTTGTACTAAGTCTGATTGTAATTTTTCTAGCGAGCTATACGGATCCTTTAACTAGGATTGCCAAGGCGAATAAGCTAAAGAAAGAGGCTAAAGAAGCCTATGATGCACAAGACTACTCAACTGCTATTACCGCCTATACCCTATTATTAGATTCACTACAAGTTGAAGATGATAATGCAAGATTAAACCTTGCTAATTCTGCCTATCTTATGTCTTATGGTGGAGATAACATGGACTTACTAAAAGGTATTAGCTCCGGTCAAACACAAGTACAAGACTCCTCTCAACTTAATGCCATAAGTCAAGACCTACAATACTTCGATGTAGCTGAAAAGAACTATAGAGCGGTAGGCGGAAGTAGCTCAAATACCCTAGCCTCCTTAGCAAATAATCAATTAGGAGTTATCTCATATAAAATGGGAGAACAGAGCCCAGATGAAAAAGAGTCTTTTACCCAATCTGCACTTAGCAATTTCAAAAACGCGCTTATTCGCAATCCAAACAACTATCAGGCGAGATATAATTATGAATTGCTCAAAAAACTAATCCGTCAGCAAGAAGAGCAAGAACAAGAGCAGCAAGAAAATCAGGATCAGCAGCAGGAGAACAAAGATCAAGAAAACCAGGATCAGCAGAAGAAAGACCAGCAAAAGGAGCAACAAGAAAACGAGAACAAAGAAGAGCAGGAGAAGCAAGAGCAACAAGAGAATCAAGAGCAGCAGCAAGACCAAGAACAACAACAAGACCAGCAGGAGCAGCAGGAGCAGCAAGAAAACCAAGAGCAAAAGGAGGGTGAAGAAGAAAAAGACCCTATGGAAAAGCTAATGGAGAAACTTAAGGAGATGAATATCCCTTTAGAAAAAGCTCAAATGATTCTAGAGGCAATGAAGAACAACGAAATCCAATACGTTCAGCAACAAAAAAAGAAAGCCTCCAAGAGAAAAGATAGATCTAAACCAGACTGGTAAGTCAAAACACATCAATCATCATGACTCCTTTGACTCATGATCTCTCTAATTCGATTTATCCCAAAATGACATTCGTCATAAAAGTTTATTTGGGTGTGTATTAAATTCATGCAATAGGATTACAAAAATGCCTATTGTCCCATGAAGATTAATAGTACCCTAGTAATTGATGACAACCTCGGAGATAGAGTTTTAATTGAGCGCGTATTGAAAGCTCAACATCCTGAAATGTTGGTTGATCATGCCTCAAATTATTATTCTGCCTTTGACTTCCTCAAAATGGCACCATATAACCTACTTATAATTGACTTAAATATGCCTGGTCGAGGTGGTGTAGACTTTTTTTTAGACATGGATAATGAGAAGATAAAAAAGGTAGGCTATAAAATCATTCTTAGCGGAGCAAATATAGACCCTCTACTCAGAGAAATTCTTACCGATAGAGTGGACAGATTTGTTACTAAAGACATTGGAATGCAAACGTTAGCAAACGTCCTTACCACTCTTAAAAGGTATTCCGCTTAGGTTTCTTTATCTACCTGCAATTGCTACCTTTGCTAACAGTCGTTAGGTAAACTATAATTCATTATGAACGAAGTATATATTGTTTCTGCTACCAGAACACCAATTGGTAGCTTTGGAGGTAAACTAGCAGGTTTTTCAGCTACTCAACTAGGTTCTATTGCCATTAAAGGTGCTCTTGCAAAAGCAGGTGTTGATGCTGCCCATATTCAGGAAGTATTAATGGGTAATGTAGTATCGGCCAACTTGGGCCAAGCTCCTGCAAGACAGGCGGCATTAGGTGCTGGTATTAGCAATGAGGTTCCCTGTACACTCATCAATAAGGTTTGCTCTTCAGGAATGAAGTCTATCATGTTTGGTGCACAATCAATTATGCTTGGAGCACAAGATGTTGTAATTGCTGGTGGAATGGAAAGCATGACCAACATTCCTTATTACATTCCTGAAGCGAGATACGGATACAAATTCGGTTATGGAGAAATCATTGATGGACTTCAGAAAGATGGGCTTTGGGAAGTGTACAATCAGTTTATGATGGGCAACTGTGCCGATAATACCGCAAGAGAAATGGGTATTAGCCGCGAAATGCAAGATGAATATGCAATCAACTCTTACAAAAGAACAGAGACCTCTACAGCCGCTGGCCTCTTCAAAGATGAGATAGTTGGTGTAGAAATTCCTCAAAGAAAAGGAGACCCAATTTTAATGGAGGAAGATGAAGAATTCAAAAACGTATTCTTCGATAAAATACCTAAACTAAGACCAGCATTCAGCAAGGAAGGTACTGTAACCGCTGCCAATGCATCTACTATTAATGATGGTGCTGCTGCTATGGTACTTATGAGCAAGAAGAAGATTGAAGAATTAGGCCTTACTCCTATTGCCAAAATAAGAGGCTTTGCTGATGCTGCTCAAGATCCACTTTGGTTTACAACTGCACCATCTAAAGCTATTCCTAAGGCAATGGCAATGGCCGGTGTTAATAAAGCAGATGTGGACTATTATGAAATCAATGAAGCCTTTTCTGCAGTAGCCATAGCTAACAACATGGAATTAGACCTAGATCCTGAAAGAGTGAATGTTAATGGTGGTGCCGTAGCTATTGGACACCCACTAGGAGCCTCGGGTGCACGTATTGCAACCACACTTACTTCTGTTTTAAATCAGAAGAATGCAAGCATTGGTGTTGCAGGTATTTGTAATGGCGGTGGCGGTGCATCTGCCATGGTTATTGAGAAAATCTAGGAAAGAACATACTATTCTTCAAAGCCTTACGTAATTTTACTTAAGGCTTTTTTTATGCGAAGACATTCTACCTCACTCCTTCTATTCTTCATTGCGCTTACAACATTTGCTCAGCAAGAGGTTGTAAAATACTATCCACCTGAATTCAAAAAGGTAAAAGAACGTTACACAATCTTAGATGGTGATTCTACCAAAATAGATGGTGCCTATACACGATATTTTGAGGAAGGTCAGGTATCCATGAAGGGAATCTTCGAAAATGGAAAACCTAATGGTGAATTTGTGGAGTATTACGACACGGGAGAAATTCTATCCAAAACCAATTACGAAAATGGAAAAAAAACAGGAGCATTCGTTGTCCTTTCCAAAGGGGGTAAGCCAATTCAAAAAGGAGAATACCTGAACAACCAGCTGAACGGTATCATTGAAGCTTACTTTGCTAATGGTGAAGTAAAAAAACAATCGACCTTCGAAAATGGAGTGCTTAATGGTAAGGCCATTGAATACTTTGAAAATGGCAATAAGAAACTTGAATTCACCTATGCCCGAGGCAAACAGAATGGTGAAGCCAATAGCTATTACGAGACGGGCGAGCTCTCATCTACATACACCTATGTGAACGGTATGATTCAGGGCTCCTATGCTACTTTCTATAAGAATGGAAACAAAGAATGGGCTTACAATTACCAAAACGGATTGAAAAATGCCCCCTATTCTCATTATAACTCTCAAGGTCAGCTGGTGGAAGAAGGAACCTATGTAGATGGGATAAATGACGGTGCTCGAAATACTTTTTACTATAGTGGCAAACCGAAGGAAATTCAAATATTTGAATTAGGCGCTAAAATAGGCATCAACAAAACGCTTTATGAAACCGGTGAATTGATGTGGGAAGAAAACTATACCAAAGCAGCCAAAGATGCAGTAATTAAGGAGTTTTATAAATCTGGTCAGCTCAAAACTCAGCAGTTCTATAAAGATGGAAAGCGAATTAAGGACTGGAAAACCTTTCATGAGAATGGAATAGTTGAAACAGAGACTCCGTATTATGAAAACGTCATTAATGGCATGCTAAATGAGTATGACGAAGAAAAGCAACTCGTTAAATCTACTAGCTACCAATTCAATAGACAATCGGGACCAGTAACACTGTATTTCTCCAACGGACAAAAACAAATGGAGACCAACTATGTCAATGGTCAAAAGTCTGGCAGACACTATGAATACTTTGAATCTGGCCAATTAAAAATCAAAGGGAATCACCTATATGATGTGCGCCAAGGCACATGGCAATACTTTAACACCCAGGGTAAAATGTTGAAATCAGAAACCTATTCTAGAGGCCAGCTCATTAGTACTTCAGAAAATTAGAAGCTACGGTTATTCATCTCTCAATTCTTCTAATTTTGCAATATGTCTAACGGATTAAAAGAAACCCATTTTCAGTTTGAGGGCCAACAAGATTTTTACCGCGGTAAGGTAAGAGACATTTACTACTTTGAACATGAGCTGGTAATGGTGGCATCAGACCGAATTTCAGCTTTTGATGTAATACTACCAGAGGCCATCCCTTTTAAAGGCCAAGTACTCAATCAGATTGCCTCTAAGTTCTTAAATGCCACTTCAGACATAGTACCCAATTGGATCTCGGCCACCCCGGACCCAAGCGTTAGCGTTGGCAAGAAATGCGAGCCCTATGCCGTTGAAATGGTGATTAGAGGGTATTTGGCAGGCCATGCCTGGAGAGAATATAGAGAAGGGAAAAGAATGCTTTGCGGGGTTCCTTTGCCAGACGGCCTCAAAGAAAATGACAAGCTCCCTACCCCCATCATTACCCCAACCACCAAAGCCATGGAGGGTCACGATGAAGACATCTCAAGAGAAGAGATTTTAGCAGAGGGTATTGTAGCTGAGTCTGAATATGTAATGCTAGAACAATACACTCAGGCGCTGTTCCAAAGAGGTACTGAAATGGCAGCTGCGCAAGATTTAATTCTGGTGGACACCAAATATGAATTTGGCAAATACAAAGGAGAGATTACCCTCATCGATGAGATTCATACTCCAGACTCTTCTCGATATTTCTATGCCAAAGGTTACCAAGAAAGACAAGACAATAATGAGAAGCAAAAGCAGCTTTCGAAAGAATTCGTAAGACAGTGGCTCATCGAGAATGGATTTCAAGGCAAGGGTGGGCAGCAAATTCCTGAAATGACAGCGTCAGTAGTACAGTCTATTTCTGACAGATACATAGAGTTATATGAAAAAGTGACAGGAGAACCATTCCAAAAATCAGATGGTACGAATATTGTCGCTCGCATTGAACAGAATATTATAAATTACCTTTCTAATAGATAAGACATCATGAAATTTAGCATAGACAAGCAGGATGCTTACACCATCTTTAAACTAGAAGAAGAGAAGTTAGACTCTACTCTATCTCCTGAATTAAAATCAGAATTGGTTTCCCTACAAGCACAAGGAACCACCAACTTAATCTTGAATCTTTCTAGCACCAAATACGCAGATTCTTCAGGACTAAGTGCATTGCTAACCGGAAACAGAGCATATGCTGAAAATGGTGGTGCATTTATCCTTTCTGAGATTACTCCTTTTGTAGACAAGCTTTTAACCATCTCGCAATTGAACAATGTGCTTACCATACTCGCGAACGATGAGGCATCTGTTGACTTAATAAGAGCCAACAGCCCTGAAGAAGAAGGCGAATAGTCTCTTTTGAGCATTAGAGTAAAAATATTAGGCTCCAATTCTGCGGCTCCAGCACACAGAAGGCATCATACCTCTCAATTCATTAATGTTGAAGGTAAAATGTACTTAATGGATTGTGGAGAAGGTACTCAGCTTCAACTTAAGCGGTACAAAATCAAAGCGCAGCGCATCAGCAATATTTTTATAAGTCATTTACACGGAGACCATTACTTAGGACTTATGGGGCTTCTTTCTACAATGCATTTAATGGGACGAGAGAAGCCTCTTAATCTATATGGTCCTCCAGGCTTAGATGAAATCATAACCTTGCAGCTGAGGCTTTCTCAGACCGTGTTTAGCTATGAAATTATCTTTCATACGGTAGATACTGAAGTATTTCAACCGATACATGAAGACGACCACATCACGGTTTATTCAATCCCGCTAGACCATAGGATAGCCTGCGCTGGCTTTCTTTTTGAAGAGAAAAAGAAGAACAGGAGAATCATCAAAGAGAAGCTACCTGAAAATTTCTCCATCCGTAATATTGTAAGGCTAAAGCATGGCGAAGATATTCTAGATGATGACGGTAATGTTCTTTATAAAAGCTCAGAACTTACTTTAGATCCAAAAAAGTCGTTCAAGTACGCTTTCTGTTCAGATACAAAATATAATGAGTCAATCATACCTCATATCAAAGGTGCTGATATGCTCTATCACGAAGCTACTTTCCTAGATGAACATATGGATCGTGCGGCTCATACTTACCATTCCACTGCAAAAGAGGCTGCAACTATTGCTAGCAAAGCGGAGGTTGGAAAATTATTACTCGGACATTTCTCTGTAAGGTATAAGGAGCTTGAACCTATTCAAGAAGAAGCCCGAACCGTATTTGAAGAATCATATCTCGCTATTGAAGGAGAAGAATTCAGTCTAGAGAGTTAACATGAACAAGTCTATTCTTTCCGGTAAGAAAACGAACCTCTTTATCATTCTCAGTGGTATTTTTATTACCAATGCCTTAATAGCTGAGTTGATTGGAGGAAAAATCTTCTCTGTTGAAAAAACCTTTGGCTACGACCCTTTAGACATCCCCTTGATGGGAGACTACTTACTGTCATTTAACTTGACAGCAGGTGTTGTATTGTGGCCCGTTGTGTTTATCACAACAGATATCATCAATGAATATTTTGGAAAGAAAGGTGTCCGAAAAATCACATTCATTACGGTTGGACTCATTGCATATGCATTTCTTGCCATCTATTTAGCCATGAAGCTTGCTCCCGCTGATTTTTGGCTGGATGTGTTCGGCACTGATGAAAATGGGGCTCCATTCAATATTAATTACGCTTTTGAGCAAGTCCTGACTCAAGGCCTCAATATCATTTTTGCGTCCTTAGTGGCCTTTGTGGTTGGGCAGTTTGTAGACGTATTCGTCTTTCATAAACTTCGCAACCTAACCGGTAAAAATAAGATTTGGCTTCGTGCCACCGGATCTACCCTAGTCTCTCAATTGATTGATAGCTTTGTGGTACTGACTGTAGCCTTCTATATCCTTGGCGACTGGACATTAGCTCAGGTCATAGCCGTAGGCTTAACAAACTATATCTATAAATTCTTAATTGCTGTAGGCCTAACGCCTTTACTCTATATAGCTCATTATTTCATAGATAACTATCTAGGCAAAGAGACCTCTGAAGAAATGATGGAGGCTGCTAATCAAGAAAGTGGTCAGTCACTTTTCTAACGAAAGAAATTATCGAGCACCACAGCTGTAGAAACAGCTACATTTAAAGACTCTGCCCCGCCTCTTCCTGGAATAGAAACAGCATGTGTAATATATTTCTGAATCTGTGGAGAAATACCCTTTGACTCATTACCCATAACTAGGAAAGCATCTTGCCGAAGATCTTCTTGATAGATGTTATCTCCGGCTAGTAAAGCTCCATAGACTGGTAAGTCTGTGTGTATTAATACCTCATTCAAGTTCTGATAGGTCACCGAAACCCTCGTAAAAGAACCCATTGTTGCATTAACGACTTTAGGATTGTACCAGTCTGCGGTTTGAGGACTACAAATAATATTTTCAATACCATACCAATCGGCAATTCGAATAATAGTGCCCAGATTTCCCGGATCTCTAACATCGTCCAGAACCAAGGTTATACCCTTTGAAACTACAGCATCAGCGGGTTCTTCCTTCATCTCAACAATAGCAATAGCAGCATTATTTGTCTTGAATGTTCCTACTTGAGCCAATACGTCTTCCTTAACTTGAAAAGTCTCAACGCTTGAATCAGAAACACTGTTAAGAAAGGCTTCCGTACCAATTAATGAATTGACATGAAAAGATGATTTGAGCACTTCTTCCACCCCTTTGGCACCTTCAACCATAAACAATCCTTCCTGATCCCTATATTTTTTTAATTGTAGAGATTTAAAGTACTTTATTTGTCGTTTAGAAAGCATATCTGTAGTTGTCTGTGAAGATAGGAATCCGTTTTTTTTGCTTTAGTCTATTAGTGCTAATTATTTCATCTTGTTCTGGCACACGCCATTTAGAACAGGGAGAAGAATGGCTCTATAAACAAGAAGTTAAAGGAATAAAGAATGCTAACCTAAAACAAGTTAGAGATCAAATTACGCTAGAACCGAATACTTCAATTCCCATTTTTGGAGCTATTGGCGCCCACATTTATGAAACCGGTGAAAACAACTTTGATACGGCAAAAGTAGAGTCTAAAAAAGCTGCTTTTGAAGAAAAGATTAATGCTCGAATAAAAGAACGTTCTGAGGAAGGCAAATCAACTAAAAAGCTAGAGTCTAAAAAGACTCGTAAACTAGATCGTTTTGAAAAAAAGCTCACCTTGGGAAACACCCGTATGAAAACCGGGACTCCCTTATCTATTTACGATAGTAGCCAAATAGAAAATTCTAGTCAGCGTATTAAAGCCTATCTCAGAAATAAAGGCTTTCGCGAAGCTGAGGTTACAGTGGAAAGGAGCGCCAGAAAGAGAAAAGTAACCCAGACCTTCCAAATCGAAGAAGGACCAAGGAGTTATATCGACAGTTTAGAAATAAGAACTGCCAATCCATTAATCGCAAGGTTAATTGAGGACTTTGAAAAAGAATCTTACCTCAAAAAAGGCGATAATTTCGATCGGCAAAACTTAGAATTAGAAAGGGATCGCTTGGACCTCCTCATGCGAGACCATGGTTATTTCGATTTCAGTAAGCAGTACATTGAGTTCAAGATATTTTACGCCCCCGAGAGTACGGATCTTTGGGTCATTACTATCATAAATCAACCAAACGCAAGCAAGCAGCATAAATACTATGATTTAGACTCAATTATGGTGAACACGAACGGTAATGATGTAATCGTAAACTCCGCTGATTTTGAAGGAGTTAAATACAACCTTGGTCAGGTAAAATATTCACCAAAGGTATTGGATGCGCGTATGATTATAGAACCTGATGAGAGCTATAATTACACGGATGCCGTAAACACGCAGAAGCAGTTATTGAACATGGATATGTTCCGTTTTGTAAACGTCAATTTTGACACCACCCTTGTTCCAGGAAAATTCGTTGCGAACATCTATACGGCTCCTTTACAACGCTTTCAGCTCACTCAAGAAGTAGGTGTAAATGTAAATGAAGGTCTTCCAGGGCCCTTTTACAATGCTTCTGCTAGAAATAGAAACACTTTTCAAGGAGCTGAGATTCTCGAATTGAACGGCTTTATAGGTGCAGAAGGTGTAGCAGCAGCATCAGAGCAAAGCGGCCTTTATAGAAGTTTCCAGTATGGAGGAAACCTCTCTCTTACCTTCCCAAGATTCATGACTCCTTTTGAATCCAGAAGACTTAATAAAAGTACTTTCAATCCTAAATCGCGTGTTTCTCTTGGATTTGCCTTTACCGACAGACCAGAATATACCAGAAGTAACCTCAACGGTACTTATGCCTATACCTGGCAAAACACGCCTGGCACTAAGAACTTTATTCTCAATCTAGCCGATATTAACCTGATTAATACGACTGATCTTGACCCTCTTTTTCAACAACAGCTCAATGAACTATCTGCACAGGGTAATACATTGAACTTAGCCTTTAATCGATCCTTTGTTTCGAGTACTTCATTTAATGCCACCTACAACTTTAACTATGGAGTGCCGAATATCAATTCGAGTTTCTTAAGGCTCTTCTTAGAATCGGGAGGAACTATTTATGACCTAATAGGTACCGGTCTTCTTGATAATAACTCGCTGGAGTTCTATCAATTTGCTAAAGCACAAGTGGACTATAGAAGATTCATTCCACTCCAGAACGAGAAGTCTCTTTCCTTCAGAATAAACTCGGGAGTAGCCATACCTTATGGCAGCAATAGAGCGCTTCCTTATGAAAAGTATTTCTTTAGTGGTGGGTCAAATAGCAATAGAGCATGGAACCCCAGAAGATTAGGGCCTGGCTCCTCCTTTCCTTATTTATTAGATGCGAATGGTCGAAATGTTAGAGACGAAAACGGAGAATTGGTTCCGAATAGAACAGGGCAAAACAGCTATCAATTTGAGCAGCCAGGTGAAATATTACTCGACCTTAGTTTAGAGTATCGCGCTAACATTCAAAGCTTTGTGGACTGGGCTTTCTTTATAGATGCTGGTAATATTTGGCGTGTGGACGAATTCCAAGAGCCTGGACCTGGGGAAGTCGTTAGGGTTTCTCAAGGAGGTAAATTTGAAATCAATAGATTTTATAAAGAGTTAGCCGTTGGTGCGGGACTCGGTTTACGATTCGATTTCTCCTTCTTAGTATTTCGTTTCGATGTAGGCCACAAAGTACGTGACCCAAGGTTTCCTTCGGGACAACGCTGGCAAAGACTCTTCACAAGAAGAGGCCAAACCGTTTGGAATATAGCTGTTGGATATCCTTTCTAGTAATTAATCAAGTCTTTCAGCTTAGCCTGTACCTTTTCAGCAGTTGGTAGCATTTCTTTTTCAAGATCTACATTCAATGCAATGGCAGGTAAGTTAGCAGCACCAAGTGTCATTACTGGGGCATCTAATTTCTGAAAGCACTCTTGAGATATTCTACCGGCCAAAGACTCAGCAAATGAATTCATAAGAGGTTCTTCCGTCAGAATTAAAGCTTTGCCGTGCTTCTCTACTGAGGTTTTTACCGATTCCCAATCAAGCGGATTCAGGGTTCTTAAATCAACAATCTCTACTTGACCTTTTAGCTTTTTACTTGCAGCCTTCGCCCAATAAACACCCATACCATAAGTAATCACTGTACAGGTTTCTCCATTCTCTAGCGCCTCTGCACTAGCTTCCTGATCAATTCTAGCTTTACCCAAAGGCACGATATATTCAGCATCTGGCTCAAAAGTCTTAGCACCCTCAGTACCTGGAACTTTAGACCAGTACAGGCCTTTATGTTCTAGCATTACCACGGGATTCGGATCATGGAAAGCTGCTTTAATCAATCCCTTCATATCAGCAGCATTTGATGGATAAACCACTTTTATACCTCTAATATTCAACAAGGTTGATTCTACACTACCTGAGTGATAAGGGCCTCCTCCTCCGTAAGCACCAATCGGTACTCTTATTAAGGACTGTATAGGGAACTTCCCATTTGATAAGTAGCAACTTTTTGAAAGCTCTTCTACAAGTTGATTAATTCCTGGCCAGATATAATCGGCAAACTGAATTTCAACTATTGCTTTAGCACCTACTGCCGACATACCAGCTGTTGAACCTACTATATACGCTTCCTGGATTGGGGTATTGAATACGCGACCATCTCCGTATTTCTGAGCTAAGGTAGCTGCCTCTCGAAATACTCCCCCTAAAGTTCCTCCTACATCCTGTCCGTAGAACAAGGCATTTGGGTGATTTCTTAGAATATCGTCAACTGCATGCAATGCAGCATCTACCATTACAACTTTCTCCGCTCCTCGTGGCTTTCGCTCTCCTTGCTCCTCTTGAATTGGTGTCGGTGCAAATTCGTGATCCATAAACGTAGTAGGATCTGGATCAGGTGCATTTAATGCCCTAGCATACTCTGATTGCACAAATGCAATGGTCTCGTCTTCTAGCTTTACTAGTTCAGACTCTTTATAACCTTGAGCTTTTAATTCTTTTCTTAATTGAGGAATTGGATCATCTTTTTGGTGATCTTCTAAATCGAAATCTCCTCTGTACCATTCTTTTCTAACACCAGATGTATGATGTCCAAGTAATGGTGTTTTGGCATGAACGAGAATTGGCCCTCGGTTCTTTCTTACATAATCAAAGGCCTTTTTCATGCCTTTAAACGAGTCCATGAAATTAGAACCTTCAACGCGCATGCGCTTCATGCCTTTAAATCCAGCAGCAAACTCATAAGCGTCCATAGCGCGCATTTCTTTGCCAGTGGCAGAAATACCCCAGTCATTATCTTGAATTAGATATACTACAGGTAATTGATGTAACACTGCCATTTGGAAGGCTTCGGAAACCTCACCTTCCGTTACAGAACCATCGCCAAGTGAGCAAAGCACTACAGGTTTATTGTTGGAATCGAGTAAGCCTTGACCTTCTAAGTAATGGAGGCCATGCGCCATACCAGTGGCCGGAATGGCCTGCATCCCTGTGGCTGAACTTTGGTGTGGAATGGTTGGGAAACCTTCTTTTCTTAATGATGGGTGACCGTAATACGTTCTACCAGCGGAAAAAGGGTCATCTTTTTTGGCCATTAGCTGCATCATGAGCTCATGCGGCTGTAAACCTATTCCTAATAAAATTGACTCATCTCTGTAGTAAGGCGCAGCATAATCATATGCTTGAAGTTGAAAAGCAGCAGCTAATTGAATCGCTTCATGACCTCTAGAAGTACTATGAACATATTTGCTACATACCGCACGATTCTCGTCATAGAGAATTGCCATATTATTGGCAGTTTGCATTAAACGATAGGCCTTCTCTAACGTTTTTTTTGGAATGTTATGTGTGGTCTTTTTCGTCTCCGGTACTTTCTTCTCTGTCATCAATTCCATTAGAACGTTCTCGTTTCGGCTACAAAAGTAGCTAAATATTCAATCGATTGCCTAAAAACCTAACGAACGGTAGGCTGTTTAAATGAACGAAGTGAGGTTGAGTTTGTTCCAACGGATTCGATTATTTTAAAGAAGCTACTTTCAATCAAAAAGTAAAGTTTAATTTTGTCACATGGGTCAACTGGACAAGCATCAGATAGCCAATGTTTTTAAGAACATTCAAGATCATATCTGTAGTGAAATCGAAAAAGCCGATGGCCTCGGTAAATTTCAAGAGGTTAGATGGGAAAGACCAGGAGGTGGCGGTGGCTGCAGCCGAGTTATTCGCCATGGGCATATCATTGAAAAAGGTGGCGTAAACTTCTCCGAAGTTCATGGGAAAACACCAGAGAAAATCTTGAATTCCTTCGGTCCTTCTGAAGGTGATTTCTTTGCAACGGGAGTTTCAATTGTACTACATCCCGAAAATCCTTGGGTTCCTATTATCCATATGAACATTCGGTACTTTGAAATGTCTAATGGCACCTATTGGTTTGGTGGTGGAATTGACCTTTCTCCACATTATGTGGACAAGGCAGATGCACAGTGGTTCCATAATAGACTCAAAGCGGTTTGCGACAAGCATGACGAGCACTTTTATATGGAATTTAAGCATTGGGCAGATGACTATTTTTACATCAAGCACAGGAAAGAGACTCGCGGGATTGGGGGGATTTTCTTCGATCACAAATCTGAAGATGAAAACCACTCGAAGGAAGACATTTTTAGTTTCGTCAAAGATGTGGGGCTGGCCTTCGCCCCTATTTATCTTCATTTTATGAAGAAGAACTCCACTAAGACTTATGGTTCTAGAGAAAAAGAATGGCAATCCATTAGAAGAGGTCGCTATGTAGAATTCAATCTTGTTTTAGACAGGGGTACTAAGTTTGGTTTAGATACAGATGGTAGAACAGAATCAATTTTGATGAGCCTACCACCAATGGCCGGCTGGGAATATGATTATGAGCCACCAACTGGATCTAAAGAAGCCACAACGCTTCAGTTATTGAAAAAGAACATTGATTGGGTAGGTTAATCGAAACGCTTGATGGTTGGGACAAATCCCTCTTCCAATTCTTAAATGGTTTTCACAACCCTTTGGGAGATGACATTATGCTGTTGATCAGTGAAAAGTATACATGGATTCCATTGTATGCTATTTTGCTTTATGCCCTCATCAAGTTTGGTAAAGCAAAACCTCTGTTTATTATCCTTGGGGTTGCCCTATTGATCACTATTGCAGACCAAACAGCTTCTGGTATACTAAAGCCATGGATAGAACGCCTGAGGCCCTGCTATGAACCCTCTATGGACGGCCTTGTTAAGTTGGTAGGTGGTTGCGGTGGTAGTTATGGCTTCGCTTCTTCACATGCGGCAAATACCATGGCAGTAGCATTCTTTTGCTTCCTTCAACTCAAAGAAAAGTATAGCTGGGCCTGGGTTTTATTTATCTGGGCAGGACTAGTAGCTTATAGCAGAGTTTATTTAGGCGTACACTATCCTGGAGACATACTCGCGGGAATGCTTATCGGATTAGGTAGCGGACTCATCGTTTATAAAGTATTATCAATTCCTCAAATTCATAAATCACCAAATGGGTAAAAAAGACGCAATAGTATTTAAATATTTCAAGAGAGTCTTTGAAGACTACAAAGTGCTTGTAGCAGTAAATCCTATTGATTTAACTGGTACAGAATTGATCATTCATCCTGATGAAAAAGTAGAGAAAACCAACATGCACTTTGATGAAGACATCTATGAAGACTTAAAAGTAGATGAATTTGAAGAAGGCAGCCCCTTGGAATTTCAGTTATACATGAAGAAGGACTTCTTTGAAAGGAAATAGTTAGACGAGTCCATTCTCGAACGCAAAACGGACAAGTCCCGCAGCATTTTTCACCTTCAGTTTACTCACAATATTTTTTCTATGCGTCTCAACAGTAAGCGTACTTATTGACAATTCATCAGCGATCTCATTGGTTGTCATTTCGTTAGCAATGAGCTTCACAATTTGAACCTCTCTCTTAGTCAACTTTACCTTATTTACTGCCTTTTCGGTTTTCTCCATGCTGGAAAGTAGGTTATCCGTAACAGCTTTACCATAGTATTTCTCTCCTTGGTATATCGTTTTTATGGCATTCAACAATTCTGACTTTCCCGTATTTTTTAGAATGCAACCATTAACACCTAATGCTGAAAGTTGCTTGGTGAATTGTGCATTGTTATGCATTGTGAGTATTAAAACCTTGGTATGATCTCCATTTTCACGCAAATGGTTCACTACTTCAATCCCATCCATTTCAGGCATATTGATATCCAGCAAGATAAGATCATGAGCATCTACCGCTATCTTCTCAAGTGCCTCTTTACCATTCGAAGCTGTACCCACTACCTTTACCTCCTCTACATCAGCTAAGATTGAACTGATGCCATCAATTACCATCTGGTGGTCGTCTACTAAAAAGATTCTAATCATGTGTAATTATTGGAATGTCTATTGAAATGGATGTACCTACTCCTTTGCCCGAATCTATATTTAACATACCTCCTAGTTTAGCCACTCTGGCTTTGAGATTTTCCAAACCTATACCTGCCTCCTGGCGAAGTTTGACAGGATCAAATCCAACCCCATCATCTTCAACCATCAGGTTAACAGATTCATCATTTTCATTTAATTGGATAGTGATTTCTGATGCTTTGGCATGTTTGAGGGTATTCCCAACAAGCTCTTGAACGATGCGATAAACTTGAAGCTCTTGCTCTCCATCCAAAGAACCATTCATATTGTCAACTATGAGATTTAACTCTATCTGACCAGTTTCGTTGATCTTTGCTCCTAAATCTTCTAAAGCAGGTAGTAAACCAAACTTGGCCAGAACGCCAGACATTAAATCATGTGAGATCATGCGTACTTCACTAGCCGCTAGATCCAGAAGCTCTGAAGCACTTAGGAACTTCTCTTTCACTGGATTAGAAGTGTCAATTTTTTCCTCTAATGAACTGAAGTGCAATTTCACCATAGACAGCATACCTCCTAAACCATCATGTAGATCTATCGCAACACGTTTTCTTTCTTTTTCTTGGCCTTCCAAAACACCTTGCAGTGAAGCAATCTCCTGTTGATTAATTAAATCATTGATCCTCTTAGCGGACTCTACCTTTCTTCTTTTTTGATTAATGGCTATCAAAATGACTAAAATGATTAACGAAATGGCAGAGCCTGAAATCAAAATAATGTTGCCTCTCCTTCTCTGTTTTTCAGCAGCTAGTTCGGCCTGAGCAGTATTATAAACAGCCTCAGCATCGCTTAACATATCCTCATAGGTATTACTTGAATAACCTTCAAATAATCTGTAGGCATTTTTATAATTTTCAAATGCCATTTCAAAATCATTTTTCTTTGAATATACCAGAGCCAATTCTTCAAAAGCTTCGGGCTATGTAGCCTTTAAATCCATAGAATCAGCAATAATCTTGGCTTGATTAGCAAAATACAAAGCACTATCAAGTGCAAACGGGTATTCCCCTAAACTATCTAGTTCATGAAGCTGTCTGTAATACTTGGAAAGGTTAATAGAAGGCCCCGGTATATATTTGTAATAAGTAGCCGTTTCTTGAAGTTCATTTGCTTTCCGATTAAAGGTGATAGCCCCTTTTAAATCTTCATAATAAGCCTTTCTTAAGTATGCGTAATTTCCATAAACAACACCTAGGTTATGTTGAAACCTCCATTTTTCAACCCTATAAGGACCAATTCTATATATCGTGTCCTTCAATATTTGCTTCGTTGAATACGATTCTGCCTTTCCAAGATAGTATGTGGCTGAATCTAGATAATGAGCCACTGAGTCTTATATCAGCATCTCAAGATATGCAAAACCCATATTTAAATTTGCAGTAGCTATTCCTACTTCATACTTCCCTTCTAGAGAGTGTTTTAAAGCAAGCCGGGCATATTTCAAAGATTGTTCAAACTCATCTATGATTCCAAATTTATGAGAAAGTCCTAAATAAGCTCTAGCTGTAAAAAAGTCAGAGAGCACTGCATTTTTTGACATTTCAATAACCTGAAAATTAGCCTTTACAGCTTCCTCATGGAGAGATGAGAATAACTTAGAATTCGAATCATCAAAAATCTCAAATAACTCTTCATCCAATGTTTGAGCGTTTATTGAAACTGATGTTACGATGAACATAAGCGCTAGAAAAAAAGATTTTTTAGAAATCATTCCCTTGTAGATATTCTTTCAAAAAAGGTGAGCATCATTCACCCACCTTTATTACAAAACAAATTATTTATGACCTGGACCATTTCCACCTCCTGGTCCACCAGAACTACCTCTGTCTCCATCCGTTTGTTCCTCATCTTCAGGATCTGGCGCATTGTATAATACTTGGTCTTTGAATGCTTTAACTTTAATAAACATAACACAAAAATTTAGTTGAAAATAGATTAAGAAACTGTCGATAATCGACCCATATGATTAATGCGTATTGTGAATGTATGTCTACCCGAATATTGGGATAAATATGCCAGATTAAAATACCCAATTTCAGGTAGATATATAAATCACAAAAATTCATCACTTCTTTTCTCTAATTTCAATATTGTAGTATCTTTGCCGCCCGGCAGAGGGATGCGACCAGCTCCTGCTGAACTCCCCCAGGCTGGGAACAGAGCAAGGGTAGGCGGTTGTAGCGGTGCGACATCCTGATGCCTTTTTTTATTCCCCTCTTAATTGTATCATTACGCTAAGTAGAAACCAACAACATGTCAGTTTACTTAGCAGAGTTTATCGGAACAGCCATACTGCTTTATTTCGGTAATAGCATCAACGCAGCCACTACCTTAAATTTCTCATATGCCAAAGACTCTGGCTGGGTAATAACCAGTATAGGATGGGGATTGGCCGTTACATTTGGTATTTATGCGGTAGGCCAAATTAGTGGAGCTCATATCAACCCAGCAGTCACTACCTCTTTAGCACTTGTTGGAGAATTAGAACCAAATAAAGTTCTTGGATATATCATCGCTCAAGTTTTAGGAGCCATGACTGGCGCGGCTCTAACATGGTTACAATACTTACCTCATTGGCGTAAAACAGAAGATAAAGCGGCCAAGCTTGGTGTTTTCTGTACTGCCCCTGCCATTAAACAGAATGGCGCTAACCTGCTTAGTGAGATGATGGGCACAATGATCTTAATCTTTGGTTTGCTAATGATTGGTGCTAATAATTTTGCCGATGGATTAAATCCATTAGCCGTAGGTGGCCTTATTACCATAATCGGTATGGCACAAGGCGGCAGCACAGGTTATGCGATTAACCCTGCAAGAGACTTCGGACCTCGATTCGCTCATTTTCTACTACCAATAAAGGGCAAAGGAGATTCGAATTGGAGCTATAGCTGGATTCCCATTGTTGGCCCAATTGTAGGTGGTGGAGCAGGAGCCGCTTTTTACTATCTGGCCTTTAAAGATACGCTGCCCTTATTAGGCTGGGTAGCTATTGGACTTTTTATCATTGCTGTGGTTTACGCTATTCTAGAAGAAGCCAAAAAATAAATCATGCATATTAAAGCCATCTCTATCCATCTGGGTGAAATCCCTCTGAACACGACTTTTAGTACTTCTTTAGGTAGCCGGAGAATCACCAGAAATATTTTCGTAAAAATTGAATCTAATGATGGTTTAGTCGGCTGGGGAGAATGCTGTCCCTACCCTCTCATAAATGGCGAGTCTCCAGAAACAGCAATGATTATTGGCAAAATGATCGCTCGAAATCTTGTAGGTGCTGACCCTACAGATTTGGAAGGCATCATGACCATAATGGATACCACTATTTATGGAAATACGAGCATCAAATCTGCTATGGACATAGCTTGCCATGACTTGAAAGCAAAGTCTCTAAATATGCCTGTTTACAAAATGTTGGGAGGCAGTTTAGAGAAAGACATCATTACTGATTTCACTGTAAGCATTGGATCACCGGAGCAAATGGCCACTAAAGCACTTGAGGCTAAGAACGCTGGATACAAAACGCTAAAGATAAAGCTCGGCAAAACTGGCTCTGTAGATATTGAAAGAATAAAAGCCATTAGGGAAGCCATTGGTTATGATATTGACTTAAGGGTGGATGCCAATCAAGGATGGAAAATCAAAGAAGCAATTAGCACCTTAACGGCAATTGCTCCTTATAACATTCAGTATTGCGAAGAACCAATTAATAGAAGAAATAGCTTTCGCTTAAAGAAAGTAACTAATAACTCTCCGGTTAAGATTATGGCCGATGAAAGTCTGCTCGACCACTATGATGCTCGAATGCTTATCAAAAACAACCAATGCGATTACTTTAATTTAAAGCTTGGAAAGTCTAGCGGTCTACTCAAAGCCTCTAAGATTTTAAAAGAAGCTGAAAAAGCAAATATAGATTGTCAAATTGGTGGTTTTTTGGAGAGCAAATTGGTGCTCACTGCCAATTGCCATTTGGCTCATTCTTCTAAACAAGTAAAGTACTACGATTTTGACAGCTCACTATTTATGGCAATTAACCCAATAGTTGGAGGCTTAGCATACAAGGAGAATGGCTTGATTGAACTTCCCAATGCGCCTGGTTTAGGCTTAAGTATTGAAGATGATTTCCTTTCTACTTGCGAAATGATTAAGGTTTCCTAGAAAACAAAGAAGCTAGGAGCCGAACCTTAATCCGATACCTAGCATCTAGCATCTAGCATCTAGCATCTAGCATCTAGCATCTAGCATCTAGCATCTAGCAAAACTATTTCTTCCCACCAATCATAAGCAGCTCATTCAAATTGATCTCTGTAACATCGCGCTTGTTCCCATCTTGGGTATTATAAGATCTGTGCGTCAACTTTCCTTCTAGCGCTACTTCTTGACCTTTATTCAGGTACTCTCCAGCTATCTCGCCAACCTTACCCCAGGCCACAATATTGTGCCACTGCGTTTCCTCTACTTTATCTCCGCTACCATTGCGGTATGAGTCCGTGGTGGCGATTGAGAATGTTGTGAGTTTCTTACCACTTGTAAGTGTTCTTACTTCAGGATCTTGACCAAGTCTTCCGATTAACTGTACACGATTTCTAAGATTTTGCATGATTATAAAATTTAAGTTTTAAGAATTTTTTAATGTCATTCTGTGTGTTTCGAATTGACAGAAGCAAAGGTGCAAGACATGGCAAATGATAGTCGGTTTTAAAGCGTTTGTAGTCGATTAATACCCATTTGTAAACGTTTACAATTGGATATATCCTTGAATATTAATAAGTTGTAATAACACAGCATTACAAGAAGAATGGAAGAAAAAAAGTGTTTAGAATGCGGAAAACCAGTTCTTGGCAGACGCGACAAGAAGTTTTGCGATGATCAATGTCGTAATGCCTACAATAATCGGCAGAACGCAGACAGCAACAATTATGTGAGAAACGTTCACAACATACTGCGAAAGAACAGACGTGTTTTAGAAGAGTTAAACCCTGAAGGAAAATCAAAAACTACCCGATCTAAAATGATGGATAAAGGATTCGATTTTACCTATCATACAAGCACCTACACCACCAAGGCTGGGGCTACTTATTACTTCTGTTATGAATATGGATACCTACCCCTAGAGAACGATTATTTCGTGCTTGTTAAGAAACAGGAGAACATGCACTAACTATGCTTGGTCCAACTTTGATTCTTCACTTTTAGCATTGCCATTTCTCTAAACTTGTAGATGCCTTTCATCTGCTCCTAAGTTTGGAGACCCGCTCTCTCCCACCAGTTCTCCGGAGGTTTATTGCCAAAGTCTCTAGCCATGCCAATTTTCCTAAAGCAACACCATTCAAACCAAAGCCTTTATTAGATTCTAATGTTAAAATGGCATCTGTTTCCTTGTGATGTTCTACAATGATAAAGGTATGCCCTCCTGTCCATTGCGTTTTCCAACCTTGAATCACTTCACTGTCCATGGATTAGGAGGTCCATCAACATCTTCTACCTTAATGGCCATACCAGATTCTACTGCTGCCGTAATTGGAGAGAAATAATCGTCAGCTGAATAAATCATCATTTGGCCGTGACGCTTATTACTCCATTCAAAAGTATCAATGTTGTCTCCCCAAGCCTTCACCAAAATCCCCTCCACAAAAGTACAGCAGTTGTTCTGCTTAGGCTTTGGTGGAGTCTGTGGCACGTTAATCCCTTTTAGTTCAAACGGGTATGCTGGGTCTTTCAGATCGTAGTCAAAATCATCGAACTGATCTAGTAGCTTAATTAGCTCGTTTTCATCAACTGCCGAATCATCACCATCGAACGAATTTTCTGTTTTGGGCTCTTCCTCAGCCCCTTGCTTAAATAATGATGCGAGTTGGCTAACATCTAGAGGTTTGCCCTGCTCTCCTTGTTCTGGCCTTTCTGGTGAAGACTGCAGATCTACATAGTTATTTTCCTGCCACCGTACGCAGATCCAAACCTTCCCTTTTGAAGCTGTTTCTATTTGTGCATAATCAGTATCCTTGTTTGGAAAGTCTTTCTTGAAATCTGTTAAAGCATAATCTCCTTCTTCAAAGAAGCCTTTACTTTCTGACGTGGTATCTGAATCGGCAAAGCCCTTAAGTCTTTGTTTTAATGTAATTTGTACGGTTGACATGTGTGTGAATTTTATTGAAGATAAGAAATCAAATCATTCCTTCTAAACCACTGGAATTTTCATGATTTTGATAACCTAATCAAGGCCAAAAGAATTAGCTTTGTGCTGCATAAAAAAACATTCATCTCATGAAATTCTTTATCGATACCGCAAATCTTAATGACATCAAAGAAGCCTATGATTTAGGCGTTTTAGATGGAGTAACAACCAACCCATCTTTAATGGCAAAAGAAGGTATTGCCGGCCATGATAAGGTAATGGCTCACTACAAAGCTATTTGTGATATTGTTGATGATAACGTAAGCGCTGAAGTAATTGCTACAGACTTAGAGGGAATGCTCAAAGAAGGTAGAGAGTTAGCGAAAATCGATGATAAGATAGTTGTTAAGGTACCTATGATCAAAGATGGCGTGAAAGCTATAAAGCAGTTTACTGATGAAGGTATTAGAACCAACTGTACGTTGATATTCTCTGCAGGTCAAGCATTGCTTGCTGCGAAGGCTGGAGCTACTTATGTATCTCCATTTATTGGCAGACTTGATGATATAGCAACTGATGGTCTAGACTTAATCGATCAGATTGTATCTATCTACGAAAACTTTGGTTACACCACCGAAGTACTAGCTGCTTCTGTGAGACATACCATGCACCTTATTAAGTGTGCCGAAATTGGTGCTGATGTAGTGACTTGTCCGCTAAATGTGATCACGGGTCTTCTTAATCACCCACTTACAGATAAAGGATTAGCCCAGTTTTTAGCCGACCACGCTAAAGCGAATGGATAAAACAATCGAAGAAACCTTGAGTTATTCAACTAATTCAAAGGATTCAATCATGTACATTATTAAGGTTAAAGGCAAAGCAAAGATCCCTGACTACATTCAGCTGAGAGATGAGAATTTTGTACTTATTGCCTATTTCAGAGCCGATAGACCTTTGAAAAAGTTAGAGAAGTATGGACTAGAGGGCAAGGAAGTTGCGTTACAAGATGTAATTAATAACTTGCCTTTTGGTAAACTTCAAAAACTAGATATTTAAATGACCTTTTCCGGTGAGCCGATTGTCCAGATTAAGGACGCCACAATTTTTCAAGAAGATAAAACAGTACTGAATAATATCTCTATTGACATTCAAAAGGGAGAATTTATCTATTTAGTAGGTCGTACGGGTAGTGGTAAAAGTTCATTATTAAAGACACTCTATTGCGATCTCCCCTTGCGTATGGGGCAAATCAAAATCTGTGGTTTTGATATAGAGAAAATCAAAAGGAAAGAGATCCCCTTGCTCAGAAGAAAACTAGGTATTGTCTTTCAAGACTTTCAATTACTTCCAGATAGAACCGTTGCTGAGAACATCTACTTTGTAATGAAAGCTACTGGCTGGAAAGACAAGTCTAAGATGAAAGCAAGAATGACAGAACTGCTTATGAAAGTTGGTTTGGGATCTATAGCCACTAAAATGCCACACCAATTATCTGGTGGAGAGCAGCAGCGAGTGGTTATTGCCAGAGCCCTCATTAACGAGCCTGTTTTGCTCATTGCCGATGAACCTACTGGTAACTTAGATCCAGAAGTTTCTGAGGGAATTTTTGAGACCTTCCAAACCATTAACAATAGTGGTACCGCGGTTTTAATGGCTACTCATGATTTTAAGTTGATCGAAAATTATCCTAAACGCACGCTTACTTGTGGTGAGTTGGGTATTCAGGATTCCCGCCAAGAGAAAGAGACTGCCTAGATTGAATAATTCGTCTCCTTCATAGATTCTGGCACCTTCTCAGTACCAATAATATCGAGCTGACTATTGATTAAATGAATTTTTTGCCTGAGCAAATGAAGTAACCTATCTAGCAATTCATCACTAGGTTGAGACTCCAAGAATAACTCCTTCAGATCGCTATATAGCTCGTTTAATTCCTCTAAATCGGCCTCCACGTAATTGTAGACCTCATCATTGTTCTCTAACTCTTCATTAAGTTTTACTTGCTTCTGACTAATAATTGAGGTGTAGAAAGACTCTAAATCTTCAAACTTATCAATGTTAGATACTTCAGCACTTTCCAGTTCTGCAAGTGTTTGATTCTCTACCGAATATTTATCAAAAAGCAGAAATGAGACTGCTCCCAGAAGCACCACTACAGCGGCTTTCCAATACCAAGCCGTTTTAGCCACAACTTGGGTTCTCAAGACTTTGTCTATAGAAGACCAAAGCTCTTCACCAGGCATTCTATCATCAAATGCCTCTCTATTTTCTGCCACGAATTTTTCTAAATTATCCTTACCCTGCATATTTCAATTCGTTTTTTAAAATCTCTCTTAACCTCTTCTTTGCTCTATTGTATTGCGACTTAGATGTTGACTCAGTTATCTCCAAAACAGAAGCAATTTCCTTATGGTCGAATCCATCTAATAGATAAAGGGTGATTACTAATCGATAACCCTCTGGCAGCTTTGAAATTCCTTCCTTCACCATGTCTACCTCATAGCTCATATCAGCATCTTCAACCTCATTAGTTAAAGCATCTACATCTGGGCTATCTTCAACCGATTCGAACTGAAGCCTTCTTTTCTTAACCAGATTAATGGCATTGTTAACTACAATTCGTTTTAACCAACTACCAAAAGCTGCCGTCCCCTTATAGCTTTTCAGGTTCTTAAATGCACTCACAAAAGAATCCTGAAGCACATCTTCAGCATCTTGATCATTGCGCGTAATGCGGTAAGCCGAATTGAACATCGCCTTAGCATAGAGCTGATAAATCTCATACTGAGCCTGCCGCTCACCTAAAAGGCATCGGTCAATTATTGGTTGATGTATATTTTGGTAAGCAGTACTCAAAGCTTCAAATCATAAAAAAGACTCCTGTTTTACTAAAGGGTTGCATACAGAAATATAGACATAAAAAAAGCACCTAAAAAGGTGCTCTTTATGTCTTATGTCATCTGGTACTTAACCTTTATTCAAGCCTTCTAAGCTCTTCTTGGCTGCGTCAAAGTCTGGACTAATTGTTAAGGCTCTGCTAAAATTACTCTTTGCCTCAACTGTATTCCCCTCTTCTAGCGCTATTAATCCTCTAAGGTTAAATAAGGCGGCTTCAAAAGGTAATTCTTGCGCTTGACCATCAGATTTATTCAATGATATCTTATCCTCATTTGTTACCTTCTCATCCAATATATCCAAGTTAGTCTTTGCCTCATTGAATCTTTGTAGAGAATATTGTAGATAAGCCACTTGGTACAAAATGTTCACATTCTCAGTAGTCAACCACATTTTCTCGTATTGCTCAATAGCCTTATCATAGAGCCTTAAGTTCTCATAACTCAAAGCGGCTATTTCCTGAGCTATCACACTATTAGGGTCTACAGTCATCATATCCATGGCTACAATAGCACTAGATACATAGGCTTGACTGTTGTAATAAAGTTCTGCAAGATTTCTTAAAACAGCGGTATCGCTAGGGTTAAGCAAAACCAATTCTAGTAGCGCTTGTCTTGTCAAGGTCGCATCATTATAACGCTGAGCCGCCTGATACATAGCTTTTGCCTTGGTGTATTCATTAGACACATAAGTGCTATCCTGTGCCTGTGCAACCTGGCTTGAGAATGCCAGCACCAATCCAAAAAACAAAAATTTAATCTTTCTCATTTTATAAGTAGTTCAATTATTTCAAAGGTTTAACAACAGTAAAGCCTTGCTCCCTACCCAACTTGAGTAGATATTCATAGGCTTCATCAAATTCGTTTTTTATTTCACCATCGAGTACCGCTTCTTTCAACGCCTCTTTTATATCTCCAATGGCTCTACTTGGCTTAAGATCGAATGTTTTCATGATCATTTCACCAGTTATAACGGGCTGAAAGTTACGTATTTTATCTTTCTCCTCTACCTCACGCATTCTACTTTCAACTTTATCAAAGTTCTGTAAAAAGCGCTTCACCTTGTTATTATTCTTGGAAGTGATATCTGCCCTACACAGTGTCATCAAATCTTCCAAGTCATCTCCTGCCTCAAACAAAAGTCTTCTCACTGCAGAATCTGTGATCGTTTCCTTAACCAAAGCAATTGGCCTTAAATGAAGCCTCACCAATTTTTGAACGTAACGCATGTTTTCACCCATTGGTAGCTTCATGCGCCTAAATATTTTCGGAGTCATAAGAGCTCCTTTGTCCTCATGGCCGTGGAAGGTCCAACCCACTTTTTTGTTAAAACGCTTAGTAGCTGGCTTGGCTATATCATGTAGAATGGCAGCCCATCTCAAATAGAGGTCGTCTGTATTTTCACTAATGTTATCAAGTACTTGTAGGGTGTGATAAAAGTTATCCTTGTGCGATTTATCGTCTATACTATCTACACCATGTAGTTTTACTAACTCAGGGAAAATGATTTTGAGCAAGCCACAATGAAATAATAACTTAAAGCCGTAAGAAGGCTTTTTAGATAGAATAATCTTATTCAGTTCTACAATTACCCTCTCTCCGGATACAATAGACATTCTATCTTTCATCTTTGTGATTCCCTCAAAGGTATCAGCATCAATGTCGAAGTTTAGCTGAGAAGCAAAACGAATAGCGCGCATCATGCGCAAAGGATCATCTGAGAAAGTAGTCTCAGGTGCCAATGGAGTTCTAATGAGTTTCTCTTTTAAATCTTCAACCCCATTAAAAGGATCTACAAGTTCACCGTAATTATCATCATTAAGACTTATGGCCATTGCATTAATGGAAAAGTCTCTCCTACTCTGGTCATCACTCAGACTCCCGTCTTCAACAATCGGCTTTCTAGAATTTCTATCGTAGGATTCTTTCCTGGCTCCCACGAATTCTAATTCCTCATTACCATTTTTAATCATGGCAGTACCAAAATTCTTAAACACAGATAATGGGAGTTTTTTACTTAATTTTTGCTGCACCGCCTTTGACAATTCTATGCCGCTGCCTACGCAAACAAAGTCGATATCTTTAGACTCTCTTTCTAATAACAGATCTCTAACGTAGCCCCCAACCACATAGGTTTCAAGCTGTTGCTCTTTTGCTACTTGAGCCACAGTTTGAAATACAGGATTCTGTAAATGCTGTTTTAAATTCATGAGATGCGCTAAAAAGGTGCGCAAAGTTAGCAGTTTCTTTAAGCCGATTCAAAAAGCTTTAAAAAACAGATGGTTTGTATCTGCATAAAGAGATTGTCGATACATTAAAATCACTACCTTTATATCCCATAAGTAATTTTCTCTTATCACGTCTTATGGCTTCAGCGAAATACATTTTTGTAACTGGTGGTGTAACCTCCTCATTAGGAAAAGGAATTGTGGCGGCTTCTTTAGGGAATCTGCTCCAAGCCAGAGGTTATAGAGTAACCATCCAAAAATTTGACCCTTACATTAATATTGATCCAGGTACTCTTAACCCATATGAGCATGGCGAATGTTATGTAACTGATGATGGGGCAGAGACTGATTTAGATCTTGGTCATTATGAAAGATTTTTAAATGTTAAAACGTCACAAGACAATAATGTGACTACTGGTAGAATCTATAATAATGTAATCACGAAAGAGCGTAAAGGAGACTACCTAGGAAAAACCGTTCAGGTAATCCCTCACATTACAGACGAAATCAAAAGGAACTTCTTCAAGCTTGGCGAAACTGGCGAATATGACATTATCATCACTGAGATTGGTGGTTGTGTAGGCGATATTGAATCACTTCCATTTATTGAAGCAGTACGTCAAGCTCGTTGGGACGTTGGTGAGAACAATGCATTAGTTATTCACCTGACACTTATCCCTTACTTAAAGGCAGCTAAAGAACTAAAGACTAAACCAACACAACACTCAGTTAAGCAATTATTGGAAGCGGGTATTCAACCCGACATTTTGGTTTGTAGAACTGAAAAGTCTTTACCGAACGACATTAGAAAGAAGTTAGCTCTATTTTGCAACGTACAGCTCAACTCGGTAATAGAGGCCATGGATGCTGATACCATCTATGATGTGCCGCTTTTGATGCGAAAAGAGAAGCTCGATGAACGTGCTCTAACTAAACTTAAGCTACCACACAAAGAAATGCCTCAGATAGACGCATGGAAAGGTTTCTTGAGTAGAGTGAAAAACCCAGTAAATGAAGTAAATGTAGCTTTGGTAGGTAAGTATGTGGAATTACCAGATGCTTACAAGTCTATTGCAGAAGCATTCATCCATGCAGGAGCGCACTTAGAGTGTAAAGTGAACGTTCACTGGATTTCTTCGGAGACCATCACAGAAAAGTCCGTTAGAAGAACACTCAAGGATATGGACGGTGTACTGGTAGCTCCAGGTTTTGGAGAAAGAGGAATTGAAGGGAAAATCGAAGCGATCAAGTATGTTCGTGAAAACAATATTCCATTCTTTGGTATTTGCTTAGGTATGCAATGTGCGGTAGTTGAATTTGGTAGAAACGTTTTAGGACTCGAAAATGCCGCTTCAACGGAATTACATAAAGACACTGCACACCCTGTAATTGATCTAATGGAAGACCAAAAGAAAATAGAGCATTATGGAGGCACTATGAGACTAGGGTCTAATCCTTGCAAAATCAAGAAAGGATCTAAACCTCACAAGGCTTACGGAAGTGTAACTATTGAGGAAAGACATAGACACAGGTACGAATTTAATAATCAATATCTAGAAGAATACGAGGAACAAGGTATGTCTGCCGTAGGTATAAATCCTGATAGCAACTTGGTTGAAATCATGGAAATTCCAGAGCACCCATATTTTATTGGAACACAATTTCACCCAGAATTAAAAAGTACTGTAATGAACCCTCACCCACTTTTTGTGAGTTTTGTCGCGGCTACTGTAAAGGGTAAAAAGAATTAATTAGAATAATAAGATGGATAGAAATCAAGCCATAGGTCTTGTACTAATAGCGGGTATTCTCATTGCGTACTCACTAATTTTTAAGCCTGATGTACCTGAAGAGGTTAATATCGCTTCAGACAGTACTCAGGTTGTACAACCGCAGACTCCTCAGCCAGTTGAAGAAGCACAGGCAGTTATAGAAATGACTGCTGAAGATTCGGCCGCGGCATTAAGTAGCCAATACGGAATCTTTGGAGCGGCCATGGCCGGTGCTAATCAAATAAGCACAGTTGAAACAGACTTGGTAAAATACTCTTTCAGCTCTAAAGGTGGTCAAATCACTAAAGTTGAGTTAAAAGAATATTTAACCTACGACAAAAAGCCTCTTATCCTTTTTGATGAAAGTTCAGCTGACTTGGGTTTGAATGTTGCCACTACAAACGGCACCATTAACCTAGCAGACCTCAATTTTCAATCAAATACCAGTTCTAGAACTGTTGGCGAAGGAGATAGCTTGAGTATTTCTTTTAAAGCAGACCTTGGTGGAGGCAACTCAGTTGAACAGATCTACAAAATCAAAGCTGGCGAGTATGTGGTGGGATATGAGCTCAAAATCAACGGATTAAATCAAAACATCATTGGCACTGAAGTAAACCTAGATTGGCGAAACTCGATGCAGCGTTTTGAGCAAAATCTAGAAGATGAAAGAAATAAAAGTACAATTCGCTATTACACCCTAGCAGAAGATTTTGACGAATTAAAAGAGGTAAGTACCGACCCACAGAGTGAAACCTTAAACGAAGGTCTTAAATGGGTTGCCTTCTCGCAGAAATTCTTTAATGCAGGTATCATCTCAGAAAATGGATTTACAAAGGGAGAATTCAGTACGATTCCAGGCATCGACACCACTGTTGTAAAGAACGCGTCAATCGCTTTGGCTATTCCATTGGAGCAGGCCTATGCTGGTGCTGAAATGAAGTATTACTTCGGCCCTAACAGCTGGAAGATTCTTAAGAAGGTTACTCCAGATTATGAGGAGAACGTTTATATGGGTTATGCCCTCGTAAGTTGGGTTAACAAATACATCATCGTTAACCTATTTGGCTGGTTAGAGCAATACATCGCTAGTTACGGACTCATCATCCTTATAATTGTATTTGCGGTTAAGGGTGCTTTATTCCCACTAACAAGGAAGTCTTACCTCTCTATGGCCAAGATGAAGGTTTTAAAGCCTGAGCTAGATGAGCTTAAAGAGAAGTACAGTGACGACCCTCAGCAGATGCAGAAGGAGCAGATGGCACTCTACCGTCAGTTTGGTGCAAATCCATTCCAGGGGTGTCTGCCGATGGTATTACAAATGCCTATACTCTTTGCCATGTTCTTCTTCTTCCCTAACTCAATTGAGTTAAGGCAGCAGTCGTTCTTATGGGCGCACGATCTCTCTACTTACGATGTGTTGATTAATCTACCATTCACCATTCCTTTCTATGGTGCACACGTTTCTGGTTTCACATTATTAATGACTATTTCTACGATTCTTTATACATGGTCTAACAACCAAGTAAGTTCTGTTCAAGGTCCAATGAAGAGCATTGGTTACTTCATGCCAATCATCTTTATGTTTGTGTTGAATAGCTATTCTTCAGGATTAAGTTTCTACTACTTCTGTTCAAACATCATCACTTTCGGTCAACAAGCACTCATTAGAAGATTTGTTGATGACGAAAAGATTAGAGAGAAGCTAGAAGAGAACAAAAAGAATAATAAGAACAAGAAGAAATCGAAGTTCCAAACTAGACTAGAAGAGGCTATGAAAGCCAGTCAGCAAGCCCAAAAGGAAAAGCAACTCAAGGGTAAATCGAAAAAGAAATAATTAAAAGAGGCTTCGGCCTCTTTTTTTATACCCTTAATCCACAATTCCCTTATCAAAATTGTGCATAACATGGCTACGAGTTGGTCTTCAACTTTGGTTGAAAATTCTATCTTTGTATCAATTGAGCAATCAGAATTCAACCCTTAACTCATGAACTTCACTTACTACGGACATTCAAGTTTTATGGTGGAAACAAAAGGCAAAAAGCTTCTTTTTGATCCTTTTATAACCCCTAATGAATTAGCCAAAGATATTGAAGTTGATGCGTTAAAACCTGATTACATTATCCTCAGTCATGGTCATGAGGACCATGTGGCCGATGTAGAACAGATTTACAATAACACGGAGGCAACCATTATCTCAACTTTTGAGGTGGTTACTTGGTTCGGAAACAAAGGACTAGAAAGAGGTCACCCAATGAATCATGGGGGGGCTTGGAACTTTGACTTTGGGAACATTAAACTTGTAAATGCTGTACATTCCAGCAGCATGCCCGATGGCAGTTATGGAGGACATCCTGCAGGCATTGTCATCTCTAATGATGAGGGTACATTCTACTATGCTGGAGACACTGCCCTTACCAAAGACATGGAACTCATTGGGGAGGAATTTGAGCTTGACTTCTCAATAATGCCAGTTGGCGATAACTTTACCATGGGAGTTGAGGATGCGTTAAAAGCAGCCTATATGGTGAAATGCAATAAGATTATTGGCGTGCATTTCGATACTTTCCCGTACGTTGCCATTAATCATGAAGAGGCAAAGGCTTTAGCTCAAAAGGCTGATGTTGATTTGACACTTCCTAAAATAGGAGAAACCCTTTCACTTTAATTTTACATGAGTAAAATCGTTGCTATTTCAAACCAAAAAGGCGGGGTAGGTAAAACTACCACAGCCATGAATCTAGCCGCCAGTTTGGCAGTTCTAGAGTATAAAACACTTGTTGTAGATGCAGATCCTCAGGCCAACACCACATCTGGTTTAGGACACAATCCTAGAGAGATTGAAAATAGTATCTATGAATGTATGGTGGGTAAAGCATCCATAAAAGACTGCGTTCTAGAAACTGATGTTGAGTTTCTACACTTACTCCCCTCTCACATTAACTTGGTTGGTGCAGAAATAGAAATGGTGAGCCTTTCTAAGCGTGAGGAGAAAATGAGAGATGCTCTCCAAAAAGTTAGAGATAACTACGACTATATTTTGATCGACTGTGCCCCTTCTTTGGGATTAATCACGGTTAACTCATTAACGGCCTCTGATTCAGTTATCATTCCAGTTCAATGTGAATACTTCGCACTTGAAGGGCTAGGAAAACTCTTAAACACGATTCAGATCATTCAAAAAAGACTTAATTCGGCTCTAGAAATAGAAGGGATTCTATTAACTATGTACGATGTAAGACTTAGGCTCTCTAATCAGGTGGTAGAAGAAGTGCAAAGTCATTTTCAGAACATGGTATTCAATACAATCATACCTAGAAACGTTAAACTCAGTGAGTCGCCAAGCTTTGGCTTACCTGCTATTGTACACGATGCAGAAAGTAAAGGAGCATTGGCCTATTTAAATCTGGCAAAAGAAGTTGCCGATAATAACAAAGACTAATTTTTTATGGCAGCAAAGAGTCCAAAGAAGAGGAATGCGATGGGTAGAGGCTTAGGAGCCTTGTTAGAAGACTCTTCAACAAACGTTTCTACAGCTATTGATAATCAACCATCTGGATCAATCAATGAGATTGAATTAACTCAGATTCAGGTCAACCCGTATCAACCTAGAACTCATTTTGATAGAGATGCGCTAGAAGAACTCTCAGAATCTATTAAAGTACAAGGTATTATTCAGCCCATTACGGTTAGAAAACTATCTGACACAGAATTTCAGCTCATCTCTGGAGAGCGAAGATTCCAAGCATCTAAGCTTGCAGGTCTAAAGCGAGTGCCAGCCTACGTGCGCACCGCAGATGACCAGCAGATGCTAGAAATGGCATTGATCGAGAATATTCAACGTGAAAACCTGAATGCCATAGAAATCGCGCTGAGTTATCAACGCCTTTTAGAAGAGTGCGATCTGAAACAAGACCAATTAGGTGAACGAGTTGGAAAGAATAGAACTACGGTAAACAACTACCTAAGGCTTCTCAAGTTACCACCAGACATTCAGGCCGGCATAAGAGATAAGCAAATCTCAATGGGCCATGCACGAGCATTAGTAAATGTAGATGGAGTTGACAAGCAACTAGATATCTTCAAGAAGATTATTGAAGAAGAATTATCTGTTCGTAAAGTCGAACAACTGGTACGCGATTTGATGGCTAAGGGAGAAGACAAGCCAACCAAAGAACAAAAAGGAAGTTCTAACCATAGAAACTATGAAGTGCAGCAAGTACAGCAGAAACTTTCTTCTCACTTCGGCACAAGGGTAAGTCTAAAGGCCGATGGCCAATTCAGAGGTGAAATAAAAATCCCTTTTGTCTCAACTGAAGACCTGAATAGAATACTTGAGATCATAGAATTATAATGCGCTTAATTGTATTTGTAGTAATGCTTTTTATCTCTTCAAACCTTCTTCTAGCGCAAGAAGAGGTTCAAGGCGATACACTTCAAATAGAAAAATTATCTAAGCGACAATTAAAAATCAGAAGTAAGGTTTACGACCCTAGAGTTGCCTCTCAACGCTCTGCCATGATACCTGGTTGGGGTCAGATTTATAATGACAGCTGGTGGAAAGTACCCATTCTTTATACAAGCTTTGGGGTGAGTGTATACTTTATCTACTTTAACGATAGTCAATATCACGAAGCAAAAACTTTGCTATCGGAAGAGCGAAATGGAGGTAATGATCCAAATAGAATTCGCGTTTTCAGCAGAGTAGCAGACAACTGGAGAAGAAACAGGGATCTTGTTGTATTGACAATGGCGGGCATTTATGCACTTCAGATTATTGACGCCACTGTTGATGCCAACCTAAAAGGATTCAATGTAGATGAAGACCTTGCGCTGAACTTAAAACCCAAACTAGGTGTAATCTCCAATGGTGCTCCTTACTTAGGTGTAGGCATTACTTTACCCATAGGAAAATGAAATTATTGCTTTTAGGCTACGGCAAAATGGGCCAGCTCATAGACAAGCTAGCGACTAACCAAGGACATGAGGTTGTTGGTAAAATCAATATTGACAACCAAAGGGAATTGGATAATCTAGATCCCAAATCAGTAGATGTAGCCATAGACTTTAGTCAACCACAAGCTGCCGTTGAAAACATAAAATGGTGTATAGACCAAAATATTCCTGTTGCAGTAGGCACAACAGGTTGGCTAGAACAAAAAGAAGAAGTAGATCAATATTGTATAGATTATAATGGCACTTACTTATACGCCTCTAATTTCAGCATTGGGGTAAACCTCTTTTTTAAGTTGAATGAGAAGCTTGCCCAATTGATGAATGAGCAAAATCAGTATGCCATCTCGACTAAAGAAATCCATCACACTCAGAAACTTGATGCACCGAGCGGAACCGCCATTACAATTGCGGAAGGTATTTTAAAGCATGTTGATCGTAAATCAGAATGGATAAACAATCCTGCCAACGAGTCATCTCAACTAGAGATTATTTCTGAAAGAATTGATCCAACTCCAGGTACACATACCATTGAATATGCATCACCTATTGACTCTATAGAGATTAAGCATACTGCTCATTCAAGACAGGGTTTTGCCCAAGGAGCTATTACTGTAGCCATGTGGCTCCTTGACCAAAAAGGGGTTAAATCAATGGATGACTTTTTGAAGTTCTAATCACCAATTAATTGGTGATAATCCAGATTCATTCAAGTAATTATTCGCCTTGCTAAAGTGCTTATTTCCGAAGAACCCTCTATAGGCAGATAATGGCGAAGGATGTGGGGATTTGAGCACTAGATTTTCCTTTGGATTAACGATGCCCGCTTTCTTCTGGGCATAACTACCCCAAAGCATATAAACCAGTCCAGATTTTTGCGTCAGCCTTTGTATGACAGCATCAGTGAATTCTTCCCATCCCCTATTCTGATGCGATCCTGCCTGATGTGCTCTCACGGTTAAGGTGGAATTCAATAAAAGCACGCCTTGAGAGGCCCACCTATCTAAAGAACCATGAGGTGGGATATCCTTTCCAAGATCATTCTTAATTTCTTTAAAAATATTCACCAATGATGGAGGGAATGGAACACCCTCATGAACTGAGAAACATAAGCCATTTGCCTGTCCAGGTCCGTGATAAGGATCTTGTCCTAGAATAACCACTTTTACCTGATCATAAGGACATGCATCGAAAGCTCTAAAAAAATCTTTGCCTTTCGGAAAAATATTTTGGCTTTGATGTTCGTCCTTCACAAATGAAATAAGCTGTTGAAAATAAGGTTTTTCGAACTCATCATTCAAGATTTGCTTCCAACTTTCCTCGATTGTAACCGACATCTAAAAATCTTTTCTCTCGTTAGTAATTATCGAACTAATCTATAACTTTAATCACATATTTAAGCGTTTAATGATTGTAACTGCCATTACCGAAGGAATTAAAGTTTGCGTTGAAACAAACTATCAACCGGAGTACTCCAGTCCTGCGCAGTATCATTTTGTTTTCACCTATAAAATCACAATCGAGAACCATAGCGATTATACAATCAAGCTTCATAGAAGACATTGGTTTATTCATGATGCGAATAATACTGTTAGAGAAGTAGAAGGTGAAGGTGTAGTTGGGCAGCAGCCTATTTTAGAGCCTGGCCAAAAACATCAGTACGTTTCTGGCTGTAATTTGAGATCTGGATACGGCAAAATGTATGGGACTTATCTTATGGAAAAAGTAGTTGACGGTAGCCAATTTGAAGTGGCTATTCCAGAATTCAACATGGTCATTCCATTCCTCCTCAACTGATTTGTATTTCATTCTCTCCTACATCAGGTATTGGCTTCAACAATCAGACGAACATTCTATTCATGCTCCCTTTCTTTACAAATTCTATACTGAGTTAGTCAAGAAAAAGCACTCGCCCAATATAAAAATTGAATCTCTAAGAGAGCTGTACAAACAAGACAAAACTGAATTAGAAATAATCGACTTTGGCGCTGGGTCAAAAACAAATACTAATTCTAAACGAACAGTCGAATCCATTGCCAATCATGTTGCCACTCCTGCCAAGTTCTCCGCCTTTCTAGCTGCACTCATAGACTATCTAGATTATAAAGAGTTGGTAGAATTAGGCACCTCTCTAGGATTGAATACTTTATATATGAGTATTCAAAACGAAAGCCTCGTGACCTCATTTGAAGGCGATCCTTCGCTTTGCAAACTAGCTCAAGAGGGCTTTCAAAAGCTAAATCGTACGAATATTACAGTTATTGAAGGCAACATTGATCTTACCTTGCCCGAGTTTCTAAAAGAAAAAGATCAAATAGATTTAATCTACATAGATGCCAATCACAGATATGAGCCAACACTTGAATACTTTGAAATGTGTCTGCCTAAAATGTCTAAAAATGGACTGATGATCTTTGATGATATCCATTGGTCCAAAGGTATGTGGAATGCCTGGAACGAAATTAAGAAACACCCACAAGCCAAATTAACTGTAGATATTTTTGAGGCAGGTCTAGTTTTTATAAACCCAGATCTTCAGGATGGGGATTATACCCTCAAATTTTAGAGAGGGACATGTTAATGAACAACTCATTACCTGCTCGCTGCGGTATGGAATTATAAGCCGTTTCTATTACACTTATCTCAAAACGCTCTTCGAACAAGGGTAAATAATCAGACCTATGTCCCCCAAATGGTGGATGATCATCGAACAATGGAATGTTAAATAACAGACCCACTAGCTTACCTTCGGGATTTAATACCTCGCTCATCTTTTTAACGTAAGCTGTTCTCAGTGCTGGAGATAGAGCACAGAAGAAAGTCTGTTCTATCACCAAATCAAAGGTCTGATCTAAATCGAAGAAGTCGCCATGGATTAACTTACTTGGATCTATCATAGGAAACCTTTCTCTAAGGTTATTTAATGGATCCTTTGATAGATCTACCACCGTAACATTCTTGAATCCGTTCTGCCACAAGTACTCAGCCTCATATGCATTTCCAGCACCAGGAATTAAAATCGATAACTCCTTATTCTGCAGCTGATCAACATATTCTTTAATGGGAGTACTAACATGCCCAATGTCCCATCCGGTTTGTCCTTGCTTATATCTTGTCGACCAATATGATTCGTTTAACTCCATCCGTTGATTTATTTGAAAAAGTTTATGTAATTCGCCCAATAATTAACCAAGGAATCGTTTTTTGGTTATAAACTTATGAGTTAACAGTATGTCTGAGACCCCTCCAAACAAAAAAAGAGATCAAATAAGAATTATTCTAATTGTTGTTCTAGTATTAGTAGTTGCTGGCGGTGCCTATAAAATCTATACAGATTTTGAAGCAAATAAAGCGCTGCAAGCTGAATATGACGCTACAAGAATAACACTAACTACCAAGCTAGATAGTATTAGTGGTGAACTGAATGAAAGAATTCTAGAAATATCTGATCTGGGAGGAGATATTGATTCACTGGTTTCACTTAAAGATTCTATCACTTCTCAAAGGGATCAGCTACAAAGAACGAGAAGGGCTAACAAAGCGCTAATTCAAAGATTGGATAGAAAAGTAACTGGCTATGAAGAACTGCTTGTGGCTAAAGATGAAGAGATTGCCCAATTGAAAGATCTCAATGAGCAGTTACTAGAAGAAAACAACGAGTTGAAAGTTGAGAAGAACGAACTAAACGCAGATTTAAACCAAGCGGCAGAAAAAGCAAAAGAACTGCAACAGCAAGTTTCCTTGGCAGCAAAGCTAAGAGCTGAAAATATTAAAGTCTTCAATGTAAATAGTCGTGGCAGAGAGAGTGAAGGAGATTTTAGACAGCGACAAGCAGAAAAAGTTAAAGTCACTTTCAACCTAGGTGAAAATGATGTAGCTCCTGTAGCAGGACATCAGATATTGATTCAGATAGTAGACCCAGTAGGCAATGTAGTTTTTGATGTAGCCAAAGGGTCTGGATCATTTAAAGTAAATGGGAAAGAGCAGTTCTACACCGCTCGCCAAGAGATCCTTTTCGATAACTCTAAGCAAGAGTTAAGCTTTGTGTATGACAAAGGCTCTCAGTACGATAAAGGAGATTACAAAATCATCATCCTAGCAGATACCTATGAGATCGGTCAGGCTACGTTTAATGTGAGGTAAGTCTTAAGCCGATATCTTACTTATGGTTTTCTCTCCCCATTTGAGAGACTGCTTCGTCCCTCGCAGTGACGGTTCCCATAGCTCCTAGCGAATCACCCCCAACCCCTAAAGAGGTGCCTGTTCAATTAAATTCTGATTATCAATGATTTCTTCCCAACATACAAGGTAGAATCTCTCATAATGATGGCAGTTATTAGCTTTGTCATCCTGAATTCTAATTTTCTGACTTCTAGCTTCTAGCGAATCACCTCCAACCCCTAAAGGGCTGCTTGTTAAATTAAGTCCTGATTATCAATGATTTCTTCCCAACATACAAGGTGCAATCTCTCATAATGATAGCAACTAATAGCTTTGTCATCCTAACTTCTGATTTCTGAATTCTGATTTTCCCTCTTCCGACTTCTAACTCCTAGCTCCTAGCTCCTAGCTCCTAGTGAGTAACGCAAACGTTGGCATTTCCCCTTAAAGGGGAATATCTTACCTTACAGTATTTAAAGCCAATCTTACCTATGCTTGCTATTCAAAAGAATTTCACAAAGTCATTTTTTGCCTTACTCAGTTTACCGGCCACAGCCATGGGCTTTGCGCTTTCGGTTCAAATTGCTGCCCTCAGCTGGATTCTAAACTCCAAATTCGGATTTAATCTAGAAGAAATAGGTTTGGTCTGGATTGCTGGTCCTGCTGCCGGTATTCTTGGTCAAGTGATTATTGGCATCGTAAGCGATAAGGTTTGGTTTTGGGGAGGGAGAAGAAGGCCATTTATTCTAGTTGGAGGTGTGATTGCCGCAATTATGCTATTAGCACTGCCAAATATTGGGGTGATAAGTGAGGCGCTTGGTTTTGAAGAAGTAATTGGGGTTGCAATTGCCGTAGCCCTGTCTCTAGATTTAGCCATCAACATAAGTTTTAACCCTACTCGATCTGTAATAGCTGATGTGACACCAGAAGGTGTTGTCAGAACAAAAGGATACACATGGATGCAGACCATTTCTGGATTTTTCGGAGTGGTTGCATATTTAATTGGAGCATTCGTTAGTAACTACGTTTTGATCTATGCAGGAGCAGCCTTAGTCTTTGTATTCTCTATAATACCTACACTATTCATCACTGAACCAAGAATTCTTAATGAATCAGTCGATAATAATGATGAGGTGAAACCAGGTAAAACAGATTTGCCTCAATTCCTTAAAATTTGCTTTGCGCATGCCTTCACATGGATTGGGGTACAAACAATGTTCATTTACACTTTCTCTTTTATCAAAGAGAATATTATGGGTTTCGCGACTACCGCAACCATTACCGAAGCGCAGAACAATGAAATTGGATTTACCACCGGTATTTCATTTGCCATTTTAAATACTGTCGGATTCTTATTACCTGCTTTTGTGTTAGGACCAATTACTGAAAAAATCGGCAGAGTAAAGACACACATGCTTTGCATAGCAACCATGTCAATTGGTTACGTTTTGATTATTTTCTTCGGACAATCCCAAACAATGCTATTTGTTCTCATGGCAGTTGTAGGCGTGGGTTGGGCTGCCGTAGTGAGCCTGCCGTTTGCTATAATGTCAGAAACAGTTGACCAAAGCAGAATGGGTTTATATATGGGGCTATTTAATCTATCAGTGGTTATACCTCAGCTAGTGGCATCAAGCCTAGGTCGCTTTATTGATGGGGTTGCAAACAAGGATATGATTTTCATTATTAGTGCCATAGCCTTAGGTATTTCAGCAATACTTTGGCTGTTCGTACGAGAATCTAAAAATGAATCTGGTGAACTCAGTACCTCGGGAGGTCACTAATGAAGAAGGTATTCCTCATTGCAATATTTGGTTACTTTATAACAGCTTGCCAATCAGATATGAAATATAAATCCGTAGATGATTATCCAGTTTATAATGGAGATGACCTTGGTTTCACACTCAAAAATGGTGAAGTGACTTTCAAGTTGTGGTCACCTGAAGCAGAAGCCGTTAAACTACACATCTATGAAACCGGACACAATGACGACCGCTTAGAGACAAAGTCTCTCATGAGAACCCAAAATGGTGTTTGGGCGCTATCTCTAGATAGAGCACAGGTTTTTGAGAAATATTATACTTATCAAATTCAATGGAAAGGTAAATGGCTTGAAGAAAAGCCAGATCCTTATGCTGTGGCAGTTGGTGCCAATGGTTTAAGGTCCATGGTTTTAGATTTAAATAAAACTGACCCGGAGGGATGGAGCAAAGACAAAAGGCCCGAGCTTAAGACATTTAATGATATAATCATTTATGAGATGCACATTCGCGATCTTACAATTCATGAAAGTTCGGGAATAGATAATAAAGGAAAGTATCTTGGTTTAACAGAGAAGGGGTCCAAAAGCCCACAAAACCTGAGCACCGCTTTAGATCATATTAAAGAACTCGGGGTAACTCATGTACACCTGTTGCCTACTTTCGATCATCGATCCATTGACGAGACCAAACTAGATGAACCACAATATAATTGGGGTTATGACCCACTAAATTACAATGTACTAGAAGGCAGTTTCTCTACAGATCCATATGATGGACGTATGCGCATAAAGGAATTCAAGCAAATGATCCAAGCCTTTCACAATGAAGGCATCCGGGTTATTCTTGACGTAGTATACAACCATACTGGTCAAACAGAAAATTCCAACTTCAACCAGCTAGTGCCTGATTATTATTACCGTAAAACTGCTTTAGGTGAGTTCTCAGATGCTGCAGCCTGTGGAAACGAAACAGCTTCTGAGCGCGAAATGATGCGTAATTACATGCTCAATTCGGTAAAATATTGGATTGAAGAATACCGTATGGATGGCTTCCGTTTCGACTTAATGGGAATCCATGATATAGAAACCATGAATGCTATTTCCGCTTTAGCAAAATCCATTGACCCGAGCATATTTATTTATGGTGAAGGCTGGAAGGCCGGAGACTCCCCCCTACCAGATGCTGAACTCGCATTGAAAGTGAATACTCCAAAACTCGAAAATGTAGCTGCCTTTACAGATGATTTGAGAGACGGATTGAAAGGCAGTGTTTTCAGAGAAGAAGAAAGAGGCTTTGTAAGCGGAGAGAAAGGATTGAAAGAGAGTATTAAGTTCGGAATAGTAGCGTCTACAAAGCATCCTCAGGTGGACTATAACTTGGTGAATTATTCTGATAAGCCATGGGCTCTATCTCCTAGCCAAACTATTAGTTATGTCTCTTGCCACGACAACCACACCTTATTCGACAAGCTGCAAATATCTATGCCTAATGCATCGGAAGAAGCCCTTTCGAGAATGCACCGACTCGCAGAAACCATCGTTTTAACGTCTCAAGGGGTTTCATTCATTCACGCAGGCATGGAAATACTGCGAACAAAAAACGGTATTGAAAACTCCTATAATTCGCCTGATTCGATTAACCAAATAGACTGGTCGAGGAAATCTGAGTTTAAAGATGAATTCGAATACTATAAGTCTTTGATCGCGCTGAGAAAATCTCATCCAGCATTTAGGATGAATACAACTAACGAAATCCAAAAGCACCTTGAATTCTTAGATACACCAACAGAAAATTCTATTGCCTATTTGTTGAAAGACAATGCTAACGGAGACAATTGGAAGAATATTTTGGTCTTATTAAATGGAGGCGAACGTAACAAATCACTTTCTCTACCCATGGGTAACTGGACTTTAATTAGTGATATGAAAACAGTTGATGAGAATGGAATTGGCAAAGTGAGGAGGAACAGTATTAGCCTTCCCGCCCAAACGGCTTTTATTCTTAAACAGGATTAAAAATTAATTTCCGTTTCAAAAACCTTAACGGCATTTCCCTTTAGAATCACACGATCCTTAATCAGCTCTGTTTCTAATCTACCCGTTCTAGCCGATGCTTGAAAAGCCTTGAAAGTGGTCTTATTCTTTCTATCAGCCCAATAAGGTGTCAAAATCGTATGCATAAAGCCAGTAACAGGATCTTCAGGAATGCCTAAGTTTGGAGCGAAATATCTTGAGGCAAAGTCAAAATCATTTCGTTCAGACCATGCTGAAACAATAACCCCATTGGTAGCTAAAGAAGAAATCCAATCCGTATTGGGATTAGCGTTAAGTACCGTTTCAACATCCTTAAATATCAAGATAAGCTCATCCGGGTAAATCAGTACTTCTTCAATATCACCTCCAAATTGTTTTTCAGCTTCTTGTATATGATCATAATGAAGTGATTTGGCATGATTAGCAGGAAAGTCCATTCTTAATTTCCCCTCTGGTAAGTACTGTACAATCAGCTCACCACTAAGCGTATCGAAATGAATAGGTAGATCTTTGTTGTGATATCCTTCAGAAAAAAGTGTGAACGAAGATGCCAGAGTCGCATGTCCACAAAGCGGCACCTCTTTGGCCGGTGTAAACCATCTTAAGGAATACCGTTCATCTTTTTTCACAACATAGGCTGTTTCAGAAAGGTTGTTTTCTATGGCGAGTAACTGTAACCACTCATCTGACCTTTCCTCTTCTAAAATACAGACAGCAGCAGGGTTCCCTTTAAAGACTTCCTTAGTAAATGCATCAATTTGAAACAGCCTCATTCTTTTTTCTATTCTTGTATAAAACATTAAGCACTACCCCGATCATGACTGCCGTCATCCCCAGGTAAGTCATGAAATTAAACGATTCATCGAACAGGACATAACCAAAACCAATGGCATAAATAATTCCAATAAAATTAATATTCGCAACCTTAGCCAACTCCTCTGACTGATAAGATTTTGTCATGAAATATTGAGCAATTTGGGTCAAAACGCCCACGCCAATCAACAACAACCATTCAATTCCTTCAGGTTGAACCCAGTTGAAAAAAGAATAGATACCTACAATTGGTAAGGTTACAAGAGGGAAATAGAGAATAATGACTAGAGGGTTCTCGGTCGTCTTCAATTTCCGAATCATGTTATAGGCCACGCCTGAGAAAAAGGCTGCTCCTACTCCTAAAAGTGCCATTACCAGTGGAATTCTTGTATCAAATCCTTTGATCAAAATTATTCCTAGAAAGCTAATACCAAAGAATACCCATTGAAGAGTAGCCACTTTCTCTTTTACTATCCAGATACCTAGTATGGCAGTAAAAATCGGTCCTAAGAACATTAAGGTAACTGCGCTAGCCAGCGGAATATGCTGTAAAGTTGTAAAGAACATCATTAGAGCGAGGGCACCAGCAAGCCCTCTTAGTAATAGGACTTTTTTATTCCTTCCAAAAAGAGGAATTTTCTGCAGAGACAAACTCGTTACGGATATAACCAAAGAAACAATCGACCTAAACAGAATGATTTCGATTGCAGGAATGTTAGGAAGGTACTTTATCAGTACATTCATAACGGCAAAAATGAAAGTTGCCAAAAGCATGTAAACAACACCTTTTGAAAGCATGCACGAATTTCAGATTAATAAAACGATATCAAAAGAAACGAATGGCTTTAAAAAAAGGATCAAAAGCACCGGACTTTGTACTAGAAAGTACCACAGGAGAAAAATTTAGGCTCAGTAAAAATCTTCCCTGCATCATTTACTTTTACCCTAAGGACTTCACACCAGGTTGTACGGAAGAAGCATGTAGCTTTAGAGAAGGTTTTGCTGAATTGAGAGACCTTGATGTAAACGTGTACGGTATAAGCAGAGATAGCATTGAGTCTCATAAGAAATTCCAAAAGGAGCATAATTTACCCTTTGATTTATTAACTGATAAATCAGGTGCCGTTTGCAAACAATACGATGCATTAGTTCCTCTTGTAAAAGTGCCTAAACGAGTGACCTACCTAATAGATGAAAACCAAATTATTCGAACAGCCTATGCAGATATGTTTGGAGCTAAAAAGCACATGCAACAGATAATTTCAGAATTAAAAGGTTAATAAAATTCGACTTTCTACGTTCGAATGATAAATTTGTGCCTGCCTATTATGTATAGAATGAAGAAATCACTTTTACTCTTCTTATTCGTAATCGTTTCATTCAACGGTTTTTCTCAGCAATACGTTACCACTGGTGACTTTGACAGATTATCTAAAGTAACTTTTGGGATAGGTTTCAATACCTATTTTGGCGACTTGAGAAAAGCTCAGGATCCTTTACAGTTGGGTCTTAGTGCTTCTATCGGTTATGAGCATATGTTCACAGATAATATTGCTATCAGAACTGGCTTTGCTGTATACAAAATCCAAGCGGATGACTCATTAAACAGAATACCAGCGAATAAAAATAGAAATCTAAATTTTAAAGCGACTAACGCAGAGTTTACCGTTTCAGCTGTTTACTACACACAAAGACATCCAGCAAGCGGATATAAGGATAGAGCCTTCGCTAACCCATATTTTCACTTAGGCCTAGGTGTAACCACCAACAACCCAAAAACTGATTTAAACGGCACAGAATACGATTTACGTCCATTAACCATTGAAGGAGTACAGTATGGCGGTTTAGCGGTTGTTGTGCCTTTGGGGGTTGGTATTAACTGGTATATCTCTAGAAATGTAGACCTGCAAATGAACGTTCAATACAACCTAGCTTTAACAGGTTATCTCGATGATGTGAATGGAGTATATAGGGACCCTTCTTCTTTCAGTGACACTAATGGGGTTTCAGCAGCTGAATTAGGCCTGCTTTCTGATCCCAGGGCGGCACTTACTCCACCACTCGATCCACTTGCGGCAGGTACAGCCAGAGGTGATGGCACAAACGATTCTTATTTAAGAGTTGGTTTTAAACTCGGTTTCTACCTACCTAAGTCACTTTATGGTAAGTCATCTATAAGATGTAAGGTGGTTAAGAAGACTCGATAAGACCGTCCTTAATAACAACTTTCCTATCCGACATTTCTGCTAGCTCATTGTTATGAGTAACGATCACAAAAGTCTTGTTGAGATTCTCTCTTAATGCAAAAAATAGTTCGTGAAGCGCTTGAGCATTCTTTGAGTCAAGATTACCACTAGGTTCATCTGCAAAAATGATCTTCGGATCATTAATCAGAGCTCTAGCAACTGCCACTCTTTGCTGCTCCCCTCCTGAAAGCTCAGATGGCTTATGATTTGCTCTTTCCTCGAGCCCAAGTAAATCTAGAAGCTCTAGGGACTTTGTTTTTACCTCATCGAAAGATTTTCCGCCAATTAACCCGGGTAGTGAGACATTTTCTAAAGCAGAGAACTCTGGTAATAAATTATGAAACTGAAAAACAAAGCCTAATTTATTATTTCTAAATTTAGCGAGCCTTTCCCTATTCAAAGATTCAATTTGATAACCATCAATGTAAAGGCTCCCAGAATCAGAAGAATCTAACGTGCCAAGGATATGTAGTAAAGTACTTTTACCAGCTCCTGAAGCTCCTGTAATAGATAGTATCTCTTTCTCCTGCACCTCAATGTCAACAGATTTCAATACTTGTAGCGCGCTATACTTTTTCGAAATAGCCGTCCCTTTTAATAAGATATTCTCCATCCTTATTCAAACATAATGATTATTCCTTATGCTCCCTTAATAACAACTATCCAACACTGAATAGCTTGTTATTATACCATCAAAGATTTAGCTTCGCACCAAATTAAAAACCTATGAATATTCACGAATATCAAGCTAAAGAATTACTCAAAACATACGGAGTTAAAATTCAAGAAGGCATTGTAGCAGATACTCCTGAGGCTGCTACCCAAGCGGCAAAACAATTGAATGAATCTACAGGTACCAGTTGGTATGTCGTGAAAGCTCAAATACATGCAGGAGGAAGAGGAAAAGGAAAGGTTGAGCAAACGGGTTCAAATGGTGTTGTATTAGCAAAAAGTCTTGAAGAAGTTGCTCCAAAATCAGAAGCAATCCTTGGAGGTACACTAGTTACACATCAAACGGGTCCTGAAGGAAAAGTTGTAAACAAAGTATTGATCGCACAGGATGTCTACTATCCAGGGGAATCAGATCCAAAAGAGTATTATCTATCTATCCTTTTAGATAGAGCGAAAGGGAGAAATGTAATCATGGCCTCTACTGAAGGAGGAATGGACATTGAAACTGTAGCAGAGGAAACTCCTGAAAAAATCATTAAAGAATGGATTGATCCTAGAGTCGGACTACAAGGATTTCAAGCCCGAAAAGTTGCTTTTAAACTTGGCCTTGAAGGACAAGCGTTTAAAGAAATGGTGAAATTCATCTTCTCTCTATATAAAGCCTACGAGAGTTCAGATGCTTCTCAGTTTGAAATTAATCCAGTCCTGAAAACTTCAGACAATCAAATATTAGCTGTTGATGCTAAAGTAAACTTAGATGATAATGGCTTATTCAGACATAAAGACCTTTTAGCGCTTAGAGATATTAGCGAGGAAGATCCGGCTGAAGTTGAAGCTGGTAAATATGGATTAAGTTATGTAAAACTAGATGGCAACGTAGGCTGTATGGTTAATGGTGCTGGCTTAGCCATGGCTACTATGGATATTATTAAACTATCTGGAGGAGAACCGGCTAACTTTTTAGACGTTGGGGGTACTGCTAACGCGGAAACTGTTGAAGCCGGATTCAGGATAATCATGAAGGATCCTAATGTAAAAGCAATCCTCATCAATATTTTTGGAGGTATTGTAAGATGCGACAGAGTGGCTAATGGTGTCGTTGAAGCTTACAACAAGATCGGAAATATAGATATACCAATCATTGTAAGACTACAAGGAACCAATGCTGAAGAAGCTGCGAAAATCATAAATGAGAGTGGTTTAGCGGTAAAATCAGCCATCGTGCTTAAAGATGCTGCTCAATTAGTGCAAGAGTCAATCAGTTAAGAGCACCCGTAGCTCAACTGGATAGAGCACCAGATTTCGGCTCTGGGGGTTGAGGGTTCGACTCCTTCCGGGTGCGCAAAGCCTCTTGATTAGTATCAAGGGGCTTTTTTCATCAATAAAAATAATTGTATCCTTACCACATCCTCACCCACCGATATTTGCTCTATACCATCATTTCGTTAGATTTGTAATAATTTGAACTCCTCAATGAGGAGAATTACTTTCATTTTACTGGTATTTTTAGCTTTCACAGAATTTGTGGACGCACAAAGCTTCTATTCGAGAAGAAGAGATAGACTTTGGATGTTTTCATTCGGAGCAGGCGGGGCTCAGTACAACGGTGACCTTTTTGATGTCACCTATGACGAACTGGGTCCGTCACTGGGTCCATCACTCGGTGTTGGCCTTAGAAGAAAATCTGGATCACAATTATCTCTGAGACTTGATATTGCTTATCTGTATACCTGTGATAAAAGAAAACAATAAGTACCACTAACCCAGTAAATACGATGAGAACGGGCCAATATCTAATAAGTTTTACTAGAATTAGTTTGGGATCAATCGCTATAACTGTACCCGCTTGACCTGAATCCTCTTGCTCTAATTCGAATTCGTTGCTCATATCAATTTGTGAGTAAACTTATGATTAATGTTGTCCCCGAAATTACAGAAATTATAGTTGCAAATGTTTCAAGCCCTGTCTCTCCAGTTCCTAGTTCTCTTATTTTCAATGGTGGAACATAAATCAGGTCATCAGGCTGTAGAAAAAATTTATCAGTACTAATAAATGCTCGGCCTGTCACATCAATTTCATGTATTTTAACTCCTTCAGGATATTGCCTCATTAATAACACATGTTCCCGGTCAGCATTTACCGTTAAATCTCCTGAGCGAGCAATTGCTTCAAGTAAAGTTAGATCGTATTGTCTGATAAGCTGTGGACCAGGCGCATTCACTTCTCCATATATCGTATAAGGAATGCCACTCAATTTAACACCTACCAGTATATCCCTAATCTGAGGCCTAATTAATTCTTCAATTCGATATTTCAACTCAATAGTTGTTAGTCCAGAAGCATCTACTCGACCTAGAGAATTGATTTCAATTTTACCATCTTTATCAACATTATACCCTATGAGATAGGGGTCATTTTGACCTCCCTGTTGTCCTCCACCTCCATTTTGGTTTCCTTGTCTTAGAATATTATCCGGTCTAGCGAAAACTGGATAATAATTTTCCACAGCTTCTTCATCGCTACTATAAAAGTTGATTAGTAGAATGTCGTTGGGTTGAAGTCTGTAGTCAACCCGTTGAAGCGAGATTAGCGAATCGTTATTTAGTTCAGGACTTAACTCTTTATTCTGGAGATAAACAATCTTTTCATTAGGAATACAGCTAGTTGCAATAAGAACAACAAAGAAGAACAGAAGTGTTAATCTCAGGGATGATTTTGATGTTTGATTCATATAAAAAGTAAGCTTTAGAAATGCTTGCGCAATGTCAGTCCCATAGACTTAGGAAGACATAATGCTGGGCTTCAAGGGATACCCATGAAAACCAAAGAAAATACACTACTGTGAGTATTTACCCTACTGGATTAATGGAAAAATTAACCAGTGAATAGACCCTTAGCAAGGCTAGTGTAAAGTATTTTATCACATAAAAACCATTGACCTGCTGTATTAAAAATGTATGAACCTCAGTCTTTGTAGACAACTCTTATCATCCCATCCTTTTATTGGTTTCACAGATTCAACTATCTTGTTCAAAATTTAAATATCCAAAATGAAAATCTGGAAACTCCTCTTATCTCTTTTTCTCTCTTTAGCAGTGTTTTATGGATTAAACACCCAATTTGGCACCATACCGCCACTTGGAAAATTCCTTAATCCCACTATTGGATTTTGGCAAAATGAATTGAGCGAAGGAAATAATAATGAACTTCAAATAGAGGGCCTTACTGATGATGTAAGTGTTATATACGATGACGAATTAATCCCTCATATTTTCGCTCAAAACGATCTAGACCTTTACAAAACTCAAGGGTTTGTAACGGCTCAAAACAGGCTTTGGCAAATGGAATTTCAGACTCATGCCGCTGGCGGCCAATTAAGTGAAATTGTTGGTGCTGACGCCATAGAATACGATCGTGAGCAAAGAAGAAAGGGTATGGTTTTTGGCGCTGAAAAAGCCCTAGAGACTATGGAAGAATCTCCTGAGACAATGAAGGCAATAGAAGCTTATCGAGATGGAATAAACGCCTACATATCTAGTTTGCAACCATCGGATTTCCCAGTTGAATACAAATTATTAGACTACGCTCCTGAACCTTGGACGCTTAAAAAAACTGCTCTCCTATTAATGTATATGACAGACATGCTAGCTGGGGGCGATTCAGATTTTGAGTACACCAACTTGCTTAAGAAATATGGCAAAGAAACATTCGATTTGTTATTTCCTGATTTCTTTGAAGTTCAAGACCCAGTAATTCCACAAGAAAGGGATTGGAGTGATTGGGATGTGAATATCCCTGCAGCTCCGGAGACATATCAGGCAACTGATTTAGTGGCAGATTTAATGGAGAAACCTCACCCAGACAATGGCAGTAACAATTGGGCTGTTGGACCAGATAAATCTTATTCCGGAAATCCAATCCTGGCTAATGATCCACATTTAGGTTTAAACCTGCCATCAATCTGGTATGTATTGCAATTGCATTCACCTAACCAGAATGTATTTGGAGTAAGTTTACCCGGTGCTGCAGGTATTGTTATTGGTTTTAATAACAACATCTCTTGGGGAGTAACCAATGCTACGAGAGATGTAAAGGATTGGTATAAGATTCAATTTAGAGATGACTCTAATTCTGAATACTTGTATGCAGGAGAATGGAATAAGGTTGAGAAAAGAATCGAAGAGATTAAGATAAAAGGAGAAGATAGTTACTACGACACAGTCTCTTATACGCATCATGGACCTATATCTTATGACGGTTCCTTTGGATCTGACAATGAGCGAGTGGGCTTTGCGATGAAATGGACTGGGCACCTTGGCGGAAACAACCAAAGAAGCCTCATGGATCTCAACAAAGCACAAAATTATGATGAGTACGTGGCTGCTTTAGAACATTTCGCAGCGCCTGCACAAAACTTTATTTTCTCTTCAACAGATGGTGATATTGCGCTCTGGGTTAATGGCAAATTCCCCAATAAATGGGAAGAGCAAGGTAAGTTTGTCTTAGATGGGAGTAATCCTGAGCACGATTGGCAGGGCTTTATTCCCCATGAACATAATGCACATGTTAAAAATCCAGAAAGAGGCTTTGTGAGTTCGGCCAACCAGCACCCAACTGATGAAACGTATCCATATTATGTATTTAACGATGGATATGAGACTTATCGGAATCGAGTGATTAATGATTTTTTCAGGTCAAAAGAGCAATTCGACATTCAAGACTTTAAAGATTTACATAACAACAACTACAATCTAAAAGCAGCAGAGTTACTTCCAACTATGGTTGAGCAAATGGATAAATCCAGCCTTAATGCTCAAGAAATCCTTTATCTCACTGAAGTTAGGTCTTGGGACTTCTACAATGATATTGAGAAAGAAGGCCCAACCATATGGGAACGTTGGTGGATTCAGGTGCGAAATATGGTTTGGGATGAACTAGCGGCTGAGGACTTCGAAGTGGACTACCCTATGACCTACCAAACGATTCATCTACTAAAAAATGAACCGAACTTAGATTTCATGGATATTCAAGAGACCCCTGAAAAAGAAACCGCTCAAGACTTGTTTTTACTCTCCTTTAAAAAGGCTGTTGAAGAACTAGAACGAATAAAATCCAGAAATGGTGACTTAACATGGGGCGAATATAAAGGCACATATGTAGGACATTTACTTCAAGGCTTACCTGCATTTTCTAGGTTTGACTTACCTATTGGAGGCAATAGTGGCATTGTGAATGCTACCAGCAAAAATCATGGTCCGTCTTGGAGAATGATTGTTGAAATGAGCGATCCTCCCACAGCTTTCGGGATTTACCCAGGAGGCCAATCTGGAAACCCTGGTAGTAAATTTTACGACAATTATATCGACAGATGGGCGGCAGGAGAGTATATAGGACTCGAATTCATGCAGTCTGAAGAAGACTTAAATAATTCTTTGTTCATTCAAACTATAAAGCCACAGAAATGAGGAAATTCGCGTTAAACTTTACTCTAACTATACTTTTTGCTTGGTTAGGAAGTCAGTTCTTGCCATGGTGGTCTATTATGCTGGCAGCGCTAATCGTAAGCGCAATCGTTCGCCTACGAAAAGCCTCAACCTTCATTGTTCCGTTTCTTGCAATTGCCTTACTTTGGATAGTACAGGCTTGGTTGCTAAGTAGTCCTAACGACTTCATTCTAGCCAATAAAATCTCAGTACTCTTTGGAATAGGTGAAAACGCCATACTTCTCATCCTGATTACTGGAATTGTTGGAGGAATTGCTAGTGGGACTGCTGCCTTACTTGGGAATCAGCTTGGCGCTATTTTTAGCTCTAATGACTCATGAATTTAGATAAATCGAATGCTCACTTCGTAATAGATTTTGATAGTACATTCACTAAGGTTGAAGCCTTGGATATTCTTGGAGAAATTTCTCTACAAAATCATCCTGAAAAAGAGGTTCGATTGGAGAAAATAAAGGATGTTACTGATCGTGGAATGGCTGGAGAACTCAGCCTTAGGGAAAGTCTAGTTGAGCGAATTGAAATTCTTGATGCGCATCAGGATCATCTAACAGAACTAGTAGAAAGGCTTTCTAAACAGGTTTCTAAGTCTATCAATAGGAATAAAGATTTTTTTGAGCAGAATGCAGCAAATACTTACATCGTATCGAATGGTTTTAAAGACTTTATTGTTCCTGTAGTAGAACAATTAGGAATAAAGGCAGAGCACGTTTTTGCCAATGATTTTGTTTTTGACCATGATGGAAACATTATCGACTTTAATAGAGAAAACGTACTCTCTTCAAACGGTGGAAAAGTCAAGCAAATTGAGCAACTTAGTTTAGAGGGTGAAATACATATGATTGGTGATGGATACACCGATTATGAAGTGAGAGAAGCTGGTGTTGCAAATAAATTTTACGCCTATACAGAAAATATAGAACGCGAAAAAGTTAAGGCAAATGCTGATCATATCGCGCCAAGTTTTGATGAAATACTTTTTGATAATAATATGAGCGGAGCCCTATCCTACCCTAAGAATCGAATAAAAATGTTACTCCTTGAAAACGTTCACCCAAACGCTTTCAATAAGCTAAAAGAAGATGGTTTTTCTGTTGAAAACTATCCTGCGGGATTAGACGAGGAGGAGCTTTCTAAGAAGATTCAAGGGATCCATGTGCTTGGCATTCGTTCTAAAACCATGGTCACTAAGAAGGTTCTCGATCATGCAGATAAGCTTATGGCCATTGGAGCCTTTTGCATTGGAACCAATCAGATAGATCTTGAAGCAGCAACGCAAAAAGGAGTTGCGGTTTTTAATGCCCCATTTAGTAATACCCGTTCTGTTGTAGAGTTGGCGATTGCCGAAATCATTATGCTCATGCGCGGTATTCCGAGTAAAAATGCAGACATGCATGTGGGTAAATGGTCTAAAACAGCGACTAATAGTAATGAGATTCGTGGTAAAAAACTAGGGATAATTGGCTACGGAAATATAGGTAAACAGCTATCTATTCTTGCTGAAAACATGGGAATGGATGTCTACTATTATGATATTGAAGAGAAGCTAAGTTTGTCTAATGCTACTAAATGCGATACGCTTGAGGAGCTACTCAGTTTATCTGATGTGGTCTCCTTGCATATAGACGGTCGTCCAGAGAATAAGAACTTCTTTACTCAAGAACACTTTGATTTAATGAAGGACAATGCGCTATTGTTAAACCTTGCGCGTGGTCCAGTGGTAGACATAGAGGCACTTAAACGCAATATAGAGTCTGGCAAAATTCGCGGAGCAGGCGTAGATGTATTCCCTACAGAACCTAAAAGTAACCAGGACCCATTTGAGTCTGAACTAAAAGGGCTTCCGAATACCATTCTGACCCCTCACATCGGAGGTAGTACACAAGAGGCCCAAGAAAATATTGGTGACTTCGTTCCTACTAAAATGATGGACTACATCAATACTGGCAATACAGCCTTGAGTGTAAACTTCCCCAACCTTACCTTACCCCCATTAAAAAACGCTCACCGCCTTATCCATGTTCATGAGAACAAGCCTGGAGTTTTAGCTAAAATCAATAATGTCTTTGCTGCCCATGAGGCCAACATTGTTGGACAGTATTTAAAAACGAATGAGCAGATAGGCTATGTAATCACGGATATAAACAAGCTGTATGATAAAGAGCTTGTCAAGTCTCTAAAGGATGTTCAGCATACGGTTAAATTTAGAGTACTCTACTAAATGGCTTATTTCTTCTACCCTGCATTCAATAGTCATTGATTGTAACTATGCCCATTTTACCGTACTTTTTACTTTTAATCGGAAAATTCAAAGAATGAATAAACTATCTAAACTAAAGGCATTTTTATTAGCCTTGATCACTGCTTTCGTCATTCAGGCCTGTTCTTCTGGCAAAACGGCAGATACTATCTACACAAATGGAGATATCTATACCGCGGACGCGAACGACACAAAAGTTGAAGCTGTTGCTGTGATAGACGGAATGATTGTGGCAGTTGGGAGTAAATCTGAAGTAATGAAGATGCAAGGCTCAGAAACCGAAATGGTCGACCTTGCCGGCAAAACTATGACCCCAGGCTTTATTGAATCTCACGGACATTTAATGGGTATTGGGTATAACAAATTAGAGTTAGATCTTATGTACGTGAAGACCTATGATGAACTCGTTGAAAAAGTAGCTGAGGCAGTTGAAAAAGTAGAACCAGGAACTTGGATTACAGGTAGAGGTTGGCACCAAGACAAGTGGATTGAGAAGCCGAAAGAGATTTACAAGGGCTTTCAGACGCACGATAAAATGAGTGCAGTAAGCCCCGACAACCCAGTTTATCTCAGACATGCTAGTGGGCATGCAACATTTGCAAATGAGAAAGCCATGGAGATAGCGGGTATCAATAACCTGAGTCTAGAGAGTTTGCAAAGCAAAGTGGAAGGTGGTGAAATTATCAAAGATGACTTGGGTAATCCTACAGGTGTTTTTACTGAAAGAGCTTCAACGATTATTGGAAAATTGGTTCCGGCTGAAACGCCTGAAAGAGCAGATAAAGCACTAGAAATGGCTATTGAAGAACTCTTAGAAAAAGGGATTACTAGTTTTCACGATGCGGGTTCTGGGCAAGCCTTTATCGATCGACTCGAACGTTTTAAGGCCGAGGGCAAATTAAAAGTTAGACAATATGTGATGTTAACAGGTCGCCAACCGTCGCTTTTAGAAGAGTGGTACAAAAAAGGACCTCAAATTGATCTTGACCACATGGTTACGGTTAGGTCAATCAAGCTGCATTGCGATGGTGCTTTAGGACCAAGGGGCGCATGGTTGTTGGCCCCTTATTCAGACAGAAAGGACCATCTCGGCCACGAAACGCTTCCGATGGACACTGTCTACTCTGTTTCTAAAAAAGCATTAAAGGCAGGATTTCAAGTTTGTTCTCATGCCATCGGTGACAGAGCAAATAGAGAGGTACTAGATCGATATGAAATGGCCTTTGCAGATTTTCCAGAATTAGATTCTAAAGAGCAAAGATTTAGAATTGAGCATGCGCAGCACCTTCACCCTGAAGACATTCCACGCTTTGGAGAAATGGGCGTGATTGCGGCTATGCAAGCAATTCATATGAGTTCTGACAGACCATGGGCCATTAACAGATTAGGCGCTAGACGAATTGTCGATGGCGCCTATGTTTGGCAAAAGCTTTTAGAAACGGGCGCAACTATCATTAATGGAACTGATGCGCCAGTTGAGCCAGTAGATCCTCTTCCGTCTTTTTATGCCAGTGTTGCAAGAAAAACACTCGAAGGTTTTCCTGCTGAGGGCTTTGAAATGGATCAGGCTATGACAAGAGCAGAAGCTTTAAGAACATTTACTATTGATGGAGCCTTTGGCGAATTTGATGAAGACTTTAAAGGGTCAATAGAAGTAGGTAAAGTTGCTGACTTTACTGTATTCGATAAAAACATCATGGAGGTACCAGAAATGGAAATCTTAGATACTAAGGTGGCCATGACCATTATTGGCGATGAGATTCTTTACAAAGCAGGAGAATAGCCCTTGACACTTTCAAAAGCATAAAAAAAGCCTCCCTAATCTGGAGGCTTTTATATTTTCCCACCAAGCTTAAAGGTCTAATCGAACCTCTAAAAAAGACAAGATTTGGGCTATCCTTTAAACACGTAACAGTCCACTGTTATCCTTTTCCGAAGAACGAGGTCCCGATTACTCGAGATGAGGCCTTGTTTTGAGGGGGATTCGCCCGGCATATGAGTTATAATTGTAAAGTTCGAAAACTGGTCTAAACTCGAGTGGGATGTCTTAATCTCTTTCGTTATATATACAAAGCTAGTAACTCAATTGTTCCCAAAACACCTTTATTCTAGATTTTTTGTTACTAAAACAGAACATGTATCGTCTTATCTCCACTAAAGTGTAATCCAATTTCACACATAAATTTCTTAGCTTGCACGCTATTACTGACTAAATTTTGACACTTGAATACTGATCCCAACAAAATCCTCACTAGGGATTTTATCCTTCATTTCATCTCTTACTTTTTGATGGCGTCAGCATTCTATTTTTTGCTGCCAACACTACCTGTATATGCGGTTAATATTTTGAACGTTAACAACAACCAGGTTGGATACATTATAGGCGTTTATGCACTATCGGCATTAATCATTCGACCATTTTGTGGATACGTTCTTGATGCTTATGGTAGAAAAGCTGTTTACCTCTGGTCTCTAGGAATATTCACTGTCTTAATGGGTACTTATCTCTGGGCATCTACTTTCTTTATTCTGTTAGTCATAAGAGTCTTTCATGGGTTTACGTGGGGCACGATCACCACTGGCGGTAGCACCATTGCTGCCGATCTTATCCCTGAAAAAAGACGTGCTGAAGGTATAGGATATTTTGGCTTGGCTATGACCTTCTCCATAGCTTTAGCACCATACGGTGGAGACCAAATTATGGGGCAAGACAATTTCTTTAACCTATTCACAATAGCAACAGCATTTTCAGTAGCTGCGCTCATTTTAGCATTACTCATAAAAGTACCGAATATCAAGACTGGAGAAACTAAAATTAGTCTTGCAAAGATGTTCGATAAGCGCGTGACGAGAATTGCCATTGTCATGTTTACTGGAGCCTTCCCCTATGCAGCAATTATCTCTTTTATCATTATCTACAGTGATTCTCTTGGCATAAAGCAAGGTGCGCTTTTCTTCATTTTTATGGCTATAGGCGTTGCCGTAGTTCGTTTGCTTGTTGGGAAAATCATGGACAAAAGAGGTCCTTCAGGAATTGTTTTTATTGGCCTAGTTGTAACCGTTATAGGTCTTATTTGGCTCAGTTATGTTGACTCTTTTTGGCCCTTAATGGCAGTAGGCGTCTTAGTGGGAATGGGTAATGGCATTATTATGCCAACAGTACAAACCATGGCCTTAAATATGGTGCCGTTAGAGAGTAGAGGTGCCGCCAATGCTACCTTCTTCTCTGCTGTAGATTTGGGAATAGGTGCAGGTTCAATTGCGCTGGGTTACATAGCCGAATATTATGGAATTGCCCATATGTTTTTCATCTGTGGTATTATACTTTTGTTCCCGTTAGTGTTTTATTTCGTTTTTGTGCGAAAACACTATCATAAACAAGTCGCCCTATTGAATCAAGCCAAATTAGATGCCTAAAAAGATATTCTTCACCCCTGGTCCTTCTGCCCTATACTTTACACTAGAAGAACACTTAAAACGAGCTTTAAAGGATCAGGTGATGGAGATCAATCACCGAAGCGCTCAGGCAGAAGCTTATTACTTTGATGCTGTTTCTAATCTTAAGTCCTTGATGAATATTCCTGAAGATTATGAGATATTCTTTTTGAGTTCAGCAACAGAAATCTGGGAACGTCAACTTCAAAACCTAGTAGAAGATAAATCATTTCACTATTGCTATGGAGCGTTCTCTAACCGCTTTTACGACTTCGCTAAAAAATGGGGATTGAATGCTATTCAAGAGACCGCTGAATTTGGCCAATTACCGAATACTGACCCTTCGTTTATTCCAAGAGATACCGAGCTCATCACGTTTGCTTTGAATGAGACAAGTACGGGAGTTTCATTTCCTACTGAAGACTTTGAAGCAATTAGAAAAGCGCACCCAGAGAAGCTTATCGCGGTTGATGGCGTTTCTGCCTATCCGGTTATCGACATTGACTTCAGCAAAGTCGATAGTGCCTATTTTTCAGTTCAAAAGTCATTTGGTCTACCTGCGGGTTTAGGTGTTTGGATTGTAAGTCCAAGAGCCATAGCTAAGGCTGAAGAAAAGTTAGCTAAGGGTATGTCTTTAGGATCATATCAAGCACTCCCTAATTTGGTCAAGAATGCAAAAAAAGGTCAGACTACGTTTACAGCAAATGTTCTTAATATTTACCTACTCTCGAAAGTAACCGCAGACATGCGAGAGAAAGGTATTGATGTAATTAGAAGAGAATCGAAATATAAGGCTGCTTTGCTTAATCATTTGGCAGAAAGTCACCCGAACCTCACTCCTTTCGTTCAGGAGAATCGGGTTAAATCTCCAACGGTTATGGTTGCCAATACTACTATGTCTTCGACAGAAATAATTGACAAATTGTACCAGAAAGGCTTTGTGATTGGTAATGGGTACGGTTCCTTTAAAGGAAAGCAAATTAGAATCGCATCATTCCCTACACACTCTAAGGAGCAAATGGAATATTTAGTAGACACAATTGCCTCAATGCATTTTTAGCTATTGATAGTAGTCATCAATTTCACTATTTTCATTTAAATATTCTTACACTCGTTCACAATAGCTTAACTTTGCAGCGATTTTTAGCTTATGCCAGCAAGAGATAAAATTTTAGTCCTCATGGATACCTCAGATGCAGATAGAACGCTGCTGAAGTATCTGGAAGTAATTGCCAAGACTCACGATACTCAAGAAATTCACTTCTTGAACAGTATCAGTGAAATGAAAATCCCTGATGAAGTCCTCAAAGACTTTCCAGAGATTAAAGAGAAATCACTTACTGACAGGAGGAGTAAGTTAGAAACCCTTATTAAAGCGTCTCTATCTAGTGACCTGGTAGAAAAATCTAAAGTGCATGTAAAAGAAGGAGCCCCTTCAAAAGCTATCTTACGTTTTGTTGAAAAAAACGAGATTGATTTGATCCTTATGGGACGTCATAAAGACTTTGTTGGTGGCGGAATACTTTCTAATCGACTTGCCAGAAGAGCAGATTGTTCTCTATTCATTATTCCTGAGGGCATTAACCCTAACATTAATTTAATACATGTGCCTTGTGATTTCTCTTTGCATTCAAAAATTGCCATGGAAGAGGCCGTTCGGGTATCACGAAAATATGACAATGTAAAAATCATCTGTCAGAATGTATTTACAGTTCCTGGCGGATACCATTACTCAGGTAAAACATACGAAGAGTTTGCCGAAGTAATGAGAGCAAATGCTGAAAAGGAATATCATAAATTCATGAGAGACATAGATCATGAAGGTGTAAATCTAGAAGTAGTATATTCTTTAGATACTAACGATAACCCGGTGACAGACATCATTGATTTTGCAAATGAGACCAAGCCAGGAGCAATTTTCATTGGTGTTAAGGGTAGAACAGCCACAGCATCATTATTTATTGGCAGTAGAGCAGAACAACTCATTCAGTACAATAGCGATATACCAATGATGGTTGTGCGACCAAAAGGTAAAAATGCAGGGATTTTAGATTTGATAAGAGAGATCTAATCAGACTCCTCAAATCTCTTTCATGAAATAAAAAAGCATCTTTTGATAAATCAGAAGATGCTTTTTTTTGAACCCAACTGTAGATCAACGTATCAATACATTGCTCTACCCTTGTTCGTTAATCGCTTTAAGAGAAAAAGCGCTGCGAGCAATAATGCCATTGGAATTAAAGTATAAGTAAATGCTTGATCGGCCCCCATTTCTTGAAATAAGTAACCAATTATTCTAGAGCCTAATGTCCCTCCCAAGGCTGAGAAGATAATGATAAGGCCTGACATTGGACTGTGTAATTTCTTAGGCAAAGCACTCAATACCACTGAGTTCAACAATGGGTAAATCGGTGCAATAAATAACCCAACTATAGGAAAAGCATAACCAATTAATGGCACATCTCCCAAGCTCTCTACTAAGCCAATGTCGGTATTTACCGCTTGCGGCAGTATAAAGTAAACCACCGCCATGGCACCCAGAATGCAAACAATCAATACAGGAAACCAAGAGAACTTTTTTGACAATCCTCCAGCCAAGAACCTCCCAACACCTAACGAAACGGCTAGAATAGAAGCCATCATAATGGCTACGTTTTCAGGCAGTTCTAATACCTCTTGATTAAAAGTTGGTAGCCACGTCATTATTCCCTGTTCAATCATTACGAAAAGGAAGGCTGCTATTACAAATACAATGACAAGGAGCTTGGCCATTAGATTAAACATTTGGACAAAATCTTCCTCAATATTCTCTGCCGGAATTTCATTGCCCTCATCAAAGTCTGCCCTACTAAGGAATAAAAATGAAAGCAGAGAAAGTCCCGCTAATACCCAATAAACATTCAGCCATGCATCGGGATTGGTATCACTATTAAAGGCGGGAAAAAGAAAGTAAGCCAAAGCGATTCCGAACATAAAGAAACCCTCAATATTACTCATGAGGCTATTGTGCTCGCGCTCATTCTCAGTGACTAGACCTATTGCTGAATAAACGGATACTTTTATAACTGCGAAGCTAACACCAACACAAACGAAGAGAAGCTTCGCAGCAAGGAAGGAGTTTCCGAAAAACATACCTATGCAAGCCATTGCTACTAATGCCAGTGCAGCGAGCATTCCTTTCTTATAGCCAATTCTTGGTAAAAAAGAGGCAATAATGAATGATACAATCATAATTGGCAAATCCTTACAAGCTTCCAGAATACTGGCTTCTAGCTCGTCTACTCCGTAAATGTTCTGAGACTTAAGAATCACAATTCCAACACTGTTGAGTAGGATTGCGAAAACAAAATAATTGATGTAGAGGGAGAGCTTTATCGATTGATTCTTCATCTGTAAAAATTAAGGTCGATGTGAAAGTTAGTAAATCCTTGAAGATTTTTTTCAGGGTATTCTAGTCTTACCTAAACGAATGATGGAATCTCAGGTGCTACTTCTTAGAAGATGACTTTTTGCATTTAATTCCATAGTTTCAAAATATGAAAAGATTCCTCCTACTTCTTTTAGTCATCACTTTTTGCCAAACAACAAACGCTCAAAAAAGACCAAGGGAAATGGGAATTGAAATTGGCGTTATGCCTACTGGCAAACTAAATGCCATAACTGATGTACCTGGAGTAAGCATTGGCCATTTAACGAAGGTAGAAGGAAGTAATGTAAGAACTGGGGTAACGGCTATATTACCACATGCTGGAAATATCTATCGGGAGAAAGTGCCAGCAGCCATCTACATAGGAAATGGTTATGGAAAGCTAGCAGGTATTAGTCAAGTTAAAGAACTCGGTAACCTAGAAACGCCAATAATTCTTACAAATACATTGAGCGTACCGATGGGGATTCAAGGTGCAGTAAAGTACACCTTAGCTTTAGAAGGAAATGAAAACGTGGTCTCTGTAAACGCTGTGGTTGGCGAAACCAATGATGGCTACCTTAACGACATCAGGGGTATTCACATTTCAGATGCTGATGTAATAGAAGCTATAAAAAGTGCAAAAACTGGTAAAGTAAAAGAAGGCAATGTAGGTGCTGGAACAGGCACAAGAGCCTTTGGCTACAAAGGAGGAATAGGTACCTCATCTAGGAAATTACCAAGCGGACTTGGTGGCTATACCGTTGGTGTCTTAGTCCAAAGTAATTTTGGAGGAGTTTTAACCATAAATGGTGCGCAAGTGGGCAAAGAACTAAATCAATATCCATTCAGAAATGCTATTGAAAAGAGTGATGGTTCTTGCATGATGGTAGTGCTAACTGACGCGCCCTTGGATGCTCGCCAGTTGGAACGTGTTGCTAAAAGAGCCATGATGGGCTTAGCAAGAACCGGTGGCATTGCCTCGAATGGTAGTGGAGATTATGTAATTGCCGTATCAACTGCACCTCAAAGTAGAATAGAGTCTTTTCCAACTGAGCCTTTCAATACAGGAGAAGTTCTAAAGAATGACAGAATGAGCCCCATTTTTATGGCAACAATAGAAGCCACCGAAGAGGCCATTATCAATTCTCTATTTGCTGCAGAGGATATGAAAGGAAGAAATGGTAATAAGGCCTATGCCCTACCTGTGAGCAAAGTGATGGAGATTATCAAAAAGAAATAATTACTTACCCCTGAGCAAATCAAGGTTAAGACTCATCTCAGCTGCCTTATCAGCTGATACTTCGTCTAAGGTACCTAACCATTGTTCGAGCGCTGCATCTACCTTTTCCAAAAGCAATAGTCCTCTTTCGGTAATCAATACATCTTTAGCTCTTCTATCAGTTTTACAAACCGTACGCTCAACCATGTCTTTAACCTCAAGTCTATCTACAATTCTAGACGCGTTAGACATTCTATCTATCATTCGTTCTATTAATGTATTTACGGTACAAGGCTCTGGGTACTGACCCCTTAGAATTCTTAGGACATTGTACTGAGGTGCGGTAAGACCAAAAGGCTTGAATATTTGATTTTGCTGATCCATTAACCAGCTGTTTGTGAACATGATATTCACAATCAGTTTCTCGTAAGGATTCTCATATTCCTTACCTTGCTTTAAGTCTTCTTCAATGCCCATCACCCTAGGATCTTTATAGGCTTCAAAAATAGTAATTTGTTAGTAATCAACCATATAAACACAATATATTCACAACCTAGTCAAAGAATCTTAAACTTTTTGCTAGCTCTTTAAACCTTCGGCCTAACTTTCTATCTAAAGCCCAAACCCATTACAGTTTGCAAGACAGAGAAATATTAGATGCATTCAAAGAGCCCAAAAAACGAGAACTCGCTTTTCGTGAATTGGTTGAGGCTTATCAAGAACGCGTCTACTGGCATGTAAGAAAGATGGTTATTGTTCACGATGACGCAAATGATGTGACACAAGATGTGTTCATTAAGGTCTATAAAAACCTAGGTGGTTTTAGAGAGTCTTCTCAACTATTCACTTGGATTTATAGAATAGCAACAAACGAAGCGATTAGCTACATCAAGAAAAAGCAGAGGAAGCAAGCCCAATCTCTCGATGATGTTCACCACGAATTAGAGAATTACTTGAGTAGTGGTCATCATTTTAGTGGAGATGAAATACAATTAAGACTACAGCAATCATTATTGAAACTACCTGAAAAACAAAGGTTGGTATTCAACATGAAGTATTTTGACGATTTGAAATACGACCAAATTGCTGAGATAACAGGGACTAGTGTAGGTGCTCTTAAGGCTAGCTATCATTTAGCGGTTAAGAAGCTTGAACAAGACTTAAAAGAAGATTAAACCTTATTAATAAAGAATGATCTAATCACCAATGAGCGACAACAAAAGACATATTGACCTTGAAGCAAATAAGCATCTAAAGGAAAATCCTTTTGAAGTTGAGAATGGCTACTTTAAAGGACTTAAAGGGCAGATTCTTAATGCAGCTAAAGCATCTGAGAGTGAAATGGAGTTCAACTTGCATCTGAAACAAAATAAGATGGAAGTGCCAGATCATTACTTTGCATCCTTGGCAGATAACATTGAGCAGCGCATTAGAGAGCAAGAAGCCTCTAAAGAATCGGATATAAAAGTGGTTTCTCTTCAAAAACAAAATGAATACAAATGGTTTAGCATTGCGGCCTCTTTTTTATTAGTCGCTGCGCTATACTTTGGAATTTCTACTTCTTCCACTCCTACAGATGGGCTAGCAGCTGTATCTGATGATGTCCTGCTAGAGTATTTAGAGAATGAGACGGAGCTAAGCGAAGATTTAATCACCAACATAGAGGATATAGATATTATCCTAGATGAAATATACATGGATGAAACTGGTGACCTTACAGCAATGATAGGTGAACATCCTGAATTAGAATATGATTTTGAATACTATGAATAAGTATAGAATGAAGACGATATATTTAGCATTATTACTCGGCTTTACACTGAGTCTAAGTGCCCAAGAAGGTAGAGGAAGAGGCAACAGAATGGATAGGGAGAAATTAGAGGCGGCAAGAATTGCCTTTCTAACCAATAGGTTGGACTTAACGCCCGACAGTGCCAAAGACTTTTGGCCTCTATTCAATGAATACGAAAAGAAGAAAAACGAACTCAATAAAAGCTATAATGACCAAAAACGGTCTTTAGTGCCTGAAGAAGGTATGGAGAAGATCACTGAAGCGAATGCCGCGAAAATGCTTGACATTTACGTTGAGCAAAAGCAAGCCGAGATCAATTTAGAAAAAGCATATTTGGGCAGATTTCAGAAGATTCTACCCTCAACCAAAGTCTGGATGGTTTTGAGATTCGACTCAGAATTTCGAAGAAGCATTATGCAGCGAATTAACCGAGACAGAGATAGAGGAAACTCAAACCGATCTAAGTCTGATAACAACTAATTATAAACCCGCTAATCAGCGGGTTTTTTTATTTCTATTCATTTGACCTGACTGAGCATTGGTGTAATTTGCACTATGGCTCACCTCTCCTTATTTAAATTAAACAGCCTTATTAAAGAACAGCTTGAGGATAATCTTCAGACCTCTTATTGGGTTATTGCTGAGATAAGTGGAATGCAAGTGAACCAAAAAGGGCACTGCTATATGGAGCTGGTTGAAAAAGAAGGAAACTACGTTCAGGCGAAGCTCAGAGCCAATATTTGGTCCTATACTTATCGTACAATCTCAAGTCAATTTAGACAGGTTACAGGATCAAATCTGAGCATCGGTTTGAAAGGCCTATTTAATGTGAAAGTCAACTTTCACGAAGTATATGGCCTAAGCCTTACTGTAAATGATATCGATCCCAATTTCACCCTTGGGGAAAGATCAAGACAACGAGAAGAAACCATTCAAAAGCTAGACCAAGAAGGGCTACTAAAATTAAATAAAGAACTGGTTTTACCGGTAGTACCCCAGCGAATAGCCATTATCAGTTCGGCTACGGCCGCTGGCTATGAAGACTTTGTTAATCAGCTCAATAGAAATGAAAGAGGCATTGAATTCAGTCAAACCTTATTCCATTCAGTCATGCAAGGTAATGAAGCGCCTACCTCGATAGCACAATCAATTGCTCAAGTTAAAGAACGAGTGAGTGAATTTGATGTGCTAGTAGTTATTCGTGGTGGAGGTTCCAAAACGGACCTAGATGCGTTTGATGATTACAATATGTGCAAAGCATTGGCGAATGCCAGTATACCAGTAATTACGGGTATAGGTCACGAAAGAGATGAGTCAGTTGCTGACTTAGTGGCTCATATTCCACTAAAGACACCTACCGCTGTTGCAGAATTTCTCATTGCTGGGGCAGCCCAATTTGAAGATCGGTTGAATGAATTTTTATATGCCTTGGAAAAAAGTTTCAATCAACGATATGATTTGGCACATCAGAACATAGACCTTCTCGGCTCCAGACTAGAACGAGCCGCTAGCTCCCAATTAAACCAGGCGCAATTTCATTTAGAAAAATTAAAGAATCAGCTTTTGCAGCACAGCAGTTCGATGATTCACAAACAGCAATTGGCTTTAAATGCCTTAGAGCATAAAATAAAGCTCGTGAACCCTCAAACAGCATTCGAGCAGGGTTATACCTTAACACTCAAAGAGGGTAAAAAGGTAAACCCTGAAAACATAAATGTTGATGACTTAATTGAAACAAGGGGCAAAAACATTCAACTTAAAAGTAAAATAACGGAAGTATCTAATGGCTAAGAAAGAACTTACTTATTCCGAAGCATTAAATAGAATTGCAGCAATTGTAGAAAATATTGAAAGCAACGAGCTTGATATTGATGAGCTTAATTCTTCAGTAAAAGAGGCGGCCTCGCTTATTGAAGCCTGCAAAACTAAACTCCATAACACTGAAACTAATCTTCAAGAGACCCTAGATAAACTAGCCTAAGCATGACACCCATTGAGGCCTTAGATAAAATTAATAGCCTGAGTAAGGAGATAGATTATCACAACAATCTATACTACCAGGAAAATCGAAGTGAAATCTCTGATTTTGAGTTTGATAAGCTGCTCAAGAAATTAATAGACTTAGAAAATCAATTCCCTGAATACCGCTCTGAGCACTCTCCTAGCCAGCGAGTCGGTGGAACAATCACCAAAAATTTCGAGACGGTGGTACACAAGTACCCGATGCTCTCTTTGGGTAATACTTATTCTCAAGAAGAGCTTATAGAATGGGACAATCGGGTTAAAAAGGGATTAGAAGAACAGCCTTACGAATACATTTGTGAATTAAAATTCGATGGTGTAGCCATATCGCTTAGCTATGAGAATGGGATACTCAAAAGAGCTGTTACTCGCGGAGATGGTACGCAAGGAGATGATATCACTGCAAATGCTAAAACCATTCGAACCATTCCACTTAAGCTTGCAAAAGACGCTCCTTCTTCATTTGAGGTGCGCGGAGAGGTTTTCTTCCCAAAGCATGAATTCGAAAGAGTAAATGAAGAGCGTGTAAAAGCTGGCGATGAAAGACTCGCAAACCCAAGAAATGCAGCTTCTGGTACTATTAAAATGCAAGACTCTGGCATTGTCTCAAGCAGAAGACTTGACTGCTACCTGTATTTTCTTCTAGGTGAAGATCTCAATTATGAATCTCATTCAGCATCTATTGAAGCCATTAAGAGCTGGGGCTTTAACGTTTCACTTACTTATAGAAAGTGTGGTTCCATTGAAGAAGTATTGGCCTATATAAATGAATGGGAATCTAAGAGACATGAATTACCATCTGAGACAGATGGAGTAGTTATAAAAGTTAATAGTCTCGCTAACCAAGAAGAACTTGGCTTTACTGCCAAGAGTCCTCGGTGGGCTATTTCTTACAAGTACAAAGCAGAAAGCGCCAGTACCATTTTAGAGTCTATTTCCTACCAAGTGGGGCGAACCGGTTCAGTTACCCCAGTGGCTAACCTAAAGCCCGTTTTACTTGCAGGCACCACCGTTAAGCGGGCCTCACTTCACAATGCCAATGAAATTGAAAGACTCGGAGTTAGAACTGGAGACACTGTGTCGGTTGAAAAAGGCGGAGAAATCATCCCTAAAATTACAGGAGTCCACCTTGACAATAGACCGTCCGAATCCGTACCTGTTGCATACATTACCGAATGTCCAGAGTGCCGAACAGAACTCGTTCGGCCCGAAGGTGAAGCGAATCACTACTGTCCAAATGTGGTAAGCTGCCCTCCTCAAATTCAGGGTAGAATTGAGCATTTCATTCAACGCAAGGCAATGAACATAGACAGTCTTGGCTCTGAAACCATTCGTGGACTTTTAGACCAAGGCCTCATTAACAATTATGCCGATTTATACACACTCACTTTTGAACAGCTGAATGGATTAGAATTCTCCAGTTACTCAGATAAGAAAGGTGAAATGAGCGTGAGGAGTCTGCGCGAAAAATCTGCAAACAACATTATTAAAGCAATTGAAAGTTCTAAGAGTATTCCCTTCGAACGCGTATTGTTCGCTTTAGGAATTCGTTATGTTGGACAAACCGTAGCTGAAAAATTGGCGAATTACTTTAAGTCCATAGACAAACTGGCTATTGCGACTTTTGCGGAGCTTATTGAGGTACCTGAAATAGGTGATCGTATTGCCGAAAGTGTGATTTCATTCTTTACAGACGATAAAAGTCAAGTTCTAATTGAAAACTTAAAATCCGCAGGCCTTAACTTAGTCTCCACTCAACAAGACGAAACCCATAACTCAGATATTTTAGCGAATCAAACTTTTGTCGTTAGTGGTGTGTTTGAGAGTTACTCGAGAGATGAACTTAAAAACGCTATTAAATCTAACGGTGGAAAAGTAGTTAGCTCAATTAGTGGTAAACTAAATTTCTTGGTTGCAGGTGATAAAATGGGACCTGCTAAACTTCAAAAAGCAACTGACTTAGGTGTTAAAATTATAAGCGAGCAGGAATTTAAAGGAATGATAGAAGGCGAATGAGCTTTATAGCGAAGAAACTTCATGGCATAATCAATAGGCCCAGTAAAAGAAAAACTGTTTCTGACCATGTCTCATTTGAAAATGCAAAGAGCATAGGCCTTCTTTTCACTTGGGAAGACCAAAGAACCTTTGATGAGCTAGAGCAATTTATTTCGGAGGTGCGATTACTCAAAGAAGTAAATGTACTTTGCTATAATCCAACAAAGGAACCTTTATCAATACACTACCCTAAGTTTGACTTATCCGAACTTACAGGTTTCGGAAAATTGAATTCAGAAGCAGCCAATACATTTGTTTCTACCCCTTTTGACTTCTTATTTCATCTAGACTTTGAACTCAATGAAATCACACAATCGATCCTATCGAGATCAAAAGCAAAATGTAGAATGGGAATTAACTCTGAGGCTGGCAAAAACTACTACGAATTAATGATTGGACTTAACAAAAGTGCCGGCTTGACTAATTTTGCTTCACAAGTTTTAAAATACGCTAAAGGAATAAAATAATGAGAGAATTACGTGGTACGGGAGTTGCATTGGTGACCCCATTCACTAACGAAGGAGCAGTTGATTACCAAGGACTTAAAAATCTACTGGCCTTTACGGGAGAGCATGTTGACTATTTTGTAGTGCTTGGTACTACAGGCGAGACTGCAACCTTAAACAAAGCTGAAAAAGCAGAAGTCCTCGCTTTTGTAAAAGAGAATAACCCCAGAAAACTTCCCATTGTACTGGGTGTTGGAGGAAACAACACAGCCCAAGTTATATTAGATATTGACTATTTCAACTTAGATGGTGTATCCGCTATTCTTTCTGTATCTCCATATTATAACAAGCCATCTCAAGCAGGTATTATAGCACATTACACTGCCATAGCGGACTCTTCGCCTCTACCAATTATTCTTTACAATGTTCCGGGAAGAACAATGTCCAACATAAGTGCTGAGACAACACTAAAACTTGCAGAGCATAAAAACATCATAGGAATTAAGGAAGCTTGCGGATATTTAGAGCAAACGGGGAAAATTGCTTCGGGAAAGCCAGATGATTTTATGTTAATTTCTGGTGAAGATTTACTTACTGCGCCAATGATTGAGCAAGGCGCTGTTGGTGTTATCTCGGTACTAGCGAATGGATTCCCCGAAGAATTCAGTAGAATTTCTAGCATGGGATTGAGTAAGGAAAGTGAAGGTGCCGCAACTGCATCCTCATTTTTCGACACTATTAATCCATTGATGTATGAAGAGAGTAATCCAGTTGGTGTTAAAGAAGTGCTAAAAATTAAAGGAGTCTGTGGTAACAATGTAAGACTCCCCTTATTACCTGCTTCTGAGTCACTTAGCAAGCGTATTTCTAAATTGATGTAAACAAAAAAGGCCAATCAAATGATTGGCCTTGAGTATCTTTAATGAGAAAGATTACGCGTTCTTTTTGTTCTGAACATCTACTCTTATGTCTTGAGCAAGGTTCTTAAGCTCTTGCATTCCTTTTCTTACTCTAGTACCAGCAGCTTGGTTACCCTTGTCATAGAATTTTTCAAAATCGCCTTCTAAAGAGTTAACCAAATCTTGTACTTCGCTAAATCTGCTCATATTATTATTGTTTTTAAGGTTGTTGATATAATGTCTAATTGTAAGCAATATAAATCAAAATGTTCTATTGTCAACAATAGAGGACATTTTTTTTTAAATTTACTCTCCAAAAGCTAGAGCTAATTCTTCTTTTCTGTATTCTCCACTTTTGAGCTTGTCATGAATAGCCTCAAATGCTTCAATAGTTTCTTGTACATCTTCTAAAGAGTGAGACGCTGTTGGAATCAATCTTAAAATAATCATGCCTTTAGGTACTACTGGGTAGATTACTACAGAACAGAAAATACTAAAGTTCTCTCTCAGGTCCTGACTCAATGCAGCTGCTTCCCCTACTGTACCATTTAGTACCACTGGTGTTACACAAGACTGAGTTGTACCAATGCTGAATCCTTTACTTTTTAATCCATTTTGCAAAGCATTTACAATGGTCCACAGTTTCTTTTTATGCTCTGGGTTGTCTCTTAGCATAGAAAGTCTTTTCAACCCACCGATTACGAACGGCATTGGTAAAGACTTTGCGAAGATTTGAGAACGCATGTTGTACTTCAAGAACTTAATGATATTTGCATTACCTGCCACGAAAGCACCAATTGCTGCCATAGATTTAGCAAAAGTTGAGAAGTAAATGTCAATATCATCTTGGCATCCTAAATGCTCTCCTGCACCGGCACCAGTTTCTCCCATAGTACCAAAACCATGAGCATCATCTACTAATAACCTGAAATCGAACTTCTCTTTTAGCTTAACTATTAATGGCAAATCACCGAGATTACCCGTCATACCAAAAACACCTTCAGTAATCACAAGAATACCTCCGCCTGTTTCATTAGCAATTTTGGTAGCTCTCTCTAATTGCTTCTCTAAATTTTCTATGTCGTTATGAGGAAAAACGAATCTTTTTCCCATATGAAGACGCACACCATCAATAATACAAGCATGAGACTCTGCATCATAAACGATAACATCCTTTCTATCAACTACAGCATCAATAATGGAAAGTATTCCTTGATAACCGTAGTTTAAAAGATATCCCGACTCTTTACCTACGAAATCAGCTAGCTCTTGCTCCAGCTGCTCGTGGTATTTAGTATTCCCCGACATCATTCTGGCACCCATTGGGTAAGCCAATCCCCAGTCAGCTGCTGCTTTAGCATCTGCCTCTCTCACTTCAGGGTGGTTTCCTAATCCTAGGTAGTTATTCAAACTCCAGGTTAAAACCTCTCTACCTTGAAACTGCATTCTTGGTGCAATTTCACCTTCTAATTTAGGGAAGGTAAAGTAGCCTTCAGAAACATCTGAATGCTTACCTAATGGCCCCTGATTCGTCAGTAATTTCTCAAATAAATCCAACGTCTTTTTCTTTAATTCTTGACTAATCCTCTGTTTTCAGAGAAGCGACAAATGTAACACTATAATCACCATTAATCAAAAATTGAAAGCTTAATAAAAGGCCTGTTGATTGTGAGCTGTATTATTCTTAATTAGCAATAATTGACGGTTTAAGTAATGCTAGAAACAAAATCCATTAAGAAGATATTAGTCGCCAACAGAGGCGAAATCGCCATTCGTGTAATGCGAACAGCTAGAGAGCTCGGAATCAAAACTGTAGCGATTTACAGTGACGCTGATGTAACAGCAGCTCATGTTAAATATGCAGATGAAGCTATGAATGTGGGGCCTGCACCATCGGCACAGTCTTACCTGAATATGGATCGCATTATTGACGTCTGTAAAGAACTGAACGTAGATGCCGTTCATCCTGGATATGGGTTTTTATCTGAAAACTCAACCTTTGCCAAAAGGGTAACCGATAATGGCATTGCATTTATTGGGCCATCACCACATGCTATAGAAGTTATGGGTGATAAACTAGCGGCCAAAAACGCTGTATCTGGCTATGACGTACCCATGGTTCCGGGAGTCAATCATGCTGTGGCAGAAATCAAGGAAGCTATGTCCGTGGCAAAGGAAATCGGATACCCCGTACTGATTAAAGCAAGTGCCGGAGGTGGTGGCAAAGGGATGCGCGTTGTAGAAAGGGAAGAAGACCTCGAAGAACAAATGGAACGCGCCATGAGTGAGGCAAAATCAGCCTTCGGTGATCCATCTGTTTTTGTTGAAAAATACATTACTAAGCCAAGACACATTGAAATTCAAGTAATTGGAGATCAGCATGGGAATATCGTTTACTTATTTGAAAGAGAATGTTCTATTCAAAGAAGACATCAGAAAGTAATTGAAGAAGCACCATCTGCTATTCTAAACGATGCGCAAAGAAAAGCCATGGGAGAAGCTGCTATAGGTGTAGCTAAATCTTGTGATTATTACGGAGCAGGAACAGTTGAGTTTATTGTAGACGAAAACCTAGATTTCTTCTTTTTAGAAATGAATACTAGGCTACAAGTGGAACATCCAGTAACGGAAGAAATTACTGGAATTGACTTGGTAGCAGAACAGATTAGAGTTGCTGAAGGACATGAGTTAAGTTTTAAACAAGAAGATCTGAAGATTCAAGGGCACGCTTTAGAAGTAAGAGTTTATGCTGAGAATCCCCGAACCAACTTTTTACCTGACACAGGCAACCTCCAGACTTATAAACTCCCTCAAGGACCGGGTGTACGTGTTGACGATGGGTTTGAAGAAGGGATGGATATTCCTATCCACTATGACCCAATGATATCCAAACTCATTACCAACGGTGCAGATAGAGAGCAAGCAAGACTTAGAATGCTAAGAGCTATTCAAGAATATGAGATTTCTGGAGTTGCAACTACTTTAGATTTTTGTGCATTCGCTCTAAAGCATGAAGCTTTTATCTCAGGAGATTATAACACAAAGTTTGTAGATAAATACTTTACGCCTGAAGTTTTAGACGAAGACGATCCTGAAAAAGAACAGATTGCTATAGCATTGGCTGCTTTATTAATAGATCAAAAGTCTCATGGGATTCAAATAAATGATGAAGGCATGAGTAAGTGGAAATTAAGAGTGAAAGACTAAGCTATGGCTGAAATTAGGCCTGTAAAGGCTTGGCGCTATAATAGGGAACTATCGCGTTCGATTGATGAGCAAACCTCCCCTCTCTTTGATGTAATCTCTGAAGAGCAAAGAGCTGCACTTTATGGTAACCCGTATAATAGTATCCATTTAAATGTCCCGCTGCATTCAGAAACTCCCGCTGCCGCTCATGAAACGTTAAAGAAATGGAAGAGAGAAGGAGCCATTATACAGGATAAGATTCCAGGCATCTATGTTTATTATCAATACTTTTCTTTACCCGGAAACTCAAAAGAATACGTTAGAAAAGGCTTTATTTCTTGGATTAAAGCAACAGACTGGAACAGCCCAGACTCCGATATTCTGAGGCACGAAAACACAATGCCTCATTCTGTAAATGACAGAATTGACGTCTTAAAGGCCACTGAGTTGAATGTTAGTCCCACACATGGGCTATACTTCGATGAAGAATTCACCTTAGAAGAATATATGGACGAAGCGATAAAAAGCCCCATATATGAATCTGAAGATTATCAAGGTGTAAAAGATGTATTAGCTGTAATCCATGACAAAAAGGTAATCTCAAAATTTATTGAGCGAATAAAGACGGAAAAAATAATCTTAGCAGACGGACATCATAGAATGGAAGGCTCTATGATATACCGAAAGGAGATGATCGGAAAGACTGGTGATTCTGAAGCTGCTTTCAATTATCACCTGATGTACCTTACAAACGAAAGCTCAGACGATTTACGGATACTCCCAACCCATAGACTGATTGAAGGGGTTTCCAATTTTGACAGAACAGAGCTTATCGAAAAACTTTCGCCTTACTTTATCATTAAGAAAATTGATAACCCATACGATGTTTCAGATATCATTTTAGGCAAACCCTGGGCTTTCGGTTTGTTATTTGATGATGAAACCTACAAGGTGAGACTTAAACCCGAATGTTTAGAGGAGCTGAATTGGAACTTCCCAGATTCGATCAAAAAACTGGACCTAACGGTAATGCACTACTTCATTATTCAGCATGGACTTGGCATTGAAGGAAAATACCAGCGTAATTCACGTCACATTACGTTTGAAAGAAACTTTGGGAAGTGTGTAAAAAGAGTCCTAAAGGGTGAGGTTCAGATGGCGATAATCACCCAAGACATTGACATGGAGATTGTGAAGGAAGTCTGTCACTCAGGTTATACACTTCCTCAAAAATCTACTTATTTCTACCCGAAAGCTATTTGTGGATTCCTATTTGGATCAATAAAAGAAGATGAATTTAAACTACCGATTGATCCTAGCTTCTAAATCGCCTAGGCGTCAGGAGCTATTATCTAAGCTAGACCTAGATTTTGATACGCGCGTCAAAAGTATTGACGAGTCCTTCCCAGAGAATCTACCAAAAGATCAGGTAGCAGAATACTTAGCGATTGAGAAATCGAAAGCCTTCGATACTCTAGCAGATGATGAGCTAATTATTACTTCGGACACCACTGTTGTTTACCAAGACATATTACTAGAAAAAGCCTCTGATAATGAAGAGGCATTAGAAATGCTAAAAATACTCTCAGGTAAAACGCATGCTGTTATTACTGGAGTTTGTCTAAAGACCAAAGCCAAAAGAGTATCCTTTAGCGAAACCACTCTCGTCCATTTTGATAAGCTGAACGAGGATGATATTAGATATTACATCTCAACCTATAAGCCATTTGATAAAGCCGGTGCTTATGGTATACAGGAATGGATTGGAATGGTGGGTGTAAATAAAATTGAAGGTGACTTTTATAACGTGATGGGCTTACCTCTCAATAGGCTTTACAAGGAGTTAAGATCTTTTTAATCGTATCAATTTGAAATGAGAGCAAAAAGCTAAGAAAGAACAGGAAACCTGTGACAAAAAAGACCATACCATCAGCCATACGATCCTTTGACATTCGAGTATTACTTGATAAACCCAATCTTCTCTGAAAACTAAAAGCCAGCCTGCCGATTGGTCAGTACATTTTCAACACATAAAAAAAGGGCCATAAAGGCCCTTTAGATTTCTTAAATCTTACTGAAATTTATTGACCTGAGGTTTGAGGACCAAAAGATTTCACTTCAGCTTTTTCGATCATGTCACCTTCCTTGATTCTCTTCGAGACTACAAAGAAAGGACCTGAGATTACAACATCCCCTTCATTTAATCCTGATAAGATTTCAATGTTGTCATAATCACTAATACCGGTTTCTACTTCAACCATTTTAGCTATACCACCATCATTGATGAACACAACCTCCTTGATGTCATCCTCATTACCTCTAGAAACCACTTGAGTGGTTGCATCATCACCAGACGTTCTGCTGCTAGCTGCTTCCATCTTTGGATTTCTAGTTGTTACTGCTGCAAGAGGTACTGAAAGTACATTAGCCTTACTCTTAGTGATAATTTCAACCGATGCTGTCATTCCTGGTCTGAAAGGAGATGGTCCTTGAATTTCAGACAGAAGATCATTAAAGCTCTCGTTGAGAATTCTAATTTCAACTTTGAATTCTGTTACCGCATCTGGAGATGCTTTTGGATTAGCTGTGTTCGCAATTTGCGTTACTATTCCACTAAACTTCTTATCCATAGAGGTGTAAGAATCCACATCAATAATTGCTGTATCCCCAAGACTTACTCTAATGATGTCGTTCTCATTTACGTCAACTTGAACCTCCATTTGATTTAAGTCAGCTAATCTCATCATTTCAGTTCCAGCCATTTGCTGGGTACCTACTACTCTTTCTCCCTGCTCAACATTAAGTAATGATATAGTTCCTGATGAAGGCGCTTGAACCACAGTCAATCTTACATTCTCTGCGGCTTCTTCAACTGTTGCTTCACTTGATCTAACCACGAACTCAGATGCATTTACACTTTCAATGGCAGCCTCTAAATTAAATTTAGCTACCTCGTAATTAGTTTTTGCCGTTTCAAAATCAGCATCGGAAATTACATTCTGCTTTTTTAATTGCTCTGAACGCTTATAAGCTAATTCCGTTTGAGTCAACTGCGCTTCACTTCTTGCTTTGTTCGCTCTGCTCGAAGCAAGGTTAGCTTTTACTTGATTCAAATTTGCTCGTGATCTATCTAATGCCTTCTGAAGGTTATCAGGCCTAATTTTAACCAAGACCATTCCCTCCTGCACATCATCCCCTTCTTGCACATTTAGCTCAATAATCTCTCCTGCTACATCTGGACTAATTGCGATTTCCGTAACCGGTTGAATTACACCAGAAGCAGTTACTTTTTCTACAATGGTTGCTTTTTTGGCATCTGCCATTTCAACCTTAAGCGTTGTTGGACCGCCAATAACTCCAGCCTTTTTTGCTGCTATTGCTGCAATAAGTAATACCACTACCGCAATGAGTAGTATCCATATGACCTTGTTTGACCTTTTCTTTTGCTTTGCCATGTTGTTTTTAATCTAACGTTATTGGGTTACCTAAATAAAATTCTAAAATCGTTACTCTAAATATGTATTCATATTTCGCTCTCACGAGATCTGTTCTCGCTGCGAATAAGTTGTTACTAGCCACTTGATAATCAACAAAATTGGCATCCCCAACATTATATCTTTGATCTGTAACTCTAAAAGATTCTTCTAAAGCCTTAACTCTCTTCTCTGTTGCTTCATAAGACTTTAAACCTGCTATTGCATTGTTATAAGCCGTTTCAATATTTTGTCTGAGCTGGTTCTGGACATTTTGCTGTGTTAACTCAGCTTGCTGCTTGGTGATCTTAGCTCTTTGTAGATTTGAGGTATTTGCTAGTCTGTTGAAGATTGGAACACTAAGGTTCACCCTCACTGATTGGCCTAAGTTATCATCGAATTGATCTACTACGCTGTAACTCTCGGCAAATTGAGATACTGCTCTTGTTGAAGGGTTTGTGAAAACTGCTTGATTAGTACCCTGAACAAAACCAATTTCTTGCGCAGGAACAGCCTGCTGAACTAAGCCTAAAAATTGTCTCGCTTGATCTGAATAGTTGGTTGAAAGACTACCGCCTACACTGAGAGAAGGAAGAAAAGCTCCTTTAGAAATTTGAACACCAAGGTCACTACTCTTTACCCCTAATTCTGCACTCTTTATTTCAGGTTGATTAGCAACCGCAACCTCATAAATACTGGTGGGATTTTCCATTGCCATTTGTACTTGCTCAACCTCAAGGTTTGGCGCCTCGATATCTAGAGCCTCACTTGCAGGCATTTGCATGGCCTGTTTTAGGTTGAGTAATGCGATATTGACCGCATTCTCTGTATTGACTACCTGAACTTCATTTGACGCTTTCTGAGATTCTAAATCGAGTTGATTTGTCAACGGTAATGAGCCTGCCTCCACTAAAATTTTCGTTCTTTCGAGCTGTTCAGTAGATATTTGAAGCTGAAACTTAGCATTCTCTAACTGTTCTCTATTCAATAGTACATTCAAGAAATTAGTAGCTACAGTCAAACCTATATCGTTCTTAGCTTTCTCGAGATCGTATTTACTCGCCTCCAAGTTCACTTCACCCTGCTCAATCCTATTTCGTAGAATTCCACCTTGGTAAACAGTGAGATTAGTGTTAGCCGAAATACCACCACTCGTAAAAGCCTGTGAGACAAAACTGTTCGTTACAGGGTCAATTGTTCTACCAAATGATTTACCAACAGATCCTCCTGCAGAGAGATTAGGTAGCAAAGCAAATCGTGATTGCTTTAGGTTAATTTCATTTTGTAATTGAGTTAACTGTGACCCTCTAACCGATAGGTTATTCTCCCAAGCGTAGTTTACACACTCTTCTAACGTCCACTTTTTTACTGAATTTTGACCTGATGCCCAACTGATTGTTGAAATCAGCATAAGACAAGTGAGTACTTTTTTCATCATTTTTTTTTAAAAATCTATATCCGGGATAAATACGACCTCATTTATCCAATTCAAATGCTTTATATATTCCACAGTCACCTGCGGTGGTTTAGAATCCATTTCAATAACATGGCATGCCTGGTCGTTTTTTCCTTTACGGTTTACAGACATAGAACCAATATTACATTCATCATTAGCAAGAATAGTGGCGATAAAGGCAATAGCACCTTTTTTATCGGAAGCGGTCAAAATCATTGTAGTTGAATTGGCACTGAATCCAACGCCAAACCCATTCACCTCAGTGATTTTTATTACGCCTCCTCCTCTGCTCTCGCCTACAACGGTGATAGTCTTTTCTCCAAAAGTAGCCACAACCTTTACCGTATTAGGGTGCATAGTAGACGCATTGCCTATAGTTCTAAAACTGAACTCAAACCCTTCTTTTTCTGCTTCATCAAAAGAAGTCTTTATCCGAGCATCATCGGTATGAAAATCCAGCAAACCAGCAATAATGGCTTTGTCACTACCATGCCCTTCATATGTTCTAGCAAAAGAGTTGTAAAAATAGATTTCTGCTTTTTCAGGATTACTCTTGAGAATTTTCCTAGCTACCCTGCCAATTCTAACAACACCAGCCGTATGAGAGCTAGAAGGGCCTATCATTACAGGACCTATCATATCGAATACACTACTCTGTTCAGCCATTGTTGCTAATTATTCTGCACGCAAACATATAAGTTTAATTACTACACGAATTTCTATTATGTTTAAATGGTCAATAGAATCCATGAAAGCAATATTTAACTCTCGAACAATAGACGCTAGTCATACTGTGTTAAAAGTTACAAATCGTGCATTCTGTTATGGAGACGGGCTATTCGAAACTATTGTTACAGGACCAGAAAGAATAAATCTCATTGAAAGACATCTTGATAGAGTGAGGAGCGGTGCAGAAGCTTTGGGAATGGATTTCCCAGATGCATTAAGCCTTGAAAATATAGATGAATGGACAAATGAATTAGTTCGGGAGAATAACGTCACGGGTAACTATCGAATACGGATTCATTTATGGCGAGATGCCGGAGGACTGTACACTCCGGAAAAGGAATCTAGCTCCTTTCTTCTCGAACTTGCTGAAAATAGAAGTCCATTAGTTTTGGGTAATCTAAAGATTGGCTTAAATGAGGAGTATATGAACATCTACTCTCCCATCTCTAGATACAAATCTAAGAATGCTCTTAAATATATAATGCTCGGCAAAATCAAAGCCGAACGAGGTTTAGACGACATCATTCTAGTGGATTGTAAAAGACACGTATCTGAATCTTATTCATCTAACCTATTTTGGATGACAGGAGAGCAAGTTTTCACCCCCTCTTTAAAAACTGGTTGTGTAGGTGGCGTAATGCGTAGTTATGTGCAGGACTACTTTGCCTCTCAAGAAAACCGAGTTAAAGAAGTATTAACATCAGTTGAAGACCTAAAAACTTGTGAATCTATCTTCACCACAAATGGCGCAGGAATCAGATGGTTTTCTAATTATGAAGGAAGAATCCTAAAATCTCCTGAAGCCCTTCTGGAACCCCTAGTTAGACAGCTACAGCAGCCTTAATATGTGGGTGCGGATCGTAGCCAACTAATTTAAAATCCTCGTACTTAAATCCGAAAATATCTTTTACTTCAGGATTAATCTCCATGGTAGGCAATGGTCTAAAATCTCTGCTTAATTGTAACTCCGCCTGCTCATAGTGGTTTGAGTAGAGGTGTGCATCACCAAAGGTATGAACAAACTCTCCTGGCTCTAAGTCGCATACTTGAGCCACCATAAGCACCAAGAGTGAATATGAAGCAATATTAAACGGCACTCCCAAGAAAACATCTGCACTTCTTTGATAGAGCTGACAACTTAACTTGCCATCGGCTACATAAAACTGAAAGAATGTATGGCATGGTGGTAATGCCATTTGATCCACATCAGCAACATTCCAAGCACTAACAATAAGCCTACGGCTATCAGGATTGGTTTTTATGTTGTGAATGAGTTTTGTAATCTGATCGATAGTTCCTCCGCTTCCATCGGGCCAGTTTCTCCATTGATAGCCATAAACAGGGCCTAAGTCACCTTCATCATCGGCCCATTCGTCCCAGATGCGCACACCATTATCTTTCAGGTATTTAATATTCGTATCTCCTTGAAGGAACCACAATAACTCATGAATGATTGAGCGAAGGTGGAGTTTCTTAGTAGTAATTACTGGAAAACCATCTGCCAAGTCAAATCTCATTTGATAACCAAATACACTTTTGGTTCCAGTACCCGTTCTATCAGACTTTTCAACTCCATTTTCTAAAATATGTCTCATTAAGTCGTGGTACTGCTTCATAATAACTGCGATTTTTTAGATTTGAATGAATGAACAAATTAAATCAAAAAGTCACCAATGAGAAGTCTTCCCGAGACAAAAATAATCGTGATGATATTTTGGTTAAATCTGTCACTCGATTGGTTCAAAATCCCCAAAGCGTAATAAGTCTTTTATTGATTATTACCGCCTTCTTTGCCCTTCAATTACCTAAGCTCAAATTCGACTACGATTTCAACAGCTTCTTCCCTAAAGGAGATTCTGAATTGGCCTTTTATGATGAACTGAACAAAGATTTTGGCGAATACAATAACTTCCTCCTAATCACTCTAATGAGTGATTCCATTACATCTCCTAAAGTCTTAACCCAAATCAAATCATTCTCAGATGGCCTTACCGAATGGAAAGAGATTGAGAGGGTGGAAAGTCCCTTTAACCAAAATAGATTCCAGATCACCCCATTTGGCTTAAATCAGGTCCCACTTGTTACGATTAGAGGCATCTCAAATGCTCAAATTGAAGAAAGAGGACTACTTGGGACCTTCTTTGGGCGAGATGGCAAATCATTGATGATCATTATTCATCATGAAGCGCCAGAAAGTAAGGAAGCAGGCGATGACTTTTATAACAAGATCCAAGATCATACGGACAGCAGCCTACCTTTTAAGAATATCATTTCAGGAAAAACCCAAATGCAGAACGACTTCACAAACAAATTGGAGAGTGAAATAGGTAAGCTATTGGGATTGGCATTCACCGTAATCATTATCTGTCTACTGCTTATATTTAAAAGCGCAAAAGGTGTAATCATGCCTTTAGTCGTACTAATCATAACGCTTATTTGGATGATGGGCTCCATTTCTCTTATGGGTAAACCATTAGACATTATGGCCATTGTTATTCCTGCGCTTCTCCTTATCGTCTCAGTCTCAGACGTCATTCACTTTGTTAACAAGTATGATGTACAAATTAAAGCCGGCCAGTCTCCATTGTCTTCTATCACGGAAGCTATCAGATCTGTAGGAAAAGCTACTTTCTTAACTTCCTTAACCACGGCCATAGGCTTTGCAAGTTTAGTGGTTATCCCTATTCAACCCATCAGAGACTTTGGCCTCTTAACGGCTCTAGGGGTCTTATTCGCTTTTACCATTACCATTCTATTGATACCATCACTACTTCAGTTATTCCCTTCTGCAGTGCAATCATCAATCGGCTCATTCAAACAATGGCAACGTGTTACGGATAAGCTTTTCATAAAAGTATTGAGAAATAGCAAGGCACTACTCGTTTTACTCACTATTGGCTCTGGAATCCTCTTTTATGGCATGAATGACCTTCGGATCAACACTTCCCTTCTCGTTGGATTACAAAAAGAAGAACCAGAATTAGCAACAATTGCCTACTTCGATAAGAATTTCGATGGATATAAACCTTTTGAAATTGGTATAGAACTCAATGTGGGAGATGTATGGTCTCATGAAACTTTGCAAAAGTTAGATCAACTTGAATCCTTTTTAACTGACTTAGGAGTTAAGCAAATTGCCTCTCCGTTGAAGTTGATTAAAGAAATTAACGCGTCAATATACGGTGGAGCTAGAAGTCAGTTTAAAATCCCTGATTCTAAAGATTTAGTTCGGATTAAACGGTTTTATGATTCGAGAAGGCTAATCGAAGAAAAGTCTTTTTTCGAAAGCGATAGATTTATTCGAATCATTGGCCGCTTACCAGATAGCGGTAGTGCCGCAACAGCTCCACTCTATAATAAAATAGAATCCTATTTGGCCGCCTTTAATTCAGATTCTAAACTAAAGGCCAAGTTAACCGGGACTTCTTATCTCATTGATAAAACAGACCAATACGTGGTAACTAGTATAATGAAAGGACTTACTATAGGTATTGGTACTGTAAGTCTTGTCTTACTTATTTTCTTCCGCTCATTTACTCTCCTGCTAGTCTCACTTCTTCCCAACTTCTTGCCTGTAGCAATCATAGCTGCCTTAATGGGTTGGCTTAACATTGACTTAAACATTACTACTGCGATTATTTTCACCATCACTTTCGGCATAGCTGTTGACGACACCATACACTTGATCGCGAAATATCAATATGAAAGAAAAAGTGGCCGGAATCATTTATGGGCTATAAAAAGAATGCTCAACCATTCCGGGAAGAGCATTATTATTACTTCACTTATTTTAATCTGTGGGTTTACTACATTCTTGCTTGCAGGTTTTTCTATCCCTTACTACATGGGTCTTTTAATTGTATTTAGTACACTTTTAGCACTTCTATACGATCTAATCCTACTGCCTATAATTCTAGCCTCCCGCAAATTTTAAAGTCGACCTAAGTCAACTACATCGTCTTTCTTTTGCCATTTCTTAAAGCCGAAAAGAAGGTTAAGCCCAATCCTAAAATCAGCCTTGGAATAAGTTTCAGGCCTATTTAAAACCAAGAAGTTATCCGCTGCTGCGAAGAGCTGAACCGGACTAAAGTTGGTTGCTATATTGGCCCCAAAGTTCATTTCGTTATTAGCACCACGACATAACCCTACTAAGCCTACCACAAATTTTTGAAATCTATGATTATACGATAAAGCATAGTTGGCTGGCATACCCTCAAGTGCATTTCTCTTGAAGTAAGTCAAGGAAAATCTATCGTTTGGCGTAAGAAATGCTGAAGCTGTCAAAAACACTCTCGTAGGTAGAGAAGAGCTGAAAGTATTACGTGTTTCATCACTTCTAAATTTAGCTGTAAGGCTATCTTCAAAAACTTGATCACTATTCTCAATATCCCTCAATTCAACACCACTAAAAATGGTGGTGGTGTCATAGGTATTATAATTCCTTACTTGTTCTTGCCAATTTATATTACCGATGTCATTAACTGCTGCCTCTACTTCTAACCAATCCAAGACTCTGTACTTAGCGCCAAAATCAAAAGCAACTGTCGAATTCTGGTTTCCTAACATGTACTTGGTTAGGTCTCCATCGTCATAATCATCTGAATTGAAAAGATAATCTAATCCTGCTGTGTTAACAGTAGCATTTTGAAGGTTTACTGTCCAATCAAAATCTGTCGCATCAGTTGATAAAGTTGGACTGGCCCCATCTTGAATAGATGCATGAAACATTCCTGTTACTAATTTCACCCTAGCACCAACGGTTAATCTATCGTCTAGATATTTATTCGCGTAGCCAATGCCTATTTCTTGAAAAGACTCAAACTTGATGCAGTTATCAGAAAAGTCAACAGCTCCACCAATAAAGTTTCCATTACCGTTGGCCAAGAAATCAATTAGATCTTTGCTGTACTTGAAATCGAAGTTGGTCTTAACATTCGAAAAAAGTGAAAAAGAGCCAACTTTAGTTCTTAGTCCTACATGGAATAAGTTAACGGTTGCATCAACACTCAAAAAGTTATTTTCTTGTGTAACTGCATTCAATACATCAAAATCAACAGTCAAATCAAACTGACCGCTCGGTCTACTTAAAATCTCTTCTAAGGTCCAATCACCCTGCACATTTGCCCCTACCGATGGTATTAGGCTTATCGTAAAGCTGTTATCAGGAATGAATGCTGGTTGCAAATTCTGAGTTTGAGGCACAACATCTCTCAGTTGATAAAAAGATAAATAACCTTGGCCAAAAAGAGCCCCACTTGCAAAGCTTAATGCGATGGTAAATAATAGCTTTTTCATATCAACCTCCGTTTGAATTAAATTCTACATCGGCCTGAACTGCCAGCTTAAATGTGAGTTCGTAATCATTGAAGAATTTAACTACCTGATTAGTCTGTGCATCAGTTGTTGAAAGCGATACAAGTACAGCTATGCTAGTTGCATTCTCTATGACAATGATATTTTCTTGCTCAAACAGCAAATCGGCCACCGTAATTACGGATTCCGTAGTTCTTCCATCTACTCCAAGTGGTGCCGCAGTGAAAGCGGCCTGCTCATTAATGGTAAAGACTGTATTACCTCCTGCATCTTTAAATTGAAGCTCTACATCTCCTCCCATTAGCAATTCATTCTCGGAGATTACCCTAAACAATAATCTTGTAGCGTCCTGTAAATCTTCGCCATTGCTAAAGGCCACAGTTTATTCAGCTCCTAAATTATTCAGATTGAGTTCTAAAGGGATTTCAATTCTAGTACTGATATCTAGAATACTATTTGAATCAACAAAATTATATTGATCTGGACCAGAGGCTGGATTAGTCTCCGTATTTACATCTACAACAACTTTGGTAGGTTGAATGGATAAAAGGTCATCAATGTTAGAATTGCTATTATCAATCCTGATCGTAGTCATTTCGATTAGACCTTGCTGATTTACTGTTGGTGCATTTACAATACTTGTGTTCGTAGCAATGTCACCAGAGAGCGGTAAAATTGTGCCATCTGAACCAATTTCTGCAAACTCTGGGAAACTTACCCCCAACGGAAACCCGAAACTATTTTCAAAAATTAGAGAGATGGAAGGGTCAGCAAATGTTATAGATCCGCTACTAAACTATTTGAAAAAATCAAGATTAGCTACATCAAAACTTACAGTTAGATCCCCCGTCCCTACATCTCCATAAACAGTATTAAATGTTGTATTGGTTATTGCAATATTAAAATCAATTGCATCGGAGGAATCTACTGATCCACAAGGTGGAACAATCACCTCATATTCCATTGAAACAAGAAACTTATCTGTAGATGGGTCTCCATTCGCATCTAAGTGGAAGTAGCCAATGTAATCTTCGAGTGAGGTGCTGAAGTCAAAATTCGGATTACTCGAAGTCAGCATACCAGATAACCTCAACGGTGTTTGATTACTTTCCAAAGAGATAAATGTGAGCTCGAAATTCACCGTTGCATTATATTCCGAAGAAATTGACACCGCGAATTGCCCGCCTTAAAAAGCAATAGAATCATAAGCCTCATTCCCTCTTTGACTGATATCAAACTCGAAAACTTCAGCGGCTGTAAACCTAATTTCTGCTGGTGGATTGGTCACTGTATTACCTCCAGCAAGAGTAGAACCGAATGACTGGTCTAAAACGGCCAGAAAACTTGTGGCTGATTGAGATTGAAGTTGTTGCTCATAAATGAGAGAACCCACATTTTCATCAGTCGTTCCTACCTCAGCTCCCGCATCGTTAAGTTCTTGAAAAAGCTCATCTACCGTGTAGGTAATTTCTCCAACGGGCAGGGCTACTGAGGGGTCGAAAACTATATCACCAATCTCGGCCTCCTCAAAATAATCGAGATTACAAGACCAGGTAAAAAGCAACGCAACCCCAATCAATAATAGATTAGTTCTGTTTTTCATGTTTGTATTATGAATATGAATTATTCAACAGGCATGGCAGCCCAGAGAATTAAATACACTAAAAATCCGGGAAAACCGGCACTAAAAATAGATACAAGTACATATACTAACCTTACTGCCGTAACATCCCACCCTAACCAATTGGCTAGTCCTCCACAAACACCAGCAACTACTTTGTCTGTACTTGATCTTGTTAATCTACTTTTTGAAGTCATAAAGTTTTGAGTCTTAATAAACCGAATTTAGGGAGTTAACTGATAAATACCTACCAATGGAAAGTGATCTGAGAAGAAGACATCATTCAAAGTTTGAAATGATTTCACTTCGAACTCTTCAGAGCAGAATTGATTATCAATTCTTAAAAAGGGAATATTATTATTGAAAGTTACACCAAACCCTTTGCCCTTCTCCTCAAAGGCGTTCGCCATACTCCTTCTCATTTTCATGTAATTAAAACTAAAGGGTATGTCGTTAAAATCACCGGCAAGAATTACTGGATAATCGCAGTTCTCTACATGTTTAGACAATTGAGCCATTTGAGAAGAGCGTATTTGGCTGGCAGATGTGAATCTATAACCAATATCTTCAAATTCGTTTTGAATGGCACTTTCATTGCTCAATTTTTCAGGGTTGATCCCCATTGACTGAAGATGAACGTTGTAAACCCTAATCGTGTCTTCATCAATTTTTATATCAACAAATCTGATATTATTCAGTGCAGACTTTTCAAAAAGTAAACCGTCATTAATTATGGGGTACTTCGAGAATATAGCTGTGTGGAACTCTTTTTCATCACTCGACACATAGGAACCTTTTCCTATTTTATCTTGAATACCTTTTAATGGATAAAACTCCTGAAAACACAAGATGTCAGCCTCTTGGCCTCTGATCCAAGTAATGACACTATCATATTTATCTTTACGTGCCTCTACAAACCATTTAACATTATAGCTCAATACCTTTAGCCCTTCTTTATTCGAAGTATCCTCGAAATTAACTTGGTAAATAGCACCGTAAAAAGGCCAAGCTAGTATGATGAGAATCAGAAAAACCCATTTCGACTTGCTTGAGATCGCCCACATGAAGAGCCCCATTATAAAGTTAGCGAACATAATAACAGGAATACCAAAACCTAAAAGACCTATGTACTCAAAGTATTGGGGAGAAATTAAAATAGAGCTAAACACTAACAGTGTCAGGACCACCCAAAAAATTAAGAAAGACTTGCGCACTTATTAGAGATAAAATCTGGTACGATTTTAACTATTTTTGAACTTATTTCTTATCTATCTAAAATAAAAAAAGCGGCTCGAAGCCGCTTTTTCTACTCATTTCTTAAGGCCTTTACCGGATTGGCAATGGCTACTTTTATGGATTGATAACTCATGGTTAGCATTGCTACGGCAAATGCACCTAGTCCTGCCATTACAAATACCAATGGATTGGCGTCTGGATGGTACTCAAAGTCCTGCATCCACCAATTGACTCCCCAGTAACCGAGAGCAGAAGCCAAAACGAATGATATAATAATCAACGCAGTAATCTCTTTAGACATTAAATAAAGTAACTGTCTAAGTGAGGCTCCTAATACCTTTCTTATGCCAACTTCTTTTGTCTTTTGTTCTGCTGTAAATGCTGCTAAACCTAATAATCCTAGACAAGCTATTACTATGGCAATCGCTGCAAATACTAAAAAGATATCTCCGAGCTTACTCTCTGTCTCATACATATTCGTGAAACGATCATCTAAGAAAGTGTATTCAAAAGGCTGACCGGGAGCAAATTCATTCCATTTATTCTCCATATCTGAGATAACCGCTTGGTAATCGTCAGTATTCAACTTGATGTTTAAAAACGAGGTATTCGTTCCCAATCTCATAGCCAAAGGAGCAATTCTGTCCTTTAAAGACTCAAAATGAAAATCTTCAACTATACCTATTACGTTGTATCGAGACAGGTTCTCAGGACTATTATCGAACATTCCGATTACTCGACCTTCAACTTCCTCTATGCCAAAGAACTTAGCTGCACTTTCATTGATGATGATTGCCGTAGAATCCGATCCAAAGTCTTCGCTAAAGAATCTCCCCTTCTTCATGTTCATACCGAAAGTTTCTAGGTAATCGTAGTCTACTCTCCAATTCTGCATTACCTGACCTCTATCTTGGTCGATAATTGCATCTGGGAAGAATACTGTAGAAGATCTATTACTCGAGGTTGGCAAGAAGCCTGAATAAGTAACATTCGATACGTCTGGGTTTTGCAAGACTGCGTTCTTCATTGGTTCTCGATTATCATTAAGCATAAAAGCATTATGAAGCACTAGTACTCGTTCTTTATCGAAACCAAGTTTCTTGTTTTGAATGTATTGCAGTTGATTCAAAATACTAAACGTTGCAATAATCAATAGAATGGAAATAAAGAACTGAAAGGTGACTAATACCTTTCTCAATCCGCCACTTTTCATGCCAAGACTCAAATTACCTTTTAACACCTTGGCAGGAGTAAATGCCGACAAGAAGAACGCTGGATATAAGCCTGCAAGGAAGCCGACTATAAAAGATCCTCCCGCTACAATTGGTAAATTATCAATGAAACTGATGCTCATCTGACGATCAGCGAAATCATTGAAAAAAGGTAATACTAACACGGCTAAGCTTAATCCTATTAAACCAGAGATTAGCGTTATCAAAACAGACTCAGAAATAAACTGATTCACGATCTGATGTCTTAAGAAACCCATTACTTTTCTTAAACCAACTTCTTTTGCTCTATTGGCTGAACGTGCCGTAGCAAGATTCATAAAGTTTATACAAGCAATAACAAGTATGAAGCCTGCAATAGCTGTGAAGATGTAAAAGTATGTCATATCCCCTTCAGCTTCGAACCCTCCACCATAACTATCAGACTCTAAGTGAACCTCTCCTAATGGCTGCATGAAGTACTTCATGTCATTACCCGCAGCCTGAAAGTCTTCAAAAGACATGTCTAAATACTGCTTGAGCTCAAGACTCATTCGGTCAACTGCTATTTCATTGATCTTATTGTTTACTTGATCGAAATCCGCTCCAGGCGTAAGAACCAAATACGTTTGGTAATTCTGATTTAGCCAAGCCTGATCGTTATAATCATCTTCTCTGGTAATGAAAGACATTACCATCTCAAAGTGGAAATGGGTATTGTCTGGGATGTCTTCATAAATCGCAGTTACTTCAAAGTTCTCGTCAACGTCAAATTCCAAGACCTTTCCAAGTGGATCCTCATCTCCGAAATACTTTTTGGCAGTTGAACGACTCAGGGCAACTGTGTTCTTTCTTAAAAGTGCCTCGTCTGGATTCCCTTGCAATACGTTTACTGAAAATACTCTAAAGAAACGCTCATCTGCGAATACTGCATCACCTCCGTTAAAAGTAAGATCTTCATATTTCACCACCCAAGAACCTGCATTTCTAAAACGAACTTTATCAACTACTTCTGGAACTTCGTCAACAAAAGTTTGTCCGGCCGGAGATGGCATCTGAACACCGGTGAATTCCTGACCATTAAACGCTCCGCTAATAACCATTCGGTATATATTCTCATGATTATCGAAATGCTTATCGAAGCTTACTTCATAATTGACATAGGTCATTATAAGCAAGCAGCAAGCAATACCAATGGCTAAACCAGAAACATTTAATAAACTGAAAAATTTGTCTTTCCAGATACTGCGGAAAGCAATTTTGAGGTAATTCTTAAGCATGTTGTTGTTGTTTGAGTTTTGACCTTATAAATAACGAGACTATCTGCTCCTATATCAGGCCTCAATCGGTAAACGAACGAGACAAATCGGTAAACAGACAATTCCGTAAAATCAGAACAAACTAAGCTGCTTAATAGATAAACAGGGCATAATAACCATTAAACGCCCCTTTTATAACCTTGGTATCAGTTAAGAGGTGAGTCTATCAGCCAACTTTATGGCCTTTAGACTTAAAAAATAAACGACTCACATACTCACCATCCAAGGGTAATCTTTCTAAAAATTAACTTTGTTTGAGTTTGACGCAAGTAAGACGCCTTAGAACAAGGAGATGTTGCGTCAGTCTAGAAAACTTTCTCTAAATGCTCCAGCTCTTCTCCTTCTAAGCTTAGATAGGACTTCATTAGGTTGGCTGTGAGGCAACTATGGATAGGCAGAATTCCTAAGACATCCCCCAGCCTAATTTGATCGAAGACTTCTTGGCTCACCTTAAGTATACCATGCTCTTGAGAGACCGACTTGACCAAGACATCCTTTATTATCGGAGACCATCCTTGATCTGTAAAGACTACAACCTCCCCAAAAAACTTATCCTCATTGGCATTGAATAGATGATCTTTAGATAAATGCACTGCTCCGCCATGCACAACTACCTCTAATCTCTCTTCATTTTTAGCAACGACAGGCGCAGCCACAACCACTGCAATATCAGACTCATTACAAACACCCAGATAATTCATAACTAAGTCGTAAAAAATGAAATTACCGGGGCCAATCTCATCAACTCCTGAGAAATCCTCCACAACAGAACAGCCAGGAGTATCTCCCATTCGAATAATGAGTTCTTTCCCATCACTAGAAATGCTTTCCTTTAAGTCTAGCATTTTCTCCTTTGCCCCTGCCCAAAGGCTTTGAATTTCGCTTACTGAATCGCAATGGTATGAGTCTCCGGGATGACTGTATAGTCCTACAAGATTCTGATACTTGGATTCTCGCAAGGCTTGAGCAACCGCTGAAATCCGAGACTCGTCATGAAATGGAATTCCTGAACGTCCATAACCTGCGTCTATCTCAATAAATACATTCAACTCTACCTCTAAGCCCGACTCTAGCTGGGCAACTGATTCTAAATGATTGATAAGGATGCTTAATTGAACTCCTTGGGACATCATAGCATTTAGAGCCTTAACCTCTAACACATTAATTGGGAAAGCAATGGTGATATCCTTCCATCCATTAGCTACAAAATACTCTGCCATTTTCACGGAAGAGACCGTAATAGCTTCTATCCCTTTTTGTTTGAATAACTCCCCAATCTGCCTGGATTGATGCGTCTTAAAATGAGGTACAAGCTTAACCTGATGCTTAGCAGCTCGCTGAATCATTCTATCCAGATTACGTTCTACTTTGGCTAAATCGACAATAAGAGTAGGGCGAGTTATTTGGTCAGTAATCATGTTGCAAGATATCATTTCAATTGACCAGACGAATAATTTTCTCCTTTTGTAACCTTTTTTAAAAATCTCTCGTCCTTCTATTTAGTTTGATATCATTTTAATATCATATTAACTTAACAACTATGAAAAACGAAAACCCTTTCAAAGCGTCCTCAGGGTTTGCCATGCTCTTCTTGGCCATACTCATCTTTATAGGCGCCCTTTTAGGAATGATTGCCTTGAGAATGCCATTCTTTGGCTTTCTATTTCTAATCTTCTTTTTACTACTACCCGGATTCTTCATCATTCAACCGAACACATCTAGGGTAATGATTTTCTTTGGAGACTACCGTGGAACAGTAAAGAAAAACGGCTTTTTCTGGGTAAATCCTTTTTTTGTTAAAAAGAAGGTCTCCCTTAGAGCACATAACTTTGATAGCGAGCGAGTTAAAGTGAATGATAAACTGGGTAACCCAATCCTCATTAGTGTTATTCTAGTATGGCAGGTAGAAGAGACATATAAGGCTGCTTTTGAAGTAAATGATTACGAGCATTTTGTGCGTGTACAGTCAGATGCTGCAGTAAGAAAGCTAGCCAATACCTACGCTTACGACAATTTTGAAGATGATTCCGAAATTACGCTGCGCTCAGGTATGGAAGAGGTTAATCATGATCTAGAGGAAGAGCTAACGGAAAGACTAAGTATAGCAGGAATTAAAGTGATTGAAGCTCGTATTGGCTACCTAGCCTACGCAGAAGAGATTGCAAGTGCTATGCTTCAAAGACAACAAGCCACCGCAATAGTGGCCGCCAGATTCAAAATTGTTGAAGGTGCTGTCGGAATGGTTGAATCTGCTTTGGATGAGTTGAATAAAAAGAGCATTGTCGAGCTAGATGAGGAGAAAAAAGCCTCTATGGTAAGTAACCTAATGGTTGTGTTGTGTTCAGATAAAGCTGCCACACCGGTTGTTAATGCAGGAACTCTAAATCACTAAAAAAATGCAGTATAAATTAATCAGCAAAGGCCCATTTGAGAAGCCTGAGAAGTTTGAAAGACGACTCAACGAAATGGCCTCTCAAGGTTGGAGAGTAATTACCAGTATGACACAAGGTGCATACTTGGTAATGGGCAAAGACAAATACTAGTTATGGCTAAGAAAAAACCTTTCGTGCTCCGACTAGATCCTGACTTATTAGCAGCCGTTGAAAAATGGGCTGCTGATGAGTTTAGAAGCACCAATGGTCAGATGGAGTGGATTGTAAACAAAGCGCTCAAAGAGAGTGGAAGACTAAAAACAAAAAAGAACGATGGAACATAGAAATTATAAATGCCCCAAATGTAGTAACAGATCTTTTGAGCAAGATTCAATTGCTACAACCGGTAGCGGATGGAGTAAAATTTTCGATCTACAAAACAGAAAATTCACAACCATATCCTGTAAAAAGTGCGGTTACACCGAGATGTATAAAACGGGGGGCGCTAAAACAATCGAAAATATTTTTGACCTCTTTACCACTTAAAAAATGAGCAATACTTTGATTTGGGTTCATATACTTGTGGCCGTCTCAATTATTCTACCAGGTCTGTTAATGCAGTTCGTAAATCTAGACAAGCCGAACTATACTTTGGGCTATCGCACCCCAGCATCATTACGTTCGCCAGAAGCATGGAGATTCGCCAATCAATTCTCTGCTAAGATTCTCTTGTATGGCTCTGCTATTACACTAGCTGTCCAGCTTGTTACTGCACTCTTTATGGAACAGGAAACGGCAATTCTGATTACTTGTGGTGTTCTTACCTTTGTTGTGATAGGCTGTCTTATTTATGTGGAAATTGAATTAGCCAAGCGTTTCGACGAGGACGGAAAGCCAAAGCCGGGTTACGGAAAGTTTGACTAATCAATTTGAATCGGGTACTTCTTTGAGTTGATTGGCGGTTCAATTCCGTCCACTTCAATGGAGAAGCGCATGTCATATTCTCCATTCATTTTAGGAAGCTCAATAGTAACTTCTTCTTGCCACTCCTCCCCTTCTCGAATAGCACCAGTAAGCACTTTAATTCGCTTCTTGTATTGAGGTTCCAAACCTTTTAGTAAGTGGAATGTCAGGTAAACCGTTCGAGGTGCCGCATCATCAAATGATATATCATAACCATATTTGTTAACTAGATTTAAGGTAATCGGCTTTCCAAAAAAGTCCTTTCCTTGCTCGGCTAAATCATCCTCGCCAATCTCAATATTTACCTTTCTATAACTTCTGAAATTATCGACCGTTCGGTAATGAATTCCCTTACCAATTTGAGTGTAATAATCTGCGTATCTCGTAGTGTCTCGAAAACGATTGATCTGGAATACCGTTTTACCTTGCAGGTTCTCCTCTAAAGGCAAGAGATCGTGATGTGTCTCTCTATAGTCGAAAGTATTATAGCAATGTACTATGTCTTTGGTAAGATAGGCATATCGAGAAGAGCGCTCATAGTGGTTATTGAAAATAATAGGCAAACCTCCACTTAACTCCTCCACCTCATCTGCCCAGGCATCCCAGTTATGGACTACATCCCATCCTTTAGTCCAAGAAGCCGGGAAGTAATCGTTAACCAGATAGATCCTAGCTGGTATCACAAGAATTACGGAAGTAATCATTAATCGCTTAAGCCATACTCTCCATTTAGCTGCGTCTCTCATGTATTCATGTCCGAGGAGAATTAATGGAATCAATAACACACTAGTCCAGTGTTTATGGAACTCTACCTTGAAAGAAGAGATTAAGAAGAAGACGAAAATGCCTGCTAGACAAAATTTTAATGCCCGATTGAAATCACCTGGGATTTTGTTGGCAAAAGCTGCGCCAATAAGCGAAAAACCGATTAATGGTCCAAAAACTAAGGGTTGAACCCCAATATAATAGGCAATGGTTGTCCAACTAAAGCCCATATCTATTCTGTTGTATAGATGGAATTTAATGGTGGCAAACTCATTGTTATACTGCCAGATGGTATGCGGAATCATAAATAATGTGGTAAACCCAACAACCATCCAAAAGGACTTTTTAAGTAGCATCTTCGGATTTGAGGCCACCGTAAAAATCACTACCAAGAATCCATGGTGCTTGCTGAGCATGATCAACGCAATGGCAAATGCCAAGAGCACCACCGTTTTCAATCCATCATCTTCTAAATACTTTTTATAAAAATTGAAGAATAAGGCTACAGCCAATAGTAATGGCACATCCGTCTTCACATGATAAGAACCTACATGTACGGCTAGTAAAGAGAGAAAAATCCAAATGAGCAGGTTATCATCTTTCTTACCAACCGTATTTCTAATGACTACAAAGGTGAGAACTGAACAGAGTAGCATCCCTACCCTAAGTCCTAGATTATTGGATAATAACCAATAAAATGGGGCAGTCACAAAGGCAACCATAGGTGGATGATCTAGATAACCCCATGCTGGAAACTGTGAAAAGATCCAGTAATAGGCTTCTTCACCATTTACTTCCGTAAATGCATTTTGAATCAAACCGATGATGATCCAGCCAAAAATAAAAACCCTAAATGGGTGCTTTTTATAGTTGAAATAGTCAAGAAGCATTCGTCTCTGAAATTTGATACAAAAGTAGTCCTTTTTGGCATATCAAAAATCTTAAGATATTTGCAGAATCATTTGACCTCAAACCCATTGTTAGAACTCGGTTTTAAGTTTTTACGCTTCTGTTTGGTTGGCCTATCTGGCATGGCCATTGACTTTTCGGTGACTTATCTGGGGAAGGAAAAGATTAAAATCAATAAGTACGTAGCCAATAGCATTGGTTTTCTTTCAGCTGCCACATCAAACTTTTTGTTGAATAAGTTCTGGACTTTTGAGGACAGTAATCCTGACGAACTCCTACAATACTCTAAATATCTAAGCTTTGCCCTAATTGGATTAGGCATTAATACGCTCATTATTTACCTCTTAGTAAATAAAAGAAACATGAACTTTTATTGGGCTAAACTGATAGCGATAGGCGCTGTAGTGCTCTGGAATTTTATCGCCAATTACAACTTCACTTTTACTTAAAAACCTTCTTTAAGAGCTCAGAAGACCTTGCGCCTGGGTTTCTACGAATGTTCAATTCCTCCTCCGCAATCTTTACAAAGAGGCCATCAATGGCCATGGCAGTCACATAGGCCGTAAGGTCTGTTTCTACCTTTTTCACGAAAGGAATCTTGTTGTAAGAGTTCATTACATCGCCCCAATACTTAGTAGCATCTACTTCATTCAAAGATTGCTCTACAATGGGTGAGAATTTAGCTGTAAGGTTGTCGGAAGTATTGCTTTCCAAGAACTGAGTGGCAGCGTTTTGTTCACCCTTCACAATGTTAATCGCATCTTTAATGATAAGACCTCTAATCGCTTCAACAAAGATATCTTTGGCTTCAACAGCTGCCTTTTCTGCCGCTCTGTTCAACGAGAGTATGGCTTCATCTACTTGCTTGTCTAAACCCAGTTGCCTCAGCTTTTGCTCGACATTTTTAGCTTCTTCAGGAAAGAAAATCTTAACAGATGGGTTGCCAAAATAACCGTTTGACGCAGAGAGCACATCCACTCCTTTTCCAGTCCCTTGAATCAATGCCTCCTTTAAACCTTTTGCTGCTTCTTCGGCAGTAAAGGCATCTTTATTCAATAAAGACTTGGCCTTCTTAAGCAGCTGTGCTTCTGCTGTACAACTAAAGAGAATAAACAGGATAGATAGGGATAGTAACTTTTTCATGTAGAAGTGTTTGTAAACCTTAACGCAGGCATTCAAAAAAGTTGATAATGGAGCGTATAATTTTTGTTAAGAAATCAATAAAACTTTCTGACTCTCAGTTATGGCATCTACCATTTTGGTGTAACTGATTTTATCGCCAGTTTCTCGAGAAACATAGAAGTACTCCAAGCCTTCTAGTACAACATCACTTTCCCCAAGTTCATATCTCAAGGCTTTCACAGTAGAACCTTCAACAATTGGGTTACCGTTGAGGTCTAAAAGTTTTGGGGGTTGTTTTTCCTTGGGTTTCTTTTTGAATAAGCCGAACATATTGCAATTATAGTTACAAAAACTGAAGCCATCTCCGCTTTAGCACAGATCTGATTCTTAAATGCCAAATTCCACATTTTTATTCAAACCTGTAGACTACGTTTTGGCTCTATTTGGCACTGCGTGAATGACCTTGCCTTTGATGTTTGTTTAGGCTCTAAAAACACTATTTTTGCAGACTTAATTTTGAAATTATACCTAAGCGGTAATGGCAGACTATAACCATCGTGTAATTGAGCCTAAATGGCAGAAGTTTTGGAAGACCAACGAAACCTTCAAAGCATCGGTAAACACCTCTAAACCAAAGTTCTATGCTCTGGATATGTTCCCCTATCCTTCTGGTGCGGGACTGCACGTAGGCCACCCGCTGGGCTATATTGCTTCTGACATTGTTTCTCGATTCAAGAGGAACAAGGGTTACAACGTGCTTCACCCAATGGGTTTCGATGCATTCGGTTTACCTGCCGAGCAATATGCCATTCAAACAGGACAACACCCCGCCATTACTACCAAGGAGAATATTAGCCGCTATAAAGAGCAATTAGAAAATATTGGCTTTGCCTTCGATTGGGATAAAGAAGTGCAGACTTGCGACCCGAGTTATTACCGTTGGACACAGTGGATCTTTATGCAGATCTTCAACAGCTGGTATGATTATGACGCTGCTAAAGCAAGGCATATTGAAGAACTGATTGCCACTTTTGAAAAAGAAGGGAACGACAATGTGAATGCTGCTTGTGATGATAACGTTCCTGCTTTTTCTGCCAGCGAATGGAACGCCCTTAGTGATGATGACAAGCAACTGATGCTTTTGAAGTATCGATTGACCTATTTATCTGAAACTGCCGTGAACTGGTGCCCAGAAATGGGTACTGTGCTTTCCAATGATGAAGTAAAAGATGGTTTCTCAGAGCGTGGTGGCTTCCCTGTAGTTCGCAAGAACATGCAACAGTGGAGTATGCGTATTACCGCTTATTCTGAAAGATTGCTTCAAGGATTAGAAACCATTGATTGGTCGGAGCCACTGAAGGAAATGCAGCGCAACTGGATCGGAAAATCTATTGGGGCCGAATTGAGCTTTCAGGTAGAAAATTCTGATTTAGCAATCGAAGTATTCACCACTAGAATTGACACCCTTTTTGGAGTGACCTTTATGTGCGTGGCCCCTGAAAGTGATTTAACATCTCAGTTAACAACGCCTGACCAGAAAGAAGCAGTAGAAGCTTATGTGGCACAAGCAGCTACTCGTTCGGAAAGAGACCGAATGAGCGATGTGAAAACCATCTCTGGGGTATACACTGGTAGTTATGCCATCAATCCATTTAATGGAGAGAGGATACAGGTTTGGGTAGCAGATTATGTATTGGCGGGTTACGGTACGGGTGCCGTTATGGCTGTTCCTTGCGGAGACCAAAGAGACTACGATTTCGCGAAGCACTTCGATTTACCGATTGTTCCTGTCATCAAAGGTGCAGACATCTCCGAACAAGCCGATGCGACTAAAGATGGCACCATGATCAATTCTGGTTTCTTGGATGGACTTTCTTGCAAAGATGCCATTGCTAAGGCCATTGAATTCGCTGAGGAAAAAGGCGTTGGTAAAGGGAAGATAAACTACCGTTTAAGAGATGCCATTTTTGCGCGTCAGCGATATTGGGGCGAACCTGTTCCAGTTTACTTCAAGGGGAATATTCCACATTTGGTAGACGAAACCGACCTACCAATTATTCTACCTGAAATTGATAAATATTTACCTACCGAAGATGGTGATCCACCATTGGGTAGAGCAGAGAACTTTAACTACACACCTAAAGGCGAAAGCACAGCCTATCCCCTAGAATTGAGCACCATGCCGGGCTGGGCAGGTTCTAGCTGGTATTGGTTCCGCTATATGGACGCGCATAACGAAGACGCATTTATTGATAAGGAAGTGCAAGAATACTGGGAGAATGTAGACTTATACATTGGTGGTTCTGAGCACGCAACAGGGCACCTCCTCTACTCTCGTTTCTGGAATAAAATCTTATTCGACTTGGGTCATGTAAACCAAGAAGAGCCTTTTAAGAAGTTGATTAACCAAGGGATGATCCAAGGGAGATCTAACTTTGTGTACAGGGTGAAAGGTGAAAATAAATTCGTTTCGAAAGGTTTGAAAAAGGACTACGATACCACACCAATGCATGTTGATGTGAGCCTTTGCCGAAATGACGAATTGAACATTGAAGGGTTCAAAAACTGGAGACCAGATTTAGCAGATGCTGAGTTCATTCTAGAAGACGGCAAGTATATGTGCGGCTGGGAGGTTGAGAAAATGTCCAAGTCGAAATACAATGTGGTGAATCCGGATGATATCATAGAGCGCTATGGTGCGGATACTTTGAGACTTTACGAAATGTTCTTAGGACCCTTGGAGCAATTCAAACCTTGGAACACCAATGGTATTGATGGTGTGAAGAAATTCTTAGGCAAACTTTGGAGACTCTTCCACAATGGACAAGGGGATTTTGAAGTATCTGATGCGGCTCCTAGCAAAGAGGAGCTCAAAGCCTTGCACAAAACCATTAAGAAAGCGGCAGAAGATATCGACAGATACTCTTTCAATACTTCGGTTTCTACTTTTATGATTTGTGTGAATGAGCTTTCTGCTCTGAAGTCTAATAACAGAGCTATTTTGGAAGAATTGCTTGTGGTGATCTCTCCCTATTCTCCACACATTACGGAAGAACTTTGGTCACTATTAGGCCACGAGACGAGCATTATTGATGCTACCTATCCTGAATACAACGAGGAATACTTAAAAGAAGATGACGTTGAGTATCCAGTGATGATCAATGGTAAAATGAGAGCCAAGATTCAGGTATCAGCCGATTTAAGCAAAGACGAAGTGCAAGCCGAAGCATTGGCCAATGAAACGGTACAAAAATGGTTAGAAGGCAAAGCCCCTAAAAAGGTAATTGTGGTACCGAACAAGATTGTGAATTTGGTGGTGTAATTGGTTCAGGATTCAGGGTTCAGGTAAGGAATTTAATGTGAATAGAAGCGCTAAATATTGAGAATTAATGCAGGCTTAGATTCATAAGAACACAAATACTATTATATGTGCGCAGAGCCCGAGAACCCTGGTTACCATATATTTGCCGAAACGCTTTCTGAACATAACAAGAATGCCAGAAGGTACCAACGTTGGTTAGATAGCATAGAACTAAGCAATTGACCAAATCATTCGCCTATCTACTTGTTTACCCGAATAAGTATCCCTCCTCCTAGTCTAAGTTTTATCACTTCTTTTACTACCTTGATTTCAAAAGCAAAACAGATTTTTTAGTAGCTTCTGTTTACCTCATAAATAAGCTTTATAGCGAAGCAAGTCATTCTAACATGAAAAATACCAGCAATACAGCACCCCTGTCTTTTTTAGAAAAAATCGGATAC
>CBFIDV010000006.1:0-121267 GCA_965661455.1 Roseivirga sp.
CAACATCTTCAGCCTGCCGTCTAATCTCTGCAATGGTCTGCTTAATATCCCAATTGATATTGGCTACGATCATCTCCTTGGCCATCAAACCACCGGCACAATCCTCGTCATAGCGCATCAGTTCTTGAATATGCGCTGCTGTTTGCGGATCCTTAATGTGAGAGATGACCTGTTCTCGTTTCTTTACGGGTAATTCGTTAATGATGTCCACCGCATCATCTGACTCCATCTCCTCAATGTAGTTGGCAATTTCTTCTGGGGCTAACTCATCAATTACCTCCTTACGGGTGTCATCTTCAAGTTCTTCTATGATGTCGGCCACCACATCATCATGCAGTACATCAAACACATACCTCGCGCCCTCGGCATCAACCTCATCTAACAACACTGAGATATCAGCTGGGTCTACACCGTCCATGGTTTGGTGAATAAAATTCCTATCTTGTTCCTCAATGGCTTGAAGAACAAGTTCCAAGTACTCTTTGGAAAGGTCGAATTTTACTTGCTCGGTTGACACGCTGAAATCTTTTGGGTAAGCTCAACAAAATCATCTACTGACAGCGTTTCTGCCCTTTTATTGAGCATACTGTCCTCGATTAACTCTGGCGGCAAATTTATGGGTTTTAAAGCGTTGCGCAATGTTTTCCTTCGCATTTGGAAACCCTGCTTCACTACTCTAAAAAAGAGCTTTTCATCACAGTAGAGCGCTTCTCGCTGGTTTCTTTTCAAGCGAATAACCCCAGAATCTACTTTGGGTGGTGGATTGAATACACCCGGCTTTACTGTAAATAAATACTCTATATCGTAATAGGCTTGCAAAAGGACGCTCAATATGCCGTAAGTCTTGTTGCCCGGAGGCGATGCCAAACGCTGCGCTACTTCTTTTTGCAGCATACAAACTACCTCAGGAATGTCATTACGTTGAGAAAGTATCTTAAAAAAGATCTGGCTTGAGATGTTATAAGGAAAATTTCCAATGACTGCGAAAGGGCTTTTTAGATCATTCAGCACATCATACTTTAAATAATCTGCTGAAATAATTCGGTTCTCTAAATCTGAAAAATGCTTTTCCAAATAAGCAATGGAGTCCCTATCAATATCTATTACCCAAGTTTCGTAATCCTTGGGCAGCAAAAACTGGGTGAGCACCCCTGTACCCGGGCCAATCTCCAAAACCTGCTTATAGCCTCCATGTCCTGTAAGCCCATCGGCAATATTGCTGGCAATATTAAGGTCCTTTAAAAAGTGTTGCCCTAGATGTTTCTTTGGTCGTATATTTGCCATCGGTCTAACATAGACAAAAAAGACCAATAATGTTCATTTAATTGACTTGGGTAAAAGGGTAAGGCGAACATGGAAGAGCAAAAGAAGAAACCAGTTATTGGAATAAGCATTGGAGACATGAATGGCATAGGGCCAGAAGTCATCATTAAATCCGTAATGGACAATAAAATCTATAACCAAGCCGATTTAGTGGTCTATGGCCATGGCAAAGTATTGTCTTATTACAAGAAGAATTTAGGGCTAGAACGCTTCTCTTTTAACCAAACATACAATGCGCAGCACCTGAACCATAAGCGATTAAACGTAATTAACTGTTGGGCCGATGACTTTGAGATACACCCAGGAGCCGATGAGAAAATAGCTGGTGCTTATGCACTCAAAGCCCTAGAAAAAGCTACAGACGACTTGAAGGCTGGCCATCTAGATGCCGTGGTAACAGCACCTATCAACAAGAATAATATTCAAAGCGAGGAATTCGACTTCCCTGGCCATACCGAATACCTTACTGATAAATTCGAGGCAAAAGAAAGCTTGATGTTTCTCTGTAATGAGCATTTACGAATTGGGGTGGCCACAGGACATATTCCCTTGATGTCTCTGCATCAACACCTGACTTCTGAATTATTGGAAAAGAAAATTCAGCTGATGACTAAATCTTGTAAAAAAGACTTTGGTATTCAGAAGCCGAAGATTGCAGTGCTAGGTTTAAATCCTCATGCAGGAGAAGAGGGATTGTTAGGGAATGAAGAGAATGACCTCATCACTCCGGTAATCACCAAGTTGAAAGACAAGGGGGAGCTAGTTTACGGTCCTTTTGCCGCAGATGGATTCTTTGGCAATGCCAGTTACCAAAAGTATGATGCTGTGTTAGGCATGTACCACGATCAAGGGCTTATTCCATTCAAAACCATTGCGTTTGAAGATGGCGTTAACTTTACCGCAGGCCTTAATGTAATCAGGACTTCTCCAGATCATGGAACGGCTTATAATATTGCAGGTAAAAATGAGGCGAATGCCCAAAGTATGCGCTCGGCTATCTACATGGCCATAGACATCTCTATTCAAAGAAGCAGTCTGTAAGCATCGGCCTGCTTCTTTAATCGATAAATTCTCATTACTTTGTATCGAGTTTTAGCCATAAAAGAGAATTTGAAACGACTTGCTGCCATATGTATTTTACTTGCCTTAGTATCTATTGAGGTATTGGATTGCACCTGCCTTCTACTAGGCAATGAGTCTGGAATTGAATTAGTGGAAAGTGAAACTGATAACTCTGAAAAAGAGTCGGAAAGTGAAACGCACGAAAAGGAGCTAGATGAAAAACTGGTATCCTTCCACACCATGGTTTTCAATCAATCGCTGCTTACTCAAAAAATGCAGCTCGATAGAGTTTTGATGACGAGAGAAGTTTTTCGAAAAATCGTCTCCCCTCCTCCAGAATTGTCGTAAAACAATACAAGACGACTAAACCCAATACTCTTTTTAACCCAAGCGCTCAGCGCATTTTTTAACCCTGCGACATATGTCAAAAAATTTATTCTCTAATCTTAAAAACGATTTCCCAGCTGGTATTATCGTATTCCTAGTAGCAGTGCCCCTCTGTTTAGGAATTGCCTTAGCGTCTGGCGCACCACTTTTTAGTGGAATTATTGCTGGAATGGTCGGTGGTATCATCATTACCATCTTTAGTGGTAGCCAATTAGGCGTTAGTGGCCCTGCCGCTGGCTTGGCTGTAATTGTCTTAGCCGCTATTGAAGATTTAGGCTCATTCGAAACCTTTCTCTTAGCCGTAATGATCGGTGGATTTATTCAAGTCCTTTTGGGTATTGCTCGGGCAGGAATCATCGGTTACTATTTTCCGACTTCGGTAATCAAAGGCATGCTTTCCGCCATTGGTATTATCATTATCCTAAAGCAGATTCCTCACGCCTTTGGCTATGACGCAGATCCTGAAGGTGACCTTGGCTTTATACAAGCAGATGGCGAGAATACCTTTTCTGAGTTATTGAACATGGTTAATTTCATTAATCCGGGTGCCCTAACTTTAGCGGCTGTTTCTTTGGCAATACTTATCCTTTGGGAGCAGCCTTTTATCAAGAGATTCAAAATTGCCCAAATTATTCAAGGCCCACTAGTGGTAGTAACTTTAGGTATACTCTATGGAATTGGCTTTGCAGGTACCTCAATGGGCATCAATTCAGAGCACATGGTGAATATTCCTGTAGCGGCTGACTTGAACGGATTTGTCAATCAATTTACCCTGCCTGATTTTGGCGCCATTACCAATCCTGATGTTTGGATTCTGGGTATTACCATTGCCGTAGTAGCCAGTTTAGAAACACTCCTCTGCGTAGAGGCAACAGACAATTTAGATCCACAAAAACGTGTTACACCTACCAACAGAGAATTAAGAGCGCAAGGCATAGGTAACTTGGTGTCAGGTCTTATTGGAGGTTTACCCGTCACGCAGGTAATTGTAAGAAGTTCTGCAAACATTCAATCAGGAGGAAAAACCAAGGCGTCTGCATTGGTTCACGGTATACTTATTCTGGTTTCTGCCTTATTGATCCCAAACCTGTTGAATAAAATTCCTTTAGCCAGTTTGGCGGCTATACTCTTGATAGTAGGTTACAAATTAGCCAAACCAACTCTTTTCAAGCAGATGTTTAGCCAAGGCTATGGACAGTTTATTCCTTATATAATCACCGTACTTGCTATTGTATTCACAGACCTACTCGTTGGTATTGGTATTGGAATGGGCGTTGCCATATTCTACATACTGTTGAATAACATGCGTAACCCATACGTTATGAAAGAAACGCATGATAAGGAGAAAAAGCATTACCGTATTGTGCTGGCCGAAATGGTTACATTCTTAAACAAAGCGCAAATCATGAAGGAGCTCAATTCGGTGCCGAATGATTCGGAACTCTTGATTGATGCCTCTAATACCTCTTATATTGAGCATGACGCGCTGGAAGTGATTAGCGATTATAAAGAGAGTGCGAAGTATAAGAATATAAGCTTAAGTATGTGCTGCGGAGAAAGCCTCAATCTGAATAGCTTTCAAGAGAATTTAGCTGATATTTTGGTGTCTGATAAAGATGTTAAAGCATTCAAAAACCTTGAAGTGGTAGAGGATTTAAGCACTGCACATTAGTTAAAAAAGTCAGCCAATACTTCACTGGCTTTTTTAATTGTTATACTTCACTATTTATAAAGATTTCCATACCTTTGCAGTCCTGAAAAATCGAGCATAGCCTTGAAAGCACTTAGACAATATGATATTCATATATACAAGCTTTCTAATAGCGAGCATGATTATGAGTTCGATATTTCAGATTCGTTCTTTGAACTGTTTGACAGTAAATATATTAGCAAGGGTCAATTAAAAGCCTTTGTTACGCTTCAAAAAAGTGACAGTATGATTCAAATGACCTTCAACATTGAAGGTACAATTGAGCTCACCTGTGACAGAAGCTTAGACTTGTTCGATCATCCTCTTGAAATCAAGAGAAATATGATTTACAAGTTTGGCGAAGAAGAGAAAGAGTTATCGGAAGATGTTTATGTGATCCACAAAGACACGCAAACAATGAACATAGCGGATATCCTCTTCGAGTTTATTGGACTAGAAGTTCCAATGAAGAAGCTTCACCCACGATTTGTCGTGGAAGATAATGATGAGGAATTTGAAATGATTTACTCATCGGAAGAAGACACTGAAAAACAAGACGAAGAAGAAACGATTGACCCGAGATGGGCAGCATTAAAAGATTTGAATAAGAAAAAATAGCGTAAGCATAAAATAATAAGAAAATGGCGCATCCTAAACGTAAGATCTCCAGAACCAGAAGAGACAAAAGAAGAACTCACAAGAAGTTGTCTGCTAAGAATCTTGTAGTATGTCCTACTACTGGAGAAATTCACATGCCACACAGAGCATTCTGGCATGAAGGTAAACTTTACTACAAAGGTAAAGTAGTGATGGAAAAAGAGGTTCTTGCCTAGTTTCCTATAAAGAATTCAATTGGTTTGCTCCTACACTTTATTTGTGTAGGAGCTTTCTTTGTTTTAAGGCACCGCAGCCATAGCGGACCAACGGAATTCTATGATGGTGAATTCTTATCAACTATATTGGCAACCAATTTTCTATAAATTGGAGAAACTGGCTAAAGGCTAATGAGCAAAATCAGAGCGGCAATAACAGGAGTTCAGGGTTACGTACCAGATTACGTTTTAACCAATAAGGAACTCGAAACAGTAGTAGAAACCACCGATGAGTGGATTACTTCCCGAACTGGAATTAAGGAACGCAGAATCCTTAAAGGGGAAAACCAAGGCACATCTGTAATTGGTATTGAAGCGGTTAATGGCCTGCTTGAAAAAACAAACACTAAGCCAGAGGAAATAGATTTACTCATCTGTGCTACCACCACACCTGACATGATGTTCCCGGCAACGGGCAATCTCATCTGCGATGCTGTCGGAGCAAAGAATGCTTTTAGCTATGACCTACAAGCGGCCTGTTCAGGTTTTCTTTATGCCATAACAACAGGTTCTCAATTTATTGAAACGGGTAAATACAAGAAGGTAATCATTGTGGGCGCAGACAAGATGTCTTCTATCATTGATTATTCTGACCGTACTACTTGCATTATTTTTGGAGATGGTGGCGGAGCAGTAATGCTCGAGCCTACTGAAGAGGAAATAGGCATTATGGATACAGAACTCAAATCTGACGGTTCTGGCGCAAAACACCTACACATGAAAGCTGGCGGTAGTAGAAAACCAGCATCTGCTGACACCATAGCTAACAAAGAGCACTACGTATACCAAGAAGGCTCGGCTGTATTCAAATTTGCAGTAACCAATATGGCAGATGTTGCTGCCGAGGTTATGGAAAGAAATAACCTTTCAGGCGATGATATAGCATACCTTGTACCTCACCAGGCCAATAAAAGAATTATAGACGCTACTGCTAGAAGAATGGAAGTGGGCGAAGAAAAAGTTATGTTGAATATCCATAAATATGGTAATACTACCAGTGGAACAATACCACTTTGTTTGTGGGATTATGAATCTAAACTTAGAAAAGAAGACAACTTGATGCTCGCTGCCTTTGGTGGAGGTTTTACCTGGGGCGCTGTATGGATCAAATGGGCTTACGACCCTAAATAAATTCAATAGATAGTAATGGCAACTACTTCAGATATTAAAAACGGACTTTGTCTAGTCATCAATAACGACCTATGGATGATTACAGAATTCCAACACGTAAAACCAGGAAAAGGTCCTGCTTTTGTAAGAACGAAACTTAAAAATGTTAAAACAGGAAAAGTAGTAGACAACACTTTTTCTGCTGGACACAAAATTGAAACCGCAAGGGTTGAAAAGAGAGGCCATCAATTCCTTTATAAGGATGACATGGGTTTCCACTTCATGAATCAGGATACTTTTGAACAAGTAAATATTCCTGAAGGCATGATTGGTAAAAGTGCAGGTTTGATCAAAGACGGTCAAAATGTTGACATTCTTTTCCATGCGGAAACAGAAACTCCACTAACTTGTGAATTACCGGCATACGTTGAGCTAGAAATCACCTATACCGAACCGGGTATTAAAGGAGATACAGCAACCAATGCCACAAAACCTGCCACTGTTGAAACAGGTGCAGAAATTCAAGTACCTTTGTTTATTAACCAAGGCGACAAAATTAAAGTAGATACTAGAACTCACTCATACGGTGAACGAGTGAAATAACCTAACCTCGCAATGAATCCGAAAGAAATAAAAAGTATGATTGACTTCATTTCTAAGTCAGGTCTGGCTGAAGTCAACATTGAAACAGAGACATTCAAAATTAAAGTTAAAAGAGAAGCTGAAGGAACAATGGTAGCTACCCCCGTAGCTGCTGCTCCAATGGCTGCACCGGCTACGGCTGCTGCGCCTGCACCAGCTGCCGCTCCTGCAGAAGCTTCTGCTCCAGCAGCTGATGACACCAGCAAATATGTAGAGATTAAGTCACCAATGATTGGTACTTTCTACAGATCTCCAAAACCAGAAGATCCTTCATTCGTGAATGTGGGAGACAAAATTAATACGGGAGATAAAGTCTGTATTGTTGAAGCGATGAAGCTTTTCAATGAAATTGAATCAGACATCTCTGGTACAATCGTAAAGGTATTGGTTGAAAATGCTTCACCAATCGAATACGATCAACCATTATTCTTGGTAGATCCGTCTTAAAGACTACCTATCTGTTCACTAAAAATCGAACAAAGTGTTTAAGAAGATATTAATTGCCAATAGAGGTGAGATTGCCCTACGTATAATCAGAACATGTAAAGAAATGGGCATTAAAACAGTAGCCGTTTATTCTGCTGCTGACAAAGATAGCCTCCACGTAAGATTTGCAGATGAAGCAGTTAACATAGGACCTGCCCCTTCTAACCAATCTTACCTAAAAATACCACATATCATTTCTGCTGCTGAAATCACCAATGCAGACGCTATTCATCCAGGTTACGGATTCTTATCTGAGAATGCAGAATTCTCTAGAGTCTGTGACGAATATGGTATCAAATTTATTGGCGCAAGTGCCAATATGATTGATAAAATGGGCGACAAAGCAACTGCTAAAGCTACGATGAAAACGGCAGGTGTTCCTACTATTCCAGGTTCTGAAGGTCTTTTAGATTCTGTTGAAGAGGGAATTGTGCTTGCTAATGAAATGAAGTATCCGGTAATTCTTAAAGCAACTGCCGGTGGTGGTGGTAGAGGAATGAGAATCGTGAATAGCGATGACGAATTCCAGAAAGCTTGGGATGATGCCAGAATGGAATCTGCTGCTGCATTTGGAAATGACGGACTTTACTTAGAGAAGTTTGTTGAAGAGCCAAGACACGTAGAAATTCAAATTATTGGAGACAGCAACGGTAAGGCCTGTCACCTGTCTGAAAGAGATTGTTCTATTCAGAGGAGACATCAGAAGTTGGTGGAAGAAACCCCTTCTCCTGCTGTAAATAAAGAATTGAGAGATAGAATGGGTGCAGCAGCCGTTAAGGCAGCTGAGGCCATTGCTTACGAAGGCGCTGGTACTGTTGAATTCTTACTCGATAAACATGGTGACTTCTTCTTTATGGAGATGAATACCAGAATTCAAGTGGAGCACCCAATCACTGAAGAGGTAACTGACTTTGACTTGATTAAAGAGCAGATTAAAGTAGCCGCTGGTCAACCTGTTTCAGGAGTTAATTACTACCCTAAGCTTTTCGCTATGGAGTGTAGAATTAATGCGGAAGATCCTTCTCATGGTTTTAGACCTTCTCCGGGGAAAATCACGAACCTACACCTGCCTGGTGGTAGAGGCGTGAGAGTTGATAGCCATGTGTATGCCGGTTATTCTATTCCACCTAACTATGATTCTATGATTGCCAAGCTTATTGTGAGCGGCCAGTCAAGAGAAGAGGTAATTGTGAGAATGAAGAGAGCACTCGAAGAATTTGTTATTGAAGGAATTAGAACGACTATTCCATTCCATATAAAACTGATGGATGATGAAATTTTTAAGTCAGGAGACTTCACGACTAAATTCTTAGAAGACTTTGACTTCTCAGATTTATAAAGAACAAAAGCCGGTTAATCTGGCTTTTTTTATTCCACTTCTATTTCTTCGCAAAGCTTTTGATACCAAGCCTCACCGTACTTTCTAATCAAGGCGTCTTTCAAGAATTTATAAACTGGAACACCTAGCTTTTGACCCAAGGTGCAAGCTGCTGAACAAATATCCCAGCGATCATAATTCAAGGCTTCATAATGATCGTACTTAGTAATTCTTATGGGATACAAATGACAGGATAGAGGCTTTTTAAACGTGGTCTTGCCATCGAGATTAGCCTGTTCAATACCACATTTCAAAACATTTTTATCGTCATATATTGCGAAAGCACACTCTTTACCATTTATAGTGGTAGTGGAGTAGTCACCTTCAAAGTCTTTAATATAAAGTCCTTCCTTCTCAATAGCTGCAAGTCCCTCTTTAGACAAATACAGCTTTACTGCCTCATAAGCATCCTCAAGCTCTTTTAGTTCGGAATCTTCCAACGGTGCACCTAAATCACCTTCAACACAGCACGCGCCTTTACAAGCCTTTAAATCGCAAACAAAGAGTTGCTCCTTAATGTCATCGCTTAGTACTTGGTTTTCTAGCAGAATCATAATTTGTTGGGAGTTGCCACAATCTCAAAGTGCTTCTTCGTGGTCATTGTATCACGCGTAAGTTTGATCATTTGAGCAGTATCCGTAAACCCATCTGACAAGTAATCTGTGTCATTTAGATAAACCGTATAATCATGCTTGGCTATTGTATCGTAAAGTTCTTGTCGCTCTTCAGTGGTTAATTTTTTATAGCACTCTGCCATAATATTAGGTCTGAATTCCGAAATTATTCCAGACATATTATCCAATATTTCCTTGTCAAATCCTTCAGCATCAACTTTCAGAAGCTCCAACTTCGGTAACCAATCTGCATAATGCGCTCTTAAGTATTTGTCGAAGTTTTTTCCCTGTACTTTGAGTTCGTATTTATGCCTATGTGTTTGATTCTTTATTTGAGATAAATATCCTCCATTACAGAAAGAAGCATCTGAGTAATTAAAAACGAATTCACCATCCTTTTGAGTTGCTGCAAATGGCAATGCATCAATGTTGGTCAATTCAGTATTGAGCCGTGTATTTTCTTCCAAAATTTTAAACACATAAAGATTGGGTTCTAGGCCAATAACAAGCCCCTGTTTACCCACAGCCAAAGCCATAGGCACAGTTGTGTCACCAGTATGCGCACCAATATCAATAATTAAACTACCTTTTGTGGCTAAGCTGTTATAGAAATTGATATGTGAAGCCGTTACCTCTTTTGGGCCTTCAAAAGGATGAAGCCATTGAGCATATTCTACTTTACCTAAACCTTCTATATCGAAAGACTTAATCTTGGAACCGTACTCTTTAAAGGTCCTTTTCAACCTTTTCTTTTCTTTTCTTTTCTTGAAATATGAAAGCATCTATGAAAGATAAATTGACTTAAACTTAAACTTATAAATAAATAGTTATCTAGTTTTGCGAGAAGTGAAAAACGAAATCAAGATTTCTGGTGTAATAATAACCTTTAATGAAGAAAGGAACATTAAAAGGTGCCTTAAGTCTCTTGAATATATTTGTGATGAGATAGTTGTTGTTGATTCTTATTCTACCGACAGGACTAAGTCTATATGTGAGCAAGTCGATATTCGCTTTATAGAACACAAATTTGAAGGACATATAGAACAAAAAAACTTCGCACTAGATCAAGCCCAGTTCGATTACGTACTTTCCCTAGATGCGGATGAAGAAATTTCAGAAGCGCTCTCGCAAAGCATCCTAGCAGTAAAATCAGACTGCCAACATGAAGCCTTTAAATTCAACAGATTTACAAATTTTTGCGGTCAATGGATAAAGCATTGCGGCTGGTACCCCGATACAAAGGTCAGGTTATGGAAGAAGACCCTTGGTAGATGGGGTGGTACCAATCCTCACGACTCAGTTGAACTTCAAAATATAGAGCCTATTCACCTTAAAGGAGATCTAAATCACTATTCTTATTATACACTTTCAGAATTCTTCGAAAGATCCCTGAAATACGCTCACATATCTGCACATGCCATGAATAAGCAGGGACGCAAAGCACCACTTTCGAAGATACTGGGGAGTACAATATTCAGGTTCTTCAAAGACTATATCCTTAACCTGGGTATACTAGATGGTCTTAATGGACTAATTATTTGTGGTACCAATAGCCACACTACTTTTGTCAAATACATTTATTTGAGAGCGCTCAATAAGGGTAGGCAAATCAATGAATAAGATTAACGACATTTTAACATTAAGAGCTTCTCATCAAACCTTGGTCGGGCTACTTTTTGGTGTGCTAGGTGGTGTATACCTACTCAATTTTCATATAAATGATATATGGACACCTAACGAAAGTTTTTATGCTGACGCTGTAAGAGAAATGTTTGAGTCCGGGAATTTTCTGGACATAAAGTACAACTACGAACCTCGCTATAACAAGCCGCCTCTCACCTATTGGTTAATGGCGTTATCATCAGGTGTATTTGGAATTAATGAATTTGGATTGAGACTCCCTATGGTCCTCACTGGCCTAGGAAGCATCTGGTTTACTTACCTTTTAGGGAGGTTACAATTTGGCGAAAAAGGTGGCCTCTATGCCATGATGATGATGGGAGTGAGTGTACAACTATTGGCTGTAAAACAATATGCCTCCCCAGAAGTACCCCTCACCTTCTTTTTTGTTGCATCACTCTATTATTCTCTAAAGGGCTATCGAGAAAGGTCCTTCAAAAACATTCTACTCTTTTACATTCTTTTGGGTTTAGCAGTGCTTATTAAAGGCTACCCATATATTGTGGTTATCGGGGGTATTGCTGGTCTTTTTGTTCTGTTAGAAAACAAACTTCAATGGAAAGGTATTTGGAAAGACATTTTGTTTTTAAAACCACATTTCGGACTGCCTCTTGTCATAGCATTAGGCCTCTCTTGGATTTTTTACATGTATTGGAAAGACGGCCAAGAGTTCTGGCTGGTTTACAAAAGAGAAACTTTTGATCGTGCATTTACTCGAAAAGAGAGCTCTATGCGCTGGTTTTTCTATTTTAAAGTAATGGCTTGGACAATACTACCCTATTCAATAGCCTTTTACTTTGCGGCCATTAAATGGATCAGAGATTGGAAAAAAGCGAAGGTTATTCTATTTCCATTTTGCTGGTTAATCGTGATGTTGGTGATCTTTACTTTTTCTAAAGGGAAAATACCTACTTACTTTATTCAGGCTCATCCAGCAATGATTTTCATGATTATCCCCATTTTATTAGAAAAAAGCGATCTGAAAGGCCTTTGGAGAATCCTTTGGAATTCTACTTTTATAATCCCGGCAACTCTAGTTCTTATAGGAACAGGCGTAATGATTTACGAATTACAATTATTCCCTGCACTTTACCTTTTGATACCAATCGGAGGATACCTTCTGATGAAACTTACCAAAAAAGTACATTCGGAACAACTGGTAACGGTACCATTTTGGATTACACTAATGTTCTTAATCGCATTCTCGCTCTACCTACCTAAGATGGAGGCTTTTAGGCCTTATGACGAAATAGGTAGCATTATCAATAACGATCTAAAAATTAACAGAGAAATCCCTATTCACATTGACAAAACTTTAATTCATAATATCCCCTTTTACACAGAACGCAAAGCGATAAGAAATGAGGATATCATTGCCTACTGGAAAAATACAAGGAATGATAAACTAGCCTTAGTTAAAGACAATACGCTCAAAGAGCTTACGGGCTATCGCTCTGTTTGGAATGGATGGATTTATAATTCTTCAAGCGAATCTCAGTTCTTTAAATTCGTAATGGCCTGCAGACAAGCAAGCAATGGTGAATTCGGCAAGTTTGCGAAGTATCATCTAATTGTAGAAGAATAGGTTTAGTCTTTCCAAGCCCATATGTAACCGGTGCCATCAGAGTTCATAGTAGCTCTAGTCAACCAATTCTTCTTTTCAAGAAATGACTTTAGCTCAGCGTGACTATTACCTGCCGTTTTTGATTGATGCGTCTCAATGCTCATATATCTGACCATTTCTAAAACTTCTTCAGGTAAATTATAAAGGATAGGATATTCTGAACCCTCGCAATCAAGTTTAATCAGATCTATTTTCTTAATCTGTTCTTCTTCAATCAATGACTCAAGCTTTTGAGTCTTCACTTTGATTTCCTTTCCCTTCCCTTCGGTAGGATCAATACTCGCCATTGTTGAGAAACCTTCAACCGTGGAGCTGAATAGTGAGAATCCATCTTCATGCTCAGCAATTCCCTTATTGTAGACTTTCCAATTGAATTCAGGATAAGCCTTCTGGTAATTAGCAAGCTGATTAAAATTAAATGGCATTGGTTCAAAAGTGTGGACTCTTGCCTTTGGGAATTGGGCAAACATATTCAAACTAAAAAAACCTACATTACCGCCAATATCTATAATTGTCGGCTTGGCCATTTGAGCGGCAGAAGCTGGTAATTCCTTCAGATATACATTATCAAAAAAACTCTCCTTAAAGGGAGGGAGCATATTTCTCTTAACATCAATCTCTAAGCCACTTCTTAGTTTAAAATTGAAGGATTCAGATTTACCCGCCTTAAAAAACAGAAAGCTTAACCAATTCGAAAATTGAGAGATTAAACGACTGTATCTTCTTGTCTTCTTCTTTAGCCCCATAAAAAAAGCCCTATTCAGTTTTTCTGAAAAGGGCTCAAATCTATTAATAATTACTAATTAATATCTATAGTGTTCTGGTTTAAAAGGACCATCAACCGTTACGCCAATATATGCCGCTTGGTCTTCCGATAGTCTTTCTAGCTCTACACCAATTTTAGCTAAGTGTAAGGCTGCAACCTTCTCATCTAAATGCTTAGGCAATGTGTAAACAGCATTTTCGTAAGCATCAGTGTTTGTCCAAAGCTCAAGTTGAGCCAAAGTCTGGTTTGTGAATGAGTTAGACATTACGAATGAAGGGTGCCCTGTAGCACAACCTAAGTTCACCAATCTACCTTCAGCAAGTACGATGATCTCATTCCCTTCAATATTATAAAGGTCAACTTGAGGTTTAATCTCATTTTTAGTGTCTCCAAACGTACCGTTTAACCAAGCCATATCGATTTCATTATCGAAATGCCCGATGTTACAAACGATCGTTTTATCATTCATTGCTCTGAAATGCTTCTCAGTAATAATATCCTTATTACCAGTAGCTGTAACTACAATGTCAGCTCTAGGCATAGCCGTTTCCATTCTCTTAACTTCGTAGCCATCCATAGCTGCTTGAAGTGCACAGATTGGATCTGCCTCAGTAACGATTACACGTACCCCTGCTCCTCTTAAAGAAGCCGCAGAACCCTTACCAACATCTCCGTACCCAGCAACAACTGCAACTTTACCAGCAAGCATTACATCTGTAGCTCTTCTGATCGCATCTACTAAAGATTCGGTACAACCATATTTATTGTCAAACTTCGATTTAGTAACCGAGTCATTCACATTAATCGCTGGCAATGGAAGGGTGCCATTCTTCATTCTTTCATAAAGTCTATGAACACCCGTGGTAGTTTCTTCTGATAACCCCTTGATGTCTCCCACCAATTCTGGGTATTTGTCAAGAACCATATTCGTTAGATCTCCACCATCGTCAAGAATCATATTCAAAGGCTTGTCACCTTCAAACGCAAATAGAGTTTGCTCGATACACCAATCAAATTCTTCATCTGTCATGCCCTTCCAAGCGTAAACAGGGATATCAGCTTTTGCGATTGCAGCTGCTGCATGATCTTGTGTTGAGAAAATGTTACAAGAAGACCATGTAACCTCTGCACCTAATTCAATGAGTGTTTCAATTAACACTGCTGTTTGAATAGTCATATGAAGACAACCTGCAATTCTCGCACCAGCTAAAGGCTTAGAATCACCATACTCTTCTCTTAAAGACATGAGACCTGGCATTTCTGCTTCGGCCAATTTAATTTCTTTACGACCCCAATCTGCAAGATTGATGTCTTTTACTTTGAATTTTTCCGCTACTTCTTGCATTGTTTTTATTATTCGAGTGGCAAAGATAATACTTAGCTATGCCATAACCAACCAAACTAAAAAAGGAACTCTACCTCCTTAAAGTTGAATTTATGCCGCTTGGCATTTTGTTCAATAACCACTAACCCTGAATCCTCCACATCAGTAATTTTACCTTTGAATTCAATCTCAGATCTCAGCTCAATCTCTTGCTCAAATCCATAGAGAGAGGCCAAATATTCTGACTTTAATTCTTGATACTTTTCAGCTTTAAGTAGGAGGTAGTACTTTTCAAATTGATAAATGAGAGACTCCAATACTGAATTAAGAATATAATCTCCATTACCCCCCTCACTTAAACTTGTTGCATTAAGCTGATTAAACGCTCTCTGATTCACATTTAAGCCAATACCAACTACAGAGCTTTCTAGATTTGTCTTACGTATAGAATTCTCAATTAAAATACCGGCCACTTTCTTCCTGTCTAAAAGCATGTCATTTGGCCATTTAATTTGAGCCCTCCTATTAATTAACAAAGACTCAATACAGGCTTTTATAGCTAAGGAAGAAATGATATTGAGATAGAATTGCTTATCAGCTCTCAACCATTTTGGCTTTAGAATTAGGGAGAATAATAAGTTTTTGTCAGGTACACTCTGCCAAACATTGCCGCGCTGACCGCGCCCATTAGTTTGATGTCCGGAAACAATGATCAATCCCTCTTTTGTGTCAGGTTCAGTCAACTTTAGAAGTGCCAAGTCATTAGTTGAGTGACAACTTGGCACATAAATGAGCTCATTTCCTAGAAATAAGGTTTCAGCAAGGATTTTGTACACCTAATTTTCGTAATTTTGAATTTTTAAGAACCCAAATTTAGACGAATAATATTTAATGAATTCTGAAGAGCTAAGTAAGTTGGTAGTGGCGGGAATGGAAGAGATCAAAGCCGAGGACATTGTGATCATGGACCTCAGTAAGGTTAAAGGCTCTATCAGTGATTATTTCGTTATTTGTTCCGGTAATTCAGACACTCAATTAGAGGCGATTGCTGAATCCGTAGAGCATGTCATCAAAAAAGAAACGAAAGAGTCTGCTTGGAGAAAGGAAGGTTTTTCGAACAAAGAATGGGTACTTTTAGATTATGTAAATGTGGTAGCGCACATTTACAAAAAAGACAAGAGAGCTTACTACGCGCTTGAAGATTTGTGGGGTGATGCAGAAATCACGAGACTGAATACCACAACCGCCTAACTTTATCTCTTATCTAGCGTTATACAATAGGTTTATTTATTAGGGAAGAAAAGAATTAGAATGCCAGATAACCCAAGAAAAAAGAACATCCTTTCTAAACCAGGTCCGGGTGGTAAAAAGCCGAATCAGGTTTGGATCTTCATATCATTGATTATCCTGTTTTTTGCGATTTCGTTTTTCACGAATACCGGAACAGGAATTCCGATTACATCGGTGCGATTTGAAGACATGCTGAAAAGCAACGATGTTGGAAAGATAGTTTACGTTACTAATCAAAATAGTGTAGAGGTTACGCTTAAACCAGAGGCGTTGCAAAACGCCAAGTACAAAACTGAATTAGACAATAATTCACTATTCGGCCTTAATGCAGGGCCACACTACAGAATTGAAAAGAAGTTCTTTTCCTCTGAAGACTTTAGAGACTATTACGATAGATTCTTAGAAGGAAATAATATTTCTTCTCAGCAAGAAGTACCGGTTGAGTTCGATACAAGGACCACCATTATGGACTTCTTAAGTACTTGGGGCTTCTTAATCCTTATTATTCTATTCTTCTGGTTAATGATGAGAAGAATGACTGGTAATGCGGGTCCGGGCGGTCAAATATTCAACATAGGTAAATCTAAAGCTGCTTTATTCGATGCTGAGAACAAGGTGAAAATCACTTTCGATAATGTTGCAGGCTTAGACGAGGCAAAAGAAGAGGTTAAGGAGATTGTAGACTTCTTACAGAACCCATCAAAATTCACCAAACTAGGAGGTAAAATCCCTAAGGGTGCCCTACTAGTAGGACCTCCAGGAACTGGTAAAACCTTACTCGCCAAAGCAGTGGCAGGTGAGGCAGGCGTTCCCTTCTTCTCACTTTCAGGTTCTGATTTTGTGGAAATGTTTGTTGGCGTAGGTGCAGCTAGAGTAAGAGATTTGTTTAAGCAGGCTAAAGAAAAAGCACCTTGTATTATATTTATCGATGAGATCGATGCTATAGGTCGTTCACGAGGTAAAGGCCAAATGCCTGGATCTAATGATGAGCGAGAGAATACATTGAACTCTCTATTAGTAGAGATGGATGGTTTTGCGACTGATTCAGGAGTAATTATTCTTGCTGCAACCAACCGACCTGATGTCCTAGATAATGCATTATTAAGACCAGGTCGTTTCGATCGTCAGATTAGTATTGATAAGCCAGATATTAATGGTCGTGAACATATATTCAAAGTTCATTTGAAACCGATCAAACTCGATAAGAAAGTTGATCCAAAAAAATTATCAGCTCAAACTCCGGGTTTTGCAGGTGCTGAAATTGCCAATGTTTGTAACGAAGCAGCTCTCATAGCAGCGCGCCACGACAAAAAGGCAGTGGATATGAAAGACTTTGAAGATGCCATTGACAGGGTAATTGGAGGTCTTGAGAAGAAGAGTAAGATCATTTCTCCTCATGAAAAGAAAATTGTTGCTTACCACGAAGCTGGACATGCTATTGCCGGATGGTTCTTAGAGCATGCAGATCCATTGGTTAAAGTATCGATTGTACCAAGAGGCGTGGCAGCTTTAGGTTATGCACAGTATTTGCCTAAAGAGCAGTTCTTATATCAAACTGAACAGTTGGTAGATGAGATGTGTATGACGCTTGGTGGTAGAGCTGCAGAAGAAATTATCTTCGGCAAAATATCTACCGGAGCCCTAAGTGATCTGGAAAGAGTTACCAAGGTAGCTTACAGCATTGTGACTGTATATGGAATGAATGAACGTATTGGCAACATTTCGTACTATGATTCTAAGCAGAGTGAATACAATTTTAACAAACCATATTCTGAAGATACAGCCAAGGCAATCGATGAGGAGGTTAAGAAAATTATAGAATCGGCTTACCAAAGAACAATTAAGCTCCTAACTGAAAAGAAAGAGCAACTAGAAATACTTGCCAAAGAATTACTAGAGAAAGAGGTGCTGTTCCAGTATGATCTTGAAGGGCTTATTGGTAAGAGACCGTTTGACAATCAGACAACCTACGAGGCATTTACAAACAACAAGAACGGCCAAGTTAAGGCTGAGCAGGTAGTTGAAGCAGAAGCTGAGGTTGTTGAAGATGCTGTTGCTGCTGATAAAACAGAAGACACTAGTTCTGAGGATTCAGAAGAGACTAAGTCTACGGATAAGTCAGAATAAGTATAAAATACATACAAGTGAAAATCAGGTCAGCAATGGCCTGATTTTTTTAATCACAAGGTTTCGCAATTTTTGGCGGACATCGCTATGCAGCTTAATCCAGAATCAAATCAAAAAGTATACTTTGCCTCTGATTTTCATCTTGGGGTGAATGCTAAACTCAGCTCATTAGATCGTGAGAAACTGATCATTCAATGGCTAGATCAGTGTAAAAAAGATGCACATACCATATTTTTAGTGGGCGACCTATTCGACTTTTGGTTTGAATATAGAAGAACTATTCCAAAGGGTTTTTCTCGCTTTCAGGGTAAGCTAGCTGAAATTGCTGATGCAGGAATCAACTTGGTGATCTTTACTGGAAACCACGACCTGTGGATGTTCGGATATCTCGATGAAGAAATTGGGGCAAAGATCATTTACGATCCGATAGAACTAAAAATAGACGATACTAAAATCTTTATCGGACATGGAGATGGTGTAGGCCCTGGTGACTCAGGATATAAGTTCTTGAAAAAGATTTTCACTAATCAGTTCTTTCAATGGTGCTTTCATAGACTACATCCTAATTTTGGTATTGGCATTGCAAATTACTGGTCTCAAAGAAGTAGATCTCAGGCTAATAATACGGAGCAGACTTTCCAAGGAGATGAGGAATGGCTGTGGGCCTTTACGAAAGAGACCGAAAAAACAACCCATTTCGACTACTACATATTCGGTCACAGACATTTACCGTTAGAGTTAGAAGCAGGACCTAATAGCAAGTATATTAACTTAGGAGAATGGTTATACAGTCAAACCTATGCAGTTTATGAAAATGGCAAAATTGAGCTTAAGACTTACGCTAACTAGCATCTTTATAGTTGCCACTTTTGCTGCTTTTGGACAAACTGCCATTCTTAAAAACTCATACTCCATCCCCTTTGAACCAAAAACGGCATCAATAGACCGGCAGGGATATATTTACATAGCCAATAGTGAAGGCACCATACATAAACTAAATAAACAAGCTGAAATTCAGAGTACATTCTCCCCTCAAAAGCGTGGTGCTCCTACCTTGATGGAAACTTGGCAAGGCTTAAGAATATTCGTCTTCTATCAGAACTTTCAAGAATACCTTTTACTCAATAGATTCTTGGCAAACGAGAATAGAGTATCTACTGACTTTCAAATGCAAGCCCCCTATACAGGACTGGCGACATTAAGTAATGATAATAACCTGTGGCTATTGAACGATCGTGATTTAACCCTTACAAAGAGGGACATCAACAATCAGGAGATCATTTCAGAGACGCAACTCAACCTGATTACAGACTTTAATCGACTTGAAGTTCACTTTATAAGAGCCTACCAGAACTTTCTGTTTCTCTCTACTAACGATGGCGTTTTACTCTTCGATAATTTAGGCAACTACATCAGCGTTTTAACAGAAGAGGATATTGATTTCTTCACTTTTCAAGGAGATAACTTAGTTTTTGCAAAAGATGATCTTATCAAGATGGTCTCAATTGTGAATAAAACAAAAAAGGAGATTCGTTTACCGGAACTCCCTAAACTTGTTCTTATGGAAAACAATCAAGTCCTTGCTTTTAAGGGCAAAAACCTAAATATCTATGAGATTAATTAGATACCGACATTTCGAGTTCGCCAGTCAAAATATCTAAAACCAATCTTCTAAAAAGAATTCTATTCTTCGCTTGAATTAGCTCAAATTCACCACGATTCTTGCCATTCAGGCTTTGCAGATAAGTGACAAAGTCAATTGTTCCGTTTTCGTAACGGTTCTTAGCAAATTCAAATGATGTGTTAAGATTCGTTAGACTCTCCTTAGCTGCTACATAAGAAGTTTGAGCATTTACAAGGTTTAAGTAAGCTTGTTGGATACTGTTTGTTAATGCGTTCTTTGCCTGCTCTAATGAAAGTTCAGAGTTCAACATATTAATCTTACCTCTCTGCATTTGAGTTCTTACTCTGAAATTATTGAAAATGGGAATACTCAAGCTTAAACCTGCAGATTTTCGAACATTCTGCTCGAGCTGCTGAGAAATATCTACAACAGAACCATCTTGATTTCTAAAGTTAGATGTCCAATTCGAACCATATCTGGCACTTGCCGAGATTGATGGCAACCAACTGTTTTGAGCAATCTTCATTGAATTTTCAGAAGCTTTTAGATTTAATTCAGCTGATTTAATGGATGGAGAAAACTCTATCGATTTATCGTAAATCTCTGAATATGGCTCAATCTCTCCTTCTAGATCGGCATCATTCATGGTAACACCTTCAAATTCATATTGATCTGCTGGATCTAAAAGCAACAACTGTATTAAGGTAAGCTTTCTCGTTTCCAATTGATTTCTCTGATTTACAATTGTCAATTCTTGCTGAGCAACTTGAGATCTGAAGTTGTAAACCGCCTCCATGTTGCCTACACCTGCACTCTCGCGCTTCTCTTCACGATCTAACTGATCGTTCAATAATTCTTTTCGTTGTTCGGCAATCTTCAATCCCTCTCTAGTAAGAATTACATTCAAAAAGGCCTCAACAATGTTTGCCTCAGTGACTTGGATATTGCTCTTCACATTCTCTTCAGAAGCTTGATAGAGATAATTATCCCTTTTAAGCCCGAGAATATTACTAAACCCATTAAAGATGGTCACCCCAGCATTTACGCCTCCACCTCCACCTAATGTGGTTGCATTAACCAAGGTTCCAGATGTATTGTCAAATTGAAGACCTTCTGCCCAATTGTGAGATGCACTAGCATTGATAGAGGGTAGAAAGCTCATTTTACTTTGTAGAACTGATGCCCTTGCCCCAATGGCGTTATTTCTTGCTCTTTTAATATCTAAGTTATTTGCTAAAGCAGTTTCAATACACTCTTCTAGAGTCAGAACTCTCTGTGCATGAGAGCTCCCTGCTAAAATAGTTAGTGCAAGGAGTGTGTTAAGTATTTTCTTCATAGCTGTATTTTCTATCCAATTTTTGACAAAGCAATGCCAGTGCACTTATGAAAAGTGACTTAAAAACACCCACCACTTATTGTGGTGGGCTATAATATCTAGCTTATACTAGTGAGTTTTCTTTCGAATTGATATTCTCTGATACTACCTGACCATCGAATAGGTTGATTACTCTATGCGCATACTCAGAATCAGTTGCGGAGTGAGTTACCATGATAACCGTAGTACCCTTGGCGTTCAAGTCGCTCAATAGGGTCATTACTTCTTGACCGTTTGTAGAATCCAAGTTACCAGTTGGCTCATCGGCTAAGATTAGGTTTGGCTTAGCTACTACCGCTCTTGCTACCGCTACTCTTTGCTGCTGACCACCAGAAAGTTGTTGCGGGAAATGGTCTTTTCTGTGCATAATTTGCATTTGCTCTAGCACTTCTTCTACTCTCTTTTTTCTATCTGCTGCAGGATACTTAAGGTAGATTAAAGGAAGCTCTACGTTTTCAAATACAGTGAGCTCGTCAATTAAGTTAAAGCTCTGGAATACGAAACCAATGTTTCTCTTTCTTAGCTCTGCTCTTTGTCTTTCAGAATATTTTGAGACCTCTTCATTGTAGAAATGGAACTCCCCTTCAGAAGGATTGTCTAAGAGACCAATAATGTTCAGCAAAGTTGATTTACCACAACCTGAAGGACCCATAATTGCTACGAATTCTCCTTCTGCGATTTGCAGGTTTACATTGTTTAATGCAGTGGTTTCAATCTCATCTGTGTAATAGAACTTCTTGAGACCTTTGGTTGATATAATGTTTTTGTTGTCTGCCATAATCCTTAAAAGTTAGCGGTTGTTTGAATTAATTTATTGTTTGATGACTAATTTATCTTTGTCTTCGTAACCGTCATAAGAAGAGAATATAACTCTTTCTCCAGGTCGAAGTCCTTCTAATACCTCGTAGTGACGTGGGGTCTGATTACCGATTCTGATCTGTCTTCTTTCAGCCTCAGTGCCGTCTTCGTTTAGCACGAAGATCCAGTTACCACCTGTTGTTTGGAAGAAGCTACCTCTAGGGATTTGAATCGCATTCTTCTCTTCGCTGAGCTGGAGTCTTATTGAAAGAGTTTGACCTCTTCTTATCCCCTCAGGTACCTCCCCTACCATTTCTACAACGAATGTTCCATTGTTAATTTCTGGGAATTTTTTTCTGATTTCAAGGCCATACGTCTGGCCAGCAAAATCATATGTGCCAATTAAGCCTTCGTATACCCTTGGTAAATAATGCTGATCTACATTGGCTTGAATCTTAAATCCATTTAGATCATCAATCTGAGCGATCGTATTACCCTGACCAATAGCTTGCCCTACCTCGACATTCACGGTAGACAACAAACCATCAATAGGGGCGCGTACCCATAAATCTTCTAACTGCTTTCTTACAATATCCATGCTTTCTTCAGAAGTTATAAGTCTCGCCTTATTCTGGTTTACAAGAGTTACAGAGTTCATAGAATCGAACTCCATTTGTTTAAGGGTATTCTCTCTTGTCGCAAGAAGTCTGTTATATCTTCTTTTAGAATCTAAATAATCTTGTTCAGAGATTACCTTATCCTTCCATAGCTGTTCATTTCGTGTAAACCTATCCTTGGCTTCATCAATGTCAAAGTCTAGATTAATTACACTCGCTCTTGTTCTGAATAATGATTGTTGAAGTTGGTTATTTGTATTCTCAATCTCATTCCGTAAACGATTAGCTGTTGTTCTCTGACTAATATAGTTCAATTCAAGACTCCTATTCTCTAATCTTAGAATAGTATCGCCTTTGGATACTCTGACTCCACCTTCTAAAAATCTGCGTTCAACATTTCCTCCTACAATTGCATCTAGCCTAATGGTAGTCTTTGGCTGTACGTTACCTTCAATTGGGATATATTCTTGAAAAGGACCTTCCGTGACCTCGGAAACACTAATTTTTTCTAATTCTACATTCAGTTTTGAAGCATTGTCTGCAATTACGAATACATAAAGCAGCAAGTACAGTACACCTGCACTACCAAGAATGGTTATGATTCTTTTAGCTGTCCAGGTCTTCTTTTTAATTTTCTTATCCATTGCTATTTAAATCGAGTTTTCTAATCTGGCATGCTATTGACAACAAGAGTGCCACTTTTTCAATTCACTGATATACTGATAGTTACGTGATTTATAGAATGATTGGACCACTAGTAAGTGTACATAATTAATACAGGGATTGATCGGAAATGAACACTTTCACCAAAAGGATAAAAGACCAAAGAGCATAAAAAAAGGCTCGATATGGTCAGTATCGAGCCCAAGGGTCAAAAACTCAAAATATCTGAATTAATATCAAAATTAATTCAAAACAACAGAGGCAATATAAAGACAATTAGACCTTATGCAAAATGTTCCTACATCTATTACGATGTTTTTTTTTAACAAACGGCTCATTTTACATGTAGGTACTTTTTTTAAGAAAACAACTTCTTAGAAAATTGACATGTGAGTTTTGAAAATGCCTCGTGAATAAACAAACTCCATGTACGATAATGGAAATAATATGTATCGGATTCGGACACTTTTTAGTATAAATGTGCAAATTGAACAAACTGAGCCTATTGGCATCATTTAAGCATAGAAACTGACATTCTTATAAACCCCAGGCAATTTGGACAAGGCATTAGGTAAAATCTTGATCATCGATGACGATGAGGACGTATTAATCGCAGCAAAGCTACTTCTGAAGAAACATGCGAAAGAGGTTCTAATAGAAAAGAACCCTAAAAAGATTCCGTTTCTAATGAATAACGGAACCTATGATGTTATTCTGCTAGATATGAACTTTAGTAAGGATACAACTAGCGGCAAAGAAGGATTTTATTGGCTAGAACAAATTTTGCAAGCAGATCCACAAGCTGTTGTTGTTCTCATTACAGCCTTTGGAGGTGTAGAAATGGCCGTAAAAGCGCTCAAACAAGGCGCAACTGATTTTGTGCTAAAGCCATGGCAAAACGAGAAACTAATTGCCACTCTATCGGCCGCTATCAAACTCAAAGAATCATATAAGGAGGTTAATAAGCTTAAAAAAGCTAAGAAGCAACTTGAAGATGACCTGAGTAAACCCTTTAAGGATATTATTGGTGACAGCCCTGCCATGAAAAATGTCTTTAGCATTATAGACAAAGTTGCAGGTACTGATGCCAACGTTCTCATTCTAGGAGAAAATGGAACAGGTAAAGAACTGGTAGCTCGGGCTATCCATCAAAGGTCGCTTAGAAAAGATAATGTATTCGTAAGCGTAGATATGGGAGCTATTACTGAAACGCTCTTTGAAAGCGAATTATTCGGCCACAAGAAAGGAGCTTTTACAGATGCGAAAGATGATAGAGCTGGTAGATTTGAAGTGGCTTCTAGCGGTTCCTTGTTCCTAGATGAAATAGGCAATCTAAGTATGCCTTTGCAATCTAAGCTGCTAACAGCACTACAAAGCAGACAGGTAACTAGAATTGGTTCTAACAAACCCATGGATGTAGACATTAGGCTAATTTGTGCAACAAATATGCATGTCTACGAAATGGTAGCTGAAAACACTTTCCGACAGGATTTACTCTACAGAATAAATACCGTAGAAATTCACCTCCCTCCTCTTAAAGAAAGGCAAGATGATATTGGATTGCTTGCCGACCACTTTGTGAAAGTTTACTGCGACAAGTACCGTAAGGCTACTAAAAAATTAGCGCCAAGTACTCACAAGAAGCTTTCTAAGTATTCATGGCCAGGAAATATTAGAGAATTGCAGCACGCCATCGAAAGGGCCATTATCATGAGTGAAGGAAACATTCTGATGCCAGACGACTTCTTTTTCTTGGTACAGAAAACCGATTCCTTAAATGAAACACAAGACAATCTGAATTTAGACGAGGTTGAAAAAAATGTGATCCTTAAGGCGATAAACAAGCACTCTGGAAATATCTCAAAAGCAGCAAAAGAGCTCGGGCTCACAAGAGCTTCACTTTATAGAAGATTGGAAAAGCATGAACTTTAAAAACTTTCGTTTTTCCATAATCGCACGTGTTATCCTGCTCATTGCCAATATACTGGCTCTAGGTTATGTGGTGTTCGAGGCTTCTAATGAAGTGAACATGATATTTCTTAGTGTGCTAGTTGTTGTACAAGTAGTATTTCTCATTCGCTTTGTAGACAAAACCAATCGTAAGGTTGCCAATTTTCTAAGCTCTATCAAGTACGATGATTTCACTACAACCTACCCCACCAAGGGGCGTGGCAAATCCATGAATATTCTTTATACGGAATTCAATAATGTAATTAAGAAATTTAGAGAGATTCGGGCAGACAAGGAGGCCAACTATCACTACTTCAGAACCATAGTACAGCATGTAGGTATTGGGCTTATCACCTTCAATAAGCAAGGTGATGTGCAAATCATAAATAGTGCGGCCAAAAAACTAATTGGAATTGAATCGCTGAATAGCATTTTCGAGCTTAGCAATGTGAGTCCAAAACTTGTAGAATCGCTCGTTAAACTCAAAACAGGTGGGTCTGCATTAGTTGAAATATTAAACGAAGGTTCTAAAACTCAACTTTCAATTTACGTGATTGAACTGATTCTAAGAGGAGAGGAATTTAAACTCGTTTCTGTTCAAAATATCCAAAGTGAGCTGGAAGAAAAAGAAATGGATGCATGGCAGAACCTTATTCGGGTGCTCACCCATGAAATTATGAATTCTGTAACGCCACTTTCTTCTTTAGCCAATACGGTTGAGGTTAATTTGGTTGATAACATTGAAGATGATGTGCCTATTGAGAAAGAGGAACTAGAAGATATTTATCTGGCTGTACAGACGATAAAGCGAAGAAGCGAGGGCCTAATTCACTTTGTTTCTGACTTTAGAAACCTCACTAAAATTCCAGAGCCTAAATTACTTGATGTTGAAATTCGGAAGGTACTAGAGCATATCAACACACTCTTAAAACATGAGATGAAATCAAAAGGTATTGATCTCATTATCAACATTAGCCCATTAGACTTAGTCTTTAAAATAGATAAGGAGTTAATAGACCAAGTACTTATTAACCTCCTTCAAAATGCCATGCATGCTTTGGAAGAACGCGATGACGAAAAAGTGATTCTCATTAACGCTTTTGTAAACGAATATGGAAGGCCTTCATTAATCATTAGAGATAATGGAAGCGGTATTGATGAAGAAGCGCTTAACAAAATCTTTATCCCGTTCTTTACCACTAAAAAGCAAGGGTCGGGTATTGGCTTGAGTTTAACAAAACAGATCATGCGAAAACATGGCGGTGCCATTACGGTAAAGTCAGTTATGAACGAAGGCACGGAGTTTACCCTGAGGTTTTAATTCTTAATTGAATCGGCTAACTTCCTTTAGAACTTAATTTGATATGGAAATAGAAAAAGTAGTAATAGATATCCTGGAAAATCAGATTGGAGTTCCTGCCACGGCAGCTACCCCAGATGCCAACTTTATTAAAGATCTAGGGATCGATTCGCTGGATTATGCAGAGCTAGTGATGGAGTTTGAACAAAGGTTCAAAATTAGAATCCCCGATAGCGATGCAGAACAACTCACTACTGTAGGAGATGCTGTAAAGTACATCGGACAAAAGGTCTCTTAGTCAAATTAAGCCAATTTTAACAAGACACTCCAATTGCTATAAATCTGTAGCAATAGTTTAATTCTCAGGTCAACATTGGGTCATATCTAGGTACGATATTAGGTATATCACCTACCCCCAACACTGGCACATGAAGACTGAATGTAAAACCATTGTCATCTCTGACGTTCACCTTGGAACCAAAGGATCAAAGGCTAAAGAACTGGTTCGTTTCTTAAAACAATACAAGTGCAAAAACCTGATTCTTAATGGAGACATTATAGATGGTTGGCAATTGAAAAAATCTGGGAAATGGAAGAGAAAACACACGCGCTTCTTTACACGAATCCTAAAAATGATTGAAGAAGATGGTACTCATGTAACCTATATTCGTGGTAACCATGATGACTTTTTAGATCAAGTGCTCCCCTTTAAAATGGGTAACCTTAAGGTTGCTAGAGACATGATATATGAATCTAAAGGCAAGAAATACTACATCGCTCATGGTGATGTTTTTGATTCAGTTACCAGCCAATTTAAATGGATTGCCAAACTAGGTGATATGGGTTATACATTTCTGCTATGGCTCAATAGACAATATAATTATCGGAGGCTCAAAAAAGGCTTACCCTATTATTCACTTTCACAGTCTATTAAAGGAAAGGTGAAACAGGCCGTGAAATATATAGATGATTTTGAGGTGCAACTCTCAACAATGGCCAGATACAAGAACTGTGACGCTATTATTTGTGGGCATATTCACCAGCCCGCTCTCAAAGATATTGATGGAATCATGTATCTGAACTCAGGAGATTGGGTTGAATCTATGACGGCACTAATAGAAGACTTTGATGGCCATTGGGACCTTGTCTATTACACAGAAACCAAACAATCTTTAGAGCCCACTACACCTGAAGATGATAAGACAATAAGTCTGAGTGAATACTTTGGAGAGAATGGAATTGAGCCAAGCTCATTAATGGGATAGAAAATGCGAGCAGTATTCATTGTTCAAGGTGAAGGCCGTGGCCATATGACGCAGGCGCTGGCATTGGAAGAAATGCTTTCGAGCATGGGCCATCAAGTGAGCGACATAGTCATGGGAACCTGTGATAGACGCAAAATCCCTAAATTCTTTTTAGAGAGAACATCAGCGACAATCCACAAAGTAGAAAGCCCCAACTTTCATTTCGATAAGGAGCATAAGTCTATTGATGTCAAAACCACCTTTAGAAAAAATATAACTCAGATCCCAAAGTACCTGAAAGAGCTAAAAACAATCCATAAAGTCGTAGAAAGCTCTAGAGCTGATACAATCATCAATTTTTATGATGTACTCGGTGGATTTTACTTTCTCTTGTATAAGCCTCAGGTTAGGAGAATTTGTATAGCCCACCAATACTTAGCCTCTCATTCAGAGTTCCCATTCAATGAAGCGTACCCGTTGCAAAAGTTCCTCTTCAAACTGAATAATCAGCTCACATCGTCCTTTGCTCATAAGAAGCTCGCACTTTCTTTTAAAAAGCTACCTCAGGAAAGTGCCAAACTAAAAGTTGTACCTCCTTTAATTAGAAGGGAAGTGCTTAAGTTAAAACCGAGCAAAGGTGACTACATCTTGGCATATGTTGTGAATAAAGGCTATGGTAGTGATATTCAAAAATGGCATGCTATGAACCCAAAGGTTAAAATTCATTGCTTCTGGGATAACTTTGATAAACCCGATGAATGGAGCCCGCGAGAGAACATTACGTTTCATCATATTAATGACCGAAAATTTATCTCATACCTAGCAAATTGTGCAGGCTATGTTAGCACTGCTGGCTTCGAGTCAATCTGCGAAGCGATGTACCTAGGAAAGCCCATAATGATGGTACCCGTTAAAGGGCAATACGAGCAGCTCTGTAATGCGTTAGATGCACAGAAAGTTGGTGCTGGTGTTATTGGCAAAGAGTTTCAAATCGAAAAATTACTGGCTCATATTTCACAAAAGCCTAAGGGTGTACGCGGTTTTAAAACGTGGGCGAGATCTAACAAAAAAACTCTTTTATACGAAATTGAGGATATTGAATCCCACAAGGTTACTGTAGAAAACGAAAGTTGGAGTTCTAGGGAATTAACCTTTAATAATAGATAACACCCTCCTCCTCATCTCCAACCTTATGAGCAGTTGAGTCAGCGAATCTTTTGGCAATGTAAAGTGCCAGAAGCGCATCGAATTGATGGGAAGTAGTTAACTCAAGGTTCGATTCATAAGTGAGAATAGGATCCAATACTTGCAACATCTCCTTGTAGTGAGCTTCCTTCTTTTTGTAGGCAAACTTAGCTAAATCTAATGCCCTAGCAGCTTGGCCTGGATACACCTCTATGATTTCTGTTGTATCGGGTAAAGCTGCTTTCAGTTTAATTGCCCTTGCAGTGAGGCCACCCAAAAACATAGGCGACATTGCCTTTACTTCTTTATCGCAAGCTCTGTAAAAATAATCGTTACAGTCAATAAGCGATGTATAAACTCCAGGAAGTGATAAAGGGGCGTCCAATCCGATAATTGTCGGTTCGTATTCCTCTACAAAATCTAGAATTAATTGATCGGCATCTTGATTCTTCTTAGAACCTATTAGCCCTAGTCTCCCATCCTTTTCAAAAGCAATAACAGTGGTTCCTGCCATTTTGCTACCATAGTCTATACCTACAATCATGCCTCTACTAACTGAAAAACAAGCCACAGGTTTAGCTGAGTAACACTTGTTACAGACGAAAGAACCTGTGGAACTATATTCACCAGTGAAACCTTAACAGGCTACAAGAAAAAGATTATGGCAACTAAGAAAATGACAATCGCGGATTTTAAGGAAAAAGTCTTCGATTATGAGAGTAAGAAAGAGTGGGAATTCAAAGGTGATAAGCCTGCCATTATAGATTTTTATGCCGACTGGTGCGGTCCTTGTAAAATGGTTGCGCCTATCTTTGAGGAGCTTTCAAACGAATTTCAAGAGGTAGATATTTACAAAGTAGATACTGAGGCTGAACCACAACTAAGCGCCATGTTCGGCATTAGAAGTATACCAAGTATTCTATTTATACCAACCGATGGTAGACAACCTATGATGCAGGCTGGTGCGCTACCGAAGAACGCTTTAGAAGACATTATCAAAACGGAATTATTAAAGCCCAAAAATGTAAACGAATAATCTACTTTGTTTACATAAGTTTTAAAAAGGGATGAATTTGATTCATCCCTTTTTCATTTACAAAAGAGTATTTGTAATCTCATTAGAGTATAATTTATTCAGCTAGGCTAAACTTTAAAGAGTACTTCTGTGTTTCCCATATGCTAAAAATGCATGATATGCTTACTTGGATAGACGTAATAAAATTTGCGAATAATGGGAATCCTGCTCCCGACAGAAGAGTTGAAAAAACAGAAGAAGAGTGGAGACAGATTCTAACGCCAGATCAATTTCAAATTGCAAGGCTCAAGGGCACTGAAAGAGCCGGAACTGGTGAATTTTGCGAGAGACATGAGCCAGGATTATACGGCTGCGTTTGTTGTGGTACTCCCCTTTTCGATTCAAGAGTGAAATTTGAGTCTGGTACAGGATGGCCAAGTTTTAACCAACCCGTTAAAGCGAATGCTATTAAGTACGAGAAGGACACTACCTATGGCATGACGCGAGTGGAAATCATGTGTAATACTTGTGATTCACATCAAGGTCATGTATTTCCTGATGGACCTGAGCCGAGTGGGTTGCGTTACTGCGTAAATTCAGCTAGCATGAAATTGCTCGAAGATGTAGAACAGGAAGTTACTGCCGTAATTGGAGGCGGTTGCTTTTGGTGTACGGAAGCAGTATTTCAAAGACTAAAAGGTGTGAGCCATGTAGAATCTGGCTATACAGGTGGTGAGATTAAGAACCCCACCTATAGAGAAATCTGCTCCGGCAGGACAGGGCATGCAGAGGTCATAGAAGTTACCTATGACCCTAAGGTAATAAGCTTTGCAGATCTATTGAGAATCCACTTCTCAACCCACGACCCTACCACTTTGAATCAACAGGCCTATGATAAAGGCACCCAGTATAGATCGGTTATTTATTTCCAAAATGAAGAAGAACAAAAGATTGCTGAGGAAGTAATGGAAGAAATGGCGGATTACTTTGATGACCCTATAGTCACGGAACTCAGTCCTCTTGGCGTTTACTATCCTGCCGAGAATGATCATCAGAATTATTACAATGAGAATAGAGAACAACCGTATTGCCGAGCACTGATTGATCCTAAAGTGCAGAAGCTAAGAGCTATGTTTGCCGATAGATTGAAGGAAGAGATTTAGAATAAGCAACCTTTTATTGAGTTGGTGCATCTTACCTATGTCAAACTCAAAATAGCAACAACAAAAAGCCCACTGCTGACTTCAGCAATGGGCTTTGTTTTTTCTCTAGGTAATTTTTAATCAAACTTCTCTATCTGCTCCTTCATCCCTACTAGGTTGTTTCTTTGAGATAAGTAGAAGGTCTTGTATTCCCATTTGGCTAATCGATAAACCACCAAAAAGAAGCCCAGCGTCACGAGTGATTTCCACCATTCTTCAACTGAGAGAACATCAAACAAAGTCACCGCAGCTACCACAAAGAATAAGTTTCGGCTTAATTTAGAAATCCGCAGCTGATATTCTGCATTTGCAATTGCCTCCTCCAAATCTCCAAGTATAGACCTGTCGAAGGTGTTTTGCCACTTTAAACGTTTTGATCTTTTGCTATACAGCAAACCTGCCATCGTCAGCATAAAGCCAGATAATACCAAAGGCAACAATTCAAAGTCGCCTGTATAGACTGTGGCTACCCAAACGATAAGAGATGCAATAATTAGTGAGCCAATCATATACTTTTCTGATTTGCTCGCTATGGCCGAGGCTTTTGTCTTTTTCTTAATTACACGATTGTGCAATGCTTTTTCATCAATCGCGTAAAGTGACTGTTTGTTCTGTTCGTCCCAAATCTTTTTCATGTCGTTAAAATCCATTTTCGAAATTCTTTATTGCTTGTTCCGTCAGATACTTTTTAATGCGATTGAGCTTTACACCCACATAACTCTCAGAAATGCCGACCATTTCGGCAATCTCTTTGTATTGATAACCATCGAACAATAAGAGGCAAAGAGAACGCTCTATCTTATCTAGCTTAGCTATTTGCTCATAGAGCCATTCTAGTTTTGGATCAATCCTTTCGACTTGATTCAGTACATGAAATTCTTGACGCGCGTCCTCTCCCTTTTCACTTCTGTACTTCTCTTTTTTAGTCCACTTAAGCGCTTGATTCAAAGCCACTCTATAAATCCATGTTGAAGCCTTGGCATCTCCATTAAAACCTGGAATTGACCTCCACAGCTGCAGGGAGATCTCTTGAAACAGATCCTCCTGATCTTCATCAGCATCGGCATAGACCCTAATAATCTTAAAGAGAATACCTTTATGCTCTTTGAGCCACTCCCTAAATATTTCCGACTGCTTTTGGTTATCCATTAATTTGTATTGACAATAAGTTAGTACCTATTGCGAATGCTTTTCTTACAGCTTGCTCAATTATTTTTCAATTCGCCATTCAAGGCTTAACTTATGTGAAGACTTACAGCAGCATGGAAAAACTGATTTACCCTGAAAGAGATTTTCAAGAACTATTCACTCATTTACATGAATCGGGTTTGTTCCCAGATGGTAAGGAAATCTCGGATGCTATAACCTATGAGAAGCCAGCTGATATACTATCAGCTTACAGAAAAGCGAAAAATAATCCTGACTTTGATCTCAAGGCATTTTACCAAAAGTACTTCCATGTAGCTCCTGCCAGAGAAATTGATTATCAATCTGATACATCCAAACCAGTTGAAGAACATATTAACAAGCTGTGGGATATTCTTTCTAGAGTGCCTGAGAAGGAAGATTTCTTTTCTAGCAGAGTAAGCCTACCCTTTCCCTATGTAGTGCCAGGTGGAAGATTTAACGAAATCTATTATTGGGACAGCTACTTCACCATGCTTGGTCTAGAAGTAAGTGGTCGGATAGATTTAATTGAAGGCATGGTTAAAAACTTTGCCTATATGATTGAAAACTTCGGCTTTATCCCAAATGGAAACCGAAGTTACTATCTCGGTAGATCTCAGCCCCCTTACTTCTCTTTAATGGTGGCGCTATTAGCTGATAATAAGGGAAATGATGTGCTCATTGAATTCCTTCCTGCGTTAAAGAAAGAACATCAATTCTGGATGGAAGGCCAAGACCAATTATCTGCAGAAAAGCCTGATTACAAAAGAGTCGTGCGCTTAGAAGATGGATCTATATTGAATCGTCATTATGATAATGTGCACAGCCCTAGAGATGAGATGTATCAAGACGATGTAGAATTGATTGCCACTAAAGGCGATGCTGGACAAAAAACACTTTTGGATATTCGAGCAGCCTGCGAATCTGGTTGGGATTTTAGCTCACGATGGTGCTCAGATTTGAGTAAACTTGATACGATTCGCACCACTGACTTGGTGCAAGTGGACTTAAACTGCTTGCTCTATCATTTAGAAGGCTTGATAGCCAAAGCATTAGGCTTAAAAGGCGAAACCCATGCGAAAACCTATACAGAGATGGCTGATAGAAGAAAGGCCGCGATTGAGTCCACCTTTTGGAATGAGGCATTGGGTACTTACTCAGATTTAATCTGGAGTCAAAAGGAACATAACAATTCAATAAATGCTGCTGCTTTATACCCACTCTACTTTAAAACAGCCAATGAAGAAAGGGCAAATCGAGTAGCTAAAATCGTTGCCCAAGAACTGGTTAAAGATGGAGGTCTAATCACCACCAACTTTAAATCTGGGCAACAATGGGATGCTCCTAATGGCTGGGCTCCACTTCAATGGATAGGTATTGAAGGGCTAAGAAACTATGGCCACTTAGAACTAGCCAATACGATTAAGAAGAATTGGACAGCACTTAACATCAAAGTATTTAAGAGCACTGGAAAGCTAATGGAAAAATACAACGTGGTTGATACCGACCTTGAAAGTGGCGGTGGTGAATACCCTGTTCAAGATGGCTTTGGCTGGACAAATGGGGTACTGCTAAAATTGTTGAGTGAGTATAGTTTAGCGTTTTCCGTTTAGAAGCAAATATTTGCATGATAAGGTTTAGACATTATTCACTTTTCCTTAGCTGCATTTGACAATTTGAACCTGGATATTTAAATCGATAAGCTCACGATAGTCATGAGCTATTTATGGCTATCGTGCATAAAAGTGTATGGGGAAGCTTACATTGGACTTGGAGGAATTAAACGAACTGCTTCAAACAGAGTAAATGCAAAAACCTTGGCTTTTCGAACATTTCCTCAGTTTATGCTTCGCAATGATTGATGAGGTTGGTTTCACAGATTGATAATGATCCTTTTCAATGTCTTTCTTTTATTCCTATAAAATGGCTTAGTTTATTATAAAGTGATCAACTACATTTTAAAACCAGCATCTAGCAGTTTTTGAAGGTGTCTGATGAGGGGTTCATTTGTTGAATAATTATTCAGGATTTTTGACGTTTTTGTAGGGACTAATCACTCTTCCATTTCAGGCAGTTAGGCAGAAATGTTCAGCGTTTTTAGGGGGGGCATTTGAAAAAACAAAAATCACCAGCTAAAACCGTCCCCCACAGTGTCCCCAAAAAATAAAAATCCCTCATTAAATCAATTAATGAGGGATTAAAGTAGTCCGTAGGGGAATCGAACCCCTGTTACCAGGATGAAAACCTGGCGTCCTAACCCCTAGACGAACGGACCATCTGTCTGTTTTGGAGGTGCAAATATAGATGTATGAAATATATCTGCAAATATTTTTTTAGAAAATATTTTTCAATCGTTTGCCGAGGAACTTGTTAGCGAGATACACTATTTATATTTGAAAACGTGCGTTGCTTTCTTAGCTTTACTCCACTTAGAACTGAATTTTTAACCATTGCGGATATACTTATGACTAAAGTTGCCATTAATGGATTTGGAAGAATAGGAAGACTAACTTTCAAAGCCTTATTAAAAAAAGAAAACATTGAAGTTGTAGCAATAAATGACTTAACTGACACTGCTACACTAGCTCACCTTTTAAAGTACGATTCTGTTCATGGTCGATTTGACGGTACAGTAACTACTTCAGAAGACGGAATCGTTGTAAACGGGAAAAACATTAAAGTAACAGCTGAAAGAGAACCAAGAAATTTGCCTTGGTCTGATTTAGGCGTTGAGATCGTTTTAGAATCTACTGGATTCTTCTTGGACGAAGCGGGTGCTGGTCAGCATATAGAGGCTGGTGCTAAGAAAGTTGTAATCTCTGCTCCTGCTAAAGGAGGTGTACCTACAGTAGTGCTTGGTGTAAATGACGATACCATGACAGGTGAAGAAACTATTCTTTCTAACGCTTCATGTACTACTAACTGCCTAGCTCCAATGGCTAAGGTTCTAGATGATACGTTCGGTATCGAAAAAGGCTACATCACAACGGTACATGCTTATACTTCTGACCAAAGATTACAGGATGCTCCTCACAAAGACCTAAGAAGAGCAAGAGCAGGTGCTTATTCTATTATCCCAACATCTACAGGAGCTGCAAAAGCGGTTGGTTTGGTATTACCTCACCTTGCAGGGAAATTAGACGGTATTGCAATGAGGGTTCCGATTCCTGATGGTTCACTAACTGACCTTACAGTAGTATTGAAAAAAGAAACTACAAAAGAGGAAATCAATGCAGCTATGAAAGCGGCAGCTGAAGGTCCAATGAAAGGAATTCTAGAGTACACTGAAGATCCTATTGTATCTATCGATATTGTAGGTAATCCACACTCGAACATTTTTGATTCTCAATTGACTTCAGTTCAAGGAACATTGGCGAAAGTAGTTGGCTGGTACGACAATGAAGCAGGTTACTCGAACAGAGCTGCTGATTTAATTGTAAGAATTGCGAAATAAGACTTGAATAAAGTCTTATGCAAAAAGCCCGATCAATGATCGGGCTTTTTTTATGTCTTCCGATGGAACTTTACTCATCCCATATCGTTTAACCTGACAAATGACAAACCCGAGTCGCTCTAAAATGGGGCAATTATAATGTAAATGATCAGTCAGGTCGATAAATGGGCTAAATGATGAAACCGCTCAATCGAGTGGTTATTTTTTTGCCAGTACTTCAAATATCTTACTGCTCCTTCTGGCCATATCAATAGACTGATTGATCTTCATACCCAACTGCTTATTATAGTCTGGATTGTCTTCTAGAAACTCATCTACAATCTCTACAGCTGATTTTGAATTGTAACTCCCTAAGGTTCTATCCAACCACCTTTTAGGGAAGAAAATATCACCAGTTTCTTGAATCTCCTTTAAAAGCTCCAAGCTTGGTCTGATATACTTTTCTGAATTGGGTCTTCTCAAAGGGTGATGAAGATTGTCTAAAGCACCGAGTACCCAAGATTCTGTTTCTCTATTTTTTTCATCTCCTAAAGACTCAAAGAATTGATCTCTTTTACCTATATCATTAGATAATGATGGCCTGATAAAAGCAAAACGTTTCTTAGAATCGGGGTTCTTGATTTGCTCATATTGCTCCTTAATGATGCTCTCGGCTCGATCCGGAAGCTTAATCGCCAAATTGGAGGCCAACGAGATTTTATCGTTTTCTGAAAGCCTAAGCCCAGCAACACTCAACTCCCCTTTCCATATATTGAAAAGTCTCTGTTTATTGGTATCTGTTATAGTCACACTTCTAAACGTGTTGAAGAACTGCTTCTTAATAGAAGGATCATCATGTTTATCGTTCATGCAATGAAACAAGGTTCTTTCTAACTCGGGAGCCATTATCTCCCTTTGTTCTTGGGTTAATAAGTTCCAATACACACTCCCCATTTGCCCGAGCATCTGACCTATCAACAATTGATTTTTCTCTTTAACCAATGCCCACTTTAGCATCTCAACGTAGCGCTCAGGAGTTATCTGGTCATTGCTTTGGTAGTTATTCGGCTCAATTAAGTTCTCATAATAATTCACCAAAAGAGCTCCCTTCTCAAGGTCAGTTAAGCTCTCGTACTTATTCTGGAACAATTCGTAAGATGCAGGGTAAATACCGTAGCCAATACCATCTGAATTCAAGAAAGTGGAATAATCGGACCAATCAGCCCCCATATTTATTTCAAATGGTTTATCAGCCGAAAGCACCTGTAATTCCTTTACATCTTTCTTCACATCATTATACAATTTAGCTCTAAAGACTTGTGGCCAGTTTCTGTCCCCCTTCTTGTCGTTCTGAACAATAGTAGATTGGAAGCCATTCGCTTCGGTTGGTGATGTAAATTCAAAAGAAGGCCTTCCTGCTGTATTCACCCAAACCTCGCTCCAAGTATTTAAATCTGCGGGAGTCTGTTTATCTAGAATATTGATCAGATTTGGCCAAGTAGCATTCTTATTGGAGTATGTATTGAGATACTCTTGCATTCCCTTTTGGAAGCTTACCTCCCCTAGCAACAACTCGAGTTGCCTCATCATGATTGGCGCTTTATTGTAAATAATAGCACCGTACATCTGCCCTGCCTCATTAAGATTGAGCAACTCTTGCCTAATTGGGTTGGCCCCTTGCGTTCTATCAACCCCATAAGCTGAAGGATAATGTCTCGTGAGAAAACTCAGGTCATGATTGATCTCAGGAAAGCTAGGATTTACCATTTTAGCGGCCATAAAGTTGGCGAAGACTTCTTTAGTCCAAACATCATTAAACCAGTCCATGGTCACTAAATTACCAAACCACATATGTGCAACCTCATGGGCTATTAAACTGGCACGCCCCAATAGCCTGCTTTGTGAAGGATCTTCATCTAAAAATAGCGAGCTCGCTCTATATTGGATAGCTCCCACATGTTCCATCCCACCGTATTGAAAAGCCGGAATCAATGCAAAATCTAATTTCTTGAATGGATATTTGATTCCTGTATATTCCTCCAACCACTGCAAAGAAGCGGCATGGAGATAGAAGATAAAGTCTCTATTACGCTCCACTTTCTCCTTATCGGTTTCTCTGTGCAACAAGGTAAATTCCCTTCCGCCTGAATTTTGAGTTATTGCCTGAAACTCACCCGCCACAAAGGAAAATAGATAAGTACTGATCAGGTCTGATTTTTCGTAAGTAATATTCTTTCTACCCTGCTCTATTCGAGCGATTCCTGCCGGTGCATTAGAAATGGCATTCCAATTTTGAGGTATATCTAAGGTCAATTGGAAATTGGCTTTGAGGTTTGGCTGATCGAAGCAAGGGAAGGCCGTTCTTGCTCTATCAGGAACGAATAGCGTGTATAGATAGTCCTCTTTTCTATTCAGAGATGTCTCTCCAGCAAAAAAATTGATCTCTACTTTATTAAACCCTTCAACTAGACTTTCGGCTTTTAAAATAATGTGCTCATTTTCAAAAAGGATCTCTTTCGACTTTCCATTCACCGTAAGGGCCTGTAATTTATCTTTAGACTCTCTAAAGTCTAACTGTAGGTCATCTTCTGCTCCCGTTAGGTTGAATGTTACTTCCTCTAAACCTTGAATTCTTTGCTCAACATCTGCTGGGATTCTAAAATCTAGTTTGTAATTGATAAATGAAAGTCGTGCTTTCCTATTTTCTGCAAGGGCAAGAGAAACACCATTCTCAAGAGCCAATTGTTCTTGGCCTTGCTCACAATTGGAAACAAGTACGATTACAAGGATTAAGGATAGGAGTCTCTTCATCTTAAATAAGGATTATATCTTTTCTTAATTCAGGTGGGATGCCAAAATTATCATTCATAAAATCATCCATTTGATCTTTAGTCTCTTTGGAGAGAATTCCATTCATCTCCTCAATAGCTAAGTCACCAATCATAAAAGGAGGCATAAAATCAGTCCTGAGTTTATCTCCCAAGAAACAAGCCCCCATCTGATACTCTTTCATTTCTTCTTGAGGTGTGCCTTTTATCATACAGTGTGTCAGCCATGACTCTGGGTTGTTCGGGTTCTGTTCTATTCTTGCCTGCATGGCTGAGAAATCTGTATGATTAAACATATAGTCTGAAAGATTTTGCATGCTTTCAGCACTAAGCTCATCTTTCATTTGCTCATAGCAATTAGAGCAAATGGCGTATTCAAAAAGCACCTCGGTTTTAGCAATCTCTGGGTACTTTTTAAACACCTTTTCAATTACATAATATCTATCCCCCTTGAGTAGGTCATATTCGCACTGTATGCAGTTAGTCATGGGTGCTCCAGTGTCTGTATTTAAAAATACGTCAGGAATAGGGAATCCTTGATTGCGTTGGTTATTCTCTTCCATAAACTAATTCTTAGTCACGAGGGTAGATGCTACTTGTGCTGATGGAAAAACAATTGTATCGGCAATGTTTACATGTGCGGGTCTTGTCACAATAAATCGAATGATATCGGCAATATCAAAAGCTGTTAATGCATCAAACCCTTGATAAACACCTTCCGCTTTGTCTTCGTCTCCCTTGAATCGAACTAATGAGAATTCAGTTTCTACCAAACCTGGGCATACTTGAGAAACTTTAACCCCGGTTCCTAATAGGTCTAATCTCATGCCATTATTAATGGCATCAACCGCATGTTTAGAAGCACAATAAACATTCCCATTAGGGTAAACTTCTTTACCAGCTATAGATCCTATATTCACAATATGCCCCGACCCTCTTTCGATCATGCCAGAAACAAGAGACTTTGTAACGTAGAGCAGACCTTTTACATTGATATCTATCATGGCATCCCAATCTTCAATGCTTCCATCTTGCAGTTTTGATAAACCGTGAGCATTGCCCGCATTGTTCACCAGCACATCAATACCTTGCCACTCTTTGGGAATTGAACCCAAAGCCTCTTTCACAGCCTCCTTATCTCGTACGTCAAAAACAAGTGACAGTGTTTTTACGGCAACCTTACCAGCAAGCTCAACAAGTCGCTCCTCTCTTCTACCACAAATTATTAGGTTATAACCTTCTGCCGCTAATAATTCAGCGGTTGCCCAACCAATACCAGAACTGGCACCTGTAACTAAAGCAATCTTAGACATATCAAATTTCGTTTAAGCCAATTTAAAACGAAATCAGATGTGAGAAGCAAGGAATAAGATTTAATCGGAAAAATGTAAGTAAAGTGTGAAGTTATGGGTAACCAATCGGTCGAGCCCATTGTGCCAAAAGTTGTCTGTTGGGTTAATCACATTGGTGATTCCTCTGGCATAGCGAATTTCTGGGGCAAATTTGAAAAACTCGAAGTACTGCTCTAATCCAAGACCAACCTCTATTTTGACATTAGCTTTTCTAATCTCTAGGCGATCTATTACCGTAGCCAAATCTTCTTTACCCGATCTAAAAGACCCACTAATGCCCCCCACAATATACATTCGGGTATTGTTTCTTCGGATGGAGCGGTATTTCAAAAACACTCCTGGTTCTATTCGAGTACTCTCTATGATTTGATCAGGAAAGCTTGTACCGCTATTGTTATCAAAGTATCGTACAAAATTTTGATACAGCCCTACTTTAACAGGAACAACCCGTAACCAAAACTGATCATCGAGTCTAAAGTTCACCATAAAGCCTAGGTCGAAGCCAACTCTACTAATTCCTGAGATAGAGCTCACATCATCATACTCAGGCTCCATAAATTGGTCGGAATACTTAACCCCATACCAATTTTGGTGCACCCCAAGCATAAAGCCGTACTTAAGTGCCTTCTTATCTGAATCCACCCTATGCATGGTTAAACCAGCTTTTCGGGTTTGCCCAACAAGATTAAAAGAAATGAATAATAAGGTTAAGACAATTATTTTTGTCCTATGTAAATGGAGCTTATTCCAAAAGTAAGCGGTTTGCATTCAGTCTTCTTAAATCCAACTTCACTAAGAATGTCCAGAAAATTCTGGCCATCAGGAAAGGCATCTACCGACTCCGGTAAATACGTGTAAGCCGAACTATCCTTTGATATTAATTTACCAATGATCGGTAGAATCGACTTAAAATAAAAATTGTAAAGTTGCTTCATTGGGAAGCGCTTCGGTCTTGAAAATTCAATGATCACAGCTTTTGTTCCTGGCTTGATTACTCTGTGCATATCGCTGAGTCCTTCTTTCAAGTTCTCAAAGTTCCTTACACCAAAAGCAACGATTACTGCATCGAAGGTATTGTCATCGAAGAGCAGCTTTTCACTATCGCCAAGCTGCATCTCGATGACATCATCAAATTTTCTCTTCTTCATTTTCTGCTTTCCTACTTCAAGCATTCCTGAAGAAATATCAACCCCAACAACTCTGTCAGGATTAAGGGCTAATGCCTCAATAGCAAAATCGCCCGTCCCAGTAGCTATATCAAGAATCTGTTTAGGTGCATCTTTCTTTAAAAGCTTAATAGCCTTCTTTCTCCAAAGAATATCTATTCCTAAACTCAAGAAGTGATTTAAAAAATCATAACGGTGACTGATGTTATTGAACATCTCTGCCACCTGCTCTTTCTTGCTTGCCTCTTTTTCTTTATATGGAACTACTGCCATGAGTATTTTGCGAATTTACTTTTCAACCTAAGTTGAAAGTCAATTGTTAAAACTTTATGAGATTATTCACCAATAGACACTAACTCAATATCGAATACTAGGTCTTTACCAGCTAAATCGTGATTTGCATCAATTACAACTGACTCTTCTTTAATCTCTTTTACTTTTACCGGCACTTGTTGTCCGTTTGGTTGAGACATAGCGAGTTGCTGTCCAACCTCAGGCTTCATGTCTTCTGGGAAGTTAGATTTAGGAAAATCAAAGATTAGATCTTCTCTAGCCTCTCCGTAAGCTTCAGCTGCTGGAATCTCAGCCGTTACTTTATCACCAATCGCCATTCCATCAACAGCAGCGTCAAAACCTTTAATCATCATACCTGCACCTACTTCAAATACTAAAGGCTCCTTGCCCTCTGATGAATCGAAAATTGTTCCGTCAGTTAATCTACCTGTGTAATGTACTTTTACCTGATCTCCTGCTTTTGCTGCCATAACTTTTTGATTTTCTTTTGATAAGGCGGCAAAGGTATAATGAATATTTACGACTTCATAAGGTAAACGGCCCACATTTTAAATACTTCTTTACCTTTGCAGCATGTTCCAAGAGGCCGAATTCGTAATCAGTAATACCGACCATACCAAGTGTCCTACACCAGACAAACCAGAGATTGCCTTTATTGGTAGATCAAACGTGGGGAAGTCTTCCCTCATTAATATGCTAGCCGGTAGAAAAAATCTGGCAAAGACTTCTGGCCGCCCAGGAAAGACTCAGCTCATCAACCACTTTTTAATTAATGACGCTTGGTACTTAGTTGATTTACCAGGATACGGTTATGCAAAAACCAGCAAGAAAAACAGAGCAGCTTGGGGTAAAATGATTGAGGATTATCTCTTAAGTAGAGAAAATCTTCAAGTCGTATTCGTACTCATAGACTCTCGATTAGACCCGCAAAGAATTGATCTTGAGTTTATCAACTGGTTAGGCGAATGTGGTATTCCACTGGCCCTAGTTTTTACAAAAGCAGACAAGCAATCGGTAAACAAAGGGCAACAGCATATAGCCAAGTTTAAAAAAACAATGAAGCAAACATGGGCCGAAATCCCTCCTATTGCCCTAACCTCTTCCGAGACAGGTTATGGCAAAGATATTTTGACCGATTATATCGGTCAGGTTATTGAAAACTCTGATTTAAATTGACCCTTAAACTTGAAGGCACTTTCTTTGTGCAAAATTTAATCTATGTTAAAGTTTGAGGAGTTAGCGGCAGTTGCTGGAAAAGGCGGTTTATTCAGAGTTATAAAACCATCTAAAGCGGGTGTTATTCTAGAATCATTAGACGAAAAGAAAACAAAGCTAGTTGTTGGTGCAGATGCACGTGTATCTGTTCTGAGCGAGATTTCTATCTATACACATACTACCGAAGGTTCTACACCTCTTATTGACGTTTTCAAAAAGATTCACGAAGAATTTGAAGGAGATATAGGCTTAGATAAAAAATCAGATGCGGATGAGCTCAAATCATTCCTCAAGCACATACTACCAGATTATGACGAAAGCAGGGTCTATGTATCTGACATCAAGAAACTAGTCACTTGGTATAACTCCCTATCGGCACTAGCCCCAGAATTAATGACAGAATCCTCAGACGAAGAGGAAACAAATGAAGGAGCCGAATAATCTCCAGGAGGGTTTAGCGCTATTCGAGCATGATTTTCAGCTCGAAAAATCTTATCTCAATTTAGATGCCGATGTGACAATTGGGTACGAGGAGGCTTTCATTCTCATTATGAGAGTAGTAGAAGAACTCTTGGCTAAGGACTTTACACGGCTTATTAATTGCTTGTATAGGCTAGATGTATCAGAAGACAAGCTTAAAATTGCCCTGTCAGAATCAAATGAAAATCCTGCATCAGTAATCGCAGAAATGATTATTGAGCGGGAAATACAAAAAGCTGAAACTCGAAAAAGGTATAAACCTTAAGCCTTCTCTGCCTCCAATACCATGTTTTCAGAACCAGCAAAGAATGGCACTCGCTGATGCAATTCAGAAGGCTCTATGTCCATTATTCTGTTTTTACCATCAGTTGCTCTTCCACCTGCTTGCTCGGCTATCATAGCCAATGAGTTACATTCGTAAAGTAGCCTCAGTTTTCCATTTGGTGATTTTTCAGTAGAAGGGTAAATGTAAATACCACCCTTCAATAGATTTCTGTGAAAATCTGCAACCAAAGAACCGATATATCTGGCTGAATAACCATTATCCTTACACTGCTCGATATAGTTCACCACGTTTTCTGAGAAAGACCTATATGACCCTTCGTTAATTGAATAGATGGTTCCGTCTTTGGGCATCTGCATATTCTGGTGAGACAAGATATATTCGCCCAGGGAAGGTTCATACGTAAAGCCATTAACTCCACTGCCTGTGGTATATACAAACATGGTTGAAGACCCATAAAGAATGTAACCAGCAGCTACTTGATTTTTGCCTTGTTGTAATACATCTTCCATTTGAATAGGACTCCCTTGAGGTGAAATTCTTCTATAAATGGAGAAAATGGTACCAATAGAAACGTTCACGTCTATATTGGAAGATCCATCAAGAGGATCCATTGCCACGATATATTTAGAACGCGGATTATTTAGATCGATTATTTCTTCTGCTTCTTCGGAAATAATTGCAGCTACTTCTCCCCCTTTTTTTAACGCCCTTGTAAAGCGAATATCAGCTGCCACATCTAAGTTTTGCTGCTCCTCTCCTTGTACATTTTCAGCGCCATAGGCACCGGTGATACCGGCCAATCCAGCCATATTTATCTCACGGTTAACTACTTTGCCTGCATAAGCAAGGTCGCGCAAAAGTTGTGAAAGCTCTCCACTCGCATAGGGGAAATCCTCTTGGTTTCGCATGATAAATCGGTCCAGATTCGATCCTATTGGCAAGGCTATTCTTGAATTTTCTGCTTTCCCCATTTCCGAATAATTTTTTAATCCATTTTCGTTAATAACTTGCAGCGAAATTAGCAATAATCTAACGTCTACATTGAAAGTTTTTAAGTTTGGTGGTGCTTCTGTAAAAGATGCGGATTCTGTAAAGAATATGAGCTCTATTATAAAAGCAAATAGTAAAGAGCCATTAGTGGTAATCGTTTCCGCTATGGGTAAAATGACGAATGCCTTTGAGCATTTGCTTGAGCTAATCTTAGCCGAAAAGAATACCCAGACCGCTGTAACCAAGATCAAGTCCTTCCATACTAAGACAATTAGGGATCTTGGTTTGAAAGGAGATTCTGTATTGAACAAAGAAATAGAGACAATCTTTGAAAACTTAGACCAGTCTCTAGGCTCTTTTGGCTCTAGCATGAGCTATGATTACTTCTATGACCAGACCGTTTCATTAGGGGAAATCCTTTCTACAAAAATTATTGCAGCCTACCTCAATAGCCAAGAAATGCCCACTTTGTGGTTAGATGCTAGAAAAGTGGTAAAGACTGATAATCTCCATAAGCAAGCAAAAGTGGACTGGGGTGCAAGTCAAGCGCTTATTAAATCGCAGGTGGTTAATGCACCAGAAGGACACATTATTATTTCTCAAGGTTTTATTGGTAGCAATGCAAAGTACAATTCAACTACACTGGGAAGAGAAGGTAGTGACTTTAGTGCCGCCATTTTTGCCACTTCGTTAGATGCTGAATCCGTAACGATTTGGAAGGATGTGCCTGGCGTACTCAATGCAGACCCAAAGAAATTCAAGAAAACAACCTTGTACGAGCAGCTGCCCTACAAAGAAGCAGCTGAGATGACGTATTATGGTGCTAGCGTAATCCACCCTAAGACGATTAAACCTTTAGCTCAAAAAGGCATTCCTCTTTACGTTAAATCCTTTGAGAAGCCAAAGGCCAAAGGTACTGTGATTGAAGAATCTGAGGTTCCCAACCTCGCCCCTGCTATTATTCAAAAAGAAAATCAAACTGTGATCTCATTTAAGATCAGTGACTTTTCTTTCATCAATGAACATCACATTCATTTGATCTTTGATCATATCAAAAGGTTAAATCTCGTCATTAATCTGATGCAGAACTCTGCGATCTCTTTTACAATATGTATTGATGACAACCCGGCCAAAAGAGAGCAATTGAGGAAAGCCTTAATGGACGAGTTCATTATTTATTATAATGAAGGGCTCGACATGATCACGGTTAAAAATTACGACCATGAAACAATAGATGAATTATGCGTAGGGAAGGAAATTATAATTGAGCAACGCTCAAGAAACAACTTCCAAATGGTCTACAAATAACGGACAATTGTTCTTTCCACTTTTCCTAAATATCCTGCCTCAGGACCAAACAGGTTTACGTGAACCATTAATGAGTATAGATTGTAAACATCGAGTAATTCTTCAAAATTGTTAGAGATTGGAGACAACTCGTTATAAGCTGCATAGAATTCATCAGGAAAGCCACCAAAGAGTCTAGTCATTGCCAAATCCATTTCTGGCGCTCCATAATAAATGGCAGGATCAATCAAATAAGCAGTTTTATCTGTTAATAAGACATTCCCATTCCAAAGGTCACCATGTAAAAGACATGGCGCTGAGTCTGGTAAGATTTGACCTAACTTTTCCAGAAACATCTTAAACTTAGAGACAAAAGACTCATCTACAAATTTATTATAGATGGCCAACCCTAACTGACTGTTGAGTCTTCTTTCTCTATAAAAATCTAACCAATTCTCCATTGGCCTATTATTTTGCTCGAGTCTACAGATGTAATTGTTATACCCTAGACCAAATTTTTGAGCTCTCACTCGGTGAAGTTTTGCCAAATTCCTACTCAATAACTCCCAGGAGTTAATTGTAGGACTAACCGATTCAATCCTTTCTAGCATTAGAAATGATTTCTCCTCCACAGTTCCATATCCTACTAGATTTGGCGTTACAACAACCTCCGAATTGTTCAAGATTTCTAAGCTTTTGGCTTCTTTCTCGAACATGTCCGCAAACGCTAACTCATTCCATTTCACAAAAAAAGAACCTTGAGCAGTGGAAAAACTTAAGGCCATATTAATGCATCCGCCATTCTCCATCTTAATGTCAAAAGGCTGCAATTCAAGGCCTGTCGACTTAAAAAGCATTCTTTCAATAAGAAAGGTCACGTCTTCCATAGGATTTCTTTTCCTTTGAAAGCAAATGTTCTAACAGTTGTTCGCAGGAACGATCTATAATCTCAAAGACTTCCTGAAAGCCTTGAGGGCCTCCGTAGTAAGGATCGGGTACATCGGCACCTGTCGCAAGAACATCGAAATGGCGCATCTTGAAAACAGTTGCAGTAGCATCAATTGGTCTTATAGCGAGAATATCTTCTTTGTTGGATTCGTCCATTGGCAAAACGACATCAAATTCTTTAAAATCTGAGGACACAAATTGTCTTGCACAATGAGTATAATAAACCCCATTCATTTTAGCATTTAGTACAGAGCGCTCGTCTGGCAATTTGCCAATATGATAAGCAGCTGTGCCATATGAATCTACCTCAAACGAATCTTCTAGACCTCGCTCCATTATCTTATGCCGAAATATACCTTCAGCTAATGGTGAACGACAGATATTCCCTAGACAAACAAATAAGACTTTGACTTTGCTCATAACTTAAATCACTGCTTAACTTAGCAATGGAAACTTAGCAAACTATAATCACTTCTCACTTATGGATTTCATTCAAGTCAAAAAAGATCACGCTCCTTTTATAGCACTTATTCAATTAAACCGCCCAAAAGAATTAAATGCATTGAATTTGCAATTAATGGGTGAATTAAGAGATGCCTTAAAAGAACTCGATCAGGACGATGAGGTGAGAGTCGTAATTATTACTGGGAACGAACGTGCTTTTGCCGCAGGTGCCGATGTAAAGCAAATGGCTGGTAAAACGACCATTGATATGTGGAAGACCGACCAGTTCAGTACTTGGGACCAGATTAACAAAACAAGAAAACCAATTATTGCTGCGGTATCCGGATTCGCTCTAGGAGGTGGCTGCGAATTGGCAATGACCTGCGATATGATTGTAGCATCAGAAAGTGCACAGTTTGGTCAGCCAGAGATTAAAATTGGGGTTATGCCTGGCGCAGGAGGCACACAAAGATTGACAAAAGCTCTCGGTAAGGCTAAGGCTATGGAACTTGTACTTACGGGTAAATTTATTGATGCAGAAGAAGCGCTGTCTTATGGCTTAGTGAACAAAGTAGTTCCAACAGAACTCTATTTAGAAGAAGCTACTAAACTGGCAGCAGATATAGCCTCAAAGTCTCCTATTGCAACTCAAATGGCTAAAGAAGCTGTCAAAAGATCTTTTGAGGTACCATTAGAAGAAGGCTTACACTTTGAGCGTAAGAATTTCTACATGCTCTTTTCTTCTGAAGACCAGAAAGAAGGTATGAACGCCTTTGTTGAAAAACGTAAGCCGGATTTTAAAGGAAAATAGCCTATCTCACCGATAAGTTAAACTGTACAACCATGGTGAAGCTCGCGGGCTCTCCACTGATGCCCATTCTCACACGTGTTGATAATTCTTCATTAGCGATAAACTGCTGAAGAATAACGCCTATTCCCGAATTGGTATCATCTACAAGAGTTTGCTCCCCATCTAGTCTATTGAAAATGGGAATGCTATTTACATTTGTTAGAATACCAGATCCATCAGTCAATACGTCAATAAAAGGGGTATCGGCATCTGCTCTTTTATCTTCTCTTATCAAATTAGGCGGAATACTAAATGAACTTGACTCCCCTATACCTAGATCAACAAATACCACTTCTGGATCAGTTGCGCCAGCTTGCACTGAACTGATCGTTAGACCCACAAAATTGACTCTATACTCTGTTGCAGTCGCAATTACGCTTTGAAAGCCTTCCAAAGCTAAATTGATATTACCTGTAACATCCAATACATTTTCAGTTCCACCATCAAAATAATCTGAAGCACTCACAGGAATTCTTAATTCTACCAATTCAGTGGTAATTGGAGCTGTCTCGGGTTGGTCATCATCACCGCAAGACCATATTGCTAATATGAGAAGAGATAAGAAGAGGTACTTTTTCATAGAACGAGTAACTATAGTTTAATCGAGATTCGAATCTAATGAGTAAACGCTAAACGTTTGAGTGATTGATGGACAAAAACAAAAAAAGGCTCTTTTGCATGATTAGCAAAAGAGCCTTGATGGGTAATTAATCTTTACTATCTAATGCTGATACCAACACCAGCGGTTAGTGTGTTGAATTCTTGCATGGCGTATTCACCAGTTATCGTCAAGAATAAGAGTTTCAATCTTAGACCAACGTTTGCTCTGACGCCATTATTAGCATAGTTAAGGGAAATTGGATTATTAAAAGTTTGGGTCTCGGTTGAATAATCTCCAAGTAAACCAAAATCCACATTATAATTTGAATATCCAAGGCCTGCAAATACGGTAGCAAAAAGAACCTTTTTTGAAGCAACGGCTTGGATAGTCCATGCACTTGCATCAAATTCTGCAGACTGATCCGAATCTGAATCAATATTAATATTAGCCGTCATACTGGTATATCCAGCAAAAAGAGAGAGATCAATTGGCAATAATTTCTCACCTGGTATATAACTTTTGATATCGTGCATCACACCAATTCCAAACATTTGGAAGCTGCCCTCCCCATCGAAATCAATTTCTGGCATATATCTCAACTTTAACTCCGTCCCTTTAAATAGTCCCAAACCAACTTGAGCCATTGGCACAGGAACAGCATTAAACGGTACACCACTCACTTCTTCAATACCAAGACCTGTAGGAGCTGAAATACGAATAAGTTCCTCCCCGTTATCATCAACAAATCTTAATTCTGGTAAATCGTCTGCGCCTAAGTTTGGTCCAAATATTGTCGGTAGTTGCCTTGAATCATTAGGGTTAGTCAGGCCTACATTAGTCAACCCTGAAGGTAATTGAAAGAAACTACTAGCATCTGGAACACGAGCAAGTGACACAGAAGCTGTAATGTCAAATCCTAGAAACTTATGGGGTTTAGCTGTATTGTACCAACCACTGTTCAAGCCATACCCAAAACCTTCGAATGCTGGTTGCAAATATGCTCCTAAAAGTTCATTTGCATCGGCTCTACCAGCCTCTAAAAATGAGTCAAAATCAATGCCTTGTGCTTTCACTATCTTTGGTGAAGCTATACTTACGCTTAATAAGCAAATTATTAAAAATCTTTTCATGTCTGAGGAATTTGGGAGTTAGTCTAGTTCTATTCTGGCTGTTACATCAAACTTGAATACAAAGCTAAAATCTACGCTTTGTTGCTGCAAGAGTACATCTCTACCAACTATTGTCATAAACAGCTGGAACGGATCTCCATTTTTTAGCGCTTGTTCTAAATCACTTATTGCAGCAGCACTTACATTACCCGGATTACCGCTGCTATAAAGCACTACATCCTCAGTATTATTTTGAGCATTGGCAACTGTGGTTGTTAATAAATCTTGTCTTTGCTGAACTTGAATATCTAATTCAATATCCAAATTAGCCTCACTGCCTGACGGAAAGCCTTCAATTGAATAAGAGATACTATTGATTGTGAAGTTTGTAGCATCGTCTAAATATTCACTAAAATCTTGACCTCCAATATCAATATTACCTGTACTCACATCAATTGGTGGTGTCTGGTCGACTCTTTGTCCCACTAAAATAGCAGGTACCTCCAGACTTACCTGAATTGGATCAATCTCAATGTTTTTAGAAACATCTGACTGAACCCCCGCTTCACCACATCCAAAAAGGAGTAATGAAAGTGAGGTAAAAAGTAAAAGTGTTTTACGCATTTTATAAGTTAGTTTAATCTATACTATTGTTTTGGTTTAATACTCTTAAGTGGGGCTGTGCCCTATTTCGTATTTCTTCTAAATCTAAGTATTTGAGGATTACCCTCCTGCACCAGTCTCTTGACTTACCGAGATTGTTAAATCCCATGAAATATCAAGTTTAAAATCACTATCAATATCATCAGTGAAATCTCCTGTTACAATCAGTTCAAATGGCTCAACATTATCCATAATAGACTCTAAACTCGCTACTTGAGCCGCTGACAATGACGAAGCAGGATTACCATCTTCAAAGGCAATAACTTCCCCAGAATTCTCGACAACAAGACCGGAAATTATTAGGATATGATTAGTAGACCCATTTAACCTGGTTTGAATTGTCAAATCCATCAAAACTAAGTTTCCTTAAGTATTAGAATAATCTTTAACTTCATAAACAAACTTATCAAGCTTAATACTTTCTATTTGCTCCGCATCTTCAGTAACAAAATTAGCTAAGTCAACCACTTCTGTTACCGATGCGGCATTATTATCATCTGCATTTACAACAGCAGAAGGTAGTGTAAAGGACACTGAAGAGGATGCTGGTACCTGAATAATTAGTCCATCATCACATGCAAAAACGAGCAGGAGAGCGAGAAATGGGATAAACTTTTTCATAATTCTTGAATTGAAAGTTAAGATAATCATTTTCATGTTCAACCTAAGAAAATGAATATTAAGAATTTGTTCCGCTCAATTTTACAATGCTAATCATTAGGCATAAAAGCCTACTTTTGTGCCCGTATGCTACTTTACAATTTGAGCATTTGGTTCTATACACTAGCCATTAAATTGGTGAGCCCTTTCAATACTAAAGCCAAGGCTTTTTTGAAGGGCAGAAAAACTACATTTGAAAATCTAACATCCTACAGACAAAAGGAGAAAAGAGAAATTCTTTGGTTTCATGCAGCTTCTCTAGGTGAGTTTGAACAAGGCTTACCTGTAATGGAGCGATTTCGGTTAGATTACCCAGATGCTGCCATAACTGTTTCATTTTTCTCTCCTTCAGGCTACGAGAGGAGGAAGTACCATCCCATTGCTGATTTTACCTGTTACCTTCCTATTGATAACCACAAAAACGCTCGGCAATTCATTCAAATTTTGAATCCAAAAGCTGCCTTTTTTATCAAGTATGAATATTGGTTTCACTTTTTAAGTGAGGCTAGAAATGCCAAAGTACCCGTTTACAGCCTATCAGCTAGGTTCACCAAAGGTCATATGTTTTTCAAACCTCGTGCTAAATTTCAACGATCAATACTCAAACTGGTCTCTCATTTCTTCGTGCAAACAGCGGAGAGTCAAAATCTTCTGAAATCCATAGAAATAAATTCCTCCACACTATCTGGAGACACAAGGTTCGATCGCGTAAAGCAAACGGTCTCACAACCAGAGTCATTTGAGACTATTGCAGAATTTAAAGGGAACAAAAAACTATTAATAGTTGGATCGGCTTGGGCAAGTGACTTGGATGTGATTGCAGGATTCATTAACTCCACTCAAAATTTGAAAGTAATTATTGCTCCTCATGAAGTAGATGAGAAGCATATTCAATTTATCACTAAGCATCTCAGCAAGCCTTTCGATCTATATACCGAAAAGAGCGAGTACAACTCTGATATTCTTATTCTAAATACCGTTGGAATGCTATCTCATATTTATCAATATGGGGACTTTGCTTATATAGGAGGAGCGTTCGGAGCTGGTCTTCATAATATTCTAGAAGCCGTAGCATTCGGCTTGCCCGTTGTGTTTGGAAACAAAGGGTTAGATAAATTTCCGGAATCTACAGAGCTTGCCGATAAAAATGGCGCTTGGATCGTTTCCAATGCCATAAAAGCAAAAGAAGCGCTAGCCGATTTAATGGATGATAATTTCCGACAAGAAGCATCACAAGTCTGCCTCAACTACATTGAGGAAAAGGCGGGAGCAACAGAAAGCATTATGTCTTACTTTAAATCAAATGGATTATGATAGGACAGGTAACAAAGTCGACCGGAAGTTGGTATGAGGTCAAAACTGAAGCAGGAGAAACGCTTCAGGCGCGTTTAAGGGGTAAATTCAGAATTAAAGGACTCAAGGTGAATAACCCAATTGCAGTTGGGGACTGGATAGAACTAGAAAAGGAAGAGGCGAACAAAGAAGCTGCCCTCATAACCGATATCCTAGATCGTAAGAACTACATTATTCGCAAATCGACCAGAAAGAATGGGTTCAGCCATATTTTAGCTTCTAACATAGATCAGGCCCTATTAGTGGCTACACTTTCTTTCCCACGTACATCGCTAGGCTTTATCGATAGATTTTTAGTGAGTGCCGAGAGCTTTCGTATTCCCTCTATGATCGTCTTCAATAAGCAAGACTTGATGACCGAAGAAGACATTGAACACTGCCATTTATTGATGGAAATGTACAAGTCGCTTGGGTATGGAGCCTATCTCATTTCAGCCGAAAAGGAGACGGGTTTAGGGGAACTCTTAAAAGAACTTCAGGGTAAATCCACCCTAATTGCAGGACATTCTGGCGTTGGAAAATCTACTTTGATGAACAAGCTTATTCCTGGCCTAAGTCTTAAAACGGGCAAAGTATCCAGCTTTGCGAATAAAGGGACTCACACGACAACCTTTGCAGAAATGTTTGAGATTAATAATGACTCAAAGATTATTGATACCCCGGGAATTAAGGAGCTTGGCTTAGTAGATATGGAGTCTACTGAAATCAGCCATTACTTTCCGGAGATGAGAGATTATCTAGGGCAGTGTAAATACCACAATTGCACGCACACCAATGAGCCTCATTGTGCCGTATTAGAAGCAATCATTGCAGGAGAAATCGCAGATAGCCGTTTCAATAGTTACTTAAGCATCTTAGAAGATTACGACAGTCACCGTTAGTCTAAACGATCTTTTACGTATTCAATCTGAGTCTTGCCATGTGGTTTAGGGCTTCCGTCATCGCCAAGATTCACCATTATTATCTTTTCAATAGATAAAATTTCGTCTCTTGTTACCTTATTTCTAACCTCACAACGTAGTGTTACTGAAGTCTTTCCAAAACCCACGGCCTCAATCCCTATTTCAATAATGTCACCTTGTCTTGGGGCACTAATGAAATTAATCTCCGAGATAAACTTGGTTACGATATGTTTATTCTCAAGCTGAACCACAGTGTAGAGGGCTGCCTCCTCATCGATCCACGCCAAGAGACTACCTCCGAATAAGGTACCATTAGGATTTAGATCTTCGGGCTTTACCCATTTTCTAGTGTGAAAATTCATAATCTAAAGTTAAGTGAATAAAAAAGGGAGACTAAGCTCCCTTTCGATTATTTTAAGAATGAGTTCAACATCCAATTCTGCTTTTGTAGCTCTTGAATGTAACTGGTAAATATGTCTATAGTTCCTTCGTCCTCTACTTCGCTGGCTTGTTTCAAAACTCCATCTAAGTACTTAATAAGCACTTTATTCGCCTTAACAATGGCTTGAACCATGTCATTGGCCTCTAATACGTCATCTCTTGATTCAATATCTGCATTAGATAAAATGTTCTTCAATGATCCCTTTGGGGTTCCTTCTAATGCTAATATTCTCTCTGCCACTTCATCAATTTTTACAGCTGCTTCTGTATATAGCTCTTCAAACTTTTCGTGCAATGTAAAGAACAAGGGTCCTTTTACGTTCCAATGAAATAGCCTCAGGTTTTGATAGTGCACCTGATAATTGATTAACAACTGATTTAATTTCTCTACTACTGTTTTATCTACTGTTTCCATTTTTTCTTTCACTTGATTATCTCCTCATCAGTATTAACTTTGTAAATGTTCATACAATATTTATTTATTTTTTAAATATGACCATTCAGCAATTAGAGTACATCGTAGCCTTAGACACGCATCGTCATTTTGTTTCTGCAGCCGAGAGTTGCTTCGTTTCACAGCCTACCCTAACGCTTCAAATACAGAAGCTTGAAACCGAAATGAACACCACCATTTTTGATAGATCCAAAAAACCAATAGAACCAACCAAAGCCGGTGCTGTAGTGATTGAGAGGGCAAGAGAAATTTTAAGGGAGGTAAAAGGACTTAAAGATTTCATTAGTCAAGACAAAGATGAATTAGTTGGCGAGTTTCGAATAGGCGTTATCCCTACAGTTGCTCCTTACCTACTACCTAGGTTTTTAAAGCAATTTGCGGAGCTGCATCCTGAAACCAATCTTTCCATTCGTGAGGTTGAGTCGCAACAAATTATGCACGACATTCAGCATGATAAGTTAGACATAGGCATTATGGCAACGCCTCTGGAAAACAAGGCTTTCATGGAAGTGCCTTTATATAATGAACCCTTCCTTCTCTATGTATCGGAACTTAATCCACTTTACATGTCTAACGAGGTAAAAGTGAGCCAACTCCCTAAAAAGGGATTATGGCTTCTTAATCAAGGCCACTGCCTCAGGAACCAAATTCTATCTGTGTGTAATCAAAAGTCTAAGCCTGAGTTGAATAACCTGAATTATGAAAGTGGCTCTGTTGAAACATTAAAGAACATGGTGAAAAGCCAGATGGGTTATACGCTAGTACCAGAATTATCTGTATTGGCAGACTCTTCCGACAAAAGAATAAAGCGATTTAAAAGCCCAGAACCTGTGAGAGAGGTGAGTTTGGTGGTGCATAGAAACTTCAACAAAAACGGTATGTTGGAAGCCCTAAAGCAGTCTATACAACAGAATATTCCTCAAAGATTTGTAGAAGGAACTTCTAAAAACAGAGTAGGTTGGTTGTAACCTTATTCCTTCCAAAATGGTACCTTCACAAAAGGCTCATAGACTAAATCCTTTCGCGTTATCTCACGACCGAAAGTATTACCTTTAATGTCCAATTTTTTGATCTCAACAGTGTTCAAACCATTAGACAACTCAGATATGTCAAGCATGGTCATTACACCTCTCTCATAGCTATTCTTGTGCCGAGTGAAAAAGAGATTTTCAAAATCTAACAGCTGATCGTTTATCCTCAATTCATATAATTCCCCAAAACAAGAGAGGGCCTCATTTACTTTATTCTCATATTCAGAATCGTATAAAATATCGTTCACATTCAGTGTGGTATCCATGGCTGTCTCCACCCCAGCATTAAATGCATCCAAAAATGTGACATCATTTTCTAGTCGATTCAGGTCAGGGCAAATAGAACTAAGTATTGTATTATCCTTTGGCGAATATCGAATGAACAACTCTAAAAAGTTACCGTCAATGATCTTTGAAGGAATACTTGCGGTTCTTACGTAGCCAACTTTTCGCTCATCGTCATACTGATTTGGCTGAAAGAATAACCCATTGCTATTGTCCTCTTCTGGGTAATATGTATAGCTATTCCAACGCTCTACTTTAAACGAAAAAAAGACAATTACAGTAAGTATGAGCGTAACCAGAATGATCTGTTTCTTTTTATAATTAGTGATCAGATGATAATAAATGCTTCTGTATAAAAAGGAGAGAGAGATAATTGAGTAGAACTTATAGATTGGGTAGTACAAAAAGGAAAACCACTTTGATTTTTTAAAGGCACTAAATAGAATGGTGTCCAAAAAGAAAATGACTGCCGCTATTGCTAAAAGAAATGATATTAAGAGACTTAACACGGAAATGATAGCCCCTAATCCTTTGTTGTCTAGAACAACCGTGGCTGTTGTACCTATGCCTACTAAAGAGAATAAAAAAGCAGAGACAAATACAACTGAGAGAATTGAGAATGCTAATAAATAGGTGTAGGAAAAAATTACACTCGATATCTTATCTAAGTGTAAAATGAGCTCATCTAGAGTTCTGACTTGCCCCGGCAAATGTTTCTTGAAAGGCCCTTTTAAATTTAGTTTCTCTAAACCAATACTATTGGATACTGAACTCAGGCCTACAATCCCAATCCAAAAACCTCTCAGTAATAAGTGAACTAACAAACTGATCAAAAAGAATTGAAGTGCGTACGGTATAGTATCAACCACAAACCGAATGGCTATCACAAAAACTGCATTAGTAGTACCTGTTGGTACCAGCTTATTAAATACTAAAGAATCACTCCAATTTTTGTATTGCTCTACACTAGTAACTAAAAGGAAAATGGAAAAGCCCGTAATAAGCAATTCTAACTGCCAGCTCTCTAGTTGAAGGTTAGCAACCCACCTCCTTAATTTTCCTTCATCTCCCTCTTCAGGTCTTTCGTTTGAATCCATCATTTGCATTTCAGAATAGAAAAATAGCAAAAAATGAAATTTAATCAGACAGAGGAGTCAAAACAAAAAATGCCGGCAAGGCCAGCATTTTAAATTAGATAATTCTAACAACATCCACCACCATCGTAGAAGTAGGTGCTTGGTGAAACCCAAATATCAGGGATAGCCAATTGCTCTAAATTCCCAGCTGTTTTATCACATACCGAAAGCGGTTGATTTGGCAACAGTACGTGTCCTTTATGATCGTCATAATACTCCTGGTCACCAGTGTAAATGGCCGTCCTACCCGTAAATACACACGGACCATCTTCTGGCATTGGGTCCTTAATAGCACAGACTTCTACACTTTCAATAAAAATGGATTCATCCGTATCATAATTCTTCGGGTCTAAAATTCTGTAAGGACGTTTTGCCCTAATTTCAATCGTTCCAAATCCTACATCTTTAATCATCTTTACGTATTCCTTCAATGGAAGCGCCCCACTCAGGCATAAGCCCCTTAAATGTTCATCGAATTTCAAAGACTCAGGCATGGTCTGTTCAGCAATAGGATCAGACATCACTAGACGCCCTCTAGGCTTCAAGACCCGATACATCTCTTCGAGGGCTTTCTTTAAATCTTCTTGGTGAAAGATATTGAACAGACAATTTTGGCCAGCTACATCCACAGATTCGGCCTCAATCGGCAAATTCAGTGCATCCCCCTTTCTCACATCTACAAAAGACGGATCGAACCATTTATTTTGCTCGGCAGCATCCGCCATATTTTTATTACAGGCATCTAGCATCTCGTCAACTATGTCAACACCAATTACCCCACCTTGCTGTCTACTGAAATAAGAGAATTGCAACAATTCCATTCCTCCACCAACACCTACATAAAGAATCTTAGGCGAATTGACCAAATCACGGGGGTGAACAGTACTCCCACACCCATAATTCATATCGAGCATTATCCGTGGAATTTCCAATTCAGGAAAAGCCCAAACAGGTGTAGTGGTACAACACAAACCAACATCTGGTGTCTCGGCTGCCGCTTTATAAATATCTTTTGTTGTCTCTAAATAGCTTTCCATCATAGTATTAGGTAGTTGCACCTCCGCAGCTAGAACCAGCACCTGCGGTGCAGCCGTAACAGTGCTGATTAATGATTATATCTCTTTGCTGAATTTTCTCTGCATCGAAGTCTTTTATATGATCAGGAACACCATCAGTTAATTTCAACTCTAGCATTTGGTTGAAATCACAATCATAAACGAACCCATCCCAACCAATGGAAATCATGCTACGACACATAACACCTTGTGCCGCCACCGGATTGAAAGCATTCACCAATTCATTCATATACTCTTCATAATTTTCCGTTCTTATCAAATAATCTAAAAAGCGACTTACAGGAAGATTGGTGATAGAAAACAACTCGTTAAATACAATGCCGAATTCAGAAGCTAATTTTGATTTGAATTCTGCCTGGAGAATTTCTTGATCATCTGGTAAGTAGGCTCCTGCAGGATTATACACGAGATCTAGCTTCAATCCACTCCCCTCTTTGCCATAGCCAATAGCGTTAAGCATTTGCAGAGCTTTGATAGAACGATCAAAGACACCATCTCCTCGTTGGGCGTCCGTTCTTTTAGCTGTAAAAGAAGGCAAAGATGATACTACGTTGACTTGATGCTTTTTAAAGAACTCGGGTAAATCATGATACTTTGGATTAGCTAGGATAATGGTGAGATTACAGCGTATAATAATCTGCTTACCTAAGGCGGAGAGCTCTTCAACAAACCATCTAAATTCAGGATTCATCTCTGGTGCACCACCTGTCAGATCCACAGTAGTTGCATTGCTTTTTTTAATCGCATCGATAATCTGCTGCATGGTTTCCCGAGTCATGATCTCTTTGCGATCTGGCCCAGCATCTACATGACAATGTTTACAAACCTGATTGCACATCTTGCCCACATTGATCTGAAATACATCTATGCTGGTTGGTTTTAAGACAGGCATTCCTGCATCAGAGATCTTCTGCTCAAATGATGGTATTCCGATCGATTTATGATCGCTTAAAACCTCCAATTGGCGTTCCGTACCAGACAGCCAATGATTGGCTCTCTTTAAACTCTTTAAGGATTCTGCCATTACATTAATTTATCTTCAAGCTGATTCTTCATTTGCACACTATTCACAAGAGTTGCTCCACTTTTTATTGCAGCGGCAACATGCACAGCCTCCATCATTTGCTCTTCATCAGCTCCTTTTTTCATACAAGCATCTGTATAAGCATCAATGCAATAAGGACAAGATTCAGAATGAGCTACGGCAAGAGCAATCAGCGCTTTTTCTCTAGCCGTAAGCGCTCCGGGCTTAAAGACTTCTCCATACCAATCGAAGAATTTCTCACCCATTGATTGTTGTAATTCGGTGATTGTACCGAACTTTTTAAGATCGGCTGGATCATAATATTTTTTAGGCATTTTAGTACTGGTTAATGTTTGAAGGGCCTTGAGCCCATATGAGATTGAGATGTATTAAACCAAGGCCGGTGGCCCTCTACGAAAAGAAAGCATGAACAGAGCACTAGTTTCAAACTCAGCTACTTCAGTTCTTGAATGAATGGATTTGTATAAACTTTTAAGGAATCTAATAGCGCCTTTTGACAAAGTACTTAGGCTTATCAGTTCTAACAAATCAACTCTCCTATTGAGATCAGCTCGAGATTTTAATTCTTTAGCATTTACTAAAAGTGACTGAAGTTCTGAATAAACATGAGAACTGTGCCAGGCCAAATCCCTGAAAGAAGTAAGATTGACATCTATAAATGAGAAAGACATGAGGTAAGCACCCCCGCGTTTATCGGCCCCTAATGTGGCTCTCCCCCTCTTTAAATGATTGTAAGCCTTAGTAATATCTTGAAGTGATAGCTCAGGGGCATCGTTTCCAATAATGATAACGGAATGATATCCCTGTTTCTTTATACTTTCTAATTCGTGAGTTAATCGCTCGCCAAAACAACTTCCTACTTGTTCATTCGAATAAGACTTGATAACCGGAAGGCCCGATTCATTTAAAATCTCAATGGCCTTATTCTGAAGATATTGATAAAATTTTTGAAACTGATTGAAGGACATACCAAACCCTTTTGCTTCAAATTCATCTTGAAGGTTTCGGGAAAAGTATAATAGAGCGGTCTCTTTCAAATTCGTGTCTTCGTTAGGTAATCAACTCCTAAATGGCAGAGATGATTCAAAGATTCACTAATTATAACTAAAAAGTATAGGTTAACATACACTTTGAGTAAGAACATGACGTCATTAGAAGTGTTCAGATTGAACTTATGAAGGATGGGGAGATGGTGTTACTTGTCTGAAAACTGAAACAATTTCTTATTCCGTCATCCTGAAAATACAAAAACCATAAACTTAACGTCATTTCCGTGCAGACGGGAATCTCCTCAATTCAAGGGAATTAATGGATTGCTCACGCGATCCTGCTTCATCACTCCTGAAAATACAAAATCCTAAAACTTAACGTCATTCCCGTGCAGACGGGAATCTCCTTAATGCAGGAGAATTAATGGATTGCTAGCGCGATCCTGCTTCATCACTCCTGAAAATACAAAAGCTGATGCTTTGCATCTCGCTTTTTCTTTTTGTTTGAATTCTGGAGTAAACTCCAAATTCCACAAAAAGAAAAAGCGCTGAACTACGTCCAGCGCTTTTGTGCTTTAAGTGACCTCGGCAGGATTCAAACCTGCAACCTCTTGAGCCGTAATCAAGTGCACTATTCAGTTATGCTACGAGGCCATACCCAACGGAGGTTAAAGTCCGTTAAATTGGGCTGCAAAGGTAATTAATTCTATTACTTTGCAAAAGACAGATTTATAACTTTCAAAAAATACTATCTTTGCCACCGCTCAAATTTAGCTTATCCATGAAGAAGATTTTTATCGCAGTTGTAGGCCTATTTATATTGAATGTTTCTGCATTCGCTCAGAGACCTGATTTACCAGGTGCCATGATCGTTGATCTTGGTGCTAATACTTGGGCTGATACTCCTACAAACTTAGACCTGAATCTATTTCAATCTAAGACTGTAAGCTTCACTTACTACTGGGATTTACCGATTGGCGAAAAAGGATTCACCTTTACTCCAGGACTAGGATTGGGAATTGAGCGTTTTTCATTCGAGGAGTCTTTCACCATTGGGTCTGTAAGTGATGCCACTGGGGTCAGGACCATTAGTACCGATAACCTAGCGGACGTCATTCCAGATGCCTCTTTTATCGGCAAGACTAAAGCAGGAATGAATTATGTAGATATACCTCTTGAATTCAGATACTATACTCGTTCAGACGATTTTAGCAGAGGTTTTAGAGTTGCCATAGGGGCCAAAATAGGCGTATTGTATTCTTCATTCACCAAATACACTTACGAAGATTTCACTGGTAGTGATCGATTAGTAAGAGATCGCAAAGATATGGGGCTCAACCGCTTCAGATATGGACTTCAAGGTAGAGTTGGTTGGGGTAGCATAAGCTTCTTCGGTTTCTACGAATTATCCGACAAATGGAAAATTGCTCCTGAAGGAGGAGAAAACACAAAAAACCTAACAATTGGAATTGCCTTAACAGGTTTCTAATTATTCCCCTTTAAATTCTGGCTTTCTCTTTTCCAAGAAAGCCGTTACACCTTCCTTATGATCTAAGCTAGCACAAGCAATATCTTGATTGTATGCCTCATAGTCTAACATCTCACCTAAGGTAGCATTCTGAGACTTATTAAGCATTTTCTTCATAAGCCAAATAGCTTTCGTAGGTGCATTAGAATAATAATCTGTATAGACTTTTACCGCAGCATCTAACTCATCGTCAGCAACGGCCTTGTTAATTAGGCCCATCTCCTCAGCCTCTTTGGCAGAAACTCTCGTGCCCATGGTAGCCAGTTCGAAGGCCTTAGCAGAGCCAACAAGTCTCGGTAAAAAGTAAGAGGAACCTGAGTCCAATACCAAACCTATATTTACAAATACTTCTATCAGTTTAGCACTTTCTCCAGCAACTACTAAATCACAAGCTAACGCGAATGAACAACCTGCTCCTGCAGCTACTCCATTCAATCTACAAATTACAGGCTTTGGAAGGCTCCTAATTGCTTTAATAATTGGATTGTATCTCTTGTGTATAGAATCTGAAAACGAACGATCTGGCTCTTTAGAAGATGCCTTTAAATCTTGACCTGAGCAGAATGCTTTACCTTCTCCCGTCAACACCACAACTCTAACCGCTGGGTCTTTCTTAACTACTTTCAGAGCTGCTTGTAGCTCAAAAGTAATCTCATTGTTAAGGGCATTATATACTTCGGGTCTATTAAGGGTAATGGTTGCAACACCATCAGCCAAATCGTATTTCAGGAATTCGTACATATCAGATAAATAAAACTACGGATGCAAAACTAATGATAAAGCCCAATGCAGCGCCAGCAAATACTTCTTTTGGTTTGTGAGCATTTAAAAATAGCCTTGCCCAACAAACTACCCCTCCAACCAAAACTGCCAAAACTAGCGGCCAAAACAATGTATTTGTAGTTGGATATAACTGCTGAAAACTAAGAATAAAACCTAACCAACCTACAACACCGGCCGCATGGGCACTTATCTTCCAGAAAAAAGTTATGGCGTTGGTTAGAATCACCACTGTTGTTATTCCAAAGAAGGCAACAAGCATGTCGGGAGTCATCCACTCTTGTGTTCTTATCATATAAGACACTATTAGATAGAAGAGCGAAATGAAGATAAACGGCAGATAACGGTCCTGCCTATCATTCATATGCAAGTCTTTAATCACCTTGGTTGCCTTAAACATGAGAACAGTTAGCATCGGTACAAGGCAGGTTGTAATAAAAATTAAACTCAAGATTGTCCACCTACCCTTCTCTGTAAGGTTAGAGCTATTATTGATATGGAAAAGTATAGTGTAGAAAACCAATGTTGGCATCAACAAGGGCTGTAAGATATAGGTAATTAGCTTGGCGAGAAGATTCAATTTAAAGCTCCTTTCTAAGTCTTGCTACAGGAATATTTAGTTGTTCTCGGTATTTGGCCACAGTTCTTCTGGCAATATTATAGCCCTTTGCCTTAAGAGACTTCTCTAATTTATCGTCAGATAGAGGTTTCTTCTTATTCTCAGCATTAATTAATTGTGCCAAAACATTCTTCACCTCTCTACTAGAAACATCTTCTCCACTAGCCGTAGAAATACCTTCACTGAAAAAGTACTTCAAGGGATAAATCCCAAAATCTGTCTGTACCGATTTAGAATTCGCTACTCGAGACACAGTGGAGATATCCATATTGATTTCGTTAGCGATATCTTTCAGAATCATAGGCCTCAACTTGGTTTCATCTCCTTCCTGGAAGAACTCAAATTGGTACTTAATAATAGATTCCATCGTTCTAAGCAGCGTGTTTTGTCGCTGTTTAATGGCATCGATAAACCATTTAGCCGAGTCTAATTTCTGCTTAACGAATGAAACCGTCTCTTTTAGCTTCTTATCCTTTTTATCACTCTTATCATAAGCAGAAAACATATCTGAATAGGATTGGCTCACTCTCAATTCAGGCGCGTTTCTACTATTAAGAGTCAGATCTAATTCTCCATTTTTGTTAGCCAGAATAAAATCAGGAATGAGGTATTGCGTCTTCACTAATCCACCCGAAATCCCTCCTGGCTTTGGATTCAGTTTGGTAATAGCAGTTACTGCCTCTTTCAAAAGTTCATCTTCACCTTCTATTCCAAGTTTTTTGGTAATCTTCTCATAGTGCTTCTTTGTAAATTCATCAAAGCAAGACTCTATGATTCGAATAGCGGTCTCAATTGTAATGTCAGTTTCTAAATCGGCTAACTTTCTTTCAAGCTGAATTAAGAGACATTCTTTAAGGTCTCTTGCAGTAATCCCTGGAGGGTCGAACTGTTGAATTTGAGATAGTAAATCTTCTAACTCGTCAAGATCTGTTTCAATATTTTGAGAAAAGGCCAAGTCGTTAACAATTGCATCTAGTTCTCTTCGGATATAACCGTCAGACTCAATGCTACCTATAAGTTGTAAGGCAATTGTGTGCTGTCGTTCATCCAAACCAAGAAAACCCAATTGTGCTTCTAGTTGATCGTTGAGACTAGCCTGCATAGCTACAGGTATCTCTTTATCATCCTCTTCGCTATAATTACCGTCTCCTTGCATTTTGTAACCAGAGAATTCATCATCTCCCAAGTAATCTTCTACATTGAGATCTTCAGTAGCATTAGGCTCGGCATCATCAAATTCATCTGCCTCCTGATTCACTTCTATTTCTTCTCTTCCTTCTTCTAAAGCTGGGTTTATCTCTAGCTCCTCCTCCACGCGTGTATCTAGCTCTGCGGTGGGCACCTGCAATAGCTTGATAAACTGAATCTGTTGGGGAGACAGCTTTTGACTTAAGGATTGGTTGAGACTGAGTTTTTGCATTTATAAAATTAACCTTGACCTATTATCAAATTTAATTGAATCTAGGAGAGAATCGAGTTAATGCTAACACTTTTTAACAAAAACCGTGCAAATTTTTTAGATCACAGAAAATTAAGCGCGCAAACGGCAATAAAGCTATCTTGCACCTCTATCCTGATAGAATGAACACACTAGGAATTGAGCATCAAGAAGTTGTGTTTAAGTGTAAAAAATGATTGTTTTGCGTTTCGTTTTAAAACGATTCAAATCTGGAAATGATGCAAAGAACAAAAATTAAATCGCTGTTAGATACTGGAGAATTAAACAGTCAGGTTTTAATAAAGGGATGGGTTAGAACCAAGAGAGGCAATAAGCAGGTAAACTTTATTGCGTTGAACGATGGCTCTACTATTAACAGCATCCAAGTTGTTGCAAATCCAGAATCCTTCGGAGAAGAAACAATGAAGCAGATTACGACTGGCGCTTGTGTTTCAGTGGTAGGGCAATTGGTCGAATCGCAAGGCTCGGGCCAGAGCAAAGAAGTTACTGCTGAAACGATAGAGGTATTGGGCGCTGCTGATGCAGATAAATATCCATTGCAACCTAAAAAACATTCTTTTGAATTCCTTAGGGAGATAGCTCATTTAAGACCTAGAACCAATACGTTTGGAGCAATCTTCAGAGTCAGACATGCCATGTCATTTGCGGTTCACCAGTTCTTTAATGAAAAAGGTTTTAACTACTGGCACACACCATTTATTACGGGTTCTGACGCAGAAGGCGCGGGCGAAATGTTCAGGGTGTCTACACTTGATGCGAAAACCCCACCACTAAACGAAGATGGCTCAATTGACTACAAACAGGACTTCTTCGGGAAAGAGACAAACCTCACGGTTTCAGGTCAATTAGAAGGCGAGCTTGGAGCCCTAGCGCTTGGAGACATTTATACTTTTGGACCAACCTTTAGAGCAGAAAATTCAAATACGACAAGACATCTTTCAGAATTCTGGATGATAGAGCCTGAAATGGCTTTCTACGATCTAAAAGACAACATGGATCTGGCTGAGGAATTCCTTAAGTACTTAGCCAAATACGCTCTTGATCATTGTGCTGAAGACTTAGCCTTTCTAGAAACTCGATTGCTCGATGAAGAAAAGAATAAGCCTGCCAATGAAAGAAGCCCAATGGCTCTGACGGAGAAGCTTCGTTTTGTTATCGATAGCGAATTTGAAAGACTCACCTATAGTGATGCGATCAACATTCTTAGAAACTCTAAGCCAAACAAAAAGAAGAAATTCCAATTCCCTATTGAAGGCTGGGGAACGGACTTGCAATCAGAGCATGAGCGTTATTTAGTTGAAAATCACTTTAAGAAACCCGTCATCTTAACAGATTATCCAAAAGACATTAAGGCATTCTACATGAGAATGAACGATGATGGTAAGACTGTAGCTGCAATGGACATTCTTTTTCCGGGTATTGGCGAAATCGTTGGCGGTTCTCAAAGAGAAGAAAGATATGACGCTCTAACATCTAGAATGGCAGAAATGGATATTCCAGAAGAAGAGATGGACTGGTACTTAGATACCCGAAGATATGGTTCTGCGCCTCACAGTGGTTTCGGATTAGGCTTTGAGCGACTCATGATATTTATTACCGGAATGAGCAACATTAGAGATGTAATACCATTCCCAAGAACTCCAGGCAATGCCGCCTACTAAAAGAAAAGCCTCGCTAAATGGTGAGGCTTTTTTATTTCTTGCTGAATCTTATCGTCTGTTGAAATTTGGAAGGGTCATCTCTTACTAAGACCAGATAGTATCCTCTCGGAAACGACTTTACATCAACCTTATACTTCTTAATTCCATTTTTCTGAAGATTAATGGTCATTCGTGTACCAATAATACTTCGAATCTCAATCTTTGGATTACTAAGCTCCAAATGAGAGAGATCAATGTTTAAATAGTTAGAAGTTGGATTTGGGAAAATCTCAACCTTTACCTTATCTCCGTTTCCATTCATAGAAGCACTGGCCATTCGCTCAGACTGAGCTAATGAAGCGAAAGCAAAGAAGCATAGGAGTGCTACAAGGCTTAATTTTCTAAATGATATGAAGTGGTTGAAGACTTCCATTTTATACATAGACCCCTTATTGGGGCTCAAGGTTTGATTTAAAGCTACAATATTTTCAAATAAATGTTGCTAGCCGAACTTTATTAATCGCATTTGGCAATTCATTAAGCAAATCTGATGCCATCAACGACATTTCTCCATATTTAATTTTGGCTAAGTCTCCAGCGTTTCCATGAAGCCAGACCCCTAGCCTTGCAGCATCCCCTGAGGACAATCCCTGAGCAATTAATCCAGTGATAATTCCACTTAAGACATCGCCAGAACCCGCAGTTGACATACCAACATTTCCGGTACTATTAAAAACAATTTCACCTGTTGGTAAGCCAATGGCTGAATGAGCGCCTTTCAAAACAACAACTAGTTTTTGCGCTGTACAAACCTTTTTTAAGGTCTCTAATCTGTGCAAACTCGTCTTATGTTCCCCAAATAGCCTCTGAAACTCACCCACATGTGGTGTGATAACAGAACCTTCAGGAATACATTTATACCCACTAGGCATCTTAGCAATAAGGTTTAGCGCATCAGCATCTAAAACCAATGGACAAACCGAATTTCTTAACACTTGACTTAACCAAAATTTCGTCTGCTCATCTTGCCCCAAACCTGGTCCAATACACACAACATCCGTATTACCTAAAAGCTTGCCATCCGTTATTACTTGTTCCTCAGAATCTAAAGTCAGCATTGCCTCAGGTAAAGAGGTTTGCAAAATCTCATTACCAATTTTAGGAACATGCACGGTAAGTAAACCTGCTCCTACTCTCAATACTGCCTTTGCACATAAAAAGGCTGCGCCTATTTTTCCAATACTTCCAGCAAACACCTGTACCCGACCGAAATCGCCTTTATGCTGAAACTTATTCCGACTGGGACATAACTGATGTACATCCTCCTGCTCTTGATAATAGAAATCAGATTGTTGAGAATTGATGAATGACTCGTCTAGTCCAATATCGACAGCATGCCACTGATTTACATAACTACCAGTTTCGGGTAACATAAACGTAAGCTTAGGTCTTTGAAAGGTAATGGTCTTGTCAGCCTGGATAATTGGCCCTTCAAGTGCTATCTCATCCGTCATTAAACCCGAAGGAATGTCTACACTCACAATAGGTATTCCTGAATCATTTATTTTCGAGATTACTTTAGCGGCTAACCCGGTGACGGATCTATTCAAGCCCGAACCAAAAATAGCATCAATAACTATATCGAATCCCATTAAATCTAATGAACGAACATCTGTGATTTCACGTACTTCTGACTCTTCCAACCTATTCAGGTTTGATTGACAGTCAGGACTGAGCTTTTTAGAAAAACGAATGAAGAATGATTTGACTTGACACCCCTTATTCAACAATAGCCTTGTGATAGCCAACCCATCACCCCCATTATTTCCAGTACTGCAAACAACAAGAATGCTATGATCTAGACTTAAGTCATGTATCAGTTGAGTAACAAAAGCCTGAGAAGCTCTTTCCATTAAATCAATAGAAGAAACAGGCTCGTTTTTTATTGTATATGCATCTGCGGCCCGAGTCTGTTCTGCATTGATAATTTTTCTCATTTGTATTTAAGATATGGAGCAAGCCTATAAACTTGAGCACTATCAAATGTATTCAGCTTAAAAAGGTCTTCAGTTTTTCTGAATTTACCGTTTTTACTTTTGGTATTCAATATGTCTTTAGTCTGCTCAAAACTAATGTAGGGATGCTTATTCAGCTGCTTGAAAGAGGCGATATTGATAGATATCTGCTGTACTTGAACAGAGTCTGAAAGGGTGAAATGGGGTTTGAGTGCTAGATAAAGACTATCCGAAAAACCATAAACTTCCTTAAGCTGGTTAACGGATGAATAACCTCCCAAAAGGGAACGATAACCTACAATTCGTTTAGCATAAGTAGGCCCTATTCCACGAATCTTTTTCAATTCAGCCGTATCTGCAGAGGCAATATCAACAAGAACAAAAGGCTCTACCTCTTCAATCTCTATCGGACTACTTTCCGCCTTACTTATATCGGCTTTGACATACTTCTTTCGAAATGAGGGCCTTATAATCTCTTCTGGTAAATCTATATAGGTGTCTAGGTTTTGGTAAATTGAATCGGGAAAGCCATATATTCTTTTCAAATCACTTTTGATACGGAAACTCCCACCTGCCTTTCGATAATTAATGATCCTATTGGAAAGCCTTTGATCCAATCCCATAGACACCAACTCATCAACAGATACTGTATTCGGATCAAAGTGAAAGTATTCGGGACTTGGCCTTAAGTCTAAGGACTCCTCCCTCGCTACCGCTAAATTTATTGCTTGAGTCAAACTATCTAGCAGCCTTTTATCCGTTTCATACGTATTGTAATTGATACCAAAGTATTCGCGATAAATAGATGGTGAGAGTAGCAAAAGGAAGGTTAAAGGCAGCAAAATAAGCATACCATTTATTTCTGTTTTGCTCAAACCAAAGAGCTTGATCATCTGTTTATGAAATCGAAACAAGAATATGTGTGTTAAGAATAGGTATTAATATAATTATTTGATTTAATATTTATTTTATTCCCATTATTCAACATAAAAAAGTGATGCTTATTTGAATCAATTCTAAATAGATGAATACTGATTTATATCACTTTTTTACTGATTTGGTAAGGTTTATTTTTGCAATCAGTATTTGAAGTAAAAGCAGACAATGCAGAAGAGTTTTAAGTTCATAGGTCTTTCATACAAACAGGCTCCAGTTGAAGTAAGAGAATTACTTTCATTGGGAGAATCTGATGTATCGGAATTGTTACAATCAGTTCATGAGACCTTGAACCCTAGCGAACTTTTCATCATTTCTACCTGCAATAGAACAGAGATTTATTATGCGTCTGAAAAGTCATTATCAAAAGAGATCATAGCTCTTTTAGCAATGAACAGAGGGCTCGAAAAATCTGATTCTTTTTTTGAATACTTCGACATAAAAGAAGATTGGCAAGAAGCAACAAGACAATTATTCCGAGTTGCCTTAGGCCTAGAGGCCCAAGTGATTGGTGACCTTCAAATTATCAATCAAATAAAGAGAGCCTACCAACAGGCTGCCGATTTAGATACCATAGGCCCTTTCTTACACAGGGTTTTACATACCATTTTCTACACCAACAAGAAGGTTGTTCAAGAAACTGCTTTTAGAGATGGTGCTGCAAGTGTTTCTTATGCCACTGCAGAAATGGTAAACACCTTCTCGGAATCTTTCCAAGAACCTAAAGCCTTATTAATAGGCCTTGGAGAAATAGGAACGGATGTAGCCAAGCATTTAGCTGAAGGAAACATTGAGCTTTCTGTTTCTAATAGAAGCAAAGAGAGGGCAGATTTCTTGGTTGAAGATTATGGTGTCAAGAGAATTGAGTTCAAGGAGATTAAAGAAAGCCTCAACAATTTTGACTTAATCATTTCAAGTATACCCGTAAAAGATTTCTTGAAAGTTGAAGATTTTGCTTCTGATCATAAAGCCATTCAATTCATCTTTGACTTATCAATGCCGCGTTCTGTAGAACCAGAATTGAATGATTTGAATGGTATTCATGTCTACAATATTGACGAGATCAATAATAAAACTTCTAAGACGGTTGAAAAACGATTGAAGTCCATCCCTCAGGTTGAAAACATAATGGATGAGGCATTGAATGATGTGTTCAACTGGACTCAAGAAATGGAGGTATCTCCTACTATTAAGAAACTTAAATCTGCTCTTGAAGACATAAGACAAGAAGAGATTAAGAAGCATTTGAAAAATGCGAACCCAGAGTTAGAAGCTTTTGCCGACAAATTCTCTAAAAGTATTACACAAAAAATAATGAAGCTCCCAGTACTTCAGCTCAAAGCTGCTTGTAAAAAAGGTGAGGCAGAAACTCTTATTGATGTCTTAAACGACCTCTTTAACCTTGAAGAGCAAAAAATTGAGAAGTAAACGTTAATCACTTTTTACTTCCTATATCTTCCTATTCTTAATTAGTTTGCGTTACGTCCTTTGGGAAAGCATTCATGTCCATAAGATTCAAACTCATCCTAATACTTAGTCTCTTTTCGATTTGTTTATCGGCCAACGATTTTCAGGTAGTTGAAAAGAATGGGAAATATGGACTCAAAAGCACACTAACAAACCAATGGACAATTGAGCCTGTTTATGAAGCCATTGGCTGGTCAGACAACTCTCAATCAGTTAATAACGAATTGATTGGCGCCAAACTAAATGAAAAATGGGCACTCCTAACAACCGATGGTAGTCGCGTTACGCAACACCTTTTCGTTCAACTTACTCCTTATTTAGAAGGTACATTCTTAGCCTCAAAAAGAGATACTTATTCTATTCGACTTAAGTATGGGCTCATCAATACAAAAGGTAAGGATATTATACCCTTTGATAATGATAGGCTTGAAACAACCAATAACAGACTCATTTCAAGAAAACTGGTAAATGGAAGTCCGAGGACTGGCCTAATAAACCTACAGGGCAAAATCATTATTCCATTCCAGTATGAGTCAATTGTAGTTCTAAATGAGAGGCGAATAAGTGTGGTCAACTTAGACTCAAAAGCAGCCCTTTTCAATTTAAATGGAGAAGCGCTGACTAGCTTTGATTATGAGAATATTCAACCTTACAGGAATGATTACCTATCTGTTACTTACTACGGTAGAAAAGGACTCATTGACATTGATGGCACCTTAATCATCCCTCCTATTTACAAAGATTTCAAACTAGAAAACGGGCGAGCAAGCGGCCTTCCTTTCACCCAATGGGATTTATTCGAAGATGGTAAATTTCAAAGATCGTATTTCTATGACGAGCTATTCGAGCTAGATGATTATCTAATAGCTACCAACTCGGGCGAAATGAGTTCTATCATTGACAGAGATGACGATTACATTTTTCATGAAGAACAGCAATCTTTTAAAACTTCTAGAAATGGACTCAGCATTATCTATGACAAAGAAACCAGTTATTACGGAGTTCTAAATAAACAAGGAGAAGCATTACTCAACATCAACTATGATAGCATCTATTTCTATGATAATTTCTTAGCTGCATCTATTGATAAGTCTGGGCAAAGAGATTGGCATTTATTTGATCAAAATGGTGAGCGCATTGGTGTCTACAGCTATTCAAGTCTTAAGCCATACGGCAAATTATTCATGGCCCTAAGAAATGGCAAAGCAGGTTTGCTGAATAAAATGGGAGAGGAAATTAGTCCTTTTCTTTACGATGAAATAAAGGAGGCAAAAAATGGTCTATCGGTGGTTTCCTATCAAGGTCGCAAAGGACTTATTGATCAACAGGGACACTGGGTAATTACTCCATATAACGACAGCATTAACGTTGATAAGAGGCGCATATACCTTGAGCAAGGAACACAGAAAAAACTCGTAGAATTTAATGGGCATGTTAGTACTAGAACCAATGACAGCTTAAGCTTACTTTCTCGTGGCTATACACTTTATTCAGATGATGGTTTGGCTTTATTCAATTACAAAAATGAGAGACTGCTCGAACCCAGCTATGATAGCATCAGTAATGTTAATGACAACCTATATAAACTTTACAGAGACAATAAAATCTTCTTTTATAGACCTTCCGATGGTGCCGATTTTGAACTAAATCCTGAAATCGATGAGGTTTTGAATTATGCCGAGGGCTATGTAAAGTTTAAAAAAGATGGCCAATTTGGTTTTGTTGACGAAACTGGAAAACTAAGAATAGCAAACAGATACCAAGAGGCTCAGGATTTTTCAGAAGGGTTTGCTGCTGTAAAGCTTATCGGAAATTGGGGATTCATAGATAAGGCCGAGAACCTCATCATTCAGCCGAGTTTTGAGGAAGTACAGCCTTTTTACAATCGCTTAGCGGTAGTGAAAGAAGGCGCTTCTTATGGAATAATAGCACCTAATACCGAAGTCGTACTTGCTATTGACTATGATAATATCATTCGAAAAGAAGATCACATACTGGTTGTATCGCAGGGCTTAATTGGTTTAGCAGATATGAATGGTGTGTTAATCAAGGATTGTCAGTATGACGAGATATCACAACTGGCCCCTGAGGTATTCAAAGTAAGAAAAGGCAATAATTATGGCGTTATCAATGTAAAGGGTGTTGACTTAGTTCCTGTTAGCTATAGCCATATCAAGATGTATGACAATCGCTTTTATGGTGCCTTACCCTCTGTTTGGGAGACCATAACCACAAAGAATTAATAGAGATTACTAAAGCAAAAATCCCGACCACAACTGGTCGGGATTTTTGTTCATTATGTTAATTGAAATGGTATATCCTTTATTTAGAACTATTCCCTTTTCCTTTATTACTAGATTTTTGATCTGGCGTGGCAATTGATTCTCTCATTTGGGTATCCGCCTGAATGTTCTCCATTTTGTAGTAATCCATTACACCCAGTTTACCTGATCTAAAAGCATCTGCCAAAGCTTTTGGTACTTCCGCTTCTGCTTCAATCACCTTAGCCCTAGCTTCTTGAGACTTAGCCTTCATTTCTTGCTCCTCAGCTACAGCCATGGCTCTTCTTTCTTCAGCTTTTGCTTCAGCAACCTTTAAATCTGCCTGCGCCTGATCTGTTTGTAGTGTTGCTCCGATGTTCACCCCTACGTCTACATCTGCAATGTCAATGGATAAGATCTCGAATGCTGTTCCTGCATCAAGTCCTCTTTGCAGTACAAGTTTTGAAATTTTATCAGGGTTCTCCAACACTGCCTTATGTGTATCTGCAGAACCAATTGAAGTTACAATACCCTCACCAACTCTGGCAAGAATAGTGTCTTCTCCTGCACCACCTACTAATTGTTGAATATTTGCTCTCACGGTCACTCTGGCCACAGCAATTAACTGAATACCATCTGCTGCAACTGCTGCAACCTTTGGCGTAGTAATTACCTTAGGGTTTACCGAAATCTGTACTGCTTGGAACACATCACGACCCGCCAAATCAATTGCTGTAGCCTGCTGAAAGCCTAGACTAATATTTGCCTTATCTGCAGAAATTAGGGCCTTAATAACCGTAGGCACATTTCCTCCCGCTAAATAATGGGTCTCTAAATCTGTTGTAGTAATATCTAAACCTGCCTTGGTTGCGGTAATCATAGCATCTACCACAATTCTTGGTGGCACTTTTCTAATACGCATAAAAACAAGCTCTAATAAGCCTACTCTTACATTTGAAAACTGTGCTGTAATCCAAAGATTAACGGGCACGAAGTATAGGAATACAAAGAGCAGTATGATCCCGGATACAACAAATATTATGGTGGTATATTCTTCCATTTCTTAGGTGTTAATTGTCTCTACAACGATTTTATTTTTAGTCAATTGAATAATTTTTATTGCTGAACCCGCATCGATCAAATGTCCATGCGAGGTAACTTCATAAGACTTGTTCTCAAACTCTGCTTTACCAATAGGCTTTAGATCTGATACTGCCACTCCTCTCATTTCAATTTGCAAGCCCTCTGTATATTTTTGCCTTACCCGAGAAGTATTCTTGGTTTTTAAAGAAAATCGATCCCATGTCTTTGCTTTAAAACTATAGACGAGACCCCCAATTGTAACTGCTAGAGATCCTAGTAAGAGTAATGACCCAGCCGTAGTCCCATGTCGCTCGTAGGCTATATAGACACCTATTCCTGCTACAACTAATCCTATTAAGCCTAAGATGGTAGTGCCTGGAACAAAGATCAATTCCAAGTAAATGAGAACTAGGCCCACAAGGACCAACAGAATAATGGCTAACCAACCGTCCATAAGCTTTGAGTTGGTTCAATATACCAAGAAAAACGGATGCTGGTTAATAAGCCTTAGCAAAAAGCACTCTTCTTTGTGAAGGTTTTCCAGAGTAGATGCAAACGCCCTCCTCTTCCTTTGAATCAATAGGAATACAGCGAATAGTTGCCTTAGTCTCTTCCTTGATCTTTTCTTCAGTTTCAGCAGTACCATCCCAATGAGCAGAAACAAAGCCGCCTTCGTTTTCTAGTATCGCCTTCAACTCATCATAGGTATTGGCCTCTCTCGTATTTTCAGCTCTAAAGTCGAAAGCCTTTTTATAGATATTCTCTTGAATGTCATTCAGTAAACCTTGCACTTTAGCTAATAAGTCACCTTCAAGACTAAAAAGCTCTTTTTCACCCGTATCTCTTCTGGCTATCTCAATGGAATTATTTTCCATGTCTTTCGGGCCAATGGCAAAACGAACAGGCACCCCTTTCATTTCCCACTCTGCAAATTTGAATCCCGGCTTATAAGTGTCTCTATCATCTAGTTTTACCGTAATCCCTGCTACTTTTAATGGACCTATTAAGGAATCAACTTTATCTCGAATGGCATTCAGCTGATCTTCGCCCTTATAAATAGGCACAATTACCACTTGAATAGGAGCTAGTTTTGGAGGTAGCACCAAGCCTTGATCATCGGAATGAGCCATAATTAAAGCACCCATTAATCGAGTGCTTACACCCCATGAAGTGCCCCAAACAAAGTCCTGCTTTCCTTCTCTTGATGTGAACTTAACATCAAATGCCTTTGCAAAATTCTGCCCCAAGAAGTGTGAAGTACCAGCCTGTAAAGCCTTGCCGTCTTGCATTAATGCTTCAATACAATAAGTCTCTAGAGCACCAGCAAATCTTTCGCTTTCAGACTTAATTCCTTTAACAACAGGCACCGCCATAAACTCTTCTGCAAACTGGGCATAGACATTCATCATTTGAATAGACTCATCAACGGCCTCTTGCTTTGTTGCATGAGCTGTGTGGCCTTCCTGCCATAAAAACTCCGCTGTTCTTAAAAACAAACGAGTTCTCATTTCCCAACGCACTACATTCGCCCACTGATTAACCAATATTGGAAGGTCTCTATACGATTGCACCCAATTTCTGTAGGTATTCCAAATCACGGTTTCAGAAGTAGGTCTAACAATAAGCTCCTCCTCTAACTTAGCATCTGGATCAACCACTACACCTTGACCGTCAGGGTCGTTTTTGAGCCTGTAATGCGTTACAACTGCACACTCTTTAGCAAAGCCTTCAACATGGTCGGCTTCTTTACTCAAATAAGATTTTGGAATGAATAAAGGGAAATAAGCATTCGTATGACCAGTTTCTTTAAACATTCGGTCAATTTCTGCCTGCATCTTCTCCCATATAGAAAAACCATAAGGTTTGATCACCATGCAACCTCTCACGGGTGAGTTTTCAGCCAAGTCGGCTTTCTTCACCAATTCGTTGTACCACAATGAATAGTCTTCGCTTCTTTTTGGTAATCCTTTACTCATTCTTCTCTTTTGGTATGATACTTGCTCAATTATGAGCGTAAAATGATTAACAAATATAGAGTTTTCGAATCTTTTACCGACCAAATAAGTTAAATAGACGTTAACATTATTAAGCCAAGAAAGGAAAGTCATGAGAAGTAGTAAATGGAGATTATTAATGGCACCACTGGGCATGCTCTTTTTGTTTGCCTGTTCCCCAAATCAATACCAACAACTTACAGAATACGATGATGTATATTTTACATCAGCAGACAGAAGACAAGCTCCGCGAGTTGTCGCTAAACCTGTTGAGGTATCGCCTGCTGCAAATGCACAAGTTGTTAGTTTGGCGAATCGTTCGTCACTTAATGTTGAATCGGAATTGGTTGACAAATACACCAGCCCTACTAAAGAGGTGACTTATTTTGAAGAAACTGAACCTAAGGTTTCTCGAGCTTCCGAGCTCAATTATGATCACTTTGTACATGACTATGAAAACAGCCTCTTAAAATATTATGAGCTACCTATAGACTGGGAAGAAAACTGGTCTGAGGCGAGCTTTGACCGTTTGGTACGAGATGACTTTTACTTTGCTCAAGCTTGGTACGAACAATACTACAATGGCGACAGCCAAAGAATGGATGAATACCTGAATGGCAATCAAGGCAGACTCAATAACTCTATAGCAGACTTTAGAACTCGTGTTAACTTTAACCTTGGCTGGGGATGGGGTCTAAATACTAGAAACACTTTTATTGGTGTAGGTTTTGGAAACCCATGGGCATTTAATGACCCTTGGATGTTCGGCAGTCCTTTTGCTTTCAATAACTCTTGGAGATTTAACAGATTCGACCCATTCTTTTTCGATCCTTTCTACGATCCATGGGTATCATGGGGCGGCTTAGGCTGGAATAGAAACAGAAGATTTTGGAACAGAGGCTTTAACAGATGGAATAACTGGGGTTATAACCCCATATTTATCAACAATAACTATCTGGGAGCTTCTAGAGGCGAAATTATTGCCAACAGAACTGGTAGAGTTGCGACTAGAGGAGCACGCTTAAATTCTACTAGCGTAACTAGCGTAAGAAGCGATGCTTTAAATGGTAGCGTTACAAATAGAAGAAGCGGAAGAGCATCTACTACTACTAACTCAAGAATTACGAGAAGCTCAGTAGGCAACGTAACGTCCTCAAGAAGCAGTCGTAGCAGTAGTATTTCAAGCTCTAGAACAAGCAATGTTAGAAGTAACAGAAGTTCCGTTCCTAATGTAAATACGACTAGAAGTAGTAGAGTAAGAACCGATGCCTATAGATTCTCTGATGCACAAAGAACAAGTAGATCTTCAGTTGTATCCTCAGGAAGAACTAGTTCAAGAAGTGCCGTTGCATCGGATTCGCGAAGCAGAAATAGCAGGTTCACAAGAAGTGCAGTTTCTTCAGCAAGAACGAGTAGCAGAAGTTCTTCAAGAACAAGCGGCCTATCGTTTAATAGAAACTCTTCGAGTAGATCTTTATCTGGCGTTAGAACCAGTAGACCTACTTCCTCGAGAAGTTCTTCATACTCAAGAGGTACAAGTAGCCGAAGTAGTAGTTCTTCTAGAGGTATTGGCAGTAGTCGATCTAGCTCCTCAAGAAGCGGTGGTGCTGTAAGAAGTAGTTCTAGCAGCAGATCATCTTCGAGTAGCAGATCTTCAGGAGGTAGCAGTCGCTCAGGTAGCTCAAGTCGTTCTTCAGGAAGAGGAAATTAATACACAGCAAAAACTCAATTAAAATGAAAAGGATATCAAAGCTTATATACATAAGCCTGGTACTGCTTTGCTCAACAGCAGTGGCTCAGGCGCAAGTGCAACCCGGTTCTTTTGGGTACTATCAAGACGCACTTAGGTTTAGTCAATTCAATCAATGGGGAACGGCAAGATTTGCTTCTATTGGTGGTGCAGGAAGCGTACTTGGTGGAGACATTAGTGCCGCTACTTTAAACCCTGCCGGACTAGGTCTTTTTAATAGATCGCAGTTTGTAATCACGCCAAGCTTAGGCTTCAATACCTTCGATTCAAACTTTGAGGGAACAAACACGAGAAGCGAACGAACTAATTTCGCATTAGGAAATGCTGGAATCGTAATCAATTTCAATAAAGGTGATTTGAAACCTGGTAGTTGGAGAGGTGGTTCTCTTGCAATTACATACAATCGCTTTAGTGATTTTAGACAAGACATTGGCTATTCGGCACAGAACATTGGCAGTTCGATTATTGATGCTATGTTAAACAGAGCAGATCGATTCTTCCCTGAAGAACTAGGAGGAATAGAACAAGTAGGCTACGATCACTACCTGATTAATCCAGTGCCTGGGGCAGAAGACTTTTATGTCTCTTTTGTAGAAGGATTTCCTCTACAACGTGAACGCATTGAAAGAGTAGGGCAAATTGATCAAGTAAACGTTTCATTTGGTGGGAACTTTGAAGACAAAATTTATGTAGGAGCTGGATTAGGCTTTACCTCTGCTGATTACAGACAAATGAGGGTATATACCGAGAGTTTTAATGATGGTAGGCTGAACCAATTTACTGTAGATGAACGACTAGATATTTCTGGCACCGGTGTTAACGCCAATATTGGTGTGATTGTAAGGCCGACAAATGCAGTGAGGTTTGGTGCATCAATCACAACACCTACTTGGTATAGCTTCAGTGAAGAAAGTGATGCAATCTATCAGTCTGACTACAACAACTATGATGTGGCTAACTATTTAGATGACAATGGAAACCGCATTATTCAAGAAGATACGGTGTTGAATTTACTTACGAGTGAAACGAACGTTTTCTTCTCCATCTACAATCTAAGAACACCCCTAAAGCTCAATGCTGGAGTTGCCTTCTTTATAGGTAAAAGTGGGTTTATCACAGCAGACATAGAACGCCTAAATTATAGCAATGCCTTCGTCTCCTCTTCCGATTTTGTAGCGGAGAACGACAACAGAACTATCGAAAATATCTATCAAAGTACAACCAACATTAGATTAGGCGCAGAATATAGATTTAAGGCTTTTAGATTCAGAGCTGGCTATGCCTCTATTGGAGATGCCACTAATGACTCTTTTGATGATGTAGATCGATCTAGAGATATCGCTTCGGCTGGCCTTGGAATGAATGTGGGTAAATACTTCCTAGATCTTTCCTATGCCCAAACACAATTTACAGATTCATTTAAATCCTACTCGTTCGCAGACGGCACAGGACCAACAGCAAGTATTGACAACAACATCAATGACTTTAAAATTACCTTTGGAATGAACTTCTAGGGCTAAAGTTGAATTGAATTGAGATTAGAGATAATCATATCCACGGTGATTTGGTTGTCTCTAATTCTTATTTGAGCCTGATTGTAGAAAGTATCTCTCTTTTCTTTCATCTCTCTAATTTCTTGAATCAGGTCTTGATGGTCGTAGCTCTTAAACATAGGACGATTCTCAACACCAGCATCCATTATTCTAATGGCTAATTCACCCGGTGTAACATCTAAGAATATGGTTACACCATGGCTATTCATAGCATCCATATTAAAATGATAACATGGAGCTCCTCCACCAGTAGCCAACACAAAAGAATCTTCGGTAGCCATTACATCCATTAGAGCTTCCTTTTCCCAAATTCTAAACTGGCCCTCTCCATTTTGTGCGAATATATTAGGAATAGATTTAGACTGCTTTTCTTCAATTTGCTCATCTAGGTCAATAAACTTATAACCCAAACTTTCTGCTAATTGCTTTCCAAGTGTGGTTTTACCAGAACCCGCCAAGCCTACCAAGAAAATTCCTCTATGGACGTTCATTAGTTTAAGTTTCCAAACAATTCAGCAGCATCGGGTACATCGTTATAATGCCACTTTCCTTTGACAACACCATCTTGCAGTAAAACAAGACCAGGATTAGACCTCACCATAGTTTTGAGTAAAGTCTTATCTGAATAATAGTATGGTACGGCAAGTTGTACCGAATGCCTTAAATCTTCAAACTCAGCACCACTCGCAGCCGTTATGGCTACAACTTCAATATCAGAGCCAATGGCGCCAATCAGGCTATTAACCATGCCGTAAGAGTCCACATCCGTCTTCTCTGTATCGTGCACAATCACTAAAAGCTTTTTGCCAGAAAGCGAACGTTCTGTATAGTCATCTTCATCTACCCAAAAAGCATAATTCGTGATCGCTGGTACTGCATAAGGATCTTCCAGTGGTGGCATCATCGCATCTGGAATACTGGTTCCAACTTTATATGCCCTGAAATCTACAGCTGGTAAATGAGCAACCGAAAGCAAACACACTATTAAACAGAATGTGACAGAAAACGCCACTGTAGCAATTTGAAATTTAGGAGTAATCTTTCTCTCGTTCACATTTCTCCTTATAAAAAGAACGACAATGAAAAAGAGTAGAATAATGTCTTTAGTAAATGACTGCCAAGGTGTGAGCTTAATCGCATCTCCAAAGCAACCACAGTCAGTCACTTTATTAAAGTATGCAGAATAGAATGTTAGAAAGGTAAAGAATACGATAATTGCTAGAAGAAGACTCGTTGTCCACTTCTCTTTGAAGCGCATCAGTAATGCTATCCCTAAAACAACCTCCAGCGTAGAAAGGAATATCGATAAAAACAGTGAGGCCGGTTTAAGGGCATCGAAAAACGGAGCAATATCAACTGAAAAAACGGTGAAGTATTCCTCAAGTTTGATTTGGGTTCCAACTGGATCATTCACCTTTATCAGTCCTGAAAAGATAAAAAGTGCACCTACCAGATACCTAGCAATTTTTGTCAAGTTCTCCATCCTCTTAGTCTTTCATTAGTATCATGCAGAATACTGCATAGTTTATCATATCCATGTAATTCGCATCAATCCCTTCCGAGATTATTGTCTGACCAGCATTGTCTTCAATTTGTTTCACGCGAAGTAATTTCATGAGTACGATATCAGTAATGGAAGAAATGCGCATATCTCTCCAAGCCTCACCATAGTCATGGTTCTTGTTCATTAACAATTCCATGGTTGTCTGTACATACTGATCGTAGAGCGGCTCTAAATCGGCTGCGTCCATTTCCATAGGATCGTCTTCGGTTAAATCCATCTGAATAAGCGCGATTACGCAGTAGTTAATAATGCCTATAAATTCGCCTGAAATATCATCATTAACCAGTTGCCTACCCTTCTCTTGAATAGAGCGAATTCGTTGTGCCTTAATAAATATCTGATCGGTTATGGAAGCCAATCGGAGTATACGCCAAGCCGTACCGTAGTCCTGTGTCTTCTTCATAAATATGTCTTTACAGACTTTTATAACTTCCTTATATTCGCCAACGGTTTTTTGCTCCAATTGATAAAAAATTTAAAGGTTCACAACTATTCTTGAAAGCGAAAGATAATCTATTTGAAGTTAAAAGCACATTGAATATATGTGGAAATCTAATGGATTTGAGCACTCCCAAAATCATGGGAATTCTCAACACAACGCCCGACTCCTTTTACTCAGGAAGCCGTAGCCAAGAACTAGACAATTCTATTCTCGTAGCCGAAAAAATGCTGAATGATGGCGCTGACATCATTGATATTGGTGGCTACTCTACTAGACCTGGGGCAGATGACATTTCCATAGAGGAAGAAATTGAAAGAACTGTACCAGTTATTGAAGTTCTTGCCAAGAAAAAACCGGCAGCGGTAATTTCGATCGACACTTTCCGCTCGGAAGTGGCTCTACGGGCGGTTAAAGCTGGAGCAAACTTGATCAATGATGTATCAGGGGGCAATTTAGATAATCAGATGTTTCAGACAGTGGCCAATTTGGGGGTTCCTTATATTCTCATGCATATGAGAGGAACACCTGCCACCATGAAAAGTCTGAATGATTACAAGCACCTCTTGAATGACATTACCAAAGAGCTGGAAGAAAAAAAGCAAAAGCTATTGAGCTTAGGCGTTTCAGATATCCTGATTGACCCTGGCTTTGGTTTCGCAAAGAACATAGCGCAGAACTATGAAATCCTTCGGAATTTGGGTTATTTTAAAAGACTGAAGCTTCCGATTTTGGCAGGCGTTTCTAGAAAGTCTATGATTTATAAAACGCTCAAGACAACTCCAGAAGAAGCACTTAATGGCACAACAGCTCTAAATATGGCTGCGCTCATAAACGGTGCCTCAGTTTTGAGAGTTCATGATGTAAAACAGGCAGTAGAAATTGTAAAACTTTACCAAGCTTATAAGGGTTGATTTACGCATTTAAAATAGGGTTCCTAGATGTACGCTGGATCGATGTCCTAGACATTGTCTTTGTGGCCATTCTGCTTTATCAGGTCTATAAACTCCTGAAAGGAAGTGTAGCCGTAAGGGTACTCATCGGTTTTCTAGTGCTTTACCTTATTTACTTAATTGTTAGTGCCGCAGAAATGAACATGCTGGCTGGAATATTAGGCCAGTTTATGGGGGTTGGGGTCTTAGCAGCTATCATAATCTTCTCTCAGGAGATCAGGAAATTTCTCTTGCTACTCGGTAAAACAACCTTTAGGCAAAACGACATTTTCCAATCAATTATGATCTGGAAAAAGAGGCAAGACAAAGAGATAATGAACGTAAGCCCAATTATTGAGGCTATAAAACAACTTTCATCTACTAATACCGGGGGGCTCATTGTTATATCTCGTAATTCAATCCTTAAGTTTTATGCAGATTCTGGCGACCTCTTAGATGCTTTTGTATCGAAACGATTACTCATCTCCATTTTCAATAAATACAGTCCACTACACGATGGGGCAGCAATAATTTTTGGTGGAAAGATTGTTGCCGCACGCTGTATTCTACCTGTGAGTGAAAGAGAACTACCCGCCCAATTTGGTATGCGACACAGAGCCGCGCTGGGTATGTCTGAAGCTACAGATACCTTAATCCTTACCATTTCAGAAGAGACCGGTCAGATGTCAATAGCAAGGAATGGCATTCTTGACGACAACCTTTCTATTGCAGAAATAAGACGTAGGCTAAATAGCTACCTCCTCGAAACGGAAAAAGGTCATAAACCCAATTCAATTACAGAGGACGCAGAAGATTTAGAAGTTGCTTCTTAAATCAACTAATTAGGTTTTCTAAATCATTTAAGTCTTCTAGGCTAATATAATTGACTTGCACACCTTCAAAGTTTGATGAAATCTTGCCTTCCCATACTTTGTCAAAATCAACTCCCTTTATCTCCGTAATTACATCTACAGCCACAGGTGGCCTGCCAAACCTAAATACATCAAATTGATCAACATCTAAAAAGTTCTCGAGTGTCATTGAAAAAGTCGGAAGCATAAAACATTGAAAAGCCTCGACAATAGATTGGTAATTGACTTGTGTTCTTTCTACCAATAAATCCAAATCTCCGGTAGTCCTAGGATACGCATGAAGTATAACTGAATAGCCTCCAACAAGAACATATTTAACTTCATGTTTATTAAAACAAGCTATCAGCTCTAAAAAATCTCTATTGAAAATATTATTCATGCTCTTTTGAAAGCCTCGAATACACCTCTATCAAACTTGGGTGGGTTTCCTATTTCGAAACCATAAGCAGAAGCGATCAGATAAGTACCAGCCTTCATCCTTTCGTCTATAGATCTATTTTCCCAATATGAATAATCAGACTCTGATTCTTCGGCTTTATAAGCACGAAAGGCTGATCTATCAAAGGAATAATCTTTAGACATGATATTAAGTTAATAAAATTAGATCACTCCTAATTCCTTACCTACTTCAATAAAGGCTGCGATTGCTGTATCTAAGTGATGTTTCTCATGAGCTGCAGATACTTGAACCCTAATTCTTGCTTGACCTTTTGGGACAACAGGGAAAAAGAAGCCAATCACATAAATACCTCTCTTCAATAATTCATCGGCCATCTTTTGTGCTAGAGGCGCATCATATAACATAACAGGAACTATGGCATGCTCTCCTGGCTTAATGTCAAAACCAGCTTCGGTCATTTGGGTTCTGAAGTACTTAGTATTTTCCTCTAGCTTATCTCTCAACTCAGTGGACTGAGAAAGCACATCAAATACTGCTATTGAGGCACCCACAATAGACGGTGCTAGAGTATTCGAGAACAAATAAGGTCTTGAACGCTGACGTAGCATTTCAATAATTTCTTTTTTACCAGAAGTGAAACCTCCTGACGCACCTCCTAGTGCCTTACCTAATGTTCCGGTAATAATATCTACGCGATCCATACAATTTCTAAACTCATGCACACCCCTACCTGTCTTACCCATAAAGCCGGTTGAATGGCATTCATCTGTCATTACTAAAGCACCGTATTTATCCGCTAAATCACAAATTTTGTCTAACTGAGCAATTGTACCGTCCATTGAGAAAACACCATCTGTTACAATGATCTTGTTCTCTGCACCTTTCTCAACTGCAGCCTTCAACTGAGCCTCTAAATCCTCCATGTCATTATGTGCATAACGGAATCGCATTGCCTTACATAATCTCACCCCATCAATAATTGAAGCATGATTGAGGGCATCTGAGATAATTGCATCCTCAGGACCTAAGATCGGTTCAAACACCCCCCCGTTTGCATCAAAGGCTGCTGCATATAGAATTGTATCTTCCATACCCAAGAACTCGGAAATCTTAGCCTCTAATTCTTTATGAATGTCTTGAGTACCGCATATAAAGCGAACAGAAGACATGCCAAATCCATGCGTATCAATAGCGTCTTTTGCGGCTTGAACTACTTTCGCATCGGAAGAGAGACCCAAATAATTATTAGCACAGAAGTTAATTACTTCTTTACCATCAGTTGTTTTTATGTCGGCAGCCTGTGGAGTGGTGATTACTCGCTCCTTTTTGAAAAGGCCTGCTTCTTTGATAGACTGTAGTTCTGCTTCTAATTTCGGTTTTAACGAATCGTACATTTTTAAGATGTTTTGGGTCTTACAATTTTAGGTCTAGGTTTAGGCTTCTTCTGAACCTTAACCTCTTCCTCCTCTTTATATGGGAATTCTCTCCGCATAGGATTGATAATGAAAAGCTTTTGAGCTGTAAAGCTGTCCGGATGAATTTGATCGAACTCCTTATTTAGGCTTACATACTCTTGAGATTTCGCCTTTGCAAAAGCCATGGCGTCAATTTTCTTCTTGAGTAAGTAATCTTTGAAAGTAAGTTCTTCCATTGCGCGCAAAGATACAGTTTGATTTTAGATGTTAGTCTGTTGGTATTAGATTTTCAACCATCATTCTGAATACGATAATTAGTATTCACCTCAATAACCTTTCGTAATGCAAACGTTTTGCATGTAATACTGTTTAACTATTATTGCAGCCAAATTAAAAGGGAATGGAAAAGGTATTAGTGATAGGTGCTTGTGGTCAGTTAGGGTCTGAATTGACCATTGAATTAGGCAAGTTACATGGAGACGAAAACATAGTAGCCTCAGACATTTCTAAACCCAATGCTGCCATTAGTCAATTTAAATTTGAGCAGCTAGATGTTATGAATGTTGAGCAGCTCAACGCTATTGTTCAAAATCATGGCATTACTCAGATTTATCATTTAGCAGCAATCCTTTCAGCAAAAGGAGAAGAAAACCCTCAATGGGCATGGAATCTAAATATGACAGGCCTGCTTAACGTTCTTGAGATGGCAAAAGAACAAAAGCTCAATAAAGTATACTGGCCAAGTTCTATCGCTGTTTTTGGTCCATCAACCCCAAGAATAAACACTCCTCAAGATACCGTAATGGATCCCAATACAGTATATGGAATTAGTAAATTGGCAGGCGAGCGTTGGTGTGAATATTACTTTGAAAAGTATGGAGTAGACGTAAGAAGCTTAAGATACCCTGGCCTTATTGGCTATAAGTCATTACCGGGAGGTGGTACTACCGATTATGCAGTAGATATTTATCATAAGGCACTGAACGGTGAACCCTTCGAATGCTTTTTATCTAAAGACACTCATTTACCAATGATGTATATGAGTGATGCAATTAAAGCTACCATAGACTTAATGGAAGCACCTATGGAGCAAATCAAAGTACGCTCTAGCTACAACGTTTCTGCCATCTCTTTTACGCCTGAAGAAATGGCTGCATCCATTCAAAAAGAAATCCCAGAATTTAAGGCTAGTTACAAATCGGACTTCCGCCAAGCTATCGCAGACTCATGGCCTGACAGCATTGATGATTCAGTAGCCAGAAATGACTGGGGCTGGCAACCTGGTTATGATTTGGACGCTATGACCAAAACTATTCTTGAAGGACTTCCTGAATTGCTCGATTCTTTTCAGAAAGTTTAGTCTAAATACAACCTAAGGACTTTTCTTTGTGTCTACTAAAGCATGAAATACATCCCCCTTTTCATTACACTATTAGCACTCTCCTCTTGCGAAAATGGACCTGACCCTGATGGAGATATAGAAAGAAAATTCTATCTCAATGCAGAACTTAGCGCACCAGAGCCTTCTCGAGGTGAATTTGTCAATTGGAATTCAGGAGATAAAACAATTTTCAGGTTTGTACTTACCCCCCCTGAAGAACCTAATATAGCTGATGATGAATTATCAGAGATTTTTTGGATTGAGATTGAGCCAAGATTTACCGAGTTCCATTACAGCTTATCTAGGGAGCTATTGAGAGACCCGTTAGGTATGGAGTTCTATTATACCCGTTCTTGCTTTTGCTATTCTCCACAATTTGAGTTTACTGATTTAGAAGTTTCAGGAAAAAAACTTTCTGCAAGTGAATGGGAAGTAAGCTTTAATATGAATGCAGAAGCGGGTGAGCAATCATATTCACTGAGCGATAAAGGAATTTATACGCTAGACACATTTGATTGGGATTAAGAATTCTGAACTGAAAGATTAATAAAAAAAGGCACTTCCACGTTAGCGGAAGTGCCTTTTTACTAATCGATATATTTCTTTATTCTCCTTGACTTAAAGAGTAACCTCTTACGCCATCAAAGTGATACAAATGCTCTGTTTTGATAAAGTCGAATCCTTCGTCTTGAACACTTTTCAATAACTCTAACACATCAGAATTATTCAAAATCTCACCATTAGGGTTTGTAAACCTACATCTCCAATGATCTGTTTTAAAGGTCTCTGGCATTCCACCTGGGTAAACCAATACACCTCTATTAGAAATTAACTTTAGCTTTAGTCTATCAGTAGACGCATTATTCATTAATCTGTCGCCTATCACGTCTGGATCTCTGCTCTCGCCTCTCCAGTCTATGAAAACATCAACACCAACAAGTTCTTTCTTTTTAGCAGGCTTCTCTGCTACGTTTACTTCGATTTTAACATCCTCGTTGTAACGAACAGCTTTCAACTTACTTGGCTTTTGACCTAGTCTCTCAATAATAGCATTAGCGAACTCCTTGGTGCCAACGCGTTCCTTACTTACTGACTCTTGATAGATATCTCCTGTATGAATTCCATCTTCAAGCGTTTTCAACCAAGCGTTCTGGATCAACTCTGCTTTATTCGCCATACCCATTTGTACGAGCATCATTGTAGCGCCATTCAACAACCCTGAAGGGTTAGCTAAGTTTTGGCCAGCTATATCTGGTGCAGAGCCATGGATAGCCTCGAACATAGAATGTCCCATGCCTACGTTTGATGAGCCAGCCATACCTACAGAACCTGCTACCTCTGCTGCAATATCAGAAATAACGTCTCCGTAAAGGTTAAGTGTAACTACAACATCTAAAGACTCTGGTCTTGCCGCTACAACAGCCGACCCAATATCAATAATCCAATGATCAGCAGCGATTTCTGGATACTCTTTTGCAATTCTATTGAATGTCTCATGGAAGAGGCCATCCGTATGCTTCATGATATTATCCTTGGTCATACAAGTCACCTTGTTGCGACCATATGCCTTAGCATATTCGAATGCATATCTTACAATTTTCTCAGATCCTGGCTCAGAAATTAATTTCAAGGTTTGAACAACCTCACTTGTTTGCTGATGCTCAATGCCAGCATATAAATCTTCCTCATTCTCTCTAACAATCACCACGTCCATTTGTGGGAAATGAGAAGGAACGTAAGGAACATATGCTCTAAAAGGTCTCACATTACTGTAAAGCCCTAAAGACTTTCTAATGGTAACGTTCAAACTTTTATAACCACCCCCTTGAGGAGTAGTAATAGGCGCTTTCAAAAAATACGGGTTACCTCTTAATGTATCCCAAGACTCCGGGCTAATTCCCGATTTATGTCCTGACTTGTAAACCTTTTCGCCAATCTCAATGGTATCATATTCCACATCTACTTCTGCTGCTTCCATAATTCGAAGCGTTGCATCCATAATCTCAGGTCCAATTCCATCTCCATGGGCTACCGTAACTCTTTGTTTTTCGCTCATTATCTGCTGATTATCTGATTTGGGCGCAAAGGTAATCGCGGAACACTTTAAAACGAACGTTTAAAGACTCATTTCTGTAAACGGAGAGTATAAGATTTCAGAATCAATTAGGTACTCTTATCTTTGGGCTTAACTCAACTAGAGAAATGGGAAACTATACTAACGTTTTATTGGAAGTAAGTGAGGGCATTGCCCGGCTTACCATCAACAGACCGGACAAGTTAAACGCACTCAATATTCAAACCATAGAAGACATTAAACTCGCCTTCGAAGAGATTAATAACACACCAGAAATAAAAGGTGTAGTGCTTACTGGGAGTGGTGAAAAGGCCTTTGTAGCTGGTGCTGACATTAGCGAAATTGCTGAACTGAACAGCATGACCGCTCGTAAATTTGCTGAAAGTGGACAAGAAGTTTTCATGGCGATTGAAAACTGCCAAAAACCTGTAATTGCCTTGGTAAATGGTTTTGCTCTAGGAGGTGGCTGTGAACTGTCCATGGCATGCCATATGAGAGTGGCAACTGCAAACGCAAAGTTTGGCCAGCCTGAAGTCAACTTAGGTGTAATTCCTGGCTACGGTGGTACGCAAAGATTAACGCAACTAATTGGTAAGGCAAAATCATTCGAATTGAGCATGACCGGAGATATGATTGACGCAAACACCGCGTTATCACTAGGTCTAATCAATTATGTTGAAGAAGACATTGAAGCTGCAAAAGCAAGATGTACTAAAATCTTAAATAAGATCTCAAGTAAAGCACCTATTGCAGTAGGATTAGTGATAGATTGTATCAATGCTGTGTATAACGAACAAGAAAATGGCTACCAAACTGAAGCTAATGGATTTGCTGCTTGTACAAAAACAGCTGATTTTGTAGAAGGCACAAAAGCCTTCCTTGAAAAAAGAAAACCAGAGTTCAAGGGAGAGTAGTTCTCCCTTTTTTTATGAGCCAACTTAAAAAACTTGCCGGACAAACTGCCTATTATGGAATTAGCAGTATCCTGGGCCGAGTACTTAATTTTTTATTGCTCCCCATATGGACGAGTAGACTAGCCACTGAAGAATATGGTATAGTTACATATGCTTATGCATCGGTTGCCCTTTGCTTAATCATTTACATCTATGGTATGGAAACGGCCTTTTTCAGATTTACCTCTAAAGGAAATGGCAAGGCGGTTTTTGACAGTTCGGCTACTTCAATTCTAATTACTTCCTCTCTATTATCTGGGCTTATCTTCTTGAATGCACCAGCGATTGCTGGTTTTTTAGGGAAAGGTGTTATGCCCGTATATGTAGAATATTTGGCAGCCATCCTATTTGTAGATGCCATAGTAGCCATTCCATTTGCAAAGCTTCGGCTTGAGGAAAAAGCTCTGAAATTTGCAGTAATCAGAATCAGTGTCATTACCATTACCATACTATTGAATTTGCTATTCATTGTTGTATTTCCAGATATTCTAGCAGGTAAATACTTGACTAGCATGGAAGTTTTTGTTTCTGAAATTTATAAACCCGAAAGGAGCGTCACTTACATATTTTTAGCTAATCTAATAGCAAACGTAATCTATGTACCACTTTTATTTAAAGAACTCTTCTCCATCAGACTGAGCATAGATTGGGTACTCTTCAAAAAGATGCTTGTCTATGCCCTTCCTATCTTCTTAATGGGCTTAGGCGGAATGTTCAATGAACAGGGATATGGTCTCATTCTCAAAAATATACCTATCGACCCATCAATTGCTAGCTCTTCTGAGGATGCTCTTGGTAAATTCAGTAGTGTTTTCAAATTAAGTGTGATCATGATGCTTGGAATCCAAGCCTTTAGATATGCAGCTGAGCCCTTCTTTTTTAGTCATTCAGACAATAAACAAGCACCAGAACTATTCGCTAGGGTCATGCACTATTTCGTTGCTTTCAACGTAGTGGTTTTAGTTTGTGTCGCGCTGAACATTGAATTGATCAGTGATATATTCTTGCGTAAACCAGAATACAAAGAAGCGCTCTTCGTACTCCCAATTCTCTTATTGGCCAAGCTATTTTATGGAGTATATGTTAACCTCAGCGTTTGGTTCAAAATTAAGGACAAAACCATATTTGGCACTTATTACGCACTTATTGGGGCAGTCATTACTTTAGTAGGCAACCTCTTACTTATTCCCATAATAGGCTATTACGGCAGTGCGCTTACCGCACTATTATGCTACAGTGTAATGTCTTTTCTTTGTTGGTATCAGGGAAGAAAATACTTTCAAGTTCCGTACAAGTTTGGGAAACTGAGCTTGTACCTCATCCTAGCTATTATAGTTGTTTATGGTAGTGATTTGATGGTAATTGAAAATCAATGGTTCAGCTATGGTATTAATCTATCAATCTCAGTCGCATTCATCTTTTTCATGTACATAAAAGAAGGCAGGCAGATCAAGTACAAAAGCAACAAAGCTTAGCCCATTCCTATAAAAAGTGTTAACTAATTAAAACCACAGAGCGTTTATCCGTTAATTAGTCAGGTTGAATAAAATCCATTCCATATTAATTTTCTCACTGCTACTACTCGTAGGCATTAGCACCCATGCACAAGAAACTGAGCAAAAACTAGAGGTTGAAAATTCTAAGTACGTGCAATCCAATGCTGAATTCTTGTTAATAGAGGCTGAAAAATTCTTTCTACTTGAAGACTATAAAAAGACGCTGGCATTTCTGGAGCAATCCATAGAAGTTGATGGAGAAAATCATGCAGCCTTTTTCAAAATGGCCGAAACGCAGCTGATCCTCGAAGATTTTGAATTAGCCCAAAAAGCCATTGACAAAGCTATTACTATTCGCAAAGACATTAAGTACTATTATGTGTTGGCAGCTGAAATAATGAAGGCCAAGAAAGATATGGTGCAAGCCACAGTCTACTACAATTTAATGGTTGAAAACACAGACGATTATTTCAACTATACCAAATCTATTGGCGATGCCTACCTAGCCATTGAACAACCAGAAGAAGCCTTGAATATTTACAATAAAGTTGAACAAGGGAAAGGCCTCACGACTGAGCAAAAATTAGGGAAAATTGAAGCGCTAGAACAACTGGAGGACACGCCTACCCTAGAACTCTATCTTTCTAAACAAATTGATAATGGCTCTAGTGATCAAATGATCATTCGAAAGTACGTAGAGACTTTGAGCAAACTAGGAAAAACAGATCAAGCGCTTGCCTACCTCAATGAGCAAGAGAAGCTACCCGAGTTCCTTGTGATGAAGAAGTATGAACTCTTAACTAAAACTAGCGATCAAGCAACCCAAGAAGACTTTATAATCTTGTCCACGAATGATGAATCATTAAGCATCTATATCAAAACACAAATGCTAGGGCAATATGTAATCTCAAACAGAAGCTTTGAGGATCTCAAGTTTGCCGATAGCGTACAAAACCTGATTAACACAGATTATCCTAATGATGCTTTGGCCATTCAGAGTAGTGCCATGTTGTACAACCTCATGGCCACAAAAGCACCCATTGACGAAAGAAATTACTTTAATCAAAAATCAGTTGAAAGCTACCGCCAACTTGTGCGTTTAGACCCGAACGACTTTAGAGCATGGATTAAGATCTTAGACTTTGAAAGAGACCAAGGTTTATTCGAGGCATTGGAAAAAGATGCAGAAGAGGCATTAGACCTTTTTCCTAATCAGGCAGTACTCTATACTTACTATGCTGCGGCATACGCTGGCCAATCCGACTTTGACGAGGCCGCTTCTCTGTTACAACAAGCGATGCGCATGTCATTCGGAAATCAGTCACTCCAGAGTCTCATTTATACCGAAGAAGCCGAACTGGCTTTACTAAAAGGAGACGGCAAAGCTGCCCGCTCACTATTTGAAAAAGCAGTTGGCATAGAAACCATTCACCCTTCTGCTATTCTAAAATACTGCAATTATCTGCTAGAGGTAGAACCACAAAAAGCAATAGACTTAGTTGACCCTTATATAGCTCAAGGCAGCAAAAACATAGAATTATTTAGGATTAAGGCTCAGGCTATCTTTAACTTGACGAAGTATTCTGGAGCGAATAAATTCTGGGATAAAAACATTGAAGCCAATTCGACAAATTTAACTGGCCCCATACTTGAACTTAAAGGCGATATTCTGGCTAAGTTAAACCTGACAGAGGAAGCTGTAAGGTACTGGGAACAAGCAAAAAGTAGCGGTCAAGCTTCGAATAAAATAGATCAGAAAATTGCGAACAAAGCATACCAATAAGGCCCTTTTCATTCTTCTTGCAATTGTATTTCTAGGCACCCTAGAAAGCTGCAATAAACGATTCTTCGGTTTCGGTTATGATCCTGTAGCGGAGTTGGCTTTAGTGGATGTGGATTTCGATTACCTTTCTACAAGAACCAAATTCAAATACAAGAACCTCGACTCTAAAACTAAAGCTACTGCAGATATTCGAATTCGTAGAGATAGCTTAATCTGGTTTAGATTGACAAACGGTGTGGGTATTGAAGGTGCTAGAGGTATCATTACACAGGATTCCATTCAACTTATAGATCGTATCAACAAAATCGCTTACTCACGAAGCTTTGATCAGCTGAGTCAAGAATTGAACTTTCAGTTTAATTATGCATTATTTCAGTCGGTGCTGGTGGGTGAACTGCCAATCGACATTACAAAGGAGGATAATGTTGCAAAACAGAACAACGACTTTATTCTAACGCAAAGAGAAGGAGATTTAACCGTAATCAATAAAATAAGCTTCAAAACACGCAGGTTAGAAAACCTAGTTGCGAGTACTTTTGAGAATGATAATACGTTAGAACTCAAGTACAATGAATTCAAGCCTTTAAACGAGAAGCCATTTGCTTATAAGGCCATGATGATATTAACTTACTTCCAAGAAGGTAAAAAAGAAGAGGCTACCATTGACATTGAACATAATAGAGCACGAATTGAAATCCGTCCACTTAAGTTCCCTTTTAGCATTCCAGAAAGATATGAGAGGAATTAAACCCCTCCTATTTCTGCTATTCTTAGTATTAAGCTTTTCGCTTAATGCCCAAAATGAGCGACTCAGTTTAGAAAAGCAAAAAGAAGATCTACTGAGAAAGATTCAGCAAACACAGCGAATTCTTATTCAGACAGAAGAGAAAAAAGACAACAGTTTGGGTCGCTTGAGAGCACTCAATAATCAAATTAACTCTAGAGGCTCATTAATTAATGCCATCAAAAGTGAAGTATCTCTTCTGGATGAAGAAATAGAAGAGAACCAAAGTATTATTGATGCAATGGAAGCAGATCTCGCTGCACTGAGAAATGAATATGCGCAGATGATTTACGCTACTCAAAAACAGAATTCAGGATTTAACAAACTCACTTTTCTATTTGCCTCAAGTACATTCAACCAACTCTTTATGAGAATGAAATACATTCAACAATATGGAGAGGCTAGAAAAAAACAAGGAGCTCAAATTCAATTAGTCCAAAGCGATATACAAGATCAAATTGCTGAAGTAGAAAAAAGTAGAATTGAAAAACAATCGCTGTTAACTGACGAGGTTACCGAAAACAGAAAGCTACAAAGTCTGCAGTCACAACAGAGAAGTCTCATTAATAAGTTAGAACAGCAAGAGAATGAAATTCGGCAAGAACTGGCTCAGCAGAGAGCTTCCGAAAAAGAACTATCAAATCGTATTGATGCCATTATTGAAGAAGAACGGCTAGCTGCTTTAGAGAATTCAATAGACATGACTGCTTTGACCGAAGCTTTTGCAGGAGAAAAAGGAAGACTCCCTTGGCCCGTAGAAGAAGGATTCGTTTCGAGTAAATATGGAACCCATAGGCACCCTACACTTAAGCGTGTAACGGTCAACAACAGAGGGGTTGACATCCAAACCACGAAAGATTCTTATGTAAAATCAATTTTTGCTGGTAAGGTGGTGAGCATCGCATCTATTCCAGGGCAAGGAATTACCGTTTTAATTCAGCATGGTGAATATTTTACCGCCTATTCTAAATTGAAAGCGGTAACCGTAAAAAAGGGAGAAGAAATACAAATTGGCCAACGTTTAGGCCAAGTATTAACGAATAGCAAAAACGTTTCAATTTTGAAACTGCTAGTTATTGCCCCGGGCAAAAAACGCCTTAATCCCGAAACATGGTTGCAAAGTAAAATCAACCAACCTTAAACAATTCTTTGCGTTTGGGTAGTTAATTAATTAAATCGACATAAAAGAAGAGTGAAAAAGCAAACAAAGGCTTCAAACTGAATTGCAGTCTTACTTTTTCTCTATCTTTGATCTTTAAGATTAAAATAAAATGGAAGCAATTTTAGCAATAGGATTCCCAGGAGGGCCAGAGTGGATAGTAATAGCGTTGGTGGTACTTCTTTTGTTTGGAGCAAAGCGTATTCCAGACCTTGCAAGAGGACTTGGTAAAGGCATCAGAGAATTTAAAGATGCAACCAAAGAAATCAAGAAAGAGGTTGATGACGCTGGAAAAGAAATAGACAAACAATAAGGTAAATGAAGAATTATCATCGATTAGATGAGATTCAAAAAGACCTTTACAACCATAAAATTTCTTGTAGAGAACTCGTTTCTCATTATCTCGAAAATATAAATCGGCACAAACACTTAAATGCTTTTTTAGAGGTATACGCAGAAGAAGCTTTAGAAAAAGCCGATACTGTAGACAAGAGGATAAAAGACGATAAAGCCGGCAAACTTGCCGGCTTAATTTTTGGTATTAAAGACCTGCTGTGCTACCAAAATCACAAGGTCAGTGGTGGAAGTAAAATCCTAGAATCATTTGAATCTCTTTTTAGTGCTACGGCCATTCAGCATTTGTTGGATGAAGATGCCATTGTAATAGGCAGGCAGAATTGTGATGAATTTGGGATGGGTTCTACCAACGAGAACTCTGCTTTTGGTCTAGTTAAAAATGGTGCTGATCATTCAAAAGCCCCAGGAGGCTCCAGTGGTGGGTCAGCTGTAGCTGTACAGATGGACATGTGTCAAATATCTCTAGGAACAGACACAGGAGGTTCAGTGAGACAGCCCGCCAGTTTCTGTGGGGTGATTGGCCTCAAACCTACCTATTCCAGGATTTCACGATGGGGACTCCTTTCATATGCCTCATCATTCGATACCATTGGCATATTTTCTAAGTCCATTGAAGACAACAAATTGGTATTGCAGACCATTTCTGGCAAAGACGAAAAAGATGCCACCTCCTCTAGCAATAAAATAGACTTGTCAGCAGATGAGAATGGCAAATGGAAAATTGCGGTTTTAAAAGAAGCGAGTAATCCCAAAGGCCTTCAAGAAGAGGTGAAAGACTCATTAGACACAACAATTGACTCATTAAGAAATATTGGACACCAAGTGGATGATGTAGGCTTCCCTCTTATGGAATATGTACTCCCCACCTACTACATTCTTACTACGGCTGAAGCGAGTACAAATCTTTCTAGATACGATGGCGCACATTATGGACACAGAAGTTCAGAAACAACAAACCTAGAAAGCATGTACAAACTCTCTAGAACCGAAGGTTTTGGAGAAGAAGTAAGAAGAAGAATTATGCTAGGCACCTTCGTGCTGAGTGCAGACTATTATGACGCCTACTTTACAAAAGCCCAAAAAGCGAGAAAACGAATTATTGATGCAACGAATGAGATTTTGAATAAATATGATTTTATTATTATACCTACATCTAGTACAACAGCGTTTAAAATAGGAAAGCACGAAGCAGATCCATTGGCCATGTACATGTCTGATTTAATGACAGTTCAAGCTTCCGTTTCTGGTATTCCGGCTATTTCCATCCCCATATCAAAAGATAAAAATGGTATGCCAATCGGTATGCAAATTATGTCAAAGGCTTTTGATGAAAAGAAACTTTTCGCAATTTCAAAACAACTTTTGAACGAGTAGCAAAAGCACATGAGGAAGAGAATTTATTCTATCTTATTATTATTAATAATCTCTATTGCTGCGCAGGCACAAGAGTTGGTTTACGATTATGCTCCAGACATTCCTCTAAAAGAAGCAGAAAAGCTTTACAACAAGTTAGATCACGAATTAGACATTGTTTTCAATGAGCGAGTCTATGCTTTCATTAATTATTTTACGGTAAGAGATAGAAGCTATACCCGCGAAATGCTCAAAAGGAAAGAAGTCTATTTTCCTCTTTTTGAGAAATACCTGAAGAAATACGACTTACCCCAAGAGCTTAAATATTTACCAATAATTGAATCAGGACTCAACCCAAAGGCAACATCTGGACCACAAGCCGTAGGCTTATGGCAGTTTATGCGTGCCACGGGAAAAGAACAAGGATTGTACATAGACTGGTACATAGATGAACGCATGGACCCAGAGAAGTCTACAGAAGCAGCTTGTAAGTATATTAAGTGGCTTTATAGTGTTTTTAAAGATTGGAAACTGACTTTAGCCGCTTACAATAGTGGAATTGGCAATGTAAAACGAGCTATTAGAAGAGCAGGCTATCGCGAAGACTTCTGGAAAGTATACCGCTACTTGCCTAGAGAAACGCGTTCTTATGTACCACAATTCGCGGCAATTTATCATGCAATGGAATATGCCGACTTATACAACATCTATACAGACGAGAAGGTCTACCCTATCGATTACGAAACCATCAAAGTAGATCAGTTTGTATATCTAAAAGCATTGGCTGAAGAATCAGGAATGGACTTAGAAGCCCTAAAAACGCTCAACCCTGCCATAAAGAAAGGTGCTGTACCAGATTTAAGAAATTCAGTTGAACTAAGAATCCCTAGAAGCGAATACAATTCATTTATAGCCCAAGAATCGAATATCCTTACCAAGGCATTAGATGGTAAAAAAGAATTCGAGAAGATGGCTAAAAACATGCCAGGGAGCACTTTTGGTAAAGAAAAAGTGGTTTATCGTGTGAGAAGTGGCGATGTTTTAGGAACCATAGCGAGAAAACATAGAGTAAGATTAGTTGACCTCAAGACTTGGAATAACATCAGAGGTTCTATGATCCGAGTGGGGCAAAGATTAAATATCTATGTAGGGCCAGACTTTTCCGAACCCACCCAACGAGTAATTGCAAGGAATCAGCCCATTCCTGATTCCAAACTGCACGTGGTTCAACCAGGTGATACGCTCTGGGATATCTCTAGAATGTATCAAGACCTGAGTATCGAGAAAATCAAGCAGCTGAATAAGCTCAAAAACAACTCTTTAAAACCAGGTATGCGCTTAAGAATAGATTGATAAAAACATTCAACTAAAACTTTAGTAGTTTTTCCTTGTTTAATATATTCAGAATTATTTCCTTCAGAATAGTAAAAGCATTCCTATGAAAAAAGTACTGTTAATCATTTGTATTGCACTTTGTTGGGCCTGCTCTGGTGAAGAAAATGCAGACGGAACCAAGAAGAGAGCTTCCGCCCTACCCGATGCGTCCGGAGATCCTGGAGAAATTGTAGTCATCATTAACAAGAAGAAATATGATGAAGAATTGGGTGATGCGATTAAAGAAGTATTTCAAGAATATGTGGACGGACTCACTAGACGTGAACCCATGTTCACCCTGAGAGTAATTGAACCTAGCGAGTTTAACAGAATCTTTAAAATTGCTCGAAATCTAGTTTATGTGACCTCTTTTGAGGGAAATAGTGCATCAGACAAATGGTTGCAAGGAACTTTTGGCGAAGATTCTAGAAACAGAATTATGAACGACCCAAACTTGTTTATGCAAACTTCTGAGAATCAATATGCCGAGCATCAGAAGGTTCTTCAGCTCTTTGGAAAAGACGATGAGACCCTCATCAAAAACTTGAAAGAAAACAAAACGGTAGTTCAGAATTTCTTCAACATTGCAGAAAAGCAAAGACTGGCAAGAACATTAAAGATGTCTGCCGAATCAAAAGTTATACTAAGTCAAGTGAACAACAAACTTGGGGTGAATATCAAAATCCCTTCTGGCTATGAACTTGCACGATTAGAAGATGACTTTATGTGGACTCGTTTTCTTCCGCCAACAGGAGCTAATAAGAACTTAATCGTTTATTATAAAGAGTACGAATCTCAAGAAGAGTTTGAGTATCAAAATGTTATCGAACTTAGAAACAAAATTGGTAAGCAGCACATATACGGGGACCCAGATAATGAAGAGTCCTTTATGATTACTGAAACAGAGTTTATGCAGCCCACTTTCAGAACAATAGATTTTAACGATCAATATACCGTTGAGATGCGTGGGGCATGGAAAACCAATAATTTCTCAGTAGGTGGCACATTTATCAGCTACACCTTTGTAGATGAGCCTAGTAATAGACTTTATTATATCGAAGGATTTATCATTCATCCGAATGAGAAGCACCGCGAGCTTATAAGAGAAATGGAGTCATTATTAACAACTTTCAGAAGCGCTGCACCATAATTAACATTGTAGCATAAAGAATTCAGGAATCTTTCTAATTTTAGCAGTGGCAAGTAATACTTGCCACTTTTATTTTTAGATCACTCTATATGTACGCATACCTACAAGGTAAACTAGCTTTTAAAGACCCCACTTACGTTATTATCGACATTGGTGGTGTTGGTTACGAAGTAAAAATTTCGCTGAATACTTTCGGACAGATAAAAGACCAAGAAGCTGTAAAACTATACACTCACTTTCATGTAAAAGAAGATGCTCAAACGCTGTTTGGCTTTGCTGAAGAAAGCGAGAAGAAACTCTTTTTACACTTAGTCTCTATTTCGGGCGTTGGCCCTTCTACTGGCCTTATGGTCTTATCTTCTTTATCTCCAAAAGAAGTTGAGCACGCCATAGTCTCTGAGGATGTAAAGACCATTCAAGGGGTAAAGGGTATAGGAGCAAAAACCGCCCAGCGCATCATTCTAGAGTTGAAAGATAAGCTCGGAAAAGAGACCGTAACTGGTAATTTAACTGACCTTATAAAAACACCTCACAGTTCTATAAGAAATGAGGCACTTGCAGCGTTAGTTACACTAGGTATTAACAAAGCCGCTGCACAGAAGAGTATAGATAGAATTTTTAAGCAGATGGGTAGCGATTTAAGTCTTGAAGAAGTGATAAGACTTGCTTTGAAAGCCGCTTAGGTCATCTCGGACAATTGATCAACCAAAAACAAAAAATACTAAGCTACCTATGTTATGGAATGCTATTAGTCATGACATTGACTACGCATGCCCAAACGCAAGACTCTACGCAACAAAAAACAGACACCACCAAGTACGTACCTTCCCCTTATCCTAAATATCCATTCAGATTTCCATTTGGAGATCCGCTATTTAGAAAACCCTTACGCTCGCCTTTACTCTTTAATAATCTGCCGTTTGTTCAAAGAACAAACATCACCGACACAAGCAAGAATCTTGTTTTTACTAATAAAATTGGAACCGAACTTTTAGGGAACCCAACACAAGTACCGTTTAACGAAGCATTAAAGAAAAGACTAGAATTAGGGAATAGAGAGTTTTTTGAGCAACAAGCCAAAGCTCAAGATGGTGAAAGTGCTGTAAGTAATAGAAGACAACTCATTCCTCCCATCGCACTTAACCCCTTCTTCGATCGGCTTTTTGGAGGTGACCAAATCCTGATCAATACCAACGGTTTTGTTCAGTTAGATTTTGGTGGAAGATTCCAAAGAGTAGATAATCCGGCTATTCCGATTAGGCAACAGCGTAACGGTACCTTCGAATTCGATCAGCAAATTCAAATGAGTTTGCAAGGAACAATTGGCACAAAGCTTAACCTAAACGCCAACTTCAACAACAACAATTCATTCGATTTTGAAAACACCCTAAAGGTAGACTTTGGGGGTTTGGAATCAGATATCGTGAAGGCCTTTGAGGTTGGTAACGTAAGCCTACCCATTGCGAATAGCCTAATCACTGGAGGCCAAAACCTTTTCGGGTTTAAAACTCAGCTACAATTTGGCCGACTATATGTTACCGCTTTAGCCGCTTCTCAACGGGGTAGTACAGAATCCATCGAAATTGAAGGAGGAGTTCAGCGTAACGATTTCGAAATTAGATCTTCTGATTATGACGAAAACAGACATTTCTTCTTAGGCCATTACTTCAGGCAAAACTATGAGAACTGGTTAAGAAGCATCCCGGCTGTTATCTCCGGACTTCAAGTGAGTAGAGTTGAAGTTTATGTACTCAATAGAACGAATAATACACAAACCATCAGGAATTTTGCCGCCTTTATGGATCTTGGCGAAGGAGAAGTTATTTTTCAAGACGGAAATCCATTTGTAGGTAATGGTAACCCAGCCACCCCAACCTCCAACGATGCGAACAATCTCTTTCAAAACTTGAGGAATGATCCGAACCTCAGAGAGTCTGACCAGATTAGCACCATACTAGAAACACAGCATGGTTTAGAAAAAGGACAAGACTTTGTAAGAGTGACAGGAGCGAGAAAACTAGATCCTTCTGAATACACATTCAACCCACAGTTAGGTTTTGTATCACTTACTAGACAACTACAGAACGATGAAGTACTGGCAGTATCATTTGAGTACAATTTGAATGGAAGAAGATATAAAGTAGGTGAGCTTACAGAAGACTATCAAAATCAATTAGAGGAAGACGTAATCTTCTTAAAAATGCTTCGCCCAGCAAAGATTAACACATTAGTTCCTACTTGGGATCTGATGATGAAGAATATCTATAACCTCAACTCTGCTGGTATTGCAAAGCAAGCTTTTCAAATGAGAGTTATTTATCGAGATGATAATACTGGTATTGATAATCCAAGTTTGCACGAAGGTGAAAATACAAAAGACATTCCTCTCATTGAGATTATGGGCCTTGACAAGCTCAATCAAAACGGAGACCCGCAGAAAGACGGCAACTTCGATTTTGTGGAAGGAATTACGATCAACTCAGATCGAGGCTATGTTATGTTTCCATATCTAGAACCTTTCGGTAATAGAATGGAAAGTCAGTTTTTGCCAAACGAGCAATTCCTTCAAGACAAATATATATTCGATACACTGTATAGAACCACCCGAGCAGACGCACAGCTTGTATCTAGGCTTGACAAGTATTTTATCAAAGGAAGTCTTCAATCAGGGTCGTCAAGCGAAATAAACTTAAACGCCTTTCAAATTGCTGAAGGTAGTGTTGTAGTAACCGCTGGTGGCACCCCACTGGTTGACGGGCAGGATTACACGGTTGATTATAATGTTGGCAAGGTTACGATCATAAACCCCTCAATTCTTAATTCTGGCAAAAAGCTAAGGGTGACTTATGAAAAGGCAGATTTATTCAATTTTCAAGCTAGAAACCTACTAGGCACTAGGCTAGACTACGTTTATAATGACAGAACCAATGTGGGCTTAACCCTCCTCCACTTAAATGAAAGACCACAGCTAACGAGAGTTGGAATTGGCAATGAACCGGTGAGTAATACCATGTGGGGCCTAGACTTCAACTACAGCGATGAATCTAGATTGCTAACTAGAATAATCGATGCACTACCCGGAATCGATACGAAAGCTCCTTCCAAAATAACCTTGAGTGGTGAAATGGCACAACTGATACCAGGAACTTCGAACACCGTAAATGGAGATGATGCTTCTTATATTGACGACTTTGAGAATACCGTTACTCCCTTCTCCTTATCTAATTTCCAGAGCTGGCGATTAGGCTCTACACCTAAAACAGCGGACAACCGTTTCGACTTATCCGCGCAATCCTCTGACCGTCTTGGCTATAACTATAGACGAGCTAAAATATCATGGTACACGATTGATAACGTATTCTACAGATCAACGGGCAGAGCAAGGCCTGAGAACATTCTTCCTTCCGATTTAGAAAACCACTTTGTGAGATCTGTGGGACAGCAGGAGGTGATTAAAAGAGATGCTCAACAAATAATTGTAAACGAACCTTCATTCGATATTGCCTACTACCCTGCCGAACCGGGTATGTATAACTACAACCCCAATCTTACACCAGATGGCATGCTCCAAAGACCCCAAGATAATTTTGGCGCCATCACCCGAGCCATCACCAATGAGGTAGATTTTGACAAAACGAATATTGAATACCTGGAATTCTGGGTCATGGACCCTTTCATTAACATTACTAATGGAGACCTAAACAACCCTAGAGGATTTATTGATGACGGAATAAACCCTGCCAAACCGAATACCAATGGCGGTCAATTGATCTTCAACTTAGGAAGTGTTTCGGAAGACCTGATGAAAGATGAGCGCCATGCTTTTGAGCAAGGACTTCCCGCGGATGGAGACCCTGCGAGTGATAATGTGGTTATTAACGAATGGGGCCGAGTAACGAAGCAACCATATCTAAATCCTGCTTTTGACAATACAGAATCCGCAAGGGAAAATCAAGATGTAGGTTTAGATGGGCTTAAATCCTCTGAAGAGAATGAGTTTTTCAGTAACTATCTGAACTCCTTAAGTCTTAATCCTGAAGCGCGACAGCGCGTTTTACAAGATCCTTCAAAAGATAATTTCCAGTATTATTTGGGGGAAAATTTTGATGCACGAGATGCCAAAGTTCTTGAACGCTACAAGCAATTCAACGGTATGGAGGGGAATAGCCCCGTGAATGGCGGAGGGGATTTCTTTACAGCGGCAAACTCTAACCTTCCAGATAATGAAGATTTGAACCGAGACAATACCCTTGCTGAATTAGAAGAGTACTACGGCTATGTGGTAGATATTAAACCCGGACAATTCGAAGTAGGCCGTAATAACATCGTAGACAAGGTAACTAATGAAGTAAATGGAGACCGAGTCGATTGGTATCTCCTTAGAATTCCCGTTCGTAAACCAGATTTTGTTGAAGGGAACATTAACGGTTTTAAATCCATTCGATACTTAAGAACTGTGCTTACTGGCTTCACCGATCCAATTGTTCTAAGAATGATCAACTTCAGATTAGTAGGTAGCCAGTGGAGAATATTCAATGAAAGTCTTTTTGAAAAAGGATTGAATGAAATACCAGAACCTTCTGATCCTAACTTCACTGTTGGGGTTGTGGGAATAGAAGAGAACAGCCAAGGCGGAGTGGATAGATCTCCTTACACCCTGCCCCCAGGAATCAGAAGAGATAGAGATAATACTTCGGCTGTTGAAAGAAGAAGAAATGAGCAATCGCTATTGCTTTGTGTTGAAGATTTAAGAGATAAAGATGCGAGAGCTGTATTCAAAACTGTTGGTCAAGACATGGTGAATTATGGTAGGCTCAAAATGTTCTTGCATGCCGATAGCCCTGATGATATTCAACCAGGAGAAGTTACTGCGTTTATTAGGTTAGGAACTGACTTTACAGAAAACTATTACGAAGTAGAAGTGCCATTGACCATGACACAAAGAGGACAGCTTTCCCCGAGAGAAATATGGCCAGAAGAAAACGAAATAGACATTGCGTTTAGTAGACTCTATGAGGTTAAGGCTGCAAGGAACCAAGCCAATGCAAACTTGAGTTTACCATTCTCTCAATTAGTGGACAGATTCAATGTAACAGTAGTCGGTCGCCCAGATTTAAGTACGGTAAGAACGCTAATGATTGGTGTGAGAAACCCAAGTTCGCCAGATCGCGAAGACAAAACCTTTTGTGTTTGGGCTAATGAACTTAGAGTTACCGATTTTGCCAGTAATGCAGGTTATGCTGCTAATGCGAGACTAGATGCTCAGTTAGCTGACTTAGGAAATATCTCTGCAACTTTCAGCCATTCGACCATTGGCTTTGGTGGCATTTCTGATAAAATCAGTGATAGAAATAGAGAGAAAACCACTCAGTATGATATTTCTACTAGAGTGGCACTCAACAAGTTTTTGCCAGAAGAATGGGGACTTGAAATACCAGCATTCTTCAGTATGGAACATGCAAGATCAGTCCCTCAATTCGATCCATTAGACCCAGATCTTCCATTGGAAGATGTATTGGCCGCTTTTGATAACCGAGAATCACGAGAGGACTACTTTAACAAAGTAGTAGACATATCTAATAGAAGAAGTTTCAACTTTTCTAATGTGAGAAAACTGCGTACCGTGGAACGAATCCCTCTACCCTGGGACATCTCCAATTTCAGTTTCACCTATGCCTACAGTGAAATTGACCGAAGCAACATTAATACTGCAGAGTATACTTTTAGAAACTATAAGGGTGGTTTTACCTATGCCTATCAGCCGCAAGGAACACCGATCAATCCATTTGAAAATGTTGGATTTTTGAGTTCCAAGTGGTTGAGTTTATTAAGAGACTTTAATTTCAATCCAATACCAAGCTCTATCATCATTAATAGCAACCTGGATAGAACCTTCTTGAAAACTCAATTACGGAACAGTGATTTAGGCACTGAAGGTATTGATCCTTACTATGAGAAATCCTTCACCTTTGATAGAACCTATGCGGTGAATTGGGATTTAGCCGAAAGACTAACCCTTGACTATACCACCAACGTAAATGCGATAGTAGATGAACCTGAGGGGGATATTAATACCCAAGCCAAGCGAGACTCTATTATGACAAACCTTTGGAATCTGGGTAGGATTAAAAATTACAAACATACGGTTACATCATCATATACAGTGCCATTCGACAAGTTGCCACTAACAGAATGGATTAGCTCGGAACTATCCTACACTGCCAATTTCAATTGGACAGCTGGAGCAATAGGGCAAAGAGATACACTAGGAAACCTAGCTGGAAATAACCGAACGATAGGCTTGGTAGGCCAAATGGATTTCGTGAGTCTTTATAACAATGTGGGCTTCTTAGAGAAAATAAATAGTCCTTCTAGAAGTAGAAGTCGAGATGGTGCTGAACAGGATTCTACTGCCCGAAAAACGCTAGATCAAATACCTCTAACGAAAGCATTCTTTAGAACTCTAATGTCGTTAAGGAGCGTCAACTTTAGCTATAATAAACAGGAGGGCTCTATATTACCTGGCTTTATGCCACAGGTCTATTTATTCGGCATGGATCAAGCCTTATCAAACCCAGGATTTGGCTTTGTACTAGGCGCTCAAAATGCGTCTATTAGGCAACGCTTGGCAAGAAATGGGCAATATGCACCTAGTCAATTCCTAACCTCCCCTTTTGGGCAGAATAAAGCTGTATCCTTTACTTATGATGCTGTAGTAGAACCATTTACCGATTTCAGAGTAACCCTAAGCGGAAGAAAAGGCTTCACAGAAAACTTCCAAGAGATATTCAGGAATGACCCAGCGAGTGGGCAGTTCACGAGTATAAATCCAAATAGATCGGGTACCTATAATATTAGCTACCTCATGTTTAAAACTGCCTTCGAGAAAATTGGAGATGACAATGTCTCAACCCTATTCAGTAATTTTGAATCTTATCGCTCTCAGGTGAAAACTCGCCTCGATGCACTTAATCCTGCGGGAGAATATGCGCTAAATGCCCAAGAAGTGGTGATTCCAGCCTTTATCGCTGCATACACGGGCGAATCACCAGAAACAGTGGGTACAAGCCCCTTCCCTAAACTTCCAATTCCTAACTGGAGTCTGAATTATAGAGGGCTTAGCAAACTAGACGGGCTCAGCGATATTTTCACCACTATTAACCTTTCGCATTCATATAGTAGCCGATACGATGTCAGCAACTTCATAAATTCACCACTTTATACCGTAGGCCTTACATTAGACAATAACCTTAGAGATGCGGGTCTTGCCAGTGAATTCAATGAAAATGGTGAGTTAGTTCCGGTTTATCTTGCACAGCAATTAGTGCTTTCCGAAACCATGGCTCCCTTTATTGGAGTTAATCTTAGAACAAAAGGAAATTGGGATTTAAGCTTCGACTATAGTAGGGAAAGAAATATTGCAATGAACTTGTCAAATATTCAAGTCACAGAACAAGCGAGTAATAGCATTACGTTGCAAGTAGGTTTTGCTAAAACCGGTGTTGAAATACCATTTAGAATAAACGGTCGTAGAGAGTCACTACCGAATGAACTCACCTTTAACATGGGAATGACCATTAGTGACAGCCGCACCGTTCAAAGAAGAATTGGTGAAGATCCTATTGTAACTGACGGAATTAGAATATTTAGGCTCTCGCCTACCATAAATTATACCATTAATGAAGCACTTCAAGTAGGCCTTTATTTCGATAGAAATGTCAATGATCCACGCGTCTCCTCTAGCTTCTTAAATGCAAGAACTTCCTTCGGAGGAAGAATTCGTTTCAGTTTATCACAATAAGGAATGCAAATTTCAGGAAAGCATGTATTTTTGAATCCTTATAGAAAATCAACATTATGAATATTCCAGCAGATCTAAAATATACCAAAGACCACGAGTGGGTAAAGGTAGAAGGTGATGTAGCAACAATTGGCATTACAGACTTCGCTCAAGCTGAGTTAGGTGACATTGTTTATGTAGAAGTTGAAACTGAAGGTGACACCCTAGATGCTGAAGAAGTATTCGGTACGGTTGAGGCAGTTAAAACAGTATCTGATCTTTTTATGCCAGTAAGTGGTGAGATCCTAGAATTCAACGAAGAACTTGAAAGCAGCCCTGAAACAGTGAATGATTCTGCTTATGAAGATGGATGGATGATTAAGGTGAAGCTTTCTGATGCCTCAGAAATAGATAGCCTAATGAGTGCAGAAGATTATACGGCCTTAGTTGGTGGTTAAGTCTAAGCCATGAGAAAAATATTAAAGCCCAGTGTAATCCCTGCGATTCTCTGGGCTTTTACCTTAGCGATCCTGATGTTACTCCCTTCAGACGCTTTTCCCGAATCAAAATTATTTAGCTACGACAAGCTAGCTCATTTTGGAGTCTTCTTCATTCTCTTATGCTTGGTAGGTTGGGGATTCATAGCGGCAAGAAATAGCCACTTGCTGTCTAAAAAAGACCTTCTCACCATATTTTTGATCACTTTCACCTATAGTTCAGCTCTTGAGCTTCTCCAATATTTCGTACCGGGTCGGATGACAGATTTGTATGACTTTATCGCTAATTCTATGGGCGGGCTTTTTGGTCTAGTAGTTTTTTATATTTTTACACAAAGAAGTTTGCAGAACTAAAACTAATGTTATAGTTTTAAATTCTAACCCTAAAAAGAATGGAAGCCAAAAAGACTCCCAAAGCGGATATTAACAAGAAGTCAACCATGTTTGTAATGGTTGGACTAATTGTCAGCTTAGGACTTACATTAATGGCCTTTGAGTGGAAACAGTACGAAGAAGGCGAGTTAATGGACCTAGGTATGGCAAGTGACGATTTTGAAGAACTGACGGAGATTCCTCCAACGGAGCAACCGCCACCACCCCCACCAAAGATTCAGCAGCCTCAAATCATTGAGATTCCTGATGAAGAAGAAATCGAAGAAGAAATCGAAATCGACTTAGACGTTGAAATTACTGAAGAGACTGAGATCGAAGAAATCGTATTCGAGGAAGAGCCTGAAGAAGAAGAAGCTGACCAAGTATTCTTGGTAGTGGAAGAGCAAGCTTCATTCCCTGGTGGTAATGGAGAATGGTCTAAATTCTTGAGAAAAAACCTAAAGTACCCTCGTCAAGCAAAAAGAATGGGTATTGAAGGAGCAGTATTCCTAAACTTTATTGTAGACCAGAACGGTTCAATTTCAGATATTCAAGTTGCTCGTGGTATTGGCGGTGGCTGTGATGATGAAGCTGTGAGAGTACTTAAGAACTCTCCAAAGTGGCAGCCTGGTAAGCAAAGAGGACGTGCTGTAAAATCAAGAATGAGTATTAGAATTGTATTCAGACTTAAATAAAAAATTAATAGAGCCCATCTCATGATGGGTTTTATTTTAAACTAACTAACTATGTTTTTAGTTTTATTACTAAGTAATTAATTATGGAAAAGAAGAAAAACAAAAGTGCAGATGAGTACAAGCGAAGACCACTCTACCTTATGCTCGGATTAGTCGCTAGCCTGAGTGTGTCCCTTATGGCATTTGAATGGAAGTCTTATGATATTTATGAAGGTAAAGATCTAGGTAATCTAACCGATGAATTTGAAGACTAGGTGGATGTCCCTCCTACCGTAATGCCAGAGCCAAAGCCTCTTATCATTCAACAGCCTAAGATTATTGAGATCCCAGATGAAGAAGACATCGAAGCGATTATTGACCTTATAATTGATGTTGATCTGAGTGACGACACCGTCATAGAAGATTTTTCACCCACAGATGAACTTCCAGTAGAAGAGGCGGCAAGCACATTCCTTGTGATTGAAAAAGAAGCGTCATTCCCTGGAGGAAACAAAGGCTGGGGTAAGTTCTTGAATAGACATTTTAAGTATCCACGTCAGGCTAATAGAATGGGTATAGAAGGCAGAGTGTTCCTTCAATTTGATGTAGCCGCTAGTGGTGAGATATCAAACATAGAAGTAGTGAGAGGTATTGGTGGAGGATGCGATGAAGAAGCTATTCGTGTATTAAATAAATCACATAAATGGGAGCCTGGAGAACAAAGAGGAGTACCAGTAAAGACCAAACACAGAATGAGCATTATGTTCAGGTTGAAATAGACTATTTTTTTGAATACAATAACTAACTAATTAGTCGTTAGAATCCATTCGTACGGTCAGAAGTGTGTGTGGTTTTCCGTGAGATAAATATGTGCTATCTCACGGTCTTTTTAATTATCCCTTAGACAACATTTAGTAGCTGCTCCTTAACTTTTTCTAACTCATCCTTCATGCTAACAACCAACTTCTGTACTGGAGAATAATTGGCCTTAGAACCTATGGTATTTATCTCACGACCAATTTCTTGAGATATAAATCCTAGCTTCTTCCCTTGTGAATCAGCTTGACTTTGAATTGTTAAAAAATAGTCGAGATGGTTTTTCAGTCTTACAATCTCCTCACTGATATCTAGCTTCTCAATGTAGTAAACCATCTCTTGCTCAAACCTATTCTCATCGAAGTTATCTGAATTCACAATATCTTGCTGATGCTTCTCAATCCTATCTCGAATCACTTGAGTTCTCTCTGGATCAAGCCTCTCAATTTCACTTAGGTTATCTCCAATATTATTAATGTAGCCCGCTAACTCTTTTGAAAGGTTCTCTCCTTCTTGATTCCTGAATTCAAAAATATTCTCAATAGCTTTATTTAGTTCTAGTTGAACTTTCTTCCATAATGCATTTAACGCTTCATCATCCGGCATAGCACTAGATAAGACTTCTGGGCTATGTAAAGCCAACCTGAATAAGTCATCCTTAGAAGACCCCATTTCTTCAGCCAAGGCCTCAAATTCTTTATAATAAAGCTTAAAGAGCTCTTGATTAACTTGCTGACCTTCTAAAGCTCCAGATTGACTAGTTAGCTCAATATTCAAGCTCACCTTGCCTCTCACAAGTTTTGACGTGAGTAGAGATCTTACCTCTAACTCTTTATCCATAAATTGTTTAGGAAGTCTCACTTGAGCATCTAGAAACTTGGAGTTTAAAGATTTAATCTCAACGTTAATTAGGTATCCTTCGGCCTGTTCTTTTGAACGACCAAAGCCAGTCATTGATTGAAGCATATATCACAGAATTGTGGTCAAAAATAGATGAATTAAATAGCTATCAAAAGCTACTTAGAAATCATATCCAATTGAAAGCTGAAACTTTGGACTTAATGTTTCGAAATTCTGAATCGGCATGGCTAGATCTACACGAGAATAGAAACCAAACAGCATGGTTCTCACTCCAACTCCAACGCTCTGCAACCATGGGTTATTAAAGTTATTAATCACAGCACTAAAAGGAGATCCATCTTGTCTGATCTCTTCTACGTTCTGATTATTTATTGACCTAAATGGAGATAGATCGTCCCAAGCAGAACCAATGTCATAGAAAGTGATCACCTGCAGATTCTTAATGAAATTGGACTTTAAATCCGTATTAAGGAATAACTGATTAATTGGAAATCTTATCTCGCCAGAAAAGGTCAATACATTTCTACCGTTGAATGTGGCATAATCATAACCTCTTAGGTTCGTGAACTGATGAAATAGAATGTCACTATTATTCGCTAATGTCTCAAATGCCAATGGGTTATCATTACTGTTATTATCCTCAAAAGAGTTCAATATCCAATTGTCAATCCCACCTAATAAATACCGCTTTGGGGCATCACCAAAGTAAGAACCATAGAACAATCTAGCAGCTAGGTAAATCCCCTTATTAATCCTTTGGTAATGTCTTGCATCAAACTCAAAGTTATGAAAAGCCCATGCAGTCACATTGGCGTCAAAATAAGACTCTATACCAAACTTAGCTCTTGTACCTTCGTGAAGATTGGTTCCTACAATATTCGTATTATCGAAAACAACCGTTCCTTGAAAACCAACATAATTATCTTGCTGGTCTACCTGCTCATTAAACAGAGATGGATTATTAGACGGAATTAACAGCCTAAAATCACGATCTAAGTAATTCGTTTGGGCAAAGAACGGATTAAACTCAACTCTCAACTTTTGGGTGAAAGGATAAGCAAATCCGAGTTCAAATTTATCCAAATTGTATCTTTGGTCTAAAGCTGTATTTACATCTGCCCGTACTAAAGATTTTCGATAATAGTTTGCTGTTACATCAATTCGAGACTTTAAATATTGATACTCAACATCTACATCATATCCATCTCTAAAACTCATTGGAGCTAGGAGCCGAGCATTAATTCTGTGATTTTCAAGGTAATCATTCATCTGGATCTCCATCAGCTGTGAGAACCCTCTTAGTTCATCGATTAACCATGTGGTAACCACATTGTCTGTCTGGAATCTTGTTTCGTATGGAGCTGGGCCCTGAACTGCATCTCGATTTCTAATATTCTGATAAATGCTCAGAAAAGACCTATTGGCTACCGTTGGATCAGACTTAGGCGACTCAAATTGGTAGTCGCTAGTATTCACTTTTGATTCTGATTTAAACTGATATTCGTCCGTATTAATGGCTCCCTCCTTCATAGAATCTAACTTCTGAACAGGCACTTCGTTAGGGAGTATCTCTGTGATTGTAGAATCTACAGCTTCTGTAGGATTTTGAGCTTGCCTTCTGGCAGCAACTATTCTTGAGATCTCTAAAGCCCTCCTTGGAGTAGTAGGTGTAAACCTTGACTGATTCAACTGAATAGTCTGCACGAAAATAGCATCCTTGCTCATATTCGTTCCTACATAAGCTAGCCTATTGGTCTTTTCATCTATGGAATAATGCTTAATGCCATAACTAAAATTTGTAACCTGATTACTTATCGTATCAGCAGCATTAAAAACATAAATATTATCAATACCCTGTTGATCGCTCAAAAACGCATAATCTTGAGTATTCAATGCCTCTGGCTTAATGTTAACGGCTAGCGAGTTTGTAATTTGCTTAAAAGTACTATCCGGGTAGTCCAGATCATACGCATACAAATTGAACTGCAATTCGTCTGCTTCTTTTATTGCTGAAGGGCCGTCAACATAAACACTGTCAGAAGTTCTATTAGAAGAAAAGAGCACCTGATTCGTTCCTGGTACATATCGAATATCTCTATCATCGAAATTATCGGTGGTAATATGCCTTACCTGACTACGAACCAAATTATAAACAAACGCATCACTTATTCCATTTTGAGAACCTGTCATCACGGCTATTCTACCTCCGTCTTTAAAGTCAAAGCTCTGAACCTTACTTAAGATTGGAATAAAGATCTTCTGAACACCCTTGCTACCTATTCTTTTAACGGCTAAAATATTGGCACCATCCTCACCATAGACAACACCTAGCGTTGTACTATCTGCCCAACTCAATATTGGATATTCATTGTCAATTTCTTGATCGATATACTCTAGTCCTGCCTTAAATAGCAAGCTGGTCTTCTGTGTTTGCATATCAACCAGGTTGACCTCAAACTTACCTTTATCAAGTGCTGAATATGCGAGATAACGACCTGTCGGACTAAATTCAATGTCAGTGAATTTTAAGTCCTTCTTATTCTTACCTGTAATTATGAAGTCTGGATTTGGGGCGGTGTACTGTTCTGCAAATGATGCGGCCGTATTTGCATAAAAGGTCTTCCAATCATTCATGAACTGATCGAATGGAATACCTAGTGTTCTTTCGATACTATTCTCTTCATTTCTAATGATACGTGCCAGATTGAGAATATTTGAAATACTACGTTTACCAAACCTCTGTGCAATAAAGTTCCAAATCGAATGACCTATGAGCGCTGTACTCTCTGTATTCAACCTAGTAAAACGAACCTGCTTTTCTTGAGCTATATATTCTCTAACCGCATCATCTGATTTTTTATCCCATCCATAGGCCACATAACTGGAAACACCTCTGGTAAACCAAAGGGGCACTGGCGCACCTAATGAACTTTGAAACATTTCTGCGATGTTTCCACCGTAAAGCATCTCCTGAATGAGCATGTCCGTAACTGTCTCAACAAGTTTGCCTTTAAATGAGCTGAAATCACCTGTATAAGCAACCTCAAGTTGAGACTGCACAAAATTAGTTTGTCCACCAACTGTGAAGTCTCTCCCTTGAACTCCAAAGTTACTTTGCTGCTTATCAGTTACTGAGTTATAAAGAAAAACGCGGGTCTTGGAAAAAGGAGGATAACCAATGGTTTCCGTAATACGACTAAACTCCGATTCTAAATAATCAATCGTCTTTCGAGCTAAATCCTGCCCCCTGTCATAAAAGTAAACTTCAAAGTTTTCAGAGGCATAATAGTTCCAATCAAATTCTTTGTATTGAATACGATTTTTACCGAATTTTTCCCTGAATGCCTGAGCCTCAGCAGTATTGCTTGACACCGCAGCCACAAGCACCAACATAACAAAGAATAGTCTAATTGATTTTCTTATCATAAACCCTAAACAGGAGTTTTAAAATAACGAAAAAAAACGCTCGATATTGACCTCTGCATCCAATTCCGCATTAGATTCTAAATGCCTTACTAGTTGATTAGCGTAATAAGGCGCTAAAGAAACACCTTTTGTACCCAATCCATTGAAAATGATAACATTCCCATGATTAGGATGAGTTCCAATAAATGGCTTTCGATCACTAGTAGCAGGTCTTACACCCGCTTTCTGATCAATAATTTCATAATCGAAATGCACAAGTTTCCCTAGTCTTCTTACTAACTCACTTTCTGCCTTTTCAGTTACCAATTCGTCTAATTTTTCATGATCGTATGTGGCACCAATCTTACAGACTCTATCACCAAGAGGTATTAAAAAGACTCCACGGTTATAGATCACCTTGATATTCTCTGAAGTTTTAATCCAAATGAGCTCTCCTTTAACAGGTTTTTGAGGAAGCCAATTAAAATATTGATTATTGGACTGAAGCCTCCCTTCACTAAAGATGATTTTGCTGGCCTCAATGCCGTTATAGTATACTCCTTCATTGGTAACTCGTAGCTCATCATAATCAAAGGATTCTTCAACCAATAAATCTTCTTGAGCTAAATAAGAACGGTAAGCCAATACCATCTTTTTTGTATCTAAGTAACCCGATTCATTGAGCAGTATACCTCCATATTCATCATGAATATGCTTCCCGAAGCGGCTTTCTCCATATATGTCTCCAATATATTTTTCATAATATGGTTCTGCACTCTTACCCATCCACTCATTGTACTCTTCAGTTGAATAAAAGGGTCTATAAATGGGGGTGTCGTATAAAAAGTGGGAGCTTAGCTTTTGCTCTAAAGACTTATAAAATGGTGTGAGATATTTAAAAAGCGGATCACAATTCCAGGTTTTCACCATCTTTCGCCCGGTAATGGGATTATAAAGCCCACCGGCTACCTTGGAAGAGTTAGAAAAAGATGGATCATCAATCACTTTTATGCTTAATCCAGCTTCAACCAAATGCTCTGCCAAAACAGACCCTCCTATTCCTTGCCCTACAATCAAATAATCTACCTTCACAGAAGCGAAATTAGTTCATCAATTTTTTTAATGACGTTAAATCGTAGAAATTTGGACAAATTTGAATGATATGAGAATCAAATCTTTCACCTTCAATCCATTTATGGTGAATACGTACGTTTTATCCGATCATACGGGTGAAGCAATAATTATAGATCCTGGCTGTTATGAAAAAAGTGAACAGGAAGATCTTGTCGAATACGTAAAATCTGAAGGCCTCTCAATTAAGCTCATTTTAAATACTCATGGTCATATAGATCATGTGCTTGGGAATTCATTCTGTAAAGAGCATTTTAATGTACCTCTTTGGATCGGAGATAATGATTTAGAAACCATGAAAAGTGTAGAAGCCTATGCTCCAAATTATGGCTTTCAAAACTATGTCTCTGCCACACCAGATAAACTCTTAAAAGTCTCCGATACCGTTACATTTGGAGCAAATACGCTAAAGATTCTATTCGTCCCTGGGCATGCTCCTGGGCATATTGCCTTTTACGATGACTCGAAGGAATTCATTATTGGGGGCGATGTACTCTTTCAGAGTTCTATAGGGAGAACAGACTTACCTGGAGGAGATTTTGATACACTGATACAGAGCATTCACAACGAATTCTTTTCATTTCCTGACGATACAGTTGTTTACTCTGGCCATGGCGCTAGCACCACAATCGGAACCGAGAAAAGAACAAATCCCTTCTGTGCCCTAAAGCAGTAAGAAGCAGGTGATTTTACCTATATTTCAGCAATGATCTTTGTCAAGGCCATTCCGAACTTACTTACCCTGCTTAATCTCACATGTGGATTAATCGGTATCATTTCTGTTCTCGCTGGAGATCTTAAAATGGGTTCTCAGATGATTTGGCTTGCTGTACTATTTGACTTTTCTGATGGTTTTACGGCTCGAATCTTAAAGGCTCAATCAGAAATTGGCAAACAGCTAGACTCACTAGCTGACCTTGTTAGCTTTGGTGTCTTACCAGGATTTATATACTACCAGCTGTTCTCAACAACGAGTATCGAGCCATCAATGCTTTCTTATAGCTTTATAATTGTACCCGTTCTCTCAGCGCTACGTTTAGCCAAATTCAATATTGATGAAAATCAAACAGATGAATTTATAGGCCTAAGTACCACTGCCCATGCCATATTCGTTGGCTCTTTAGTCTTTGCTTTTTTAGAGCAAGAATCTTTCAAAGAGTTATTGGCTAGCCCAAATATCTGGCTTGTACTTATGGTATTAGGCTCAGCGCTATTGGTCTCTCCTATCAGACTTTTAGCCTTAAAATTTAAGTCACTTTCCTTTTCAGATAATTGGATTAAGTATCTACTCATTCTAATAAGTCTTATCTTTATACTTACTCTGAAGGCTGGCGGTCTAGCCTTGGCTATTGTTGCGTATATTCTACTTTCAGTAATTTATAATCTAAGCCGAAATAAGAGTTCATAAACTGCGTTTTGACATTATTGAAGTACATACAGTTCAATAAAACACTCCTACTATCAGTTCTGATATTTCTTTCTTTTGCAATCAATGTAAAAGGACAACAAAGTGTATTGGCCCAGGGCGAATGGGTAAAAATGACCTTTGAAACTTCCGGTGTATACCGTGTAGACTTCACAACCCTGTCTGAAATGGGGATAGATCCTATCTCAATTGATCCACGTAACTTAGCCATTTATGGTATAGAAGGAGGCATGTTGCCACAGTCCAATGCCGTGAATCAACCATCAGATCCAACCGAGATAAGTATTCGTGTTTTTGGTGAGAATGATGGGACATTCGGCCCGGAAGACTACATTCTATTTTATGTCGATTCGCCACATAAAGATTATTATAATGAATCCACAGACACCTATGAGATAGAGAAGAACCTATTTTCTAACCAAATTCATTATTTCCTTACCCTTAAAAATGGTCGAGGACAGAGAATTACTGACTCCCCTAATATCTCTTCAGTAACCACGTCAATAACTTGGTACAGACAAATCATTCACCACGAGAACGACCAAGTTAATCTTCTGACTTCTGGAAGAGAGTGGTTTGGCGAACGCTTTACTACTGAAGACCCAGTTTCCTTTCAATATCCAGTTGGTTCCTTAACTGATAATCAGTCAATTAAACTAACCTTAAGTGCGGGGAGCCAATCTTTCAGTCAATCTTCTTTGTTAGCTACGTTGAATGATAATCAACTCGGGGAATTAACTTTTCAATCGATACCCAATACACAATATGGCATCAAAGCCAATACACAGAGCAATGTATTTCAGTTGCCAACAAATAACATTGATGGTAATCAACTGAACCTTAACCTAACTTTTAATAAGGGGGGACAGAATAATGCCGTTCTATATTTAAATGAATTTGTCCTAGACGTTCCTGCCGACTTATCCTTAAATCAAGAGCTCATTACTATTAGAAACCCAGAGATGTTAAATAACTCAATTAGCAACTTTGAAATTGAAAGTTCAGCATCAGACGTGGCCATATGGAATACTACCTCTCCAATTGAGGTGATCAATCAAGAGTACAATCTCTCAAATGGCACCATATCATTCGGTGCATTCACTGACACGCTTCAGGAATTCATAGCCTTCTCCTTAGATCAAACCCTGCCTGTCAACAATTATGAAAGAATTGACAATCAAAATATTAAGGCACTCCAGAATAGTGACTTCATAATTATAACTAACCCACTCTTTAAAAATGAGGCTCAGGATTTGGCAAGCTTTCGGCAGTCTAACAATGGTTTAACAAGTAGTGTAGTCACCACAAAAGAAATTTACAATGAATTTAGTGCAGGCAGGCAAGACGTTAGTGCCATTAGAAACTTCCTGAAATATCTTTACAAATCAGGTAATCTTAAGTATGCATTATTCTTTGGAAAAGGATCTTATGACTATCTGGACAGAATTGAAGACAATACGAATTTTGTACCCACCTATGAATCTCGAAACTCAATTCATCCCTTATTAACTTATTCGTCCGATGATTATTTTGGGTTTCTTGATATTGACGAGGGCGAATGGACGGAAAATGCTTTTGGTGATCACGAGCTTGATATTGGAATCGGACGACTCCCTGTAGCCAATAAAGAGCAGGCGCAGACCATAGTAGAAAAATTAATACGCTATGAAACCGACCCTAGAGCATTTGGGGATTGGAGAAGCAAACTATTATTCATTGCAGATGATGGTGACAGAAATATTCATCAAAGAGATGCTGATATTCTAGCAACATTTGTTGACACTACCTATACCCAATTCCAAGTTGACAAACTGTATTTGGACCAGTTTGAACAGGTTCAACTGCCAAATGGCGAGTTCTCGGAAGCAGCCCAAGAAGAATTGCTCACATCTGTGAACGATGGAGCACTCATGATCAATTTCACTGGACATGGTGCCGAGTTTGGATGGATGCAAGAAAGAATCCTCACCTTCGATCTTATGGAAGAATGGAACAACCCTTTCAAACTTCCTTTTCTAATTACAGCAACTTGCGAGTTTGGCAGAAATGACGATCCGGCAATTTTCTCAGGCGCAGAGTTCTTACTTTCCAAAGACGATGGTGGAGCCATAGGGCTATTAACCACTACCCGTCCTGTATTTTCAAGTACCAATTTCAAATTGAATGAAGCCTTATATGATGCAGTCTTAGAACAAGAGAATGGAGCATATCTTCGACTAGGCGACATCATCAAATACACTAAGAACAACAGTCTGCAGGGGAGCTTAAATAGAAATTTTATTCTTCTAGGAGATCCCAGCATGTCAATTACCTATCCAGAGATGGACATAGTTTTTGATGAATTAAATGAGGCACCATTGACCGGAAACGATACAATTAAGGCGTTTCAAAATATTATGCTTAGCGGGCACATAGAACATAATAACCAGATTCAAAATGACTTTACTGGTAGAGGAATTATATCAGTTTTTGATAAGAATTTAGAAAGAGAGACTTTGGGGGATGAGAGTGACCCATTCACCTATCTATCCAGAGAAATTGAGCTTTTCACAGGTGAAGTAAGCATTACAAATGGAGAGTTCGACTTTGAATTTGTAGTGCCGAAGAATATCAACTATGCCTATGGTAACCCAAGAATTACAATTTATGCAAGCAACAATAACAACACATTAGATGCATCAGGTGCCTTAAATAACCTAATTTTGGGCGGCTCATCATTCCAAAATTCTGATAGCTCTGGACCAACAATAAGAGCATTTATAAACGATACCACTACCAGCATTGCAGGTGAATACGAAAATCAGCTAAGGCTGATTCTCAAATTTGAAGATGAAAGTGGTATTAATATCTCACCATTAGGTTTCGGACAAGATTTGAAGCTTATTCTTAATGACAGTATTCAGTTCAATTTAAATGACCGCTATAGCGCGAATATTGATAATTACCGAGAAGGCACGGTAGAAATCAGTCTCAAGGACCTACCAAAGTCGACTAATACTTTTTTAGTTGAGGCATGGGACAATGCTGGTAATTCAAGTGTTCTTACCGATCAATTTGATGTCCAAGAAAATACATCTTACATATCAGAAATAAATAACCACCCTAATCCGTTTAATTATGAGACAGTCTTCTTTGTCCAGCATTTGCTTGAGGGTGAAAACATAGCATTAGGCATCGATATACACGATAGAAATGGAGCCAAAATCACTACACTTTATCGTGAATATCTTAGTGCCAATTCAGTTTTAACATTACCTTGGAATGGAGTGAATAATGAGGGCCAAAGACTGAATAAGGGTATCTACATTTATACAACCAAAATACTATCTAAGACCAGTGGGAAAACAGCCATACAACGAAAAAAGCTCATTATTTCAAATTGATCATATAATACTATATTTGAAAAAAGTCTTCATGCAAATCAGCTACAAAGCCAGTTTAGTTCTTGCCCTTTTGGCATCACTTTCATTCAACATGCTAGCCCAAAATTCGGGAGTAGTCAGTGGACAAGACACTGCCACAAATGTTGTTGCTACAGCTGTGCCTTTTCTTACAATTGCTCCAGATCCAGTGTCGGGCGCAATGGGTGATGTAGGAGCTGCCACTGAACCAGACGTTAATGCGAGTTTCTGGAATCCTGCTAAACTCGCATTTGTGAAAGACAATTATGGACTGGGACTGACGTATACTCCTTGGTTATCCAAATTTGTCGATGATATGTCTATATCATATCTCACAGGTTATTACAAAGTGAATGATGAACAAGCATTTGGGGCCTCACTTACCTATTTTAATTTAGGTGATATTGAATTGACTGATGGTTCTGGTAATCCACTTGGAAGCTTTACTCCCCGAGAATTCGCCTTTTCCCTCTCTTACTCGCAAAAGCTGAGTAATAAGCTCAGTATTGGAGTAACAGGTAAATACATTCACTCAAACCTATCTGGAAACATTACCACTAGTCCGATAACCGACCCTAAACCGGGAACAAGCATCGCTGCCGATTTAGGATTATACTATAGAAGTCAATTGAACGTCTTCTCGAAACCATCTCAATTGGCTTATGGGGTTTCTATAACGAATATTGGTTCCAAAATCTCTTATAACAGTGCAGATGAGGAGGATTTCATACCTACCACTTTTAGGATAGGTTCCGCTCTAGAGACTTTTTTAGACCCTTACAACAAAGTAACGTTCGCTCTGGACTTGAACAAACTAATGGTTGCGACACCTCAAGCCGATGGAAGTCATTTACAACAAGGGCTTTTAGAAAGTATGTTCGGTTCTTTTAATGATGCCCCAGGAGGGTTCAACGAAGAGCTTCAAGAATTTACTATCTCTTTTGGGGCAGAATATGAGTACCAAGAAAAGTTTGCTTTGAGAGCAGGATACTTTTATGAACATGTAAATAAAGGGAATCGCAAATTCTTTACAGCCGGAGTTGGTTTTCAAGTGAACCAATTAGAACTCAACTTCTCTTATCTGGTACCTCAATTACAAGAACATCCTTTGGCAGAAACACTAAGGTTTGGCGCAATCCTAAAGCTTTCTGGATCAAATGATGAATAAGAATGTTAGATCGTAATAAACCACCTCAGATACATACTGTAGAAGAGGTAATCCTACCCAAAATTACGCATCTCCAAAATTCTCACGGTGTTAATATATATTATCACCATACTCCAGGTACAGGTACGTTCAAGCTAGAACTCTTTTCAAAGGGCTCCTTGTGGAATGCAAAAAATTCTGCGGAATGCCATCAAGCTTTAAAAATGCTTAAAGAAGGGACATCACTAAAGTCCGCCCAACAACTTTCTGAGTCCATTGACAGCATTGGAAGCTTCCTTGAAATAAACCCAGGATTTGATAACTCTTCGATCTCTTTATTTGGTTTAAGCCGATATTTTGCCCAAAACGTCTCATTGCTTCAAGAGATCATTTACCAACCTGCATTTCATGAGTCATCATTAGCTAAACTCAAAAAGAAAGAGATTGATAAACTAAAGCAAAATCTAGAAAAAGGAAGCTACATAGCTAGTACCAACCTCAGAGGAACACTCTTTGGCCCTGAACATCCATATGGCCATAAACTCAGACAGGAAGACATATCGCTTACTACTCTTTCAACTATAGAGTCATTTCACAAGAACTTCACCCTCTCTTTTGATATATATGTTAGTGGAGATATAGCAATTGACATAGTCCCAATCTTTAACCAATTCACAAACATAACTATAAACAATTCAGAACATCTAGGTAACTTTTCAGATGCTGAGCATCAAGAAACCAGGTCTGAAAAATTCGTCCAATCATCTATTAAGTTAGGTAAGCGCCTGTTTACGAGAAATCACCCCGACTACTTTCCTTTTATTGTCACTAACGAGTTATTAGGTGGATACTTCGGTTCCAGGCTTATGAAGAATATTAGAGAAGACAAAGGTCTAACCTACGGCATTCATTCACATCTTTATGCGCTTAATAACCAAGGTTACTTTATTATCTCATCTGATGTCAAAGGAGAGAATGAAGATTTAGTGTTAACGGAAATTAATAAAGAATTACATCAACTAACTCAAGAACTCGTTACTAAAAACGAACTAGATACGGTTAAAAATTACATGATTGGTGCTTTCATTAACGCTTTATCCAATCCATTTAGCATCATTGAAAAACAGAAGGTAATTAAGTCTCAACAACTATCACCAAACTTCTACGACCATTACATTTCAAATGTTAAGTCCGTTACGAGTAACAAAATCCAGGAAATGGCCTGTACATATTTACAAATTGGAACGTTAACAAAATCTATTACTGGCTCATCTCACAAAATCGCATAAAAAAAGCCTCGAAGTGCTCGAGGCTTAGTTTGATAAAAACTGGCGACTACTTACTCTCCCACCG
>CBFIDV010000007.1:0-35282 GCA_965661455.1 Roseivirga sp.
CGCAGGACGACTGAAGAATCTCCTGATTAGGATGTGCAGGCTCTTGGCTAGGATCAGCTGGGGGTTATTCCTGACTTAATAATACTTGGTCAATTAATTCAATAAGTTCTGTGCAACTGGCTTTTAATTCTTCAAACACTTGGGATTCGTTTATTCTAAATGCTTTGGTGCCATAGAGATAAGATATGAATTCATCATCATTCCGAAGGGCATTAAAGTCTCTTGGAACGGACCCAATGACTAGATCGGTAACATAAAAATGCTTTCGATGCAGATCTATATTAATAGGTACTAATGATCTATTGATTTTTTCATAACCTAATGCATAAGTGATTTCATTTTCATAATAGTGTGTTATTCTTAGCCTAAGTGAATCATTAGAAATGATACCGAATCCATTGGCTTTTATGGCTTCATAGGTGCTTAAATTCGGTAAGAATTGAGAAAAACGCGTCATAGCACCAAAGTGGTAATTCAACGAGTCATTATAAGGATACTTTTTGTCGAAATGCTCTAGGATTATTTCACAAGCGTTTCTAGCACTTTTATGCCAATTGATATTAAACTCAATATCGACTAGGTCTTCATTTAAAGCCCCCTTGAGTTCATTAAGCGTTTTGGTCTCCTGTATTTTGGCCTTACGCACCTCATTCCAATTATTGATACTCACGGCAATAATAATCCCTATTACAACCAAAAATAATTTGCCAAAGGCATAAAGGAGGTAAGTGGTGACTTTGTTCTTTTGCACAAGCGATTGTCTAAGCTTGCGAAAAATTAAGAGCATGCGATAAGTTAATGTTTAATTGTGAATGTAGGTTTCTTGGGGCAAGTGAACGATTATTAATTATTCACCTTCTTCCAGAGGAGTTCCGTTTGCAATCGGGTTGTTTCGAGGTCTTTCTTCTAAACCGATTCAATAGATCCTGAAACAAGTTCAGGATGACGGCTAAACTATCGTCATTGTTGCAGTCGTCTTTTGAGACGCCCTTGCAATTCGCGCAACGGCTTACGCCATACGGATTATCACATTTCCCTTTTTACGTTCAGAATCAACATAGGTATGCGCAGCTACAATCTCTTCAAGCGGATAGCTTTTGTCAATATTGGCGTGTATTTCACCTGCTTCAAAGAGGCTTGTCAAAAAGGCCACTTGTTCACCAGTTTCTTTGGCTACGTCCATGCCGCCAACAGTATAATACTTACCATTAGGTTGAAGAATAGGGGCGACTTGTTTTTTCTTGGTCTTACCCACGGCATCGAAAACAATGTCAAATTGCTCGTTTAGTTCAGTGAAGTCTTCTTGGGTGTAATCTACTAGCTTATCGCTTCCCAACTGCTTTGCAAGTGCTTCGCCTTGTTTGCTGCAGACAGCTGTTACGGTTGCGCCATAGTGTTTGGCTACTTCTATGGCTGCTGTACCCACAGAGCCTGTAGCCCCATAAATCAAGACTTTGGGCTTTTCCATTTGGGCTATCCCCGCTTTTTGTAGAAAGTAAAGGGCCGTCATGCCACCAAAGAGAATAGCTGCTGCCTCTTCAAAAGAGGCATTTTCAGGCTTTTTCTTGAGCACTGATCCTCCCTTAATTTTGAGGTATTCTGCGTGAGCCCCCATTTTCATACCTGTACTTCCAAATACTTCATCACCGGGTTTAAAGTCTTTTACAGATGCGCCAATGTCTTCTACCACGCCAGAGAACATGATTCCCTGCGTGCTTACTCTTGGTTTAGACCAGCCAAAAATTAGGCGCATGACAAAAGGAGGGACACTGCCACCATTTAAGGCTCTAATTCTTACATCGCCAGAGTTTAGTGAAGAGGCCATTACCTTGATAAGAATTTCATTGGCCTTTATTTCTGGCTCAGGTACTTCTTGTATCTGTATGACATCTGGTTTACCGTATTTGGTGGTTATGGCGGCTTTCATAAAAATTGGCTAAGACTAAAAAAATAATGGAGTAAGAATGTACGCCAGAAAATGGATTAGGTTGCTGAAATCCATAGGCCTATCTCAATTTATTTGGCTAGGACAGGTTGGTATTTTTTTTTTCGTCATTCTGAGCCTGAGGTACGAAGGTGAAAGAATCTCCTCATTAGGATAGGGGACTCTTCAATACATTTCATTTCGCTCTGAGTGACGATAAATAATGGGAAGATTCTTCGTTATAATTCATTAAGGTTTATTGGCACCACCTGTAAGCCACTCTATTGAAAAACTTACGAAAACATTCTCTTTATAGCCGTCTTTTTCAAAGAAAAGCCCAATGTTGCCATTTTGGAGGACTGTCATGGATGAATAAGCCGAACCACCTTTGTAAATGGTTTTACTCTTGGACCATGTCTGGCCTTCGTCATAGCTAACCTTTACCGTCATGTTCTCACGAGCCTCGACTGAATTGGCATTTGAGAAGATGAGAATATTCTTGTCAGCTCCCTTAGCTATGCTACTGTAACGAATAATGCTGGCGTTACAAGAAGGGTCAACTAGCTGAGGTTCTGGTTTAGAAGTCCACGATTTACCTTCATTGTCCGAAATGTGTACATAACGCATGCCTTTGGTGTTTACCCGGCTATTGACCATCCAATCTCCATTTGCTAATTGCACAATCTTTGACTCATTAGCGGGTTCAATTGGAGTGTCTATCAGCGACCAAGACTTGCCATGATCACTGCTCATGAACAGATGAAGACCATTTTTCAGATTTACCATGGTATGGACTAAGTCTCCCGATTCTGTTTGGATCCCGCGACCAGAAGTGATGAATTTAAAGTCGTTTTTCCATTCTGGTTTGGTTATCTGGTTGGTAATATCCACGGGTTCTGACCAAGAGACGCCATTGTCTTTGCTAGAAACATATTTCAAATAGTAGACGTCTCTTTCCGTTTCCAGATTCATGTAGTTGAAGAACATAAAGATTTCGCCTGTTTGCTGGTCTAAGAGGAGGGAAGGATCTGAGGCTGATTCACCTAAAGGATAGTCAACGATTCTTTCAATCGCGGACCAGGTCTTGCCATTATCAGTACTTCTCCTTAAAACAATGTTGATGTCGTTGCTCCATTTGAGATCACCGCAAGAGGGCACACGCTCATCTATGGCGGCAATTACATCTCCATTAGGAGCAGTGATTATCGCTGGAATACGGTAGCAAGACACATTTTCGTTTGCTGATGCATTGAAGAGGTCAATGAAATTCAGTTGTTCATTTGATTCTTGACCTACAAGACTGCTCGAGAGCAATAAGAAGTACGATAGCATGATAAATCTTAGAGTGTACATCATAAGACTCTAATTAGATGATGAGATAATAGTAGAGGCAATTCCTTCATAATCCCAGCTCACTGCATGACGGTTGAAGAGGCGGAAATTCCCACCATCATCCCAAACTACCGTCATAAGGCCTCTGGTGGCTGCTTCTTGGGCATAGAAGGCTGCATATTCTACTCTGCTTTGTAGCGGATTTTGTTCTATCGTGCCCCATTCTCCTAAGATTACGGGTCTCTGAGCTTGCACAATCCATTTTTGTCGGATTTTGTCAAGTTCAGCTCTTAAGTCAGCTTTGTCTTGTGCGGTTCCCCAAGCAGTAGACGCTTCGCCAGCGAATGACCAAGGAAAATAGCTGTGCATTGAGATTATGATTTTAGGATCGTTATTCGGAATAACAAGGTCATTCATGGCTGCCGGTACGGTACTGGCCGCCCAAGTAGGAATCATAATGTGTCTCTTGGAATTATTGCCTCCCGTTGCTCTTATGGCGTCTACAGCTACTTTATTGAATTCATTTACATAGGAGCGCCCAGCGCTAGTGCCTCCAGACCATTCTTCAGGAATGCCCTCCAGTCGTGGCTCGTTCAAGGCCTCAAAAATCAGTGAGTCATTGTACTCAATGAAGTATTCAGCCACTTGTGTCCAAAGGCTCTCTAAGCGCGCTTTTGTTTCTTGCGCATTGGTCGCATTAGGTACTACCCAATGGTTATCATGATGTACATTGATGATCACATGCATTTCGTTTTCAAAACCATAATCTACCATTCTTTTCACCTCTGCTAGATAGTCTGGTTCAATGGTATAAAGGGCAGTTGCAGATTGGTTATAACCCCAGGTGACAGGTATTCTTAAGGTTTGAAATCCCATGGCTCTAACCGATTCTATTACGGCCTTAGATGTTATTGGATTACCCCATGCCGTTTTGTCTCTCTTGGGGACATCCAAATAATTGCCCAAATTCCAGCCAGTGCCCATTTCAGCCACTAAATCGAAAGAGGAGATATCCCTAGCTTCTCCGATACCGGGCAGTTGATTTTCTTCTCCGCTGGGAGAACTTTCAGATGATCCGCAGGCAATAAGAGTGCATAAAACGAAAAGAATGGGTAGGAGGGTTAACCTGTTTTTAGGGTTTACAGTCGGGTGATCATGGGTCATGTTGAAAATTAACTAAAAGATATAGTCTATGCTAGTGAGGATTAGCCTTAGTGAGACGCTAAGACTAGAGGAGCCTTAGCGAGTTAAGTGACACTTCCCTGATCGTTATTATTTACCGTCATTCTGAACCTGAGGTACGAAGGTGAAAGAATCTCTTCATAACAACAGGGAGACTCTTCATTCCGTTACTCTCCACGCTGAACGCTTGCGCTTCAGCGTAGGCGCAGTGTCGATTATTGATTATTCACGTCATTCAGAAGAAGGACGCAGGACGACTGAAGAATCTCCTATTAGTCTTGGCGAGACGCTAAGACTAGGGCAGCGGTACCAAAGACTAGAGCAGAACTAAGAACGCTTTAGGCCACTTGGGAAAGCGCTTGAGCGATGTGTGGTATCATTTTCTTATCGTATTCTCTTTTATCGATACTGAATTCTTTACCTGATTTAAGCAGAATGGTGAATTCTCTATTATCGACATCAATTGAAGGAATCTCCTCTAGAGGAATGTACTTTCTTTTCCAGCTATGATAATCTAGGATGCTGATTTGGTTTGAATGAATTTCAAGTCCCTTTCGTTTGATGAACAAACCACAAAAATAGAATTGAATAGCCGCTAATAGGGGCCACATGTACCCAATTGGATGAAATTCAGCTGGATAGGTAAAAAAGTAAATGCTTAAAAACAAGGCTAGAAAGCCACCCGTGATGAGAATGATATGTGGTTTAAGGTAAAATGTGTTATTCATTTTTAATTCACTTTATGCACTTTGATGGAGCTTGAGATCTTCTATTATAGAATCAAGTTTTTCTACATCTCCTTCCTTTAAAGAGTCTTTATCAATATCGTGTTCTTTACCATTTAAAAGGTTGATTCTAATAATGATATAACGATTCTCAATACTTCTAATCTGATCCATAGGAATCTTCTTATTAAAGAGATCTTCCTGATTATGAAGAATGAGTTGATTGTTTTTAAACGAGATGGCTTTTCTTTTTCCGTTTTGTGTAAGCCACGCAAAGCCGAACAATAAATATCCATACCCAATCCAGTTTTCTAGTCCATTCTCGATTAGCCAAAGCACTCCGATAATAATCCAAAGCACTCCGACCACTTTAAATAATTTCTTCGATTTGTAATAAAGAACTTGATCCATCTTCGACTAAAGGTGGTTTTTAATTTTCTTAATTTTTGATGCTTGCAAATGCCTCAGACACTTCATCCCCCTTATGGAAGATTTTCTTCTCTATTTCTATTACATCAGACTCTAGGTCAATCACAAAATTCTCGTTGTTCTCCCATATGCGTTTGATGTCGCCAAAAGGGACTACTCGCTTACGTTCTTTGTTGATGTTCCTCAACTCTATGCGTCCATCTTCGATAATCATTTTTCTATGGGAATAGATATAACCTGAGGTTAACATGAGCATGATAGCTACAAAGGAGTAAGTAACAGCAAAGAAGTACTGTGGATCTTCTCCAAAAGATTGCGCTAAGGCTAAAGGAAGTAGCACAATCCCTGATATGAGTGCAAGCGGACGCTTTTGGGTGTTAAATACCTGCTTCATTTTTGTTGGATTCCTTGCTCTGTTAATTTCTCGCGGAGTGTGGTCAATTGGTCACGTTGGTATACTTGGTCAGTTAATGCCTTTTTGTAGTTACGTGGTAGGTTTAAAATCATTTGATCTTCCTTGAATTCAGTACCTGAGATGTTAGAGAGAGGAATAGTTTTGTATTTAATGTTCAGCTGATTAAAGAATAGTAAAGCGTTTTCATTTAGCTCCAATCGTGCATTTTTTAAGATGATGTTTGAGCGAATGAGATAATAAAGACCAAACAATAAAAAGAAGTAGTCTATAAACCAGGTATAGTCTTTCCAGAATATAAAAATTAGAATAGCTACAACTATAAATCCTATGCCGCTGCGGAGTAGATTTTTGTGTGGTTTTTCATGAATTGTGTGGTTCATTCAGTTAAACTTTTGTGCTCAAGTAATTTATGGTGAAGAAAACCCAACTCGTTCTTATCATAAACGATTTCGCTTAGTTCAAGGCTATTTCCTTCAGTGAGCCGAATATAGATTTCGTTCTCTTTTAATTTAGACTCGAGGATATTAGAAAATGGGGATTCGTAAAGTAATAGGAGCTTCCAGAATGAATTTAGTCTCCACCAAGATGATAGAGACTCTTTTCGTTTCCTTCTGAAGCTTGGTCTTAGCAGTTATTGCTGTTGAAATGACCTTACCTTATTTCAACACACTGATCGGAAAACAACTTTCATTTGATCTATTTCAGTCTCCAAATCAACTGATGTTGCCAGCGCTTGTTCTTGTGCTCGTTGTGCTTATATCGGGAATCTACCCTGCTTTTGTGCTCAGCTCTATCAACCTATCTACTATACTTAGAGGGACCCAGCCCAAGTCTCGGACTGGCTTATTTAAAAAGTCATTGATCGTATTCCAGTTTACCATTTGTTCAGGTCTTTTAATTGCTGCGTTGGCCATAAGAGGACAAGCGGATTTCCTGATCAATATAGATTTGGGTTTCAATGAGGAGAATATCATGTCGATGGGTTTGTATCAAGAAGGCCAACGACTGGATTATAAGGTGGTGAAAAACAAACTAGAAGCTATACCTCAGATTGAAATAGTGACTTCTGCCACATTACCGATTTTTCCACCACCGCCACCTCCAACAATGGTTGAAATAAATGGTCGAGAATATGCCATGACATTTATTACTGGCTTTGCCGAAAAGAATTTCAATGATATGTTTCAGCTTCAAATTCTAGAAGGTACTGATTTTACTCAAGTTCCTGATTCAGAGATCTCTGATGTGGCCATCATCAATGAAACTGCCAAAAAGAAGCTAGGGTTGTGCCCAGCAATTGGAGCCGAATTACCTGATGGGCGAAAAGTGGTAGGGGTATTAAAAGACTTTTTCTACCAATCTGCGAAACAAGAAATTCAACCCGTTTCATTCATTTATGCGCCTCGCTATTTCATGAGCGTTCAATTTTCATACCGGGCAGGGAATAAGCAAGATGTAATGGCTCAAGTTGAATTGGCTAAAAAAGATCTAGGTCTTAAAAATGCACCTACATTGACAGAAGTAGAAGGCCAAACAGAAAATTACAATTTCTATGATGCTGAGGCTACTCTCAAAACCATTTTCAACATCTTAACAGGTATGGTAATTCTGGTCGCTTTTCTGGGCTTATTTGCCATGGCCACTTTTGAGAGTAAGGCAAGAGAAAAAGAAGTTAGTATTAGAAAGGTATTGGGAGCCAATTACTTACATCTTTTAAAAACATTAAACAGACACTTTTTATGGCTCATGATTATTGCCTTTGTTCTATCTGTCCCCACTACTTTCTATTTGGTTGAGAAGTGGCTACAAGCTTTCCCGTATAGATTGGATGGCCTAGGAAGTTTTGGCTTTACGTCATTAGTCATTATCGTTTTTATAGCAGCTTCTATTTTGGGAGTTCATAGTTATCTCAGCTCGAGAAGAAACCCGATCGAGGTATTACGGAATGAATAATTTATTTGGGTTTCCTTTTGGTGCCTCTAATAGCTGGTTCTTGGGTGGGGTCTTCTGGCCAAACATGCTTTGGGTAACGTCTTTTAAGCTCTTTCTTTACCTCATAATAGGTGTTAGCCCAGAAGCTTCTCAGGTCGCTTGTTACTTGAACAGGTTTAAAACCGGGAGATAGAAGGTGCATCAATACGGGTTGTTGACCATTGTTTATCCGAGGCGTTTCTTCGAGGCCAAAAACTTCTTGTATTCGTACCGCTAAAACTGGTGCCTCACCATTGTCGCGATACATCATTTTAATGTTAGAGTTGCTAGGTACTTCTATCTTTTCCGGAGCAAATTTCTCTAGATCTTGCTGTTGTTCTAAGCTTAAGCTAAAGTGTAGTATCTCTTTTATATTCAGTGATTTAAGGTCGGAAGGTTTTCGAATATCAGAAAGATAAGGAGCCAACCATTCACCCGCTGTAACCAAAAGGCTTTCTGTACTTACCTCAGGCCAATTCGATTGAGGATTCCATTTTCTTAAACTCAATATTCTGGCTTGCCATTGTTCTACAGCCTCATCGAAATTAAGCAGTTGTTTGCCTTCCTTTTTAATCGCATCCACAATGGCTTCAACTAAATTTGAAGGGTCCGGATCGGGTAGAGGCGTACTCTTTAAAACGATACTGCCGATACACATATTCAGGTTGGCAATAAGCCCACCATCTTCAGTATCCCATTCAATTACTTCCTTTTGCTTCACCATAGGGGCTAAATCCTTAGGATTCAATGGAGAGGCCATGTGAATTTTTCCCAGGCCATCTCGAGCATCTACATGACATACAGCAAGCCAAGGCTCATTAGCTAAATCATCTTTATGTCCTGCAGCGGCAATTCTCCCATTAGAAAGCTGAAATTGGGCGTTATTTCCAGGTCGAGCATGAGCAATACGTTCTGGGTAAGCATGCGTTATAAGTACGCCAGTTTCATAAGGGTCGTGCACTTCATTTTCTTCGGGTTCATCAAAAAGACGTCTGTACTGCTCGGCTACTTTAGCAATTCTGCTGAATTTTCGTCCATCTCGCTGTTCCCTTCTATGAACTCTTAAAGCATCGATTCTATCGTTGATATCAATACCCGCCTCTCTTCCTAGCGGATCTCGCTCCTCTAATAGCGCAGCGATATCTGCGGCTAAAGCCACCTGATCCTCCTCTTGTGCTAATATGAGCATATGTGCGATTCTAGGATGACAAGGGAGCTTGGCCATTGCTTTTCCATGAAGAGTTATTCGACCATTCTCTAGTGCTTCTAGTTGATGAAGGAGGTCTCTCGCCTGCAACAGATGCCCTTTGGGCGGAGGTGTGAGCCATGTCATTTGCTGTACATCAGTAATGCCCCATTGTGCCATTTCTAGCACTAGGGAAGCCAAATCGGCCTGCTCAATCTCTGGAATAATGTGGTCTTGTAATCTGCCGTGGGTCACTTTTGACCATAGACGATAGGCGACTCCAGGACTAAGCCTTCCTGCTCTTCCTGCCCGTTGGTCTGCCGAGTCTCTAGAGACACGATGCGTTTCTAATCTTGATAAACCAGAATTAGGGTCGAATTGAGAGTGCCTACCAAATCCACTGTCAACAACCACTTTTACGCCCTCAATCGTTAAACTCGTTTCAGCAATAGAGGTGGCTAAGACAACTTTTCTTTGTCCGCTTCTATCAGGTAGAATGGCAGCCCTTTGCCTGTTCTGAGGTAGCTGTCCATACAGCATGTATATGCGGAAACCGGGCATTTTACCTTTAAGTAAATCGGCCGTTTTGTTGATTTCTCCTTGGCCAGGCAAGAAAACCAGTATGTCACCATCTGTTCGTTTGGCGGCCTTCTGTATTGTTTTGGCACACATCTCTGCCATCACAAAAGGCTCCACATCACCTTCATAATTAACGTCCACAGGGTATTGGCGTCCCTTCGATATAACGGCTTCAGCTTTTAATAATTGAGTTAACTGAGGCATGTTTAAGGTAGCCGACATAATTAAGATCTTGAGGTCTTCTCTAAGTACCTGCTGAGCTTCTCTACACAGGGCCATAGCCACATCGGCATGAATACTTCGCTCATGAAATTCATCAAAGATCACCATCCCGATCCCCTCAAGACTATTGTCGGATTGAAGCATGCGTGTGAGTATGCCTTCAGTAACCACTTCAATTTGCGTTTGCTCAGTAGTACGATTCTCAAAGCGAATACGATAACCTACAGCTTGGCCTACTTTCTCGCCTAAGAGATCTGACATCCGTTCTGCAATTGATCTTGCGGCAAGTCTTCTAGGCTCTAGCATAATTATCTTTTGGCCTTTTAACCATGGTTGACCTAAAAAGGCTAGGGGCAGCAGTGTACTTTTGCCAGCACCTGGCGGTGCATTTACAATTAACGAATTGGCTGTAGATAGTTTCTCATTGACTTCATCTATGATTTCTACTACCGGGAGGTCTATGGATTTAGGATCGAATGCCATTGACGCGAAGTTAATGCTACAGCAGCGTATTGCGCTATGGGTAATGAGAGTTTTTATATTTCGCTTCACGCTTCACGCTACAAGCTACAAGCTTCATGCATCACGCATCGCACCTGACAATAACGAATTGAAACTAGCTATATAAAAGGCAAACAAATTCGCTTCTCCATTAGTATGTTTGCAGTCATTATAAAAAAATTAAGATATGCTTTTAGTCCTTTCTCCAGCCAAAACACTTGATTTTGAGACTCCATGCAATAAGGAGGCTTCTTACCCTAAATTTCAGAAACAAGCCTTTGAATTAATTGGTGTATTGAAAGAAAAGTCTCCAGAGGAAATTCAAAACCTAATGGATCTTAGCGAGAATCTAGCAGAGCTCAATACAAACCGCTATCGCAAATTTGCTAAGGCTAAAAACACAAAAAGAGCTAAGCAGGCAGTCTATGCCTTTAAAGGTGATGTCTATCTTGGGCTTGAAGCGGAAGAATTATCGGACGAAGAGATTCTTTATGCACAAGATCATTTACGCATCCTTTCAGGGCTCTATGGTATACTTAAGCCATTGGATTTGATCCAACCACATCGCTTAGAGATGGGTACACGTTTGGCATTTGATGACTATAGTACTTTGTATTCTTATTGGGCGGATAAGCTTTCAAAAGAGCTGAATAAAGAATCTAAAAAGCTGAAAGACAAGACATTGCTTAATCTAGCTTCTCAAGAATACTTCAAAGCAGTTGATCAAAAAGCCTTGAAAATGAATGTGGTAGATGTTGAGTTCTTGGATCATAAGAATGGCAAATACAAGATTATCTCATTCTTTGCTAAGAAGGCTAGAGGTTTAATGGCTCAATACGTAATCAAGAATCAAATTGAAAATGTAGAAGACCTTAGAGGCTTCGATTATGACGGTTACGCGTTTGATCAAGAACTTTCTTCTGAGAAAAAACTAGTTTTTAAAAGAGGCTAAGTTCAATCTAATTCTTCAAAACTTTCATCACATAACGCGTATCATTTTTCTGTACAATTATGAAGTACAAGCCTTTTGTATAGGTTGAAAAATCTACTTCAATTTGATCTTCATTGCCAATTGCCTTAATTATTTGTTCCATTCCTTGGGCATTGTAAATACTATGTATTCTAAGTGATTTTGATGCATCTTGGGCGATGTATAATCTCGTTTCAACTGGATTGGGGAAGAAGCGAATGTTATTCTTTAAAGCAGACTCTAAGCCATTTACAACAGGTCTCTCTTGATCTACATAAATATATACCTCATCGTTATCGGTATAATCTCCATTACTCACTTCTAGGTTCATCAGATATATCCCAGATTCTAAGCCTGAGACTAGGGTATTAGCATCTGTTGCTTCTGAAAAGGAAACCTCGGTAGGACCGAAAACCTGTGTCCACTGGTAAGAAAGCGAACTTTGTTCTGGGTCGCTGCTTTCTGAACCGTTCATTGTGGCCTCTGTCTCTGGGCTATCAATCCAGATATCTTCACCAGCCTTGGCAATAGGTTGATTGAATGATAGGTCTCCCGATCGCTCAAAAGTCATTCTAGCTATATTGAATTCGCCACCACCAAATGCGAGTTTGAGGATGTGAGAGCCTGCAGTTAACTCAATGTTTTCTACGGTTTGTGATTGCCAAGTATCCCAACCACCAGTAGTAGGTACATCAATATCATCTGTAATCGCAATATCGTCTTGTTCCAGGTGGAAAGGTCCTCCACCATTTCCGTTTTCAGAAGCGTATCTGAAGGTCAAATTATAAGTCCCTGAGGTTTCCACGTTAACTGTGTATTCTAGCCATTCGCCACCGGCAATCCAGCCAATCGTAGCTCCTTCGCTTGTGCTTGTAACTGCGTCTACCGCTTCATTAGGTCTAAAACCTCCTTCATTTTGATCAGATACATCTAAATAGGAGACACCTTGGCCCGATCCGCCTTCGAACTTATCATAGTGGCCAGCTTCAATGGTTCCAGGCAGTGTATGGATTTCTTCATAAGGCAATTGCTCACCCACTTGCACAGAAACTATGTTGGAAACCGCAAAATCATCCTCTTGATATATTTTGGCATAGAAACCATGAATACCCAATTCAAGATTCTCAGCTTTAATTTCATAAGGCGCACTTGTTACTTCTCCAAGTAATTCGCTTCCATCTATAAACTCTACTTTGGATATATTTTGACCATCGGGAATGGCAGTCAAATTAACACTGCCGTCTTTTCCTGCTCTATCGAAATTAGAGCTGATGCTTCCAGATATATCCACATCACGGTTGGTAGCCATTTTACCAGCAGGCACTTCAAGCTGAAATCCATCTGAGAAATTAACGACAAGCGTACTACTTGTATAATTGTGAGCTACATAAGTCATTTCTCCGTCTTTCTCAAAAGCAGCGGATATAGGATAGTCAGCGATAATATCTGTTTTAACTACTCCCATGGCATTTATGGCGTGCAGCCAATGATAGGTTTGCGCATCAGAAACCCCAAATTTCAATGTTCTATCAGGTCTTTGGGCATAAAGTGATACCGCTTCTTCTGGATCTAGAAATGCTAGATATTTCCAAATGACATCGTGCCATAGATTGGGGTTATTATCTCCATTATTTAAAATTCCGGTGTGCTGTTTCAATTCATCCCAAATCTTACGCACATAAGTGGTATCATGACCCAAATATAAAGATCCTCCATGAATTGGATACATTTCTATTACGTAGGAAGCTGTAATATCCGAAGTCCAAAAGGTTTGGTTGTCGTATGAATTACCCCAAACTCTCGAAACCAATCCATATTGTTGATCTTCTTTGAAGTTCCTTTCGTATTTATCGAACCAGTATTCTTCAACAGCTGTTTGTTCTGTTGTATAAAGAAATATCCCTAGATCTCTTATTTCATCATTCCCAGTAATGCTTCCCCAATGGATTAGTGAAGAATTGAACTGCATACTTTCAGAAGTCGACTCCTGATCGTTGCCTTGTGGGAAGGAGGCTGTACCGTTAGCCCAAGCATGTCCTGCATATGGGCTGAAGTTTCTAAGAAAAGGGAATAGAGGATCATTGCGGTCTTGAGTTGCGGCATCGCGAACCAAAAGATTCACCATATCTCCCCATTGGTCTGCCCAACCTGGTTCAAATTGTTCCATAAATGCAGCAGCATGTATAAAATAACCCCAATGAAAGTGATGATCATTTAGATTAGTATCCTGACCGTGACCTGCAGGATAACCCAATAAGGCTGTCCAATCGCTGTTATAATAGAAAAGGAATGCCACCTCTGATGCTTCATAGGTCAACCAGTCTTCTAAGCGTTTTTTTACTGTTGCGATCATTTTATCTCTTGCCTCATGATCTCCAGTTTGGTCTGCTATTCGCGCTGTCTGAATCAAACGATTCATCACCTGTCCTTCATTATAAGAATCTGTCCAAGTGGCTAAACTTTCATTCTCCAAGGCCGAAATTTTCTTGTCTAATTCTGCAGGGCTAAACGACTCACTGTAATTAGATAAGTAAGGCATGTTTGGTAGAATACCCTTGAATGTGTTTTCAACTGTGAAGTTGTTACCCGCTAAAGTTTTGATTTCACCACGAACAGAACTGTAGCTATAAGCGGCTGGTGTTGCTGAAGAAGTAGCTAAGTTGTCCCATTGGTGGGGAAGAAGACCCATTAACACATTTGTATTGTTACCTTCCTTAACATCAGTGGTCACTGTAAAATCTGTTATAACTGCTCCAGTACTCTGGTTGTAGTTCCAAGTTGTAGTGGTATTTGTAGGGAATACATAGGCATAAGCTTTATATTCTTCAGCTACATCTGCCACGGAAGTAGCATCTAGAGGAATCATAGCTAATGACCAATAGTCTTTGCCAATTAAATCAGAAGTATAGGTGTTTCCATCTACTGTCCAAGTGCTTCCCGTAGGTGCATAAATGGCAAAGTCTCCACCATTTCTAGCATTTTCAACAATGATCATCTCGCCATCAACAGTAACATTACCTAGGTTAATTATGATTCTTGCTTCATCACTGCTTTGCTTTTCGAAATAGATAAAGGGCATGGCAATTCCAGATGTGGCCTCCATCTGATGAGCATCATCATTAAAATCGAATGTTGCGGTCCAGTCTGTATAATCCGAAATAGTGGCTTGTGTTGCGTTTAGATCTGTAACACCAATTACGATAGGTTCTTGATCGTCATAAACTCCCCAAGGAATATAACTAACAACAAGACCTTGTTCTGTCGTTTTTAAGGCCATAGGGTAGTTAAAGAGATTACTCACATGATCATCCTTCAATAGCAAAGACCACCAATCATTAGTAGGAACGGGTTTACCAGCCGCATTACCGCTTAATTGTGGCACTCCCGGAGGAAATCCATTTCTCCCAGCTTCATCCACACCAGGAAATGCGTTTGTATAGCTACCAGCACCTAATTGAGTGGTTTGCGCTGATAGGGAATGAATTGATAGCACTAAGAAACCTACTATAATGTATAAGAAACGAGTGCTAAGGAAATTTTTAAAAATAGGCATATAGTGAATGAGGTGTAATCAATACGACACATTGAAACTACTACTAAAACGATAGAATGTACTATGAACCCAGTTTAAATCTGTTGACACCGTTTGCTTTATTGGGTATAGCGACCATCTAAGTGATTTTGTCTGTTTTTTAGCGCTGAATGTATTAGTATTAACATCTCAAATCTTATGGAAACAAAGAATCCTTTTTATATGATCAGTAAATATTCAAAATCACTGTTTTTAGCCCTTTTGATTTGTTTTTCAGGCTTTAACCTCCTTGCTCAGGATAAGCTTAAAAACATGCCAGGGCATGCGCAGTTCACTAAAACTGCTCCTCAGATCAGAGGTTCGTTAAAGCCTGGGGTTGTTTATGCCACATGGGCAGACGACAGCAAGACATTCGAGTATGTTAAAGATGGCAAGCTTTGGCAATACGATGTAAAGAAAGATGAGATGACCGATATGGGTACACCACCTCGTCCGGAACGTAGACCAAGAGCTTGGAGACCTGCTCGAGGTCGTCAATATCCTTCAGCGGATTCTCCTAATGGAGAATGGAAAGCATTCACTGAAAACAGAAACATGTACCTGAGTAAGCCTGACGGTAGTGGTAGAATAGCCATTACAACAGATGGTAATACCGAGAACATGAACAAGTATGGAATTGCTACTTGGGTTTATGGAGAAGAGCTGGGGCAGAATACAGCCATGTGGTGGTCACCCGATAGCAAAAAGATCGCTTTTTATAAATTCAATGAGAAAGGTGCTAAGCAGTATTATGTACTACTTGATCAGTTGGCATTGTATGATTCACTAGAGATAATGTCATACCCTAAAGTTGGAGAGGCCAATCTACCTGTTGACCTAATGGTTTATGATCTCGATACAAAGAAAATTACAGAATTTGACGTGCGTGATGGTGCATTTAAGGATGGACCGTTGGCAACATATCTATATGGCATGGCGTGGACGCCTGATGGAAAAGAGTTCTTATATCATAGTACCAACCGTAAGCAAGACATTATGGAGTACCGAGCAGGTAATCCAGAAACTGGAGAAACCAGAGTGGTTGTAAGAGAAGAATGGTTACCAAGCTTCACAAAAAATACGCCTGAGATGCGTGTTTTAGAAGATGGAGAACACTTTATCTGGGCTTCGGAAAGAACAGGATTCAATAATTACTACCTGTACAATTGGGACGGTACATTGGTAAACGCTATTACACAGCATGAATTCGAAGTGAGCAATATTGTTCGAGTAGACGAAAAGGATGGGATGCTTTACTACATGGCTAGAAGTGGTGACAACCACATGAAAATGCAATTGCATAGCGTAAAGCTAGATGGTACTAAGGACACTCGTATGACTGATCCTACCATGAATCATAGTGTGAATATCTCACCTGATGGAAAGCACTTCATCGATATTATGCAGACGCATAACACGCCTCCTGTTACCAAGCTGATTTCAGCAAAAGGTAAGGAGTTGGCCACTTTAGCCGAAAGTGATATTTCTAAATGGGAAGCGCTCGGATTAAAAACGGTTGAGGCATTCACATTTACTTCTGCTGATGGTGTTACTGAGCTTCATGGCTTGCTTCACTTCCCATCTAACTTCGATCCGAATAAGAAATACCCATTGCTCTTGGCCAACTACGGTGGACCAGCTACCAATGAATTTAGAGAGACATTTACTATGCCCAACGCTTTAACTGAGTATGGATTCTTAGTGGCAGATATTGACGGAAGAAACGTAAGAGGTAGAGGTAAAAGGTTATTAGATCAGCTTTACGGTAACTTGGGTATTGTAGAGCAAGATGATTTTGCCGAAGGCATTAAGTCTCTTTATGATCGTCCGTATTTCGATAAAGACAGAGTAGGGGTTTACGGAACTTCTTATGGTGGAACTACTTCTGCTATGAGTTTACTGAGATTCCCAGATGTGTATCATGCCGCTGTAGTTAATTCAGCAGTTACCGACTGGATCAACTACGATAACATCTACACAGAGCGATACATGAACACTTTGGAGAACAACAAAGCAGGTTATGACGCATTCAATTTGATGAATTATGCTATGAGCTTAGAGGGAGAGATGATGATCTATTATGGTACATCAGACAATAATGTTCACCCTTCTAATTCAATGCAATTGATTAAGGCATTGCAAGATGCAGGTAAGAGCTTTGAAGTTCAGGTAGGCCCAGATAGAGGTCATACGGCTGTTTCTCGAGACCGAATGATGGAATTCTTTATTGAGCATTTGGTCATGAATAGAAATGAAAAAATGGGAATTAAGCGTTAAGCTTTAGTCCGTAATTAATACAAAAAGGCAACTCGAAAGAGGTGCCTTTTTTATTATATCGTCATTCCGGTTTTTGAAGAGCAGCGGAGAAATACCGGAATCTTTCAATCATAATCTAGGATTTTGTCGTAAAGATCATTCCATTCTGGATTTAATGCGTTGATGACATTCTCTTTATAAACTCTCTTCCACTTTTTTAGTTGTTTTTATCTCGCTATGGCCGCTTCAATGTCTCCGAAAACCTCATAGTACATCAAATCTGTACAGCCAGATCTCTTCGCGAATGAAGAACCTTCTCCTTGTTTATGCTGATATATTCGTGATTGAAGATGACTAGTTACACCTGTGTATAGAACGGTTCTATTCTTGTTTGAGATGATATATACGTATCCTACTTTTGTCATTTAGCAACCAGATAAATAGATTCCTGAACTTCGCTACGCTTCGTCAGGAATGACCTTTATGATTAAATCAGGTATCAACAATCCCGAGTACCGCTAAAGAAGATTGACTCAAAATATCAATACTTCGTCTTACCCGGAGTTGGAATGGCATAGTTGCCATATTCATCAGGTGACACTGGAGGAGTGTCACTCCAATTCATTTCGTCAGGCATCAATTGCATATCTGCATTTAAAGCTTGCTCCCAAGTGATTTCTTGACCCGAATAAGTAGCCATACGTCCCATTATAGCGGTAAGTGTACTCTTAGCACCATTCTCACCATTAGAAATTACATCTCCGTTACGGATGGCCGCAAAGAGTTTGTCGTGTTCTACTTGATAAGGGTTAGGATTATCGCCTTTGTATTTAAACGAAACGTCTCCGCTTAGGTCTTTAATTTCTCCTCTGCCCATGTTCACAGATCCTTTGGTACCTTGCAATACTTCGTTGACACGGGACATGGTTCCCGGTTGGTGTCTACACTGACTCGCAATAACAGCTCCATTGCCGTAGGTGAACTCCACGAAATGGTGATCGAAAATCTCTCCATGATCTTTTCCATTTCTTATTTGTCGCCCACCCATACCTTGTGCCGAGACTGGATAATCACCAATAAACCAATTGGCTACATCTATATTGTGAATATGCTGTTCCAGAATATGGTCTCCGCACAACCAATTGAAGTAATACCAATTACGCATTTGATACTCGAGCTCTGATTGTCCGGGTTTTCTTTTACGTACCCAAACACCGGCACTATTCCAATACACCTGCCCAGAGGTAATTTGACCGATATCACCAGCATTTACTCTTGTTAATAATTGATTGTATTTGTCTTCATAATGTCGCTGAAGACCAACCACTACATTCAAATTCTTCTCTTTAGCAATTTTAGCCGACTTGAGCACTTTTCTTACCCCATAAGAATCTGTGGCTACAGGTTTCTCCATAAACACATGTTTGTCATTGGCAATGGCATATTCAAAATGAGAGGGTCTAAAACCTGGAGGTGTAGCCAACACAACTACATCGGCCTGATCTATTGCTTTTCTGTAGGCATCCATACCGACAAAGCGGTTTTTCTCTAATACTTTGATGTCTTTTTCACCATCAAAGTGTTCTTGAATGGCTTTGAGGCTGCCATTTAATCGATCTTCAAAGGCATCGGCCATGGCTACCAATTCAACGTCAGCATCTGCGGTTAAGGCTTGTACAGCGGCTCCTGTGCCTCGACCACCACAACCCACCAAAGCCAGTTTAAGCTTAGGAGCTGTACCAGATTTAGCCGAAAGGCCCGCAGGTAGTATGAGTATACCACTAGTGGTTATGGCTGCTGATTTACAAAAGTCTCTTCTCGATTTATTTTTCATAATCTCATCTGTTTATTCTGCACTTCCCCAATATTTCTTTTGTTCCGCCTCGGTAGGGGTTTTAAGCGGTCTAACTATTCTAAACCCTACAAAAGGAGCATCAGTGTGCCACCATTTGCTTTTGGGAATTTGTGGATCTCTTTTCTTCCATGCTTTATCAGAACCTTTTCTGGCGGCACTGCGCAATTGGCTGGCACCATCTTGCCAAGAACCACCGCGAACTACTCGAGGGTAGGTCTTAGTGGGCACCTGCCATGGGTCTTCTAAGTCGGTGGGAGAGTAAGGTTCCTGTTTGTCTAATGTCCATTCGGCAACATTGCCATGCATATCATAAAATCCCCAAGGGTTGGGTTTCTTTAAACCAACTTGATGATAGGCTTCATCGCTATTGTCTTTGTACCAAGCATAATCAGTGAGGTTAGCACTATTGTCGAAAGAATACGCTGTGTTTGTGCCAGCTCTAGCCGCATATTCCCATTCTGCTTCTGTAGGTAATCGGTAGAAATTACCCGTCATAGCCGATAGCCATTCGCAAAATTTAGAAGCGGCTAACTGTGTCATGCCAATGGCTGGATATCCATCGGTACCCATGCCAAAACTCATATCCACATAAGGTGTAGTGGCACGGGAAACTGCATCTACTTTTAGTTCAACCTCATTGCTTCTAGGAGATGAATCCTGCTTTTCATCAATGCTTCTTTCCATATAAAGCCTATAAAGGTTCCAAGTCGTTTCGTGTTTGGCCATCCAGAAAGGAGAGAGGCGCACCGAATGAACAGGGCTTTCATTTGTCTCTAATGTGCTTCCCATCTCAAAAGTGCCCCCATCAATAGCGATTATTTCTATAGTCAGGTTGGTACCGGGAATAGATTGCTTGTAATCATCGAAAGCCGTCTCTTGACTTGAGGGAGAAAATAAAAAAAGCACACTGAGCGTGAGCATCAATTGTTTCATTAGAGCGGTCTAAGGTTAATGGGGATAAAAATACTAAAAAAAGACATAAAAGAGCTAAGCTTAGGCTGCAAGGAGCTGCAGGCTGTGAGTTTTTTAGAACGTCATTCCTGTTTGCCGACCGATATAGGTGGGTTTTTGAAGCGCAGCGTAAAAATACCGGAATCTCTTTATCGATTTAGGAGATTCTTCGGTCGCATACTCCCTCTGAATGACGTATAATTAATTAGAACGTCATTCCCGTGATCCCGATAGCTATCGGGAGGAATCTCAAAATTAAGATTCGAGTTTCATTCAGGAGACCTGCCTTTGCGGGCAGGCAGATCTCCTGATTGCATTGAGGAGACTCTTTCGGTTGCTCGTTCCTCGCAAGGCTCAGAGTGACGAAAAACGATTTAGTTTGGACCTACGACTCCCGATAGCTAACAGGAGGCACATCGCATTGCAGTCCAACTCAATACTCATTTTGAATGCGATAAGGATCATTAGATAACAGTAAAAATCACTAATTTTCAATCATGAAATTGCTTAAATACCTCATCCCGTTTGTACTCGTTATGGCCTTTGTTTCCATCTATGCCACGCAAAAGAATGCGACTCAGCTTCGACATGTAGTTTGCTTTAAGTTTAAGGTAGATGCTACTGAGACTCAGATCAACGCTTTAATTTCTGCATTTGAGGGATTGCAAAATAATATTCCAGAGATTATGGCGTTTGAATGGGGCCTCAATAATAGTCCAGAGGGCTTCGATAAGGACATGACGCATATCTTTCAGCTTACTTTCAAAAACGAAGCGGATAGAGACACTTACCTACCACACCCTGCGCACAAGGCTTTTGGCGATACGCATGGCGGTATTATAGAAGACCTAGTAGTCGTTGATTATAATGTTGAATGATTTGTTGTGTGAGCTGCGTTAATTGCTTTGCATCTCAGTCATTTGGCATCCCTTTAGGGAAAGAGGGTTGCTAAATAGTTATTAGAAATACGCAATACGCAAAACCCGAATCGCAAGAATCAATACGTGAAATTCAATCCAGAGTCCATAGTAGCCAGAGATTTTGAAAAGGAGTTTGATTTCCAGACCTCCCGAAGTTCTGGGCCTGGTGGGCAGAATGTAAATAAGGTGGAAACGCGTGTCACGCTTAGATTCAATGTGCACAGTTCAGAATTGCTAGATCAGCGTGAAAAGGAGAGACTCCAATTAAAGTGGGCTTCTAAGCTTACATCAGAAGGCGATCTGTTGGTTAGTGCAGAGAAGCACAGAAGTCAGCTTAGGAATAGGGAAGAGGCCATTAAAACCTTTAAGCGTTTGGTTGAAAAAGCATTCACAGACCCTAAGCCGAGAAAGAAAACTAAACCCTCTAAATCTGCCATTAAAAAGCGCCTAGACTCTAAAAAGAAGCATTCCGATAAGAAATCGAATCGGAGGAAACCTGATTATTAAATGAAGAATCAGGAGTTATCAACTAAGAGTCCTAAAATCTCTTAATTCTTAATCCTAAATTCTTAATTAGTATTTCTTCACTTCTTAGTGGCAAACTGTCCTTGTACCTTGAAGCCAACTACTTTGTCTTTTTCAAATTTGAAGGTTAGCCAAGTGCCATCAATACCGTGAAAGAGCTTTTCTTTAGTATTGGCATACATTGGAAACGGTGGGTTTGCATATTCGGCACTCAGCTGCAAATGCCCATCTACTATTGAAATTTCACAAGGCCCAAATTGAAGATCGTAGGTTCCCACATAAGCTTGCATTTCCTCCTCTGATAGATCAATGGTTTCTCTTACATCGGGTTTAATATCTAAGCCATATGCATCGGCAATGGCTAATTCAATTTCTCTAATAATGATGTTGTTATCTGAATTCACCATCACCGCCATGGCTATAGGCTCATCTTTTGAAGCAATAAGATCGGACATAAATCCTTCATCGGCTCCTCCATGACCAAAGAAATCATCGTCACTTGTAGGGCCAAGGCCCCAGTTATTCATGCCTGGCTTGAGCATCTCTTTTACCGTTTCATACTTTAGAATGCCATCCTGCTTGTTAAGGTGAATGTCTTGAATTTCTATAGCGTATTGAATGAGCTGTGAGGGTGTAGTCCATAGTCCTGCGGCAGCCATTTCTGGATAAATAGGCCATTGGCCTTCAACTTCATCGCCATTTCTTCTGTAGCCAGTCGCAGCCATTTGATGGTATTCTTCAGTTAGCGGATTGGCATATGTACTCTTCTCCATATTCATCCTATTGAGTACATTCTCTTGAAGACTTTCTACAAACGATACCTCTTGATTGTCGCTGATCATCAATTGCATAATGGTGTATCCACCACCAGAATACATCCAGCTTTCTCCCGGTTCTTTATAAACTCTTACCGCATCGGTATTTCCTTTTCCATCTAAGACCTCTTGAGTAGTGGGAATGTCGTCTCCTTTATCATATCCCGGGAAACCCCAAACAGTAAGCCCCGCAGTGTGATTTAAGATTCTTCTTAAGGTGACTTTTTCATTTTCCGTAAATTCATTGTCAGATAATTGCCAACTAGACAAGTGACTGTTCACATCAGCGTCTAGATCTAGAATACCTTCTTCCACCATCTGGTGCGCCCTTAGCGCAGCAACAGGTTTGGAGATTGATCCAGCAAGGAGCATGGTTTCAGGAGTCATTTCTTTGTTGGCAGCCACATCTGCCATTCCATATCCTTTTGCCCAAACCACTTCGCCTTCAAAAGCAAAGGCTATGCTCACTCCGGGAATTCCCAGTTCCTTCATTCGTTCTTCAATCGTCCAAGTGGGAATTTCTTGGCCTGCTACTTGAAAATTAGGTTGTATGCTCTTCTCGATTAGAGCAAAGCGTTCCGCGTGGTCTATAGGGTCAGAGCTTGACTCTTTTTCACAGGATAGAACAACAAGCGATAGTAAGATTAAGGTAAAAATGCGTTTCATGACTGTGAGTTTATGACTGTTGCTTTAAAAATGGTGATAATGACTATTTAATCATACTAATGACCAAGCCAATTTGTCCTAAATGATAGAGGTCGTGGTGTATAAGGCCTTCGAGCAAATAGACGAAGCTGCATTCCTTTTTGTAATCCTGATCGTAGTATTTCTTTGCTAATAATTGATCATCTAGTCTACTGAGCGTACTTACTAATTCTTTTTGAACTTCTTGAAATTCGGTTTTAACTCTATGCCAACCTAAGACTTTTAGAGTTTCATTTTCTGGCCAGTTCTCATTATTCGTATCGATTAGTAAGCCTTTGCCATCTCGAATTTTTAGTAAAGCGTCTTTCTTCCAAGCGGTTAAATGAGCAATGATCTGCACTACACTATGCACGCTATCCTTTGGGAGCAAAAAGGCTTCATCTTCTGTAATCTGCGAAAATTTTTCAGTGAAATTCTGTCCCATCCAGAGGCCTCCATTTTGAAGAGCATCGAGTTGCTTAACTAATTGATTCAGAACGTTATTCGACATAATCTAAACTAGCTATAAAAAAGAAAAGTCTTATCCCGAAATACGAGATAAGACTTTCATTATGCTTCATAATTTGTTCTAGTTTCCTCCTTTACGAGTTGGTTTTCTAGGACTTGGCCAGCTCATTTGCTCACCAGTTCTTCTGTTCATCGGTAAAACAGCCTTATCTCTAGGGAAAGTCTGATCGTCTTCACTTGCCATGTAAGTTAAGATGGCCGTTAGGATCACGTTATCTCTAACATCATCAAATACAATCTTGTCGTAAGTGTCTCTGTTGGTGTGCCATGTGTACGTGCCATAATCCCAGCTTAATGAGCTTAAGCTAAAACCTGGAGCTCCTGCAGCCACAAATGACGCGTAATCAGAACCACCGCCACCAGGCGTTCCTGGGAAGGTTGTTTCAATTTCACCTTTAATGTTATTCGGTACTGGCTGCATCCAACGTTGAAAGAATTCATAAGCATGTAAGAAGCCTTGGCCACCTATGCGAACTACACGACCAGTTCCATTGTCTTGGTTGAATAGGGCTTGTAGGCCATCAACAACTTCAGGCTTATCTTCAACGAATGAGCTAGAGCCATTCAATCCTTGCTCTTCAGAACCCCAATGTCCTGCGATGATTGTTCTTTTAGGGTTAGGGTAGAGCTTCTTTAAGATTCTCATAGCCTCCATCATTACAATGGTTCCGGTACCATTGTCTGTAGCACCTGTTCCACCATCCCAAGAATCGAAGTGAGCAGAAAGAATAATGTATTCCTCTGGCTTCTCAGAACCTTCAATTCGCGCAACAGTATTGAATGTTGGCATCATGCCTAAATCTTCAGACTGAGTTTCTACTCTTAGTTTTGGTGTATCGCCATGCTCTACCATTCTGTGTAGCGTACCATAATCTTCTAATCCGATATCAATTGTAGGAATTGTCTTAGCTCTAGAACTGAAGATTTTGTTCACACCAAATCCTCTAGACCAGTAAGAAGCAAGAAGGCCTACCGCACCAGCTTCTTCCAAAGCTGCTGGTAGCGTTCTGCTATTCATTCCAACGTTTCTCAAGTTTCTGTTCCAAGCACCGCTCACCGCTCTTTGCTCTGCTTGCATCGCCTCAATAGACTCTTCTTTACCGAATTTCTCCCAGTTATAACCTGGTCTCCCAGTTGGCTGAGGGGGATTGACTAAAACCAATTTTCCCTTTACTGAAGGCAACCAATCCTTAAAGGCTTGCTCATTCTCCAATTCGGGTATTGTAACCACATCTGCTTCGATAGGGCCATCAGTAGATGCAGACCATGCTAATTGCATTGCTTCAAGTGTTCTAACTCTCGGCTCAATCATATCCACATGTGTGATACCACGGTCCCAACCGCGCCATTCACCCCATTGCTGGTTCTCGGCAGAAATGCCCCATGAGTTGTATTTGGCTGCAGCCCAGTCGTGTGCTGATTGCATTTGAGGTGATCCCACCAAACGCGGCCCGTTTTTATCAAGTAGTTCATAGGCCAATTCTTTTAACATAGAATTGTCATTGGCCTCTTTGATAATCGCATCAACTACCTGTTGTGCGAAAAGTCCTTGGGAAAGAAATACCACAAGGATAAGCGAGTATAGCTTTTTCATAAAATAGGTTAGTAATCTTAAAAGTTAGTTTATTCACTCCTAAGCTAACCCTATCCCTTCAAAAACTAGAGACTAGTCTCATATTTCTTGAGTAAGCGATTTGTCTGGTCTTGTAATTTCTGTTGGAAAAAGCCTGTCCATCCGAGTAATGATCCTTGAAAACCTAAGGCCTGCTTGGCCCATTTATGTAGGTTGAATGTGTCTACATGTTGGATGATTAGGTCATCTTTAAACTCAAAGGAAGCGTCAATCTTGTTGTGGACTTTTCTGCCGGTTTTTGAAAAGGTGTATTCTGCCTCCCAATGTGCACTTGAGTCTGAATTAACCTCAAATTCCACTTTCATGCCTTTACCTTTTTGGTTTTTGCATAGCATTCGCCACATATTAGAAACGTGTTCTCCTGTGAGGTTACCAAAAGCGGGGTCTTCAAATTCTACATTCGGATGATAGCAGGCAGCCATAGATTCGGCATTTAACTGTTGGAAGGCTGTGTAAAATCGGGTAATGATTTCTTTACTCATAGGTCTTGTACAAAGTAGATGGCATTTTTATTTAAGTCGAAAAACCCGAATTCATCGGTTCCCCAAGGGGTATTTCTATTGATGTTGTCTTCCTTAATGGTTTCTCTTTCCAGGAATTCATCAATAAAAGGGTTTAAGTCATGCACAAAGATTTTAATCACAGAGCCACCTAAAAGTGGATCTTCAGTACTGTCCGCATGCCATTGTAAATGAATGCATAATTGGTCTCTAGCCATTCCAGCATACATATTGTCACCAAAAGACTTGGTAAAGCCTGTGTATTGCTCATGCCAGGCTAGGTCTCTAGAAATGTTTTGAGATGGGAGCACTGGTTCAATACCTCTAATATTTTTGTTTTGCCCCATTTGTTTAAATTACACAAAACTACCGCAAGTGAAAAAGATAGAATGTCCTTCCTGTGCAATGGAAATTGAAGCTTCAGAAAAAGTATGCCCTATTTGTCAGTACGAATTTCCTCGACAAGCTAAAGGGAATGTCTGGATTGCGGTTATTCTAATTATTGCATTTGCGCTGTGGATTATTCTTTAGGGCATTACAATGGAGCCAGAAACTGATGCATTCGATGTAGTATTTGCATTTGGGTGAATCTTGCCGTCTTCGCCTTGATAGGCATTCGTTTGGAAAGAATCTCCATAGATTCTGAAGTAGATGGTTTCTCCGGATGTAAAACCTAAATTGGCAAGCTCCGCAGCCGTAATTTCTACTTCAACATTTGTTGAGCCCGATATATATCTCACTGGCCCAATTACACCAATATTCACTTGATTAAATACGTTATCCTCTTTACTGAAAAACGTGCTGAGATATACTGGGTTGGTTGCAGAACCTGCTGGCAGCGTACTTGCGTCAATAACCAAGTTTCCGTTATCAAAGGCCGCGCTGCCATTGCCTCCTACAAATGTGGTAGATTTCTCACCTAGATAATAGGTTAAAAGGGTAGTAGAACCGCGTTCAAAACTTCTGGAGTGTTCTACTTCAGTTTTAAATGTGCCGAATCCTTCTTTTTCATAAACAAGCTCATAAGTACCTAAAGGAACGCTTGTAAGGACATAGCTTCCGTTTGCTGCAGTAATAGCTGTGTATGTTTCTCCGGTAATACTGATGGTCATGTCTTCATTCGCTACAGGTATTCCAAACTGATCGTGAAGAACAACAACACCTTGAATAGCTCCTGAGCCCGATTCTTCTACCGGTGTGCCAGGATCATCATCCGAACAAGAAATTGTAACAACAAAAAGGAGGGTGACCAGCAGTGCCTTAAGGAAACGGGAGTAGGTTTTGTAATGCATCATGATATGAACGCATAGATAGTCAAAAGGTATAGTTGAGGGTACTTTTTTATAGACTTTTTCTCTTGTATTTAAATTCAATTTCTTGCTTTTGATCCTCTGAACCCACATTCAAGTACATCACTATCTCATTTTCAGAAAGCTTCTTAATGGTCCATCCTTTAAAATAGGCTCCTTCTTTATCAATTTTAACGAGTGGAAACTCAACTGTTTCGTCTTTCTCTTCCCATCCTTTGAGATCACCATGGAAGTGTTTAATACGCATCATGAGTGTTTCGCCTTCTTGACGAATCTGGCATATCTCGTAAAATTCAACTTTCCCATCTTTTACAGACCTGTAGGAGCCCATCATAGAATCTCCGGCCGGTGGTGCCCAAATCTCTACTGAAATGCCACCAAAAGCTTCGCCTTGCCAATAACCGGTAAGCCAAGCCATTTCCTGAAGATTTGCCTTTGGAGGTTTCTTATTACCAAGGGTAAGAGTATTCTGAGCGAATAAAGTTGATCTCAGACAAAAGAGTCCGAGTATTAAAAAATGCTTCATGATTGATTAAGCTAAGTCTAAAAAGTATTAAACTATAAGTTAATCTATTATTCAGAAACGGTTGCCGCTTCCTTTTTCTTAGGGAAGAATTGTTCAAGTAGAATTAGGCCCGTGCCGACCATTACAGACATATCAGCCACATTGAAAATACCCGTATGTGCAAATTGAAAGTCTAGGAAGATCATATCAGTTACAGAGCCGTAAACTATTCTATCGAATAGGTTCCCAATACCACCTCCAACTATAAATGATAGTCCCCATAAACTAATGTTTGTCAGGTATTTAGTTCTGATTATATAAACAAATACACCAATCATAACCAATGATGGTAATATAAGGAGAAGTGCTGTTCTCAAAAACGGAGAAAGCTCTGAGCCCATCCCTAAAAATGCCCCGGTATTCTCTACTTTGGTAAAGATTAAATAGTCTCCAATTACATTAATGGTCTCGTTGTATTCAATCTGATTTCTAGCCATCACTTTTGTGACTTGATCAGCGGCTATATTAGCGAAGATGATGATGAGAACGAGTGCTATTTTGGGCAGTTTCTTCATGATTTTCAAATAGGCTTCAAATCTAGTTAAAAGACAATAACATGCTAGCAACTAAAGGCTAATCCTGAAGATTGTGCCTTCTTTTGACGTCTCAAAGTCTATTTGACCATTGTGTGCAGTCACCACTTGTTGTACCAAAACCTTGAACGCTCCGAACCTCATAGGTTGCAGGAGCAAATCGCAATACTAACCTGGGTTTTGTTTTAGAACCCATATAGCCAGTTTTAATAACCTCAATCTCAAAGTTCTGCATACTATTTACCGTTAGCTTTTCAACAAATTTATCTAAGTCAGCATAAGCATTCGACATAGGGAATAGTGGTAAATAGAATCTATTAGACAGTTTGCCAATAACCCCTGAGTTTTGAGCTGCAGCAGAAGAGTAGTTGGCGGTATCTAATACATAGGCCATTTCAAAATTCCACTCCCCATAAGGGTAGGCATATGTTTTTGGAATAACACCAAGGTGAGCTTCAAACAGGGCTTCGCTTTCTCTTAAATCATTTGCAAAAAATTCTGGAGACTCATTCAAAAAGTAAGAATGCGCATGAGAGTGGTTTCCAATTTCAATTCCCTTGGCTTGAGCTTCATTTAGTTGCTGCCAAGACATAAAGTCTCCGGCTCCAACGGTTTCTGTATTGACATATAATGTGGCAGGGAAGCCATATTATTACCAATAATGGTAATCCGTTTTGATAGAAGCTCTTGAAGCCATCATCTATCGTGATCACAGCTATTTTAGAGTCTTTCTCTCGCTTTTTGTCTAAACGCTTCACCACTTCGGCCATGGATATTACCTCATATTCATTTTCCGAAAGGTATTTGAGATGTGCCTCAAATTTATCTAGGTCAATGTTGGTGCTTGGGTATCTATCATCTCCAAAACGATGATATACAAAGGCATTTATGTTTTGGAACGAATGCGCCTGCAACACAGAAAAACAGAAAGCAAGGAGTAGCGCGTGCCTAATCATCAATTATTGGTTTCTGAACTATATAACGTGGCGATATACGGAAGGTGTCGTATCGTTCAAAATCGTTGAAATCAATCATACCCTTTAACTGAAGAATATAGGCTTCTTTGCGTTCAGAGTAACGAATTAAGTGATTTGCTAACTCAAAGGGGTCTTTGGTTTCTAACCTAGCCTTACGGAAAGATTTGTAAACAGAGCCGCGGCCCAGTGTTTCGAAATAGTTTTTTATAGATCCTGAGATGTCGTCATACTTTCTTAAAAAAACCTGATAACCCTTTCTTCTAATACTAGCAGGGATGCGTGGTTCATTTTCGTTGTAAGACCATACGCCAAAGACATTATTCGCTTTTCTGAAGAAACGAGAACTTCCCCAACCGCTTTCAACGGCAGCCTGTGCTAATGTGAGGCTATTAGGGTGTGTGGCCATTCTGAATAGTAGTTGTGTGGTGTCTTTGGTCTTATATCTTTTGCTTACAGATTCGAAAAATAAGCTATCTGAAAAAGACCAAGGCCTCTTATTTCTAAGGTTTTCAACGTGAATACTATCTTGGGCAATGTTATACCTAGCCACCAAAATTGCTGGTAGCATTATATCGATAAACCTGTATTTCGCCTCTTGAACTGGAAGACTTTCTAGTTGATTGATCCCCGTATAAAGCGCGGGTATCACATTTACAGAATCGAGTTTGATAATGTCTTCCGTAGTTCTTGCCTCAATGGATTCTGTGATAAGTACTCGCTCATACTCGTACAGAGGTTCAGACTCAACTTCAGCTTCTTTTGAAAGAATTAGAATGAATAGTAAAGTAGAAAAGACCGCGACAAGTCTTATTTCCGCTTTCGACATATTTCAAAGATATTCTTTCTAGCGTATTTAACTGAATAACGATCAATAATTAGAAACTCTTTAGATAACTGGTCGTCTTCATACCAAATCTAGTATTTGTTTAGGATTGAACCCTTTTTGCATAAATCGACTTAGATTGTATTGTCGAATAGTTTTTGATTAAAGTCTTGAAAGAATTTTTAGATAGAAATAGAGCTAAAATTAGAACGGTGCGAGACTATACCATAGGCTGGTTTTTCGCACTGGTATTTTGGGGTGTCGTAAGGAATGTAGGGGTAACAGTAGAAGCACCTGTCACACCAGAGCTATTTGATAGTCTTAGAATGGTGATCATTTTCACCTTGGTTGCAGGGTTCTTATTCGGAAATGCCAATTACAGATTAGAAAAGTATCTATATCGAAGGGTTCCGCTTTGGAGACTTACCATTGTTGGCATCTTCTCGGTAATCGTCATTATGATGGTCATTTACATTCTAGCTTATCTATTCTTTCAGAATGTCATTGGGTTCAACCAGCCCATAAGTTTTGCGGATTTTATGTCTAACCCGAATGCTTATTTATTATTCTTTTACGCCATTTTAGTCAACATTGTGATTGATCTTTTCCGAAATGTGAACCTGTTCTTAGGTAAGGGAAATCTGGTTAGACTAATAAAAGGTGACTTTTACTCACCACGTGTTGAAAACGAGTAGTTATGTTTGTTGATCTCAAAAACTCAACATCCATTGCAGAGGAGCTTGGACATATCCGTTACAGCCAGTTTATTCAAGACTGTTTCTTCGATTTACATGTGGTAGAGGCGTATGGAGCCGAAGTTTATCAGTATGTGGGCGATGAAGTGGTATTGAGCTGGCACGTAAAGCCCAACATAGATTTTACAAATTGTCTTCATGCCTTTTGGGCCTTTGAAGATAAGCTCAGACTGAGTGGCGGTGATGAAGAAGTTGTACCTGAAGTAATTCCTGGTTTATTCGTAGAAGGAGCGACCACTAATGCCAGTTTTACCACACCATCGGAGCCGGGCGCTTATCGAATCTTTGTTTATGTAGATGATGAGGAACAGCGCACAGCCCATGAAAATATTCCTTTTCTAGTAGAGAAATAAGGATTTAGAAAAAGAGAACTTAAAGGTCGTTTGCACAGCATTCGACCTTTTACTTTTTTAGAACACTAATGATAGTGGGTTGGAGCGTTTGCTCCATAATGGCATAACCCGCTTTATTCGGGTGAACTAGATCGTCAGCTGTGGTGTGTTCTGGTACTTTCATACCTCCACTACCATCTTGCATAGCTTCAAAGTAGTCAACATGCTTGAGCTTGTTTTGTGTAGTGTAGGCCTTAATCATTCCATTTAGCTTTGGTATGTTTTCTAATGGATTCATTCCTGGTTTCCAAGGATAGTCTTTGGCAGGTAGCACAGAGCAAAGAATGGGAATTATACCATTTGCTTGAGCCATTTCAACCATAGAAACGATGTTGTCCATTATTTCTTCTAAACTTACCGGACCAGAATTTTGAGCGATATCATTCGTGCCAGCCAAAATAACTACTGCAATTGGGTTCAGTTCAATTACATCGGCCCGGAATCTTAAAACCATTTGGTGGGTTACCTGGCCTCCAATTCCTCTACCTACATAGTTGTTTCCTTCAAAAAAGTCAGGAGATTGATAAACCCATCCTTCAGTGATAGAATTTCCCATAAAGACTACATCTGGTCGGTTTCCCTCACGGATTGTCTTATTGTCCTTTTCATACCTAGCTAAGTTTGCATAGTTACGAATACTGAATGGTTGTTGAGAAAATAAAGAGAATGACATCATTGCACCTAAAAGGATTAAGCTTCGTTTCATAGGTAAAAGTTATTGGAAATTTGAACAATGTGGTTCAATTTGACATAATAAAGATAGACCTTTGAACAAAATCCTAGCACATGAACCGTTGTAAGATCACTCTTTTATGCCTTAGCTTATTTCTTTTGGCTTGCTCTGACTCAAACTCTCAATCGCCATTGCCTATTCCAGAGGAAGATACTGAGGCCGTGACATTCGAATTAGTAAGTGATGATTTTAACAATCCATGGGGAATGGCTTTTTTGCCAAATGGAGACATTCTTGTCACTGAAAAGACTGGCGAAATAAAGCGAGTTTCTCAGGGAGAGGTTGTAGATAATAACATTAGTGGCGGGCCAGATGCTGCAGTAACTGGACAAGGTGGTTTATTAGACATAGAGCTTCATCCAGACTTTGAAAGTAATAATTGGGTATACTTCACTTTTGCAAGTGATGAGGGAGCTGGTTCAGGAGCAATGACAGCATTTTCAAGGGCGCAATGGAACGATAGCTCTTTTGACAACCATGAGGTATTATACAAAGGCTCACCAAATACTTCTCGTGGTCAGCATTTTGGTAGCCGAATTGCATTTGATGATGAGGGTTATGTTTACTTTTCAATAGGGGATAGAGGAAACCGTGATGCGAATCCGCAAGACCTCACTAGAGATGGTGGAAAGATTTATCGATTAAATGATGACGGTACTATTCCCTCAGATAATCCCTTTGTGAATGTAACAGGAGCTAAAACAGCCGTTTACTCATACGGCCATCGTAACCCTCAAGGCATGGCCAGAAGGCCTTCAACTGGTCAGATTTGGGCACATGAGCATGGACCACAAGGAGGGGATGAGGTTAACCTCATTGGTGCAGGAAACAACTACGGTTGGCCAGAAATTACGTTTGGAGTTAATTATGGGGGAGCGCCCATAACAAGTGAAACCTCAAGATCAGGAATGGAACAGCCTGTACTTCATTGGACACCCTCTATAGCGCCATTTGGTATGGATTTCGTGGAAAATAGTCAGTATAGTGGTTGGAATGGAAACTTGATCGTTGGCTCACTCAAATTCAATTACCTCGTTAGGTGTGTATTGGATGGTGATAAGATTGTTGAGCAGCAGGTTATCGCCAACGGAATAGGCCGTGTTAGAAATGTTGAAATGGGAAATGATGGCTATCTCTACGTTGGAGTTGAAGGCAAAGGCCTTTATAGACTCAAACCAGAATAGAGCGAGTAGTTTATTTACCTTCTAGGTCTTTCACGAAGTTCGGTAACTCTGAAATTTTGCTGAGTTCATAATAGTCGTACTCGTCAGTGTGCTGCTTTTCTATATGCTCATGCATCCAAGTGTCATGAAAAGGAATGTGAATAGCAGAACCTCCTAGCTCGCAAATAGGCAAAACATCCGATTTCAATGAGTTTCCTATCATAATCACTTCAGAGATATGAATACCATGCTTTGAGAATATTTCAGAATACGAATGTGTACTCTTTTCACTAAGTATTTCAACGATATCAAAGAAGTCAGCTAGGCCTGATCGGGCAATTTTACTTTCCTGATCCCATAAATCTCCTTTTGTAATGATCATTAATTTGTGCTCGTTATCAAGTTCATCGAGTACCTCTTTAATACCATCAAGAAGTTCCACAGGGTGCTTCAGCATTTCTTTGCCTAGGGCTATAATCCTTTCTACATCTTCACCTTTGATGTTATAATGAGTTAATTCAAGGGCCGATTCGATCATTGACAACATAAATCCCTTTATACCATATCCGAATAACTCAAGGTTTCGGCTCTCTACCTGATATAGCTCTTGCTCTAGGTTCTCATCAATTTCAATATACTTGCTCAGTATCTTTTCAAATTCAATTCTTGTATTGGTAAATATGGGCTCATTTACCCACAAGGTATCATCTGCGTCAAATGCAATGGTTTTGAATTTAGGCATAGCTAGTATTTAAAAGGGTACATCAGTTGTTCATTTTCCAAATAAAGGATTCAACGGCTTCTTCATCAATATGATATTCACTTTCCTTTATATTAGCCACTTTGCTTACCACCAACCTTTCCACAAAATTCATTTGTTCTAATAAAAGCTCTCCGCCAAACATACCTAATGCCTTGGCATGGTTTTGTAAATCTTCTGGATAAGCATGGTTAAATTCTTTTTCTGCTACCTTATCTTTCATGAAGCACAAGAATAAACCCAGCCGTTTTTTCATCAACTGGTCGTGGTTTTTAGTAAAAAAGTCTTTTACGGATGATTGAACCTCTCCAAAGTGTATGGATCCTCCCAAGATCACTTGTTCGTAGTCCTCCATTTTTACCAAGGCGTTCTCGTGTTTGAGATCCAATAAACGTACTTGGCAGTGATGAATCTCTAAGGAGAGTAAATGGGCTATTTTTTCTGCCGTGCCATTTCGGCTTGCATAAGCGATTAACGTTTTCATGGTCCACAGGTTATTTACCTAATTTCGAAAATCCCATGTTCAAAACGAATGACTTATGTCATATCAAACAGGAAATCGGTAAAGTGATCCTATGTGAATTTGATGGCTAAATTGTTTTCCTGCTCGGTTTTATAAAGTGAAAGAAAAGCGTTGAGCAGTTTGACCTACCTTGAGCTTAGGTCATTGACCACTTAGCTTTTACGGATTTGTGAGAAAGCGTATAACAACTCAGATCCTATTTGGTCTGAACGTTCATCATACTTTTCAGTTTCTTGCTCAGTATCGTCAAAAGCCTTAGGGTCTTCATAGTTCAATGCTATTCTTTGATCAGCACCGGGTATAAAGGGACAATTCTCATCAGCATGAGAACAAGTCATTACAGCTGCGAAAGAGGCAGAAGGGTTGACATCGTCATCAAAGAGTTTAGAGAAACTGATGATAGGATCAATAAGATCACTAAATCTTATGGTGTATTTTGGATTATCTACGCCATGAATAGAAACTTGGAACCCAAAGCGAGTGAGGCTATAGATTGCTCTTTCATTGAAAGCAGTTACTTCAACACCGCCAGAAAATGATTCTACTTCAATATTATGAATCGCAGCAGCTACTTGAGACCACACCTGAGCAAATTGACTCCTTCTAGAGTTATGAGTGCAAATGTAGTTTAGGCTGAACGGCTCATTTGTATCAACTTTCTGCTGAATGTATGCAATTAATGGCTTGAGTATCTCTTTGCGTTTTTTTGAGATCTCAAAGTCTTGTAGCCTGTCAATATTGTCTTGAAGATCGGGGTAGATCATCTACTTCAGTTTTTCGTTAGCCGACTCATCCATAAACCAAGTAAGTTGACCTTGTGTTGGATTTACATGAGCCGCAGGGTAAGTCTTGTAACCTCCCTTTCTATTAAAAATTTCGTCAATTTTTTCTGCTTTACCTGCTCCGGTTACTAAGAAACATATATGCTTTGAATTATTGATTACTGGCCCAGTTAGCGTAACTCTTTTTTGTCCACTTTCTGGGTTGGTTCCAGCGGCACAAATGCCTTCTGCATGCATCAAACCCAGGTCAGGAGGGAAGATTGATGCCGTGTGACCATCACCGCCAATACCG